>NHCZ02000051.1 GCA_002167345.2 bacterium TMED46 | reverse complement strand
GTTCTCATACCAAACAACACTTCCCCCATTAAACGCGGTTGCGAAAATGTCAAGGTCCCCATCTCCATCAATATCATTAATTGCCAAACCTAGTGCTCCATTAAGACTACCCTCGATTAGTATCTCAGTAAAGTTCTCAGACCCATCATTTTCATACCAGTTAATATCATCCGCATCGATACCAGTTGCTACAACATCCATGTCTCCATCAAAATCCAAGTCCACAAGTTCCAGGCCAAAGGCACCTCCAAGATTATTGTCAAGTGTTGCCGAACTAAAAGTAGATCTATCCTTTGTAATGGCTGTTGGGTTTGTACTTCCAAGTGTTGCCGATCCGCCTGAAATTGACAGTGTGAAGTCTCCTACCTCCAAAGCACCGGTTCCACTATCAGTGTCATATACAGTTTCACTTAGGCGAATCTTTACCTTGCTGTTATCAGCGATTATGTATGTGCCTGAAATGTAGAGAGGCAGGGTCCCATCGTATGTCCAATAGAATGGAATAGAATTAAGGTTATCATTACTACTGTTATCCGTGTATACCTCTTTCGGTATGTAGATCACTGTATTTCGATCACTCGAAGGAGTAAATGTGGAGGTGTAGGTAGCATTACTTCCACTAAATGAACTCAGACTGCCGCCAATAGCGCCTATATCTCCAACTGCAAAACCACTGATGTTTTCATTGGCCGTAAAGGTAAGGGTAATATTTGCATCATTGGTTATTGAATTATTAGCAATGGCATTTGAACCATCAGATGCGGTGATGGTGATGATTGGTGGAATCACATCATTTTGTTTTGCTTGGGCTCCTTGAAATGTTGGTAATGCAATCTGGGGACTAAAACCTGTTCCTACAAAAAAAGTAAGAAAAATAATCGAAAGTGATGACTTACTATTAATCACTTTAGCATTAACATTTTCTTGGTTTGACGAAAACCACGTGCACTCAACTCTGAAAAATAGACCCCTGATGAAACGGGCCTTCCAAATTGGTCAAGGCCATTCCACGTGATCGTGTGAAACCCATAATCCATATTTTTAGCAAGCAAGGTCCTTACCTGCTGCCCCATCAGATTATAGATGACTAGGGATACGTCACCTGTTCTTGGTAATGCAAAGTCTATCTTGGTAACAGGGTTAAAGGGATTGGGATAGTTCTGTCCAAGAGAATATTCCTGTGGTATGTCTGCTAAGATGTCATCGATCATGTGAAGAACATAACTCTCATCCCCTGCTATCAAGATGACATCGTAAACATCTTCGATTTTATCTTGAATAATTAATTCTTGCTGAGGAAAGTTCATAATGACATCTCTGTTCGGTACATCAATAATGGCAAACTTTAGATCAATTGAAATCCCTATCATCGATGATACGCTCATCCTAATCGGACCTGGTTCATCATTCCCTTGAACCTGCATGTTCCAGACACCATTGAATTCATCATTTGAACGCATGTCAGAACTATGCGCATACATACCATTGCTTCCAATATCCATCATTAAACGCAGTGAATTACTTAATGATGGCAGTAAAGGAATATCATACGGATCATCTACCTCACTGGCACCATCCATCCTACCAATTGCTGCGGTCTTATCAAAATAACGAGTGCCTATCACATCGATCTCCATCCTCCAACCATTTTGGATAGTCCTAGCTGCAACACTGTTGGAATCAGAAAATGGTGCGAAAGTTATCGTTCCTGTATCACTGGGACTATAGACCGCATATCCTGCCCAAGGCTCGAAAACATTTGTATCTGCCCATCCTTCTTTTGTACCTGCACCATACTTGAAAGGCATTGACACCCCTTCACTGAACTCGGCTTGAACAGGGAAAGAGAATGGGCTACCAACCATATTGCAGTCCTTATCGAGTTGAATGGTATAATTTTCAAGAGGAACTGCAAAGCCCGTGGTGTCTTTATTCTTGAAAACAACAGGCTCGTTATAAATATGTTTGAACCAGTATCCTCTGCCGATCAAAAGGCTATCTGGTTTTACCCAAGTGTTATTATTTGGGTCCCAGTCATAGAACACATGACCCTCAGCAAGTTCTGACCTTTCAACCTGGTTTTGACCTAACTCGCCCGGGAAAGAAAACATCCTCCAAGACTCTGACCTTATACCATCAGGATAATAACTAAAGGTATCTGCCATAGTTAACTCATTCACTGCAAATTCCATATGAGGTGTATTGTAATTGGTCTTTGAAATGTTTGACATACCATCTTCACTAACAAAGTGAGCACGAAAATTGAGAGTAGACCTAAGGCTATCAGAGATAGAGACACGGTAGGTTGAATCATTCAATGCTTCCATTGGAAGAATTATGATATCCTTACTGCCACCAAATTGGATATGGAGGTCAGTACTATTTATCCCATTCATGTCTGTGACAATAGCCTGAGCATAAACATTCTTTAAATTTTTCTCAACCGTATCAGGAAAGGAACCCTGTATCATGGGAGGTAAAGAGTATAGCCCGGATGCTATATTCCACAGACCTCCCTTAAGGGTAAGGGTATCACCACTGCCTGAATGATTAAAATTCTTTCCAAGAGATCCTTTTAAAACCAATGAGTCAGATAACATGGGCGTTTGAGTAAGGGATATCTGTTGTGTGACCACCTTCATTCCCTGTGCATATATACTGCACATCATAACCAATATTGTAATAAACGCTTTCATTATTTTAAAAGTATTAATGGTTGATCTCTTAAAGTTTTAAGAGGATGTGTCACCTGAGACCACAAATACATCACTGCCTAAATGAACCAGTGTCAAGATCGCATATTGGCCTGCGGTCTTGCTACCATTACGATTATTTAAGGTCGTACTTGATGCGCTCAATGAGACCTGTCCGCTACCATTCTGAATGATCATACAGTTAAATCCTGAAGGCAAACTAGCTGGTACTGTAATGGTCACAGCACTGCTACTTGAGCATACAATAATTGTACCATTGTCTGCTGCTGCTAATGTTTTTGAAGTACCTGATTCTGTTTGAAGGTCAGCCCCATAGCCCGTAAGAGCATTATCATTAAAGTCTGCCTTCCCATTGATCAATATGGTGCCATCAGTTGAATTTGTGATCGTCTCATCATTCTCAAGTATCAACCCACCTGAACCAGTAATATCAACGCCTGCTGCATACACAGTTGCACCCTGATCTTGGGCCATATAAACAGCAGTCACATCTGCGTTACCAAGCGTTACCGAATTATTTGCTTGTCCTGTTGCAGTATATCCCACTACAACTTGGTTACTGGTACCTGTTTCTGCGCTAGGGTTTGCACCAGCTCCAATAATCACATTTTGATTAGCGCTTGTCATTGATTTAGATGATTCATAGCCTAAAGAGACATTATTTTGTCCAGAATTCAGAAGGTAACTACTGGCGTGTCCAACTGCTGTATTGCTATTGGCCGTTGTATTTCTCTCTAATGCACTTGAACCCAAAGCCACATTTGTGATCCCAGACGTGTTTGATTTTAAGGCATTCTTACCCACAGCTGTATTTCGATTTCCCCCTTCATTTACAGTCAGAGCATTATGTCCAATGGCCGTATTATTATCTCCAGTGGTCACAGCGCTTAGAGCAGTTGTTCCTAGCGCCACATTATAATCGGCAGCATCCGTTGTTGATGATGGGTCATTACCAACATACATCGAGCCCGTATCCTCGACCAGTGCGTCAGAAAGCCCGTTGATATTAGAGGCTGCTGAGTTAGCAACCCAACTACCCGCTCCATCACCATCTGATGTCCAAACCTGTCCACTGGTTCCTGCTGCAGTTATGAAATACTCATTGTTCTCTACCTTACTGGCAGACAAAGTTCCATCTGCAAGATCTGTCAGGTCGTCATCGGCCGCTTGCTTGGCATCCAACTGAGTTTGCACTGCTGATGTAACACCATCTAAATAACCCAGTTCTACGCTCGTGACGTCTGACACTTCAACCTTACCACTTGAATTCGACGCCAACGCTCTAGAGGCAGTAAGATCTTCTGTGTCGATCGTTGACCCTGCTCCAGTTAATCCTGCAGCAGCTGCCCAACCTCCTGATCCGTCACCGTCTGAGGTCCAGACCTGACCATTCGTTCCTTCTGTCGTGATGGCGTATTGTACCTTGCTCGCTGACAATTCACCATCTGCCAGGTCCGCCAGGTCCGCGTCATAGGCCTGAACATCCACACCGATCTCTAGTCCAAGATTGCTACGGGCAGTTGAGATATCTGATGCTCCTGTTCCTCCATCAGCAACCGTAATATCTGTTATTCCTGTGACCGAACCACCTGTGATAGCAACGTTGTTGGCTGCCTGGGTTGCGATTGTACCAAGACCCAGTGAAGTTCGAGCATCTGAGCCGTTCTCAATGACCCACTTGGTGCCATTGGATACAATAAAATTTCCATCTGCATGATTAAGATCTGCTATATCTGATAGATGATCATCCTTATCCTGTTTATTGTCTAACTGTGTTTGGACATTTGATGTTACACCATCGATATAACCTAATTCTGTAGTTGTAATATCTGAAACGGCAATTTTACCATCTGGATTGGAAATGATCGCTCTGGAAGCAGCCAGATCTTCCGTATCGATCGTAGTCGCAGCACCTGTTATACCTCCAATATCACCCCAAGCTCCAGCTCCATCTCCATCCGATGTCCAGACCTGACCATTTGTACCATCTGTTGCAATAAAATATTCACCATATTGCACCTTTGTCGAGGTCAGTTTTCCATCTGCGAGATCAGCAAGGTCTGCATCATAGGCTTGTACATCAACACCGATCTCCAATCCAAGATTACTTCTTGCTGTACCAACATCAGATGCGTTTGTTCCACCATCAGCGATTGCGATATCTGTGATTCCTGATACGGATCCTCCAGTGATCGATACGTTATCTGCTGCCTGAGTAGCAATGGAACCAAGGCCAAGGGAGGTGCGTGCATCTGCTCCGCTTTCAACGGTCCAACCACTACCATCAGATACAATGATATTCCCGTCACTATGTGCTAGGCCGGATATGGTAGTAAGCTCAGCATTGTTGTCCATCTTTGAATCCAATTGAGTTTGGATATTTGAGGTCACGCCATCCGTGTAGTTTACTTCCGTTGCATTTGAGGTGACACCTAGGTCAGATAAGGTGCTTACGTTGCCTGTACCTTTTGAATCCAATTGAGCTTGAACATCAGAGGTCACATTTTCAAGGTATTGTACCTTACTTGCCGTTAAGGTACCATCTGAGAGATCGGTAAGATCCGCATCATAGCCTTGTACATCTACACCGATCTGTAAGCCTAAGTTTTCACGAGCAGTCGTTATGTCCGATGCCCCAGTACCCCCATCAGCGATCGAAATATCTGTGATGCCTGTGACAGATCCTCCAGTAATAGTAACATTATCCGCTTCTTGAGTTGCTATAGAGCCCAATCCTAAGGACTCACGCGCACTATTACCCGATTCAATGGTCCAATTTGTACCATCAGATACAATAAAATGATCATTATTTTGCTCAAGACCAGCTATGGTTGTAAGGTTGGCATTAAGATCTTGTTTTGCATCTAATTGAACTTGGATGTTCGATGTCACACCATCGACATAATTCAACTCTGTTGAGTCTGCAGTAACACCAAGATCTTCAAGACTATTAACTGGTCCATCTCCAATAGCATCGATCTGCTCCTGGACATCCGACCTTACATTATCAAGGTATTCTACCTTTTCTGCTGAAAGAGTCCCATCAGATAGATCTGCAAGGTCAGCATCATATGCCTGTATATCTACACCGATCTCTAAACCTAGATTACTTCTAGCTGTTGAATTATCTGAGGCTCCTGTTCCTCCATCAGCAATTGCTACATCTGTGATCCCTATTACTGAGCCGCCTGTTATCGTAACATTATCTGCATTTTGCTCCGCAATAGTGCCCAGGCTATCTGTGATGACAAAGTTTACTAGTGTATCACTTGAGACATACGAACCAAGAGTGTCCAAAGCGGCATACTGTGTGAGATCTGGAAGATTAGATAGGTCATTGTAATCATTGGATAGTGCAACACTTGCCAGATCCAGTGTCAAGGTATATAGTGCTAAACTATCAGACATATCCGCAGTTAATGTATACGAGTCTAGACTATCAGACATGATGTAATATCCTAAAGTATCAAGCTCGAGGATCTCTGATAGGTCTGGAAGGTTAGATAGGTCATTATAGCTTCCAGTAAATGCAACCGAGTCTAGGCTGTTATTCTGTGCAAAGCTTGTGAGGGTATCTTTTGTTGCATATGATGAAAGATCAGGGAGGTCATCAAGATTAAGATAACTACCAGCCTCAGCATACTTTGCAGTATCTGATAAAACTGAATAGAAAACAGATGTCATTTCTTGCCTAGGGGAGAGTGCTGTACCATCAACATCGATTTCTAGATAAGCATCGCTAGGAATATTATTGATCGGGACTGTTGAGCCCAGTGTGGCAGTTACTATACCATCTTCTATTCCTATATTCTGAGTCTCTTCCCAGAATGCTGTTCCACCTTCTGACTGTCTATAAAGTCTAAAGGTAACCTGGTAAGTGCCATCAGAGACAGCTCTTCCATTTGTTTTGGTTAATAGCCCTTGATAAGACAGGCGCCTAGGTACTGTTTCTGAAACAGAATTTGTACTATATCTCGTTTGGCCTAAAGTACTTAATTGTTGGCTAGTTTGATTATTTTTTTGTCCGAATGCTAGCGTCCCTAGCACCACAGAAAAAATTAAGAGCTTTTTCATGATCAACTCCTTTGATGATCTAAAATAATAGAAAAATCTTTAAAAAGGGAAATCAGGGGGAAGATCTGCAGTGCCACCATCTCCCAAGGCTGCAGAAACGCCCTGATTGATCAGAAGTAAAAGTAACCCAAAGATGAGAGGATTCCTCTTGAGGTATTCTGAGAATCTTCGATTGGAATCTTTTAATTTTCTTATGATCGATCTCTTTTCTTTTGGTTTGGGTCCCGTTAAAACAGATTCAAGGGCCGCACGTATGGAATCTTCAAGTCCATATATCCCTTCTTGTTTTATTGTATAGTGTGGAAAATAAATATAATGAAATTTGCTGCTATTTGAAGAGGTGTGATAACGCAACCGTGTTACTTCATGACCAAGTGTGTGGGTTGTGTAAAGTGTAGTAAGCTCCTGATTATTAATCCTCATTTGGGCTATATCAAATACACGATTATCTTTTTCAGTAAGAGTATTGATCATTCCATCTGGATTTACTACTCGTATAGAGCCAAATGCATTGTCTGCAATATAAAGGCGGTCTGAAGCATCAAAATCGATACTGACCGGCTCTCCAAGAAATGATTCTAATGACATGACACCATCCATGGCTGCACCTGTTCCTCCTTGAGTCCCTGCAATAGGTACTGCTGTAGAATCATTCGCAACTCTAAAAACCTGGTGTAGGCTACTGCTGGTCACAAATAGACTACCATTACTACTTAATGCAATATCTGAGGGAGCCTCTAGAATGCCAGACTGTAAAAGAGTAGTCCTTTGCCCATTAAGATCAAACTTATGTATCGAACCATCCCCTTCAAAAAGGACCACGATCTCACCCTGGGGATTTACACGAACACTTGTAGGTGCTGTTGGCTCTCCTTGGACAACAAAACCATCCTTGTCTCTTGATGATGTAAAGACAGTATTTATTTCACCTTCATATATCTTATAAATGGAATGGCCGTATTTATCTGTGACATATAGCTCACCCAAAAAGCCAGCAGTAATACCCCCTGGATAAGTGATAGCATCTTTAAGGGCGTTATCTTTTATAGCATTCAATGGATGTAGGTCCTTACCAAGCTTAAATACTTTCTGCCTATTACCCGTAATAATCACCAAGGACCCATCCGGATCTATTCCTACAGATTCTGGGTAACGTAGCATACTATCTGCGTAGGGGCTGAAAATTATTGGTTCTGCTATCCAGCGACTTAAAGGTTCACTTGCGTATATATCATTTAAGGTAAAGTAATGAAACTCCAACTCAGAATAGTTATTTATGCCCCATGCCAGTACTTGTCCTGCTTGCTCTAAATAGGCATTCTCTGCTGCACAGTCATAGTCCTGACAATAAAAATTATATTTTAAGGTCGTATCAACTACCTCTGTATAGAAAAGAGTGTCAATGGATGTAACAGTATCATAACGGCGATAGACCAAGTATGTCTCCAATCCCCCTGTTGTATCACCTTTTATTTCCTTTAGAATGGTATCAATAGGTGCTTCTTGGAATCTTGTTCGGTCTTCATTGACAGATAGAGTATCAGTGGAAACTAATAGGACGGTGTCTGGTTCCAACCTGGTCCTTTGAAATAATTTATTAACCTGAATCTGGTCTGGAATTTTCCTATTAGGGTCTAAAATATTTTTTACACCACGCTCTTTTAAAAAATCAAAAATAAATGCATTAACAATGCTCACTTCCATAGGATTGAGCCTATCTTTATTCAATGCTTGTATCGTCAAATAATCAGCATTGATGACTGTCTCTGTCAGTGGTTCTCTATATTCAGCAGCTTCATCTACGACTGTAAAACTGGTAATATCTTCTTGAACCTGCATGGCATCTGAAAAAGCAGCAGTGTAGGAATCAACGATCGGTGCTTCTACTGTAATTAATAACGTATCAGTGTCAGTGCTACCTACATGGTTTTGTACCCTTAGAAAAACAAAAAATTGAGTTTCTTCTGTTACATCAGGGATATCTAACTCGATGTACTTATTTCGGGTGATCATCCTTTTTATACTTGTTTTAGCATCTGGACTAAAGTCACCGGTCTCAGCAGGTGTATATGGAATTAAATCATCAGAATCATCATAGTCATAATCTTCCTTAAAGATCAGGTTGGTTGCAAACGTCCATTCGTATGTTAGTGAACCATTCTGTGGATTTGAACGAGAAGCATCAAGGATAACAGTTGTAAATGGTGAGGCCTGTATATCCGCACCAAGATCAGCCTTGACTGCCCTGGATTTTAATTTAGGGACACCTGCTTCATCGTAGATCATTTCCTGCGCACGAATATCAATGTTACTTAATAGGATCAGGTATAATAGGTAGTTTACTCTTTTTAACATCACTTGCAGGTTAGTTTTAGTTCATAATACAGAAAAAATATATTCAACAAGTAACGGAATATCAATGTGTATTATTCCCTATAAAGAATAATATGGAATATGTACCCACATTCATATTTCTGAACTGGATACACAAAGCAAGTTGTCTATTTAAAAGTTTGCCCTGTAATTCAAGCCAAACCATATCTTGGATTCTGGCATCCAGTTTCCTGGTAGATCGCTATTTCTTGAAAGGCTTTTAAAAGATATACCAATGTCATCTGAGATATTGAGATTCAGCGTAGTGACCATATTTAGTTCAGATATATACTGGATCGATAGTTCATAGAATGGAACATTAGATATATTTATAAAATCAAAAAGTGATAGTTTTTCAATGAAGTTTGGTTTTTCACCAATAGTACCCAGTAGATCGAAGCGTATATAAAAAGAATTCAGTCTTGTAAAAGAATTGCCTTCATTGAGAACTGAGTTTTGATAGAAGGTCCTCTCATACATTTCTTGTCCACTACTAACAGCTTGAGTTCTTTTATCTTTGAGTCTGTGCGCCACTTTCATATAATGGAACCCAGGAGATGCAGTAAGCCTTCCAATAAAAGGTAGTTTTATTGGAACTTGAACAGTTGTAGCAGCTAGAGCATAGCTATCAAGTATATTTAAGTTCTCAGTGGAATCTTGTATTGTACTTTGATCTCCACCAAGGCCATCCAATGAATTCAACTTTTCACCTGAACTAGATGGATAAAATGTAAATCCAAAGAGCCCATGAAAATTGGTTTTGGTACTAAAAAGGTTGTCAATATTCCCCCTTGCATAAAGACCTAGATAGTCTGCAGTAGGCACATCAACGCTACCATAACCTGTTGATGCAAGATCAAATGCAAAAGGTACTCTAAGACCAAATTCGGAACGCTGAGTCGCTATACCAAATTCGCTTGCGCCTGCTAAAAGTCCTGGTAATCCAATTAATGAATTACCTACTCTCATATTGGTCGCATATTGAATCATGTTAGAACGGATCGATAAGGTTGAGAGTGATATCTTAAAATTATTTGCATGCCATACGGAGAACTGCGAACCATAGCCTGCCATCAATCGTTCTTTCTCATTTTTATGAAAAACAGTCTCTGAATCACTTGTTAAATATTGATTCCTGTCTATTAATACCTCTTGTATGTCCTGGCTAAATATCCAATCCACTTTCTCTCTGTCGATCACGGTGTAGTTTAGTCCATTACCATACCAGATCTCATGGATCTCATTTGCATTTCCTTTTTGCTGAATAATGATAACTTGGTCAGTCTGTTCCATTTCAACTATTCCTGTCCCATCTTCTTCTTCAATGCCAGTGACTCTGGTATCATCTTCAGTATAATTCATTTTTATATAGTCATCTATCGCATCTTCCATAAGAATATGATAGGGTTGATGATCAACATTCCAAGCCAAAAATTTTCGCTTATCCATGGGCTTTACTTCTTTCTCGACCATATCCATTACTGTAACAGTGATAGAACCTGAAACAGTTAGATCTTTATTCTTACTATCAATCGCTCTGTAGCTAACCTCATAAATATTATTTTTGTCATTATCCAGGGGTTTTTCAAAATCTGGAAGTTTTAAAAATGCTAGGTCTCCTCTAGAAGTGATCTTAAATGCTCGCGCATCATCTCCTTTGGTTAATTTATATTTCACATTATCTTGTCCTGAGTCAAGGTCCTCAGCCTCTATTCTAGCAACGATCTTACCAGCGTCCTCTGGATGTTTTACTTTCATATTGGTCTTGCTAACCAAGACAGGCGCCTCATTCACATCTTCAACTTTTATATCTACCGTTCCAACAATTGATTCCTTCTCAGAATCGGTAACCTGTATTGATACAGAATAATAACTTTTTTCTTCATAATCATATGGACGCTTTGAAAGAAGATTAGAACCATCCAAACTAAAGTTGGGTTTATCATCTCTTGAAAGGCTAAACTTGTGAGAATCTTTTTCATCGGGGTCAACTACTCTTAATTTTCCAATAATAGTTCCAGCAGGAGTATTTTCTGCAATACTATTTTTATCAATAGATATGCCTATTGGTGGATCGTTTTTAGGATTGACATTTACTTTGACCTGAGCAATTCCGCTAGCAGTACCTATATCTACTTTGTATTTAAAATTGTCTACTCCATTTTTATCTGACTCAGGAGTATATTTGATAGAAAGACCATCGATCGCTGCAGTTCCAAATTTTGGTTTTTCAACTATCTCAAGGATCAGATTGCTTTTGTCTTTTAAACCATCATTTTTTAGGACCTTGATCGTTACAGATCCGTCCTCGTCTGCCTGAGCATTATCATTCTTTAAATCAAGACTGTCTTGTGCAAAAATTGATGAGTTCAGAACAAGTAAAGCCATCAATTTGATAAAATAAATTCTCATTTGAGCTACCATAGTATCTAAAAATTAACTGTAAAATANGGTGAAATAATCATAGANCCTCCTCCAGANNCTGCTTCATCAGGACGACTTCCNGGGTACCANTTCCATTTACTTTCATTATCGTTCCTTCTATCGCTGAANTCAATGAAAGANTTATTTGGATAAAGCGTGANGTCAAAACCTACATTGACCATTCTCCAGATATTATGCTCTAATCCNAATGAGTAGGCCTTAAAACCACTTGGGGAAACATTGAATTGAAGGTAAGACTTCGATCTTTTACTGTCTGTTACCCCCTCAACCTTNGCGTAAAGNCCAATAGAGTTTGAGCCGGTCACTCNGTCTGTGACCTCATGCCTACTGGCTTCATCATTCCAGCGTGCAT
This sequence comes from bacterium TMED46, assembly GCA_002167345.2. Lineage (GTDB taxonomy): Bacteria > Fidelibacterota > Marinisomatia > Marinisomatales > UBA1611 > CACEUX01. The sequence continues at coordinate 50,204 of NHCZ02000051.1, read as the reverse complement.
GGACAAACTGGACAAAGGAGAGACCTGCTTTTAATCGCATGGATGCAAAAGGTTGACTAACCTTTAANTCTTTTCCTTTACCTCTTCTTGCTTTTACAGTGCCAGTTGCTGACCTAACTAGTCGNTGGTCTTGGGNNAGAAATTTATCAATAAATATCTTTNTNGTTTTTTCGTTATCCCATTTTAATCGTTCTAAAAATTTTTGATCTTCTTCAGATAGCTCTTTCTTTTTGAAGACCATTGTAAAATCATCACTTTTACGCAATAAAGTGATCTTGTCCCTCTTCCTTTCCTTTAATATTGCTTTGACTGAGCTACCGCTAGACGTGGTCCACTCTCTACCCTTTTCAGCCATCTTATGTGCCTTGTCATCTCTGTCTACAACTATTATAACGTATCCATCTTCATCAAGACTTTGAAACAATCCGGAAAACTCTTCATCTTCTGTCCTCCAGACCCTNCTCTTTGCTATCTCTTTTTCAGAGCGCTCTTTTTCTTTCTTCTGGTCCTTTATTTTTGTTCCATAACTTGAGTCTACTTTTCTATTGATCTGGAATGTATTACTCCAGTAAAAAAGTCCACTACTAGCAGGAATGATCATATGTTTTCTGCTAAAAACTTTTTTATGGTCGTATTCTTGGCCATCAACATCCATGTAATTGACCTGCCCNCCAAGNGTATGNGTATCNAACTTGAANCCAAAACCTAGATTGCCTTCAACTGGATGTCCAATACCGCTNACAACCGATTCCGTATTACCAGGGACTATCATATAAGTACTAACTATATCATTCGATAAACCTAATATCAGATTTTCTGATAGTTGTCGCGAAAGCCCTAGATCACCAAATCCCTGCTCAATTCTAAATGCAAGACTGCTGCTCTTCTGCCTTATGAATACTTTCATCGCAGAACTAACACTAACCTGCGAATTAGACCACCAGAAAGCATCTCTAGCATCTTTAAAGCTTCGCTCTTGAAAGATATTATCTACAGTGCTGAACTCATCTAGCTCAGATAGGTCTCGACGGCTCACATCTTTCCATTTATATTTTCTTGAAATGATAGTGTTCAACTGAACAGGGTCCATCTTTTCAATTTCCTTCATATCAAAAGATTGGTATTCACCCATCTGATAATTTTTTGCTTTTAGTTTTTTTAGCTCAACCTGATCTGATGAAACATCAAGGTGGACTATGATGGAGTGAGATGCTTGAATGGAGTTCTGTTCAACCTTATCAACCTTGATCAAATGGTCAATATAGGATTCAATGAATTCGCTATTCACAGTGGGGTCTACCACTTCCCAATAAATCGCCTCCTGAGCATTTATTAAAGATGCAGCAAACAGGAGTACAATTTTTAATTTCATTTTATTAATAATCATAATATTCAAACTCATTATCTGAAATGGTCTCAGCTTTATACTTGTCGACTACTTTGATCCTTAGTTCAGTGGTCTCTCCAAACTGAGGCTCGTCCATTTCAAAACTATATTTTGCCACCCTNCTATTTCCAATGCGTTTTTCAACTTGCTCTTCCTCGAGCTTGCCATAAATACCAGAAAGAGGAACAACAGCTTTCTTACCATTCTTATTTCCGTAGGTGGTCACGGTTAGCAACATATTATTAGAACCTTTACCCATTCGTTTAAATTCAAGTTTNGGTGGAGGNACNTTTTTAACCTTCACTTCNTATGTCAAATCTTTTACAGGNTTTCCATCAACAAAGGTCTCAAACTTGACCTGTCCCCTACTTTTTGGTTTGAGTTTTGCCTCAAAAGAATTGAACGTTTTAGTATTAACTGCGGAACCTGATATTTTCACCGATATCCTGTCTCTGTCCACGTCTTTAACCCTGCTATCAAATACATAACTTTCTCCAATGTATATCTCCTTTTCTTCTGCGGGGGAGCTATATTGAGGGTCAACAACAACTATTTTCGCTGAAGTAATACTTGATTTTTTATCTCTTTTTCTAAAACCAACTATTTCGACAGTTCCACTGCCAGTGCCCTTACCCTTTATGAACGCACGGGGTAGACCAGACACTAATTCTTTTACAATATCTTTACCACTTGAAAGTTCAATATTAAAGTCCGCATCGGAGTTGACACCACCAACACTAAAAGGTATTTCCCAATTCAGTCCCTTCAATACGGTATACTTTTCCTTATCAAAAAGAACAAAAAATTCAGCTTGCTGGCCATCCATATAAATAAGTGTGATTGGAGTATCGAATCGACGGCTCATGGAAAAATTTCCTTCTCTGGAAACCTCACTGTCAATTATTTTCAATAACTTATCCGTTATTTTGTAGTCCCCGAATGCAGTCGACCAGTTATCATAGGTCACCGTATCAATATCTGGAATAAATTTGATACCCAGATCAACGTTAAATGGTTGATTCAGATATTCTTCATTGACCGAACCAATATCGACTTTGGCGACATAGCGATTATCATCACCCTTATCATTATACGGCTCAACAGAAACCGAGTCCAATTCCCAGTCATAATCATCATCAATGCTTAACTCTTCTCCCTCTACCTCAATTATTGATGTGGTAAAACTGGGGTTAAATTCGATGGAGCCTTTTTCATATTGACCTTCCACATTAAAGAAAAGACGGTAATGGTCAGGATCCTCATAGTCTGATTCAATATTAGTTATCTCAACAAGCGTCTGGAGCTTATCTTGCGCTACATTCTTAAGGATATCATCCTGCCTCTGCATGTAGATTGCCAGTTCACCCTCTATCGCAAACAGACTCAAGATCGCTCCAAGATTTATTAAGAAGTAAACTTCTACTTTTTTCATGGTCTACAGCCTAATCTTTGATGGCTTTAGTTAAAATTTCATTTACCTCTTTTTTGATCTCAGCTCTCACCTTTCCTTTGGCTAGATTAGAAAGTCCCTCACCCATTTCAGCAACTTTTATAACCGCTTTTGTGAGTTCAGATAGTTCTTTACTATCCATGTTAGCTACCCCACCACCAGCGGACTGAGACTCTCCACCGCCATCAGGACCCAGGTTGTAGATACTCTGCGCATATAAAAGTAGTAAAAAGAACTCAAGTACTAGTGCCCCTATGGAAAGATAGGTCATTATTCCAACATGGTCTGGGTCAAGTGTCGCAAGTACAGATCTAAATCCAACAATGATGAGTAAAAAGGCTGCGCCACCATATACCATGGCTGTCCTAGCATTCATATCTGATCTAAGTTTCATTCTAATATCCTTTATGATTAATTATTGTACTGTAATAGTCTTCTCAGCATTTACTTCAAAACATCCATCATCAATTGAGAATGTTATATTATAGTTTCCAATATCAGTTGAATCTGGAGTAGCCGAAATATTACCAGATTCATCCCAGTTGAACCAAGAAAGAGACTCTGTTATATAAAAGGTTATCTGATCTTCCTGTGGGTCCTGCCAGTTAATATCTTCTTCAAATGGCTCTCCAGCAGATATTGTAAATGAAATATTATCAAGATTGGTGAATGCAGGTGCATCATTAGCACTCAATGTTAATTCTAAAGAGTACTCAGTGGTCAGGGGTATATTGGGTCTATTATCTGTTAATGAAAGACCAATTATAGATGTGCCAGCATCTCCATTCTCAGGTGCACGCACACAGAATAAAATACCTTCGTCTATATTATCAAAATTAAGCCACTCGATAGATTCAGTACCTTCATGCGAAAAAGTAACAACATCATTGCCAGCAAAATGGGGTTTATTATTATTCGGATCGTACCAATTGATATCAGCTAAATTCTCATTATCATCATAACAACCTACACGAATAAGCGTTGGCACTGTATTAGCATTAGTGAATAATGGCGCCAGGTTTTCTCGAACCTCAATATTTATTTCTTCTTGTACATCTATCTCACCGTCTGAAATGGATAGTATAAAAGAATGGTTTCCAATATCTGCGTGCTCAGGATCACCTAGCATTTGCCCGTCACTCTCGATTGTTAACCAGTCGGGTACTGAAGAGCTAGTAAAAGTAGGGTTGTCTCCCTCATCAGTATCACTCCATTCTACTCTGTAGCCACTATATTCCACATACTCATCCGCAAATCTAGCGATATGATTGAGGTTTGTGAAATAAGGTGATTCATTAACATTAGTGATCTCAATTGTTAGATCAAAATCACTAGTTTTTTGATCGGGGTTATCATCGGTTACAGTAATTGTGACAATTATCTCTTTAGAACCACTCAGAGCTTCATAATTAATAAGGTTGCTATTGGTCTCTAGATCATAATTGGAGTCAGAATCTTGTTCTATTACAAAGTGGTCAACATTACTCCCGTCAACTTTCTGGCTCTTAATTTGAAAGGTAAATTCATCATCGGGGTTGTCATCCGTTGCATTTAATCTTCCGATCGTAACACCAGTCGCAGAATTTTCAGGCAATCTGGCTTTATCATCGGCGACAACAACATTGTTTACATCCCAAATAATAGTACCTATTGGAGCAACTGATTCAGGATTTTGATTATTACCTGGCACTGCTACCTCAACATCCTCACATCCTATAGATAGGATAATGATAAAAAGAGTATATACTTTAAAATAATTTTTCATATTAACCAAATTTAGTCATTTTTTATGTTAAAAATTAGATACGAAAAAGTAATATTTTATTACGCCATTTCTACTTATTTCGCATTGAATGAATATAAGAGTCTAAACTGACATCAGTTTCCAGTTCTAGTTTCTTTCTAAGTCTATAACGTTTATTCTCAACAGCCCTAACAGATAGTCCAGACACCTTTGCTATTTCTTTTGTATTCATATTCATTCTGAGGTAACAACAAAGCTTGATATCTCCTGAACGCAATTTTGGATATTTCTCTGTCAAGAAGTCTATAAAATCTGGATAGGCCGTAGAAAACTGCGTTAGAAACTGGTCCCAGTCTGCTGAATCATCTATTTTATTTGAGATCCTCTTCTTGAGCGGCTCTAATGATTTTCTATCACTCTTATTATCTATGAGAGATATATGATACTCAAGGTCCTTAACAATAGATGACAAAAGATCATTTTTTGATACTATAAATGTGGACATTTTTATTAAATCATTTTCCTTCTTTTTTAATTCAGATGCCACAATTTGCTTTTCTTGTTCATTAAGCTTTACTTGTTGTTCTAAATATTTTCTTTTATTCCTATAATACTTTACAATAAATCCGAGCATAACAATTATTGCAAAACTTATAACAAGGGTCATTTTTTGTCTATTCTTTGAAGCAGAAATTTCTTTCCTATTCTTTAATAGCTCAGACCGATAACTAAGACTTTCCAGTAATATTTCTATCCTTTTATTTTCAACCTGCTCTTTTTTCACGATGATCTTTTGGGATATACCTAACGCACTTCTTTCAAGCTTATTTGACTTTAAAATTTTCATTTTCTTATCCAAAAGATCTAATTCTTGGATGGACATTCCATTAAAATCACATATTTTTAGACCTGTATCAATAGATTCCAGGGCTTTATATAGATCATTTTGTGCAATGTACATTTCAGCGTCAATCTTATAATGTTTAACCAATTCTATAGGCGAATTTTTTAATAAGACGATTGCAGATCGTGAATTAGTTAGTGCCTTTTGATATTCTCCTAGTATCGTAAACAATTCACATCTTCTTGAATAATTTTTACCGAGAATCAAACTAGTATCATAATTAACATCTTCTTTGCCATTTAAATAACTCATTAATGAGTCTATTGCGCTGCACTGTTCCTGTGCTAACTCATATAGACCCCATCTTGTGTACAATATCGATAACAAATGATGCTGTTTAGCAACACCCGCCCCTATACCAACGTAGGCAGGTTTCGCATCTAATTTAGTTTTTTGGAAAGCCTGGTATCTTGCAGAGTTTCTCTTTAAATCTAGCGCCTCCTTGAAGTACTTAAGTGCTTGGTCGTGATTATTCAAATTCATTTCGATCTTGCCTAGGTTACTAAGTGCTTTAGCTTTACCACTCAAAGCATTAGGATGATTTACATTTCTCCTTCTAAAAGCATCTAGAGCATCAAGATATTTTTCTTTTGCCTTGAGCCAGGCCTTCTCCTGGAAGTATACATTGCCTATATTGATCGAGATCCAAGGTTTTTTACCTTTTACTACACTCTTTTCATTTGCGTCAATAAAATAAGATAGCGCAAGAGTAGGAAGGCTAAGTTCAAGGTAAATCTCTCCTACAATATTTAGGATCCTTGATTCATTATGGCCTAGATCATTTGAACCATGATCATCTAATATCTCTCTTGCATATCGTATAGCTCTTTCAGGCGATCTATTTCTTAACGTCTTTAATGAGTCTATTACTTTTTCAAATTTGATATCACTACTCTCGCCATTCCCAAAAATGAATGCAATAGGTAGAATAATACATATTATCATTGACCTATATCTGGATTTGGAAAAAATTGTCATTTTTGGTTAATAGGATTAAATTGAGTAGTATTGGCGTAATTAGNTCTTGGAAAAATGGNGCCAAATTTAGTTGCTAGTTTCCCTATGNAAAATATAAAAACAGATCCAAAAATAATTGCACGAAGAGGTATGGACAATATCTCTTCGAGAGTTCTTGATGCTACTTATAAAGCCTACCCTCAAAAAATATCAGTCAAAAGCCTTGCAAAAAATTTAAAAATAAGAGANAAATCAGTTCTTTTAGCNNTNAGAAANATCAATNGTATTGGAGTACCTATCAANATANCANTTNGTGANAAAAATGATAAAGAAATAATGGCCAATATGAAAGAACCCATATCCTGGATNATCAAAGAAAAAGAATCAGCAGAAAGAATGCTCGAGATGCTAAATGAACAAACATTGAATACTGAAGATGANCCAANTAAGAAAAAAAATATTAACCAGCGTATTTACANNGAATATGTNAATACNTTAAATGAATTATTTGATAAATGGATATCTCTTAANCTANTTGAGCAATTAGAAGAAACANCTGANAATTAAAAAGTCTNANTNCTTAAAATANAAATAAACCTTGAANGTTAATTTCGTTGCTTACTTTGAAGATTTTTTAAAAAGTTTGTANATAATCTGATAAAAGTAATAAATCGAAAATNTTNGTTAATGAATCATTGTTNATATCCGCTACNGTAAATGAATCGTCCTCGCTAATGACAAGAAGAATTAGCATTTCAAGATCAGAATTATTAAGTAAACCATCATTATTTATATCATACAATAGGTTATTTGAATTAAAGTAATCAAAACTATACTTGATNACTCTAGACGGATAAAATGTACCACTATGAACCCATACTATTTCACTATCTGGCCCTATTTCAAATAATGAAGAAAGGTTGGATATAATTGTATTCCCATTTGGTAGTCTCCATACTCCACCCCTAACCAGAGCTAGTTGNTCCAAAATGTATATCCAATAATAGTCATTAGGCTCATAAGCATTAATTGCATCTAATGAATAAGAGCCATTNANATNGATAGGAGGAATAATNTCTAGAACAGCAGAATAATCAATCGTATGAGAATTATTAAATAATAAAATATTTCCTTCNCCTGGAAAATTTTCAGGAATCCANATTGCGCTATGTTGCCCTCTTAATATTTGATCATTTTCACTACCTCTACCATAGTTTTGNGGATTCCCCCATCTNTATAAAAAGTCGCCTCCTTGTCCATAANTTCCTCCTGAATTNGAAGATGCTTCATCANTTGTTGTNGAATGATCAATNACANATACCTCGCTTCGATTNCGCGATGAGAGCATGANNTGATCTAAAGATGAATTATATGATACAGAATTACANTGCATCCAAAAATCAGCATCCGCACCAGANGGGCTATTTTCGTAGAGGAATGAGAGAGANGGTGAATTAATATTTAATAATTGAGGATTTGCAGATATCGATCCATAATTAGAGAAATCCTGGCTTATATCCTGGACTAAATGATCCCAAAAATGCCATTTCCAAATAATATTAGCAAGGTTGTTCTCTAGGGGCTCTATTTCAATTACCATATCCATATTCCCTCTGTTTGAATTAATATCTGGAACCTCATCTATTATCATTCCAGCACTCAATAATTCATTATATGTTTTTAATTCACTGCAAATTGCTAGAATATTTCCATTGGGCATTACTTCAATATCATGATGGGGCCTGCATATTGAATCTGGTATTATGTAATCCCAAATTATCTCACCTTCCCAATTTATTTTTTTAAATCTACCGTTTCTGTTTGGACCATTAGGATTGTCAATTTTACATGAAGCAAATAATATACTGTCTGGACTGATGTATGCAATTGCTGATAATTCAGTATCATGGATCCACTCATTAATGATATTCCCATCATTATCAATAAGTTGTGTTAATGCGGGGCTGTCTGGTCCAGCACTTTCTTTTGANATCAAGGTCAAGCCATTAAAAGGTTCAGAAAAGGTAAAAGAAATGATTAGTTGTAAATATAATATCAATCTACACATGCAAAAACACTCGACGCGTATTTCGTCCATATTGAACTAAGAAACTCAATTTAAATTGTATAAAGGCTATCGTTCTTTAGAGGTATACTGGTTAATTAGAAAATAACAGGCTACTTTTTGTAAGCATATAAAANTAAAGAGCCTTATTCTTTAAAAAATAAATAAGGGTAATATCAGAGTACCGCGGAAAGGGCTCGAACCTTCACGCACAAAGTGCACCAGATCCTAAATCTGGCGTGTCTACCAATTCCACCACCGCGGCATAATTTTATTTTATTTCATCAATACCATCTTTCGACTAATTACTTTAGACCCTGCCTGCAATTTGTAGATATAGACACCAGCGGATACTTGATTACCCAACTTATCATTTCCATACCAATTAATACTATATCTACCTGCATGTTGAAATTTTCTTACAAGATCATTCACAACCCTACCACGCATATCATAGACAGAAAGTGATACATTAGCACTATTTGCAATATCATAAGGAATAACTGTAGAAGGATTGAAGGGGTTAGGGTAGTTTGGATGTAATGCAAATTCTCCAGGTAATCTTTCATTTTCATCAACAGCTAACATATTACTGCTGAATTGCCCATAATTGTCAGTAATAGCAATAATTGGGTTTGTTTCCTCATCACCTGCTGATATCATGTCTATCATAAAAACAACAGATGGATTAATAAGATTGTTATTAAACTGTACTTCTAACTCTAATATGGCTCCAGCACCTGGCTCAATTGCCGTAGAAAAATCATATCCTAGAAAATAAAATGACCCATCTTCTGCCTCACCAGACTCACCATCTATTGTTCCATCTTCAAAACGATCTAGAAGAGTTATATCTGTGACTGTCATATAATTAGGCATGTCAGTAATTCCTAATTCTAATATATTAACTGTTTCGGTGTTCTCCATGTGTATCTCAAATGTTCCAATGCCTCCTGGTACCATTTGACCAGATACATTCTCGATTGTACAGCCAACAGGTGGCTGGCCTACGTAAAAGGAGTGAGGTAATCCCTCAGTATGCATGGGGAGGTTGTTGACATCAGCCAAAACAGGCTCGCTGACCGTTATATCAATTATTGTTTCATCAGGAATACCAGTCAATATATTATAGGTAATGTCAGCTAAATGACCTATCCCAGGTTCGATCGGGTTAGATTGAGTGTTATCATAAGCTGTTATCCTGTAACCGATCCCTAGATCCGTGCCAGAATAAGACCACCCATCCAGATCTAAAATTTCACTGAAATTTAACTCTGCTCCATTAATGAACGGCGGTTCTGCAAGGATATCAAATTGGAGAGCATAAACAGGCTGAGTGTTATTTAGAAAAACCGAACCAGTTGTCTGCGAGCCCGATTCTCCGTAACCACCATAAAGTTGTAAATATTGAGTCTCAATGCCAACATCATAGCTTGCACCCTCTGCAGTCCAATTGAGATCAACATATCCTACATCCTGAATGGATGTTCCTGTTGTGTAGGAAAGGTTGACAGTGACTTCCTCATCAGTGATAGGATATAGTACAGCTCGACAGACTGGTCCATCTCCTGCTGCTAGAGCAGTTCCAACACTAATACCTGTGATAGCAATTGTCCCGTCACCCTGATCTGCAATCTCCAGCGCCCAACCAGAGGTTCGATCTGTATTAAGAATATTTAAACTGTTCAGGACATCAGGATAATCCATGATCTCAAAATAAAATAGACCAAGCTCAGTTTCGTTATTAATATAAAAGTCAAGTGTATCCATCTGGCCAGATAATGATCCACCATCATCCATCCATAGCTCAACCCATTCAACAGGTGTAGCAGAGACAGTAGCTGTTGGTCCAGATTCTGATCCATCAGGATAGATAGCTGTGACATAGTAATAGTATGTNGTNCTATTTATGACATCTTCATCAAGATATGTAGTTACATCACTACCGACCTCTGCNATCTCTTCAAAATCGGATACACTATTCTCTGAACGGTAAACTTTAAAAGCATCAAGCTCTACTGGCCTATTACCATTAAATAGAGGTTGGTCTATATCAACTCTCATTTCATATGGAATACCACCAGGGAATGCTGCTAAGACTTCTTCTTTCGGAGCTGATAATGCCCACTCTCCAAGCTCTGTTAACTCATAATGGACGATTCGTTCAATATCTCTGGCAGCAAATGTGATAAAGACATCATCTATGGCNCACCCNGATGCCCAAAAACCATTATCATTTGAATGGAATGCAACATAAAGATTAGATTNACCAGCATAAGCTGAAAGGTCAACGGTCTCTGTTACCCATTCAGAAACAGGATCAAGAGCCACAACTTCTGTGAAATTTGTTCCATCAGTGCTTACTCTAATATGAGCAGTATGACTATATGCGCCATCATAATAAGATGCAAAATTCAATGTTATTGTTTCAGCTCCGCTTACATTAAGCGATGGAGTTACTAAATAATCTTCAGAACCATCATCATCTGCCATGTCATCATTTGAACACATGTACCATGTATGGGATGGAACAGTCCAGAATGCACTCGATCCGTCTTGTGTAATAAACCAACCTTGGGCAGAATTGGTGGTCAATGTCCATTCATCGGGTACTTCACCTTCTTCAAAGTCCTCTGCAAAATCTTCTGGTATAGGTCCATAAGGAGGCTCCCAACTTAAAAGGACCTCTGCATCCATACCATCTTGGGCTTGAAGATTATGTGGCTCTTCAATATAACCCGGACTAACTGTAACAGTACCTGAGTCAGCTGCTTCAACCCAATAGGTCCCACCAATAGCATCTGTTACTATAACATTTTCAAAGTTTATACCAACATTAGAATTATAGGCATCCTCATGCACAACCATCGCCAAATTTGCAATAGGACCTGAACCTGAGACAATATTTGCATTCTGCGCGCTATAGATCAAAACACGTGTAGCACCATTATCAAGTTCATTAAAATCAATTGAAAAACCCTCTGAACGGTCTGTTGTAGAAAAACCTGTTACATCTAGGTAATTAGGTGTATCAAAAATATCAAATTGTAATCCACCAACATCACCAGAATTTTCAAGGTTGATATCTAGAAAAACCTGCTCTGATACATCACCAGTATCCGTTGAAGCGCTTAAGATAATAACATCTCCAATAGTAATCGAGCCATTCACTAGCTCACCTGAAATTATATTGCCATCTCCATCACTTACCGTTAAATCATAAGCTTCAAGGTCTACTANTNCAGATAAAATGTCTGATCCATCATAATGAAGATTCAATACTACGTCATCGCCACCAGAAGAAATCTCCCCCCCATTGTCACTATAAAATATGACTCTGCCCGAACCGTCTTCAAANACAGTATAATCCGCACTAAAATCATCAACAACCNNNCTCNCTCCTGANANAGTGACAAGTGTTGGTANAGCAACTACATCAAATTGAAAACCACCAACAGAATTATCAGGGTTGGCAATTGTCACGGGTACGACTATATCTTCAGTGTAGCCCCCAGCAAGAACATCATCAATGGAAACAATGACATCCGATAATGCTATATTAAAGATGAAGGTAATTAAGATACATATAGAGAAGTTTTTTCTCATCAAGGACATTTTTTACTCCGGTAATATCAAATATGATATGTTAAAATTTTTTAGTAAACCTTATTTGGTCAGTACAACTGGTAAAAAGCCAATTGTGTTTATATAAAATAACGATTTTCTACCGATATTTCACTCACAAATTATTCTTTAAGGGCCATCATTATATCTTCGTAAAGATCTTCTATATGCTCAATACCAATGGATAAACGTACAAGATCTTCAGTAAGTCGCATTGATAGTTTCATATCGGTGGGGACGGATGCATGAGTCATTTCAAATGGCACACTCACCAGACTTTCCACACCTCCAAGACTCTCTGCAAGAGTAAATAATCTTAGATTAGATAAAAAATCATCGCGCTTTTGGACTGAACCACATCTCAGGGAAATCATAGATCCGTATATTGGGACTCCTTCAGGGCTGAGCTGTTGTCTTTTTGCAAGGCTATGCTGAGGATGAGTTTCAAGACCAGGGTATATCACTTCATCAAAAATGCTGGACTGATGCAACCTTTGTGCTAATTCAAAAGCATTATCAGATTGTTTTTGAACTCTAAGTGCCATTGTCTTTGTGCTTCGAAGTAAGATCCAACAATCAAAAGGGCTTGGTATTGCACCTCCAGACTTCTGAATAAATTGGAGTTGCTCTGCCATATCAGCATCATTTGTGATTAATGCACCGGCAATGAGATCACTGTGGCCACCGATAAATTTGGTAGCACTATGCATGACCACATCTGCACCTAAACTCAAAGGTGTTTGCCCAAAAGGGCTCATAAATGTGTTGTCTACTGCTAATTTTATATTATTGGCCTTACAAAGATTAGCTGTTAGCAAAATATCTGATAATTCTAACAGTGGATTTGTGGGCGTTTCTATAAAAACTAATTTTGTATTAGGCCTGATAGCGGCTTCAATATTTTCTAAAGACCGTGTATCAACAAATTCAAATTCAAAGCCATGTCTAGCCAGCACTTTGACAGACATCCTATAGGTTCCTCCATAAACATTATGACCTATGATGATGTGGTCACCTGCACTAAAAGTTTGAAACAGAGTCGTTGTTGCTGCCATGCCACTTGCAAATGCAAAACAGTGGTCACCACTTTCAAGAGAGGCAAGGTTTTTTTCTAAACGCGTTCGAGTAGGGTTCCCGCCTCGAGAATAATCATAACCTTTATCATTGCCAACTGCATGCTGTTCATAGGTAGACGTAAGGTGAATTGGTGCAACAACAGCACCTGTCTCTTGATCTGGCTCATTACCAATATGAATTGCTCGAGTTTGAAAATTATCTTTTTTGCTCATATTAGACTTGTGTATATCCTTTATTTAGATAGCTTTGTAGTTTTTTGAATTTAATTTGAAGCTCTTTACCATCGGGACCTCGAACGAGAATTTTTTCATTTCGGCCGCGTTTTTGTTCTACTTGCACAGGTGTTCTTACTTGCTGAGGTTGGTTTGAACCCTGAGGCCTTGATTGACCCTGAAAACCCATACCCGTAGTGTCTTGGTGTGATGTTTTAACATTACGCAATGACTGGCCTCTACTTTCCTGGGGTTGTTCCATCCCCTGCAATTGAGTCCTGAATAATCTTTGTACCGTAACAGAATTCATATCCGCCATCATCTCCTGAAACATTTTGAAACCCTCTGATTTATATTCTAAAAGAGGGTTCTTTTGGCCATAAGCTCTAAGGTTGATCCCTTCGCGCAACTGATCCATTGCATAAAGATGGTCTTTCCATTTTTCATCAATAGTCCGAAGTATGACAAAACGCTCAAACTCACGAATGACCTCATCTGGGACAAGCGACTGCCTTGCTTTATATACCGCTCTCGCTTGGTCTAAAACCCATTCAATGATATCTTCAGCATTTACATCATCCTCAGTGATATCTTGTTGAATCTTATCTAAATTAACATCGACCATTAAATGAGAAGAAAAACGCTGTTTTAAATGATCCCAGTCCCATGAGTGAATGTCATTCTCAGCTTGCATCTCAATTTCATCTAGTACAAAATCATCTAGAATTTGTNANACAGACTCTTGCATATTCTCTCCTGCAAGAGCTTGGTTNCTNATATCGTANACCACCTGNCGCTGCTGNTTCATGACATCNTCATATTCAAGAAGNTGTTTACGAATTCCAAAATTTCTTACCTCAACTTTTTTTTGCGCATTCGATATNGCNCTTGTNACCATTCCTGCNGAAATGACCTCACCTTCTTCNATNCCCATTCGGTCCATTATTCCTGCAACCTTATCTGAACTAAAAAGCCTCATNAGATCATCTTCTAAAGATAGATAGAACCTTGAAGANCCNGAGTCACCTTGACGGCCACTTCTNCCACGTAACTGNAGATCTATTCGCCTCGATTCATGTCTCTCNGTCCCGATNATATGAAGTCCTCCTAANTCTTTGATACCTTCTCCCAACTTNATATCNGTACCNCGACCAGCCATATTAGTTGCAATTGTTACAGCNCCTTGTTGCCCAGCACGNGTAACCACTTCTGCTTCGCTCTTATGNTGTTTTGCATTAAGGACATTATGAGGAATATTATTTCGCTTTAACATACGAGCGAGAAGTTCAGAAACCTCAACAGATACTGTACCGACCANAACAGGTTNACCTTTTTTATGGCANTCTGTGATCTCTTCAATAGCTGCATTATATTTTTCACGTTTTGTCTTATATACAAGATCGTCCNTATCATCTCTAGAAATAGATCTGTGAGTAGGAATTACAGTCACATCTAGGCCATATATCGAGCCTAACTCTTCCGCCTCAGTTTCAGCTGTCCCGGTCATTCCTGATAACTTATCATATAGACGAAAATAATTTTGAATAGTAATAGTAGCTAAGGTTTGAGTTTCCCTTTCAATACGAACATTTTCTTTCGCTTCAAGGGCTTGGTGAAGTCCATCGGAGTATCTCCTACCGGGGAGGACTCTTCCTGTAAACTCATCAACGATCATCACCTTACCTTCTTGCATGACATACTCTACGTCTTTTTCATAAAGCGTATAAGCTTTGAGTAGTTGATTAAAATTATGAATGGTTCCACTACGCTCAGCATGTAACTGGTGCGCTTTTTCCTTTTTTGCTTCTTTCTCTTGAGAGCCTAGATCTTCACGCTCGTCAATTTCTGTTAACAATTCTCCGAGGTCTGGAATGACAAAAGCATCTGGGTTGTCTGGCGCTAAAAGGTTTCGGCCNTTTTCAGTAATGTCCATCGAGTGGCTTTTTTCATCAACAGCGAAATAAAGATCATCATCCACTTCATGCATTTTTTTATCACGTGTGTAGATCGACTCAATATCTTGAGCAAGTTTGAGCATGCCTGGTTCTTGGAAGATCTTCATTGCTTGACGATTTTTAGGCATCCCTCTCTGAGCTTGGAGCAGTTTTAGTCCCGCATTATCTTCATCACCATCATCAATGTATTTTTGTGCTTCACGTACAAGGTCTGATACTAATGATGACTGCTTTTTAACCAATCCCTGAACCCCTGGCTTTAGTGTAGTAAATGTCTCATCTACAGGTGCATCTACTGCGCCTGAAATAATAAGCGGGGTCCTAGCCTCATCAATTAAAACACTATCAACTTCATCAACCACAGCAAATGCATGACCTCGCTGAACTTTCTCATCTTTCTGCANAGCCATATTATCCCTTANATAATCAAAGCCAAACTCATTATTTGTTCCGTAAGTAATNTCTCNATCATACATTTCACGGCGCTTGACATTATCCATTGAGTTTAAGATAAACCCTACTGTCAGTCCCAAGCGCTTATATACCTCGCCCATCCATTCTGCATCTCTTTGGGCGAGATAATCATTAACTGTGATAACATGGACTCCTCTACCAGTCAGCGCATTAAGATATATCGGCATTGTGGCAACAAGTGTCTTACCTTCTCCAGTCTTCATTTCTGATACTTTTCCATTATGTAATGTAATAGCACCTANTAGCTGAACGTCGTAAGGAATCATTTCCCAAGATGTTTCTTGACCTGAAACACGCCAAGATGAACCAGACATCCTACGGCANGTTTCTTTGACCATGGCAAATGCCTCTTCCATAATTAAACTTAGAGCACCCTGCTCAGCTTTTAATATTTGATCAGCACGTTGTTTCTTATCCATCTCATCCGACAAGGAACTCTCCTTTTCATGCCTTGCATTCATCACAAATTCTTTAAGTTCATTTGTCCTAGCAATTAATTCTTCATCTGTCTTTGTGGAAAGAGATTCATAAAGTTGATTGATGCGTGAAACTGTTGGTGCTAGTTTTTTGATCTCGCGATCGGATTTTGTGCCAAATAACCTAGATAGAACCATGGGTGTACCTAATTACTCTCTTCTTTTTGATAATCTTTGTAAACTGCATCCAATATACCATTTATAAATCCTGGGCTCTCATCAGTGCTGTAAATCTTAGATATCTCTACCATTTCGCTTATAGAAACCTTNGGNGGAATGTCCTCGAGGAAGAATATCTCACATATGCCCATTCTGAGTAAAAGTCTATCTATTTGCGCAACACGATCGAATTCCCAGTTCTGCAAATGTGATGTTATCACCTTATCAGCTAANTTTACATTTTCTATGACAGAATNAAAAAGAAGTTCAATAAACTCTAGATTTGTTTCTCTATCAGGATTTGAATCTAAGATACGCCTAAGAACTAAATCAGGTTTATCATCTGAGAATTGGTTAGCAAATAATGCTTCTAGGACACTTTCACGAGCAACTCTTCTAGGATGCACACTAGGCATTGTCACGCTTTCCCATAACATTTTTCTTTGGTAGATATACATTTTTTAATTTAGCCACATCTAACATCCTTTTCTCTGCGACNTTAGAAGCTGCGGTATGGGTTGTNACATTATCAGTTTCAGCCCTTTTGTAAATCTCTGTCAGTGTATCAAATATTCCTTCTTCTGCCTGACGAAAAGCGCGTTCGCGATTGTAACCCTCTATCTCATTTGCGCAGTTGATAAGCCCACCTGCATTAATTGCATAATCAGGAGCATATAGGATTCCTCTATCTTTTATCATTTCTGCATGCTCATCTTCTTTTTTTAANTGATTATTTGCAGCACCAGCAATAATNGAGCATTTGAGTTTTGGAATAGTCTTTTCATTNAGNGTTGCTCCAAGAGCACANGGAGCATATATGTCAATATCTGCATCATATANTTCATCCATTTGAATGACCTTAGCACCAAATTCTTCTACAACTCGTTTTATAGATACATTATCAATATCTGTAACAAGCAACTCTGCANCTTCTCTATTTAAATAACGGCATAGGTGATAGCCAACATGNCCCANTCCTTGGACNCCNACCTTTAATCCAGATAAAGAATCTTTACCAAGTTGTTTTTTCACGGTNGCNTTGATACCNGANCAAGTTCCCAANGCAGTCACGGGAGATGGATCACCNCTNCCACCAAGNGCTCTGGAGATTCCTGTCACATAACGCGTTTCTGTTCGAACCCACTCCATATCTTTAACNCTAGTACCAACATCTTCCGCAGTGATATATCTTCCAGCAAGTCCCTNNACAAATCTCCCAAATGATCTAAAAAGTATCTCATTCTTTTCTGTTTTTGAATCTCCAATTATCACAGCTTTTCCACCCCCAAGNTTAAGACCTGCAATNGCAGCTTTATAACTCATNCCNCTAGATAAACGAAGAACATCTTTCAATGCATCCTCATCACTAATATAATTCCACATTCGACAGCCACCAAGGGCAGGGCCAATAGTGGTATTATGAATCGCTATGATAGCTCTTAAACCCGTATCTTTATCTTGGCAGAAGACCACTTCTTCATGTCCTCGACTACCCATACTTTCAAAAATAGATAACATTATAGCTGCTTATGAACCTTTAATCACTGGCGTTATCCATCCAAATGGATCGTCAATCTCTTGACGCTGGATTGNTGATAATAATTCCTTACACTTACCTGCTATAGGACCTAGTTGGTTCTTATTAATTTCGTAAACCTCATTATTATATGTTATCTTTCCGACTGGGGTTACTACAACCGCAGTCCCTGTGCAAAACACTTCGTCTGCCTCTATGAGGTCATTAATGGTTACGTTGGTTTCAAAAACTTTAAGTTTTAGTAATTCAGATGCTATTTTNCATACAGAGTCTCGAGTTACTCCATCTAGGATAGAACCACTTAATTTTGGAGTTTTGACAATTCCATCTTTTACAATAAATAAATTTGCAGAACCAAGTTCTTCAATCTNATTCTCATTATTTGAATCAAGGTAGATTACCTCNTCAAATCCTTCCTTTTTTGCCATTGTAAGTGGGTAAAGTGATGCTGAATAATTTCCAATTGCTTTCGCATTACCAATCCCTCTTGGAGCTGCACGATGATAATCAGTTTCTACCTTAAGATTAAGCGGCCTGACCCCAGCTTTAAAATAAGAGCCAACAGGTGAAAGGAATACCATGAAAGTATACTCTGATACAGCTCTCACTCCTAATGCTGGAGCTGTACCCCATACAATAGGCCTTATATACATACTACCTTTGCCATAGGGTGGTACATAATCAAAATTATCCTTTAANGTAGCAACNACAGCATTTTTNAAAAACTCAGGATTCATTTCTGGAATACATAACCTTTTGGTAGACCATGCCATTCTCTTTGCATTACGATCAATTCTAAAAAGAACAATATTATTCTTTGATGTATGAAAAGCCTTGGTTCCCTCAAAAACGCCTTGACCATAATTCAATACCCCTGCTGCTGGAGATAACTCAATATTGCCATATGGCACCAACGAGCCGCCAGACCATTNNCCATCGATAGAACAGGTTGCCTTGAACATACTNCGGGTTTCTATCNCATCAAAACNAAGCTCTTCCCATTTAATATTTACTTTTTNCAGACTCATTTGAGTAGAGNCCTTCCTATAACTAGTCTTTGTATCTCAGAGGTTCCTTCATATATCTCTGTGATNTTNGCATCTCNCATTAATCTCTCTACNCCATATTCCTGCATGTATCCATAACCNCCATGTATNTGTACACAGTCTGTTGCCGCTTTCATAGCNGTAGATGAGGCAAACAATTTTGCCATAGAGCTCTCTTTAATATATTCTTTACCTTGATCTTTCAAATGAGCTGCTTGCCATACAAGTAACCTAGAACCATCTACGTTTGTTGCAATATCAGCTATTTTATTTTGAATGGCACCAAACTGACTAATTGANTTACCAAATTGTTGTCGCTCTTTTGCATATGTAACAGATTTTTCTAAAGCNGAACGAGCNAATCCTAATGCNTGTGCTGCAATGCCAATACGTCCNCCTCCAAGAGCTTNCATCGCAATTGAAAACCCTTGTCCCTCATCNCCNATTCGATTCTTNNCTGGAATNCTACAATTCTCAAAATAGATCTCGCANGTATCTGATGCTCGAATACCAAGTTTGTCTTCTTTCTTACCTATACTAAGTCCAGGCGCACCCTTTTCAATTATAAATGCAGAAACTCCCTTAGCTCCAGCATCCTTATTCGTTAAACAGAAAAAAATAACTATATCACTATTTTGGCCACTAGTTACCCANTTTTTAGTACCATTTATAATATAATCATTTCCATCTTTTTCTGCATAAGTTCTCATGTTGCTAGCATCAGACCCTGATTGAGGTTCACTGAGACTATATGCGCCTAATTTATTACCGGTTGCAAGTGGTTTTANGAATTCATTTTTCTGTTCAACATTTCCGTTATCTAAAAGCACCTGACATACCAATGAATTATTTACAGACATTATTGTTGAAGTCGCAAGCTCTACTGCTGCTATCTCTTCAATGGCAATCACATAAGATAGAGTATCAAAACCTGAGCCACCCCACTCTTCAGGCACCATCATACCCATGAATCCAAGCTCACCCATTTTCTTAATCTGTTCTCTAGGAAATTCAGAATTCTCATCTCGAGATATAACGCCCGGGAGTAGATGCTTTTCAGCAAAATCCTTGGCTGTCTCTTTAATTAATTCCTGTTCTGTCGATAGGGTAAGATCAATCATATCTTTCAATAATTATAGCAGAAGCTTCNCCACCACCTATGCATAGNGAGGCTAACCCTTTCTTTGCATTTTGGCGAGTCATGGCATTAATAAGAGTTGTAAGNATNCTTGCACCAGAAGCACCAATCGGATGTCCAAGTGCAATAGCACCCCCGTAGATATTTACTTTATCATGTTTAATTTTAAAATCATCCATTGCAGCCATCGTCACAACAGAAAAAGCTTCATTTATCTCCCAGAGGTCAATGTCATCAGGTTTTAAATTAGTTTTCAATAGTACTTTGTTTATAGCTTTTCCAGGAGCAGTGGTAAACCACTCTGGTTGATGGGATGCTGAAGCTTGTCCTATAATACTANCTAAAATATCTAGACCAAGATGTTTGGCATTTTCTTCACTGGTTATTAATAAAGCAGCGGCTCCATCATTTAATTTTGAAGCATTTGCTGCTGTTATGGTTCCACCCTCTTCAAATGCGGGTCTTAATTTTGGAATTTTATCAAACCTTGCCCTANTAGGTTCTTCATCTTGGTCTACGAGTAANGGACCTCCCTTTCTTTGCNGCATCTCAATTGGTACAATTTCTGTTTTAAATATTCCATCAGAAGTAGCTGCCTTCGCNCGGTTATAGGACTCTATCGCATATTCATCCTGCGATTTCCGTGTATAGCCTCTATCNTTGGCTAAAGTNTCTGCACAATTACCCATATGTTTATCATTGTATACGTCCCAGAGACCGTCATGTATCATGCTATCAATGACCTGGCCATGGCCTAGTTTCTGACCCACCCTCGCATTATTGAGAAGGTATGGGGCATTTGACATACTCTCCATACCACCAGCAACAACCATATGAGCATCACCACATCTTATTGCTTGATCAGCCAGCATAACAGCTTTAAGGCCTGAGCCACACATTTTATTAATTGTTAAAGATTCAACAGATTCAGGACATCCACTTTTCAAGGTTGCTTGCCTTGCTGGTGCTTGACCTTGTCCAGCAGAAAGGACATTGCCCAGTATAACCTCATTTATTGATTCAGCATGAATACTTGTATGGTTCAGAATCTCTTTAATACAAGCAGACGCCAGGTCAGAAGCTGATAACGATGATAAGTGACCTTGGAATGCTCCTATAGGAGTGCGTTTTGCCGAAACAATGACTGATCTCCGTTGCATTATTTTCCTTTATAAAGCATTTATAAGATAGATTGCAAATTACAGAATAATTTGAAAGTATCTTGGGAATTTGATAAACAAACTTAGATGCATGAGGTAACTATAATGATCTAATTTTGATCATAGGCTTCAATTATTTTCATAACCAAAGGATGACGCACAACATCCTTTTTTCCAAGGGTTACAATACCAATACCTTGAACATTATTTAATAATTCACTAGCTTGCAAAAGTCCCGAGTCTGATCGGTTTTGTAAGTCTATTTGGGTTACATCTCCAGTAATGATGGCTTTAGAACCTATTCCAAGCCTTGTAAGGAACATTTTCATTTGTAGTGCGGTCGCATTCTGCGCTTCATCTAATATCATATAGGCACTATCCAGCGTACGTCCCCTCATATATGCAAGAGGGACTACTTCTATTACTTTACGCTCCAACAATTGCGCTAATTGGTTTTCTGCATAAAGGATGTGAAGCGAATCATATAGAGGTGCTAGATAGGGATCGACCTTGTCTTTTAGGTCACCTGGTAGAAAACCGAGACTCTCACCAGCCTCTACTGCAGGTCTACATAAAATAATTCGATCTACTCTATGAGACTCTAAAGCTGCGACAGCAAATGCAACAGACAGGAAAGTCTTGCCTGTTCCAGCAGGACCAATACTAAAAACAACATCGTTATTGTTCAACATTTCAACATAACGATTTTGTCCTTCTGTTTTAGCACTGATAGCACCCTTTCTCCCATAATGTATTACATGTTCCGGTACGGTGTTAGTTTTATCCATACCATTCACATTTGCTTTTATAAGGGTTATTAGTTTCTGCACGTCCTTAACGGTGAGACTACCTTTTCCAGTAAAGGTTTGCATCATTTCATGCAGAACCTCCTGTACTTGCAAAATAGCCTGTTGATCACCTTGGATCTTGATTTCTTCACCTCTTACAATAATTGTTGCCGGGATAGCCTTTTCAATTAATTTTATATGTGAATCACCTACTCCAAGAAGTGCTGTAGGCTCTATTGTTTTTAACTCAAGTATCTTTTCCAATGTTCTCTGTAGCCTGTAATTTCATAGGATAAAATTTAAGGATTATTATCATTTTATACTTCAATCAAAAATTGCATATATATATACTTTTACTACTTTTTGGTTATGGATGTATAGGTCCAGATTTACAACTAGAACCAAGTAAGCAAAACGTTGATTATTTGATAGAGCAAGGCCAAATACTATGGGAACAGCGTACTGATAAAGTCGCTATGGATAAAGGAGCTCACTTTATCAGTCTAGCTCATGAACAGCGCCCTGAAGACTTTAAGATCTCTGTGCTCATGGGAAAGATAAATTATCATAAAGCATATTTTATGACATCAGACAAAGGTCAAAAGGATTCCTTATTTCTCAGAGGGAGTATAATATGTAAAAATGCGGTAATAAATCATCCTGACTTTATAAAGATCCACAATAACGCAGAAGGGGACAGTACATTTAAGTTGCTATCAGCAATTGCAGAAGCGCCAAAATCTGTGGTCCCAGGACTTTATTGGTGGGCAGTAAACCTTTCATACCACCTAATCAACAAACCAGCACTGTCTAGGATTAATCAACGTGAATTGATGGAAATCATAATGCACCGCGTGCTTGCCTTGGAACCAGGGTTTGACTTTAGTGGTCCTTACAGATTTTTTGGTTTATTATATACTAGAATACCAGGTGTGGAAATAT
Organism: bacterium TMED46; assembly: GCA_002167345.2. GTDB lineage: Bacteria > Fidelibacterota > Marinisomatia > Marinisomatales > UBA1611 > CACEUX01. Next base: position 27,109 of record NHCZ02000051.1, on the reverse strand, counting down.
CTCAATCCGAAACATATTTCAACCAGGCTTTAGGAGCAAATCCTGAATACTTTGGGAATAGTGTGGTAATGGCTGAGTTTTATCATCAAAAAGCAGGCAATCGAGAGAATTTCCATCAAATTTTGGAGAAAGTTATAAATTCTGACCTATTAGATCATCCCGAGCTCATGATAGAAAATTTCTTTTTTCAACAAAAGGCTCAGGCACTAATTGAAATTGAATCTTCGCTTTTTGAATAATCTATTGGGCCAAAAAACAGTACCTATATTTGTTTTTAGGCAAGTTGTTCAATAACTTCGGATTAAGCCGATATGGGAGTCAATTATGAATTTAGATTACTTAATTAAAGAATTTATGGCTAAAGAATTGATTACTTTCCAACTAGACACACCTATAGAAGCAGCCATGGAGTCCTTTTTAACTAATAAAATCTCTGGAGCACCTGTCTTGGATAAACAAGGAAATCTCGTAGGCGTTCTATCAGAAAAGGATTGCATGAAGACCCTTTTCGAAGCTACTTACTACAATAATCTTGGAGGCTTTGTTAATGAATATATGTCCACTGATCTGAAAACCATTAATATTCATGATACTCTTTCAAATGTCGCTGACCAATTTATAAAGTCTAGATTTAGAAGGTTTCCAGTTGTTGAAGGGGAAAAGTTAGTAGGCCAGATCAGCAGAAGAGATGTGCTACGGGCAATTGTTAAACTTTCAAATGAGGAGTAGTTAGCATAATGAGATTATTATCACTTTTGCTTATAATGGGTTTTATTGGCGCTGATGATTCGAGCGCTCTTTCAAAAGCATCTGCAGCCTTAAATGCAGGATTGTTTGAAGACGCTCTTAAGCATATATCAGTTGCACAAAAAGAGGATCCAAAAAATGCTGAAATGCATCGTATGAAAGCTTTTTTGCATGAGGCACTAGATGATCCAAAAAATGCTTTAGAATCTTGGAAAGCATGCCTTAAACACTCCAAAGATAAAAATATACGTCGTGAAGCAAAAATTCATATTAAAAATTTGATGGAAGAAATGTGATCAAAAAAATTAATCTCGTATTTTTTTTTATTCTACTTTTATCATGTTGGAATAATTCACTTGGCCCTGCTGTAAACTCAAAATATAATTTTAAGGAAGTAGGAATACTTGAGATTGACGATATTAATGATCACTCCAGTTTATCAGGGTCAGGAGAAATGGTTCTATCCAGCCTAACCTATAATTTTTTAAAGTATGGTTATAATGTAAATATCTCTGATAGTGAAAACTCAACTATTACACTGGGGGCTGGTTCGAAAGTTCTTCTTTTATCATGCGTTATAACTGAATTCAGCGATTCAAAAATGATAGTGGTACCTTTTCGTCATGAAGACAAAGGATATACTAAAACTGTTGTGACCCAGTCATCAAAAGAGGACGAAGAAGAAAAGTCAGAACCAAGTCAATCACAAACTTCAACTACTACCACGCATGCTGGCAAGGTAAAAGAAGGAGAAAGAATTACTTATACTCAAAGCAGGGTAGGTGTTATTCTTAAGATGACAGTTAAAAATACTGGAGATCTTGTTTGGTCTAATTCTTATTGGTACAGCGGTCTAGAAATTCAGCGCACAATTGAATCCTGTGTAAAAACTGGGGTTTCTCAGATCAATAAATTATTTTAGGGATGCTTCAGACGGTCATTAAACTATTAATATCATCTGGAGTTATAGTTCTTGTATCGGAGATAGCGAAAAAGAATACATATCTTGGAGGCCTTATAGCCTCTATACCTTTAGTATCGGTATTATCAATGGTATGGCTTTACATAGATACTAAAGATATTGAAAGCGTAAGGAATCTTTCAAATAGCATACTCTGGATGGTTATTCCCTCAATCTCATTATTCATTTCTTTACCAATACTTTTAAGATCAGGTATTGGTTTTTATTTGAGTATATTTCTATCAACTATCATTACCATCGGATGTTATGGTGTGACAATATTATTGCTTTCCCGATTCGGAATTGAACTTTAGACCAGTTTTAATAATTGACAAGATAGATACCCAATGAACGAATCGATTACATTCATACCTTTTTCAAGGTTAGTCATTATTTTTATTCCGGTTGTAATTGTAACAGTAATTCTTCATAATTGGTCTTTAGGATGGAAAAACACCTCCTATGCATTTGGTAGAATGTTGATACAATTATTACTAATAGGATATTTTTTATCTTATATATTTTTATCTAATAATTCCTTTTTTATTATAACAATCCTTTCTGTTATGGTTTTTGCCGCAAGTTGGATCTCATTGCGGACTATAATCGACAAACGGATTGAGTTATTTAAATCATCTCTTGTAGCGATTTTATGCGGAGGAGGAATAGTATTATTTTTAGTGACACAATTCGTCTTAGAACTAGAACCATGGTATCTGCCAAGGTACATGGTCCCCCTTGCCGGAATGATATTTGCTAGCTCGATGAATGGTATTAGCCTGGCGGGTGAACGTTTAAAAGCCGAGACAGAAAGGAATGTCACCTATGATAATGCTCGAGGTATTGCTCTAAAAGCAGCCTTAATACCTATTACAAATTCTTTATTCGCAGTGGGTCTAGTTTCTCTTCCAGGTATGATGACAGGACAAATACTATCTGGTATCTCACCTATAGTGGCAGTTAGATATCAGATTATGGTCATGTGTATGTTATTTAGTGCAGTTGGTCTATCTTCTTATTTGTTTTTAATCTTAATTCAATCGAAAATAAAATTATAATAAAATCAACTAAGATTTGGGTCTGTTAATTTTGAGTCCTAATTCTTGTACTTGAGCCTCACTTACTGAATTTGGACTTTGATCCATCAAGGAAGTTGCTGATGTTGTTTTAGGAAACGCTATGACATCCCTAATATTTTCAGTACCCGCAAGTAACATTACAAGTCTATCAAATCCAAATGCTATCCCGCCATGTGGTGGTGCGCCGTAAGTAAGGGCTTCAACTAAAAATCCAAATTTTTCTACAGCTTCTTCATGGCTGAGTCCAAGTAAAGAAAATACTTTTTCCTGAATTTTTGGTGAGTGTATCCTAATTGAACCACCTGCAATTTCATATCCATTCATTGTCAAATCATACCCTCGGCTTAATGCATTAGAAGGGTCAGTTCCGATTAGTTCTATATCCTCTTCTCGTGGGGCTGTAAAAGGATGATGCATCGCTATAAAACGGTCTGAATCATGATCATAGTCAAACATGGGAAACTCTGTTATCCAAACAGGTTTAAATTCATTTTTATTAGCTAGGTCTTCTTTTACAGCTATTTTTTTTCGTAATTGACCTAGAGCATTTAATACGATCGATGAGTCATCCCCAACCATAAAAAGAATATCGCCATCATCTATATCCAATTTATTTTGAATTGAACCTTGAAGTTCTTCTGAAAAGAATTTACTGATACCACCTTCAAAATTATTATTTTGAAATTTCATCCATGCCAATCCCTTGGCTTTATATTTTTTAACAAACTCTGTTAGTTCATCAATGATCTTCCTTGAATAATGCGCTCCTCCTTTACAAACTATTCCTTTTACTCTTTCAACTGATTTAAATGCATTGAAGTCAGATGCATCAGTGAAACCTTTTAGATCTATAAGCTCCATCTGATATCTTAGATCAGGTTTATCTGAGCCATATAACTCCATTGCTTTTTTATATGTTAACCTAGGAAAGGGATTCAGAAGTTCTACATCTTTAACCTTTTTAAAGATATGGCGAGTCAAATTCTCCATATTTGAAAAAACATCTTCTTCATCGATAAAGGACATCTCAATATCNATCTGAGTGAATTCAGGCTGACGGTCTGCTCTAAGATCTTCATCTCTAAAACATTTTACAATTTGAAAATAGCGATCATAGCCAGAGATCATTAATATCTGTTTATATATCTGCGGGGACTGTGGTAGTGCATAAAATTTTCCTTGATGAATTCTACTGGGTACAAGGTAGTCTCTTGCTCCTTCAGGTGTCGACTTCATCAATACTGGTGTCTCTATTTCAAGAAAGTTATTATCGGAAAGAAATGATCTTGTAGCTTGATAAGTTTTATGACGAGTAATGATATTATGTTGGAGGGCGTCCATCCTGAGTTCTAAATAGCGGTACTTAAGTCTCAAATCTTCCTCTGCACTATCTCTATCATTAATTACAAAAGGTAATGGTGCCGCTTCATTCAACATAAAGTAATCTGAAACAAGTACCTCCACTTCTCCAGTTGTTAAATTTGGATTGACTGCCGATGNTGACCGTTCTCTGACTATCCCAGTTATAGATAAAACATCTTCCATGGANAACTTTTTAACTAATTCAAAGTCACCNCTANAGGAATCTGCATCAAATACGATNTGTGTTTTACCAAANCTATCCCTCAGGTCAACAAANACTACCTGCCCATGCAANCTTACAGTATTGACCCATCCATTAAGATTAACAACTNCATCAATNCTAGATCTGCGAAGCTCGCCGCAATTATGTGTTCGTTTAAACATGNCTACCTTAATAAATANATAAANAAACCGCTCATAAGTTACGAGCGGTTATTAAAATCAAGTTGGAATTATTGATTATCTTTTTGATACCCTCAGGCGGTTCATAGCTCTCATTANAGACANCTCTACTCNATCAGTATTAAAATCAGGATCTCTTTCTAATTTTCGCTTCTTTGCTCTTTCAAGAGACTTCTGTGNACGATCTGAATCTATAGCATTTGATGGTTCTATAGATTCAACTAAAAGTTTCACTGAATTATCTATGATCTCNGCAAATCCTCCACCCGTCGCAAAATATTCATCTTTTCCATCTTGNGATATCTTTATTTCACCAACTGTTAATGCGAGTATNCCCTGTCTATGATTATTCATAACCCCAAATGCCCCATCCATACCTGGACAACGNAAATACGTTACCTGNCCCAGTTTAAGCTCTCTGATAGGAGTGACAATATCTAGGTTAAATGAACTCATTATGCAGCAGACTTCTTATGCTTCTCAACAGCTTCATCTATGGTTCCTACATATGCAAATGCATTTTCAGGAAGNTCATCGACCTCACCTTTTAATATAGCATCAAATCCAGATACNGTATCTTCTANACTGACATATCTACCAGGNGTCCCAGTNAATTGTTCTGCAACAAAAAATGGCTGTGACATAAATTTCTGNATCTTCCTTGCTCTTGATACTGTTAGTTTATCATCGTCCGATAATTCATCCATACCAAGAATCGCGATAATGTCTTGCAGGTCTTTATATTGTTGCAATACAGACTGTACATTTCTNGCAACATTATAATGATGGTCACCAATAACCCTNGGGTCTAAGATNCTGGAGGTAGATGCTAATGGGTCCACAGCAGGGTAGATACCGAGCTCTGCAATTTTACGTTCAAGAACACTTGTTGCATCCAAATGAGCAAATGCAGTTGCAGGTGCNGGATCAGTAAGGTCATCTGCTGGAACATAAACTGCTTGAACTGATGTAATAGAGCCTTTTTTTGTAGATGTTATACGCTCTTGAAGATCTCCCATCTCAGTTGATAACGTTGGCTGATAACCTACTGCTGAAGGCATACGACCTAATAGCGCAGAAACCTCAGAACCAGCTTGTGTGAAACGAAATATATTATCAATGAATAAAAGAACATCCCTACCTTCATCATCACGNAAAAATTCAGCCATCGCTAAACCACTAAGTGCTACACGCAAGCGAGCTCCTGGCGGTTCATTCATTTGACCAAAAACCATCGTTGTTTTATCNATCACTCCTGACTCTGTCATTTCATTATATAGGTCATTNCCCTCNCGTGTNCTTTCACCAACACCTGCGAATACTGAATAACCACCNTGTTCTGTNGCAATATTCCGNATNAACTCTTGNATCAAAACTGTTTTCCCTACACCAGCACCTCCAAAGAGCCCTGTTTTCCCACCTCTGGTATATGGCTCCATTAGATCAACTACTTTAATCCCNGTAANAAGAATTTCAGTTGAAGTAGCTAGATCTTCATGTTTTGGCGCAGGGCGATGAATGGGGTTTCNTTTTTCAGTTTCACAATCACCCTTTTGATCTATGGTATTACCTAGCACATCAAAAAGACGCCCTAATGTTTTTTCACCAACAGGAACTGATATAGGTNCCCCAGTATCTTCAACTTTATGACCACGAACTAATCCATCTGTAGAATCCATTGCAACTGTACGGACCACTGCGTCTCCAAGATGCTGAGCGACCTCAAGAACTAGGGTCCCTTCTTCACCTCGGTCAACTGTTAATGCATTATAAATATCTGGNAGGTGCCCATCTTCGAAAACAACATCGACCACCGCACCCATTACCTGTGAGATTTTTCCATTTTTTGACATAAAATGATGTCCTTTTTTTAACCTAAGGCTTCAGCACCACCAACGATCTCTAACATTTCTGTTGTAATCGCTGCCTGACGCGCCTTATTGAATTGTAAAGTAAGATCTTTTATCATATCCTGTGCATTTGATGTTGCATTTTCCATGGATAACATGCGAGCAGCCTGNTCACTTGCATAGGACTCGAGCAAATATTTCCACATCTGAACATTAAGATGTCTTGGAATCAAGGTATCTACCAGTTCTTCTTTTGAAGGTTCATATAACCTGTCTGTGGGTTGACTTTCATCTGTTTCATAAGCTAAGGGAAGTAGAGTCTCTGACTTCACTTCTTGTTGCGCAACATTTACAAAATAATTATATACAACATGTATCTCATCCACTATTCCACTTTTAAAGTGGTCAATAGCGCTCCGACCTATCATCATGGCATTNTCAAATTCCATTTCTGCCCAAAAATCCACATGGCTTTCTATAATATTATAATTTCTATAAGTNAANTNATCACGTGCTTTCTTACCAATACAAAAAATATCAACCTGNTCCTTNCCAAACTCATCAATTTCTTTTTGGGCAATNTTAAGTAGATTAGTGTTAAATGCACCCGCAAGTCCTCTATCAGCACAGACAACAATATAGGCTTTNCTTTTTATTTCCCTTATATNCAAAAGAGGCAGTCTACCTCTATCAACATCTGGTAANAGGTGTTGGATAACTTCCGAAACAGAGTCACTATAGGGACGAGCTTGCTCCATACGTTCTTGGGCTTTGCGCATCTTTGCAGCTGCAACCATTTTCATTGCTTTGGTTACTTTCTGGATACTCTTAACTGATTTTATCCTGTCCCTTATATCCTTTAGATTAGCCATAAGGGATTAAGCGTTAAAACCTGCTTTATAATCTTTGAAANCTTTTTCAAGATTTTCTGCTGTTTCATCACTAATTGCACCTTCACTCACTATGGAAGAAAGACTATCTGCAGCATTTGCCTCTAAATATTCAAAAAGACCGTATTCGAAATCTGAAATTTGNGCTACAGGTATATCATCTAAATACCCTTTGGAAGCTCCAAAAATNATAGCCACTTGTTTTTCCACATCCATTGGTACATATTGATTCTGCTTCAATATTTCCACCATCCTCTCTCCACGTGTCAATTGAGCGAGTGTTGCTTCNTCNAGATCNGATCCAAATTTTGCAAATGCCTCTAATTCTCGATACTGAGCTAAATCTAATCTAAGGGTCCCTGCAACAGATTTCATTGCCTTGATCTGTGCATTTCCGCCTACTCTAGATACAGAAAGACCTACATCAATAGCCGGNCTGATACCTGAATTAAATAGATTGGTTTCTAAATAGATCTGGCCATCNGTAATTGATATNACATTAGTTGGAATATAGGCAGAAACATCACCTTCCTGCGTTTCAATAATTGGCAATGCAGTTAGAGAACCTCCACCAAGTTCTTCAGATAATTTTGAGGCACGTTCTAATAAACGACTNTGTAAATAAAATACATCTCCTGGAAAGGCTTCTCTACCTGGAGGGCGACGCAAAACCAATGACATTTGGCGGTAGGCCACTGCTTGTTTTGAAAGGTCATCGTAAACAATAAGAGCATGTTTACCATTATCTCTAAAATATTCACCCATCGCAGCACCAGCATAGGGTGCAATATATTGCATTGGTGCAGGGTCAGAGGCATTGGCTGCAACAACTGTAGTATANTCCATTGCTCCATTGTTCTCTAATTCAGTNACCAGAGCNGCCACTGTTGAAGCTTTTTGCCCAATNGCNACATATATACAATANACAGGNTTNTCTGTNTCATGAGTATATTTTTGATTGATAATTGCATCNATTGCAACAGCTGTTTTNCCTGTTTGGCGATCGCCNATAATNAATTCTCTCTGACCTCTACCGATNGGNATCATACTATCAATTGCTTTNATACCTGTCTGCAGTGGNTCTTTAACAGGGTGCCGTGCCATCACGCCCAATGCTTTTCTTTCTATGGGNAATGAATGTTCTGTATTNATCGTTCCTTTACCATCAATAGGTTGTCCTAGNGGNTTTACCACTCTNCCNAGCATAGNATCTCCAACNGGCACTTCNACTACACGNCCTGTCCTNTTNGCTAGGTCTCCTTCTTTNACCAANCGGGATTCTCCAAAAAGNACAAGACCAACATTNTCTTCTTCAAGATTCANNGCCATNCCAAANACACCATTTGGAAGTTCTACNANCTCAGANCTCATTACATTCTCTAGCCCTGATACACGGGCAACTCCGTCTCCAACTTGGATAACTTCACCTACTTCCGATATGTCTACCGACCCATCAAATTTTTCAATTTGTTCTTTGAGTAATTGTGTTAACTGATCAGTTTTTATTTCCATAATTTCCTAAAATGTTAAGTTTGCAGAAGTTTAGAATGAAGGCTCTGCAATTGGTTCTGAATAGATGCATCCAAAAAAGTATTATCTATCCTTAGTTTAATTCCGCCAATGAGCGATGGGTCAATATCGATAGTTATATCCATCTCTCTTCCAAGTAGCTGGCCTAATGAAGATCTTAGTGATTCGATCTCAGATTCAGTCATGTTTTGGGCTACAGTGCCATGAACAGATAATATATTTTTATTATCTTTAAACATTGTATCAAAAAGTTTAGATATAATTTTGAGGTCACTCAATGCTGTACTGGTATTTAAATAAGATACCAGCTCATTAACCAATGGATGTCCTTGGTCACCTAAGAGTTTATTTAAAATATCTACTTTTTGATCAACTGCAATCTTCTTTGATTGAAAAAATAACCGGAAATAACTATTTGTTGAAGCCAGTCCACTAAGTGATAAAAGCGCGTTTCTAACTTCTTCAAGTACCTGGTTTTTTTCTGAGACTGAGAAAAGAGCCATTGTGAGCTCTTTAGGACGAAGTTTATGCTTCATATTCTCTAAGGTCTTTTAATGATTGGTCGATTAGTTCTTGATTATCCTCATTCGATAGATTCTTACCAATTACTTTTTCAGCAACAGACATAGTGAGCGAGACCACTTCTTGACGAATTTCACTTATCGCCTTATCCTTTTCAACTTGAATCTGATTATTTGCTTCATCTTTAAGTTTGTTAGAATCTTTTTCAGCCTGAGATCTGATATCTGCCTTGATCTTTTCAGCAGCAGATTTTGCATCCATTCTTATTTGCTGTGCTTCTGAACGGGCCTCTGCTAGAATCTTTTCAGATTCATCATTTATTCGCTCTAGTTCAAGCTTTGCATTCTCGGCATCTTCCAATGATGATTTGATAGTATTTTCTCTTGATTCAAGAGCCTCTAGTAATGGTTTCCATGCAAACTTTGCTAAGACATAACAAAGTATTGTAAAAGTAATGATGGTCCATATAAAAAGTCCTGGATCAAGCTGGACTAATGGGTTAGGAGCATTTTCATGACCCTTTGACCCGGTTGATTCATGGAGGTCATTCCCTTTAGTATTCTTTTTATGTTTATCCATACAGTTTCATGGAATACTATAGGATGAGCATCAAGAAAGTGAAAACTTCTGCTAGAATTGCGACACCCTCAAGAAGAAACAGTGGAAGATTTATTGCACCCGTGATCTTGTCTGCAGCCTCAGGCTGACGGGCAATACTTTCAGCAGCTGCAGCTGCAAATTTGCCAATACCTAGTCCGGCACCTAATACAATTAAACCCATTCCAATAGGGAGTAATGTTGTTGCTGTCATTATGATTTCCTTTTTATTTGATTAATGATGTACATGAATTGCCATACCGATAAAGACTGCCGTAAGTAGTGTAAATACATATGCCTGAACCAGTACAACAATAACTTCTAAACACGCAATTGCGGCAGCCATTGGAACAGCTATAAATGAGACTCCGATGCCGGCAGCTGCGCTGTGAAACATTTCGCCAAATATTGCCATGAGTGATAATAAAGCTAGTAAAGCTATATGACCCCCTGTCATATTTGCAGCCAGACGCATGGTTAGTGCAAATGGCTTGACAATTAAACCCATTATTTCAATAGGTACCAAAATAAAATAAACAGGTATGGGAAGACCATGAGGTACAAGATTTTTCCAATGTTGGATAAATCCATGAGCCATGATCCCTGCTGCCATTATAGAGAAAAATGTAATGGTTGCTAACGCACCAGTGACATTAAAATTAGCAGTTGCAGTTACTCCACCATGTAATAAAGTATTAATAAAATTGTGATTATCAGAATATGGGACACCCAATACAAAGCGATTTATCGCACCCAGAACATCAAAAACAGGTACCATTCCTATGCCATTTGCAAATAGAATAAAGAAAAAGAAAGAGAGAATAACTGGAGACCATGTCATAACCCATTTGTCTCCTACATTTGGTCTTACAATAGAATCTCTAATAAATTGAACTATTGATTCCAGAGCATTCATCCAACCTCTAGGTACTTGATTACCCCTGCTTAAAAATAACCTAGTTGGAACTATTACCGCAATACCTACGATTAGAGCAACTAGCCAGAGCATAAATACATGCTTGGAAACAGAAAAGTTTATTCCAAAAATTTCGTATGGGATATGAATGATCGGGTGAAAACTATTAGGGTCCGAACTATAAGTATTTGATACATGGTGTATAATATTTGGGCCAACTTGTTCCATAACAGTCTTAGAAGATTGGCTAGCTGCGGCTATGATCATTCCACTATTTCTTTACTTTGGGTCGTTGATGTATTTTTCAGAAATTCGTTTAATTATAATCGCCTCGAGGGCATGAAGCCCAATAAAAAAGCCGGAAAAACTACACACAAAAGGGATTGGTTGAAAAGTATATTGTTTGAATAAAATTAAAATTGATACGCCATAATAGATCATCTTTAGAGCAAATCCTTTTGCAATAGTTTTTGTAACGGTAATAGCGTCTTTTTTTTGAGCTGAAAAAACAAAGTATGATGTCACAACACCGGCAAAGCTAGGTAAAAACCATCCAAGGAATAATTCAATTCTATATTGTTGAAAAAAGAAGAGCGTGATTCCCAAGATAAGGAAAGAAACGGCCAAGCCATAAATAAAATCTTTCAATATTTTTTAGAGCTCATTGTTTTCATTAAATGATAAAAACCTACTAAAATTCCAATAAATATGCCCACTAGAACCCAAAAAGGGGATGTGTCGTTATTTGAGTCAATATACCGTCCAATGAAAGTGAATAATAGAATTGAGGCTACAAGGCCATAGGACGCTGATGCGGCTGGTCCCGCTTGTTTTATGATCTTCTGAAAAGAGTCAAGTGATTTACCGACATCTATCCCTGGCCGATTTTCAGTATCAGCCATATTTATTGGTCCAAAGGAGACGAATCATTATCAATGATGATATCACATTTCCCCTCAAATTGTGCTCCATCTTCAATAAGTAATTTTCTATAAATGATATCGCCTTTTAATATGCTTTTTTTACCTAGGAGAACTTGTCCATCAGAATGAATATTCCCATTGACCGTGCCCCCAACTCTAATATCACTACCTTTTATATTTCCATCTACTGTAGCATTCTGCGCTACGCGCACGGGGCCTTTCGTCTCTATATCACCATTTATTTTCCCATAAATGATAATACCTTCGTCAAGAGAGACAGGACCTTTTATAACAGCATCTGCACCAATCATAGTTTGGACATTTTGAAAATTGATCTTACTCATTTGAAGAGGTCAAATCATACGTTTTATATTCTGGGAAATAGATCAGTGGATCTACTGCAATGAACTCTCGCCATATTTCAAAATGCAAATGAGGTCCTGATGACATACCTGTACTGCCTACTAAACCAATGACTTCACCCCTACTTATAATATCTAATTGTTTTTTCAGATTTTGTTTATTGTGCCCATAATGAGTGAAATAGTCATCTCCATGATAAAGGATGATCATATTCCCAAATTCATATGTCCATCCTGAGAATACTACGACGCCAGAAGCTGATGCCAAGATAGGCTCTCCTTCTTTAGCAACAATATCAATGCCATTATGACTTTCTTTAATAAATAGACCTTCATTTATAGAACGTTGGCTAATATACCCTGCAATGGGAGCTAGCGATGGAATATTTTCGATATAGGATACTTGTCTATTTGGTAGCTTTAGTATGCCTGCTGAAGAATCTATAATTACAGGTTCAGGATCTATATCTAGCGTCGTACCTAGAGAGGCACGAACAAGATCATCCATTTGTTTGATCCTTTCAAGGTCACGTGTAAGTTCGAGGATCTTTGTGCGCTCAGTCATAAATTCATCATTACGCTTTTTAGTTAATTTATAATCTGATATTCTAGGAATAAAATAGACCATGGTTCCTAAGGCGCAGAGAATAATAATTAGGATACTTGTAATGATAAATAAAAAAATATTTTTTGAGAAATGATACGAATGAGTCCTCGCCTCTCCTTCAGGAATAAACATCACCGTGTATTTATCTAACCTCATATCTAATTCAATTTATATTATTTAAAAGATCGATAATTCTTTCAAGGTCATCATCTGAGAAATAAGAAATCTCGATACTACCACCTTCTCTAGAAGGTCTTAATTTCACCTTTGTCCCAAGAATCTCAATCAATTCATTTTCTAATGCAGATATCTGAGGTGATTTTGATCTTTGGCTGATCTTTTTATTTTGTTGAACTTTCCTGGTTTGTTTTATCAGTGATTCTGCAGCACGAACACTCAAATTCTTTTCAACGATCGTATTCCAGACCTTTATCATTTTAGGAATTGTCTTTCCTTGAAGGATAGCACGACAATGTCCAGCTGTAATATCACCTTTTCTCAGACTCCTTCTGATCTCAGGAGGTAGTTTAAGTAATCGTAGGCTATTAGAGATCGTAACTCTTTTTTTACCAACTGCTTTTGCAATAGAATCATGAGACATTTCAAATTTAGAATTTAGCGTGGCATATGCCTCTGCCTCTTCTAGAGCATTTAAATCCTCTCTTTGTATGTTTTCAATTAAAGACATCTCTAATATGTCAGCATCATCCTTTACTTTTATGATATAAGCAGGAATCCTCTTTTTTCGTAAAGTTTTTGATGCCCTCCAGCGTCGCTCACCCGCAATCAATTCGTATCCAGAGTCTGTATCTCTAACAGTTATTGGAGTAATCACCCCTTTTTGTCTAATTGACATTGCTAATTCTTCAAGAGAAGACTTATCAAATACTTTCCTTGGCTGACTTGGATTTGGGTAAATGTCTTTAAGCAAAATTTCGGTCACCCCAGGCATTTGGTTTGTTGAAGTTTTTACTACTTTTTTCTTTTTTTCTTTTTCGGGTCTGATCAGTGCTTCCAGACCCTTACCTAATCTATTTTCTGACACGCTGAAGTATCTCCTCAGTCAAACTCATATAATTTTGTGCTCCGGTTGAATTGGCATCATACAATAAGGCAGGTTTACCAAAACTTGGAGCCTCACTTAATCTGACGTTACGATGAATGTAAGTTTTAAACAATTTATCCTTAAAAAAGCTATTTACTTCATTCACAACTTGCTTCGAGAGATTTAATCGACTATCATACATTGTCATCAAGATACCTGCTATCTCAAGACCCTTATTTAGATGGCGCTGGACTAGCCTGACTGTATTTAATAGTTGGCCTAAACCTTCAAGCGCATAATACTCGCATTGAATTGGTATAACTAATGCATCTGACGCTGTTAATGCATTAATTGTCAATAAGCCTAAAGATGGAGGACAATCAATTATGACCATATCATACTGTTTCTTTATTGACCTTACAGCTTTTTGGAGCTGATATTCTCTAGCCATTACACCTACAAGCTCAATCTCTGCACCAACAAGATCATTTGTAGAAGCGATGATATCTAAATGAGAAAATGAAGTGGATGTAATAACCTCTTTAATACCGTCCCCTTTGAGGATAACATCATAAATATTACCATTTATTTCTTCAAATAATTCTCCAAGGCCAGTGGTTGCATTTGCCTGCGGGTCGAGATCAATTAGCAGAGTACGAACCTCGGAGACTGCTAGGCTTAAAGCTACATTNACGGCNGATGTGGTTTTACCAACACCTCCTTTCTGATTTGTGAATGCTANTATGTTCTTCATTTATTAAGANTCAAAAAATGGGGGTAAAATCTATGACACCTTTTTCAAATGCTTGAAGNAAAAGATAAAGAAATTAAAACCATTTTAATTAGCATTAACTTTAGGCGCAANTAATTTACAATAATTNATTTTAAATAGATGAAAGCGCTTGTAAAAACATCACCCAAGCAAGGAATTTGGATGGAGGATGCTCCTGAACCTCAATGTGGGACGAATGATGTTAAAATAAAGATCACCCACACAGCAATATGCGGNACAGACCTACATATATTCAATTGGGATGAATGGGCTAAAAGGACACTTGAGCTACCCTTGATCATTGGGCATGAATTTTGTGGGGTTGTTCATGAAATTGGCCCTGGGGTGACAAATTACCAACCAGGACAACGCGTATCTGGAGAAGGTCATATTACTTGTGGCTATTGTAGAAACTGCAGAGCAGGCAAAAGGCACCTTTGTCATAAAACAATTGGTGTAGGAGTAAATCGAGATGGCGCGTTTGCAGAATTTTTAGTGATTCCTGAATCAAATGTTTTTCCTATTCACGGTGATATCCCCTCTGAAATAGCTGCTTTTTTTGATCCTTTTGGAAATGCTGTTCATTCTGCACTCTCATATGAAATGGTAGGCGAGGATGTGCTGATCACTGGAGCGGGTCCAATTGGTATA
This sequence comes from bacterium TMED46, assembly GCA_002167345.2. Lineage (GTDB taxonomy): Bacteria > Fidelibacterota > Marinisomatia > Marinisomatales > UBA1611 > CACEUX01. The sequence continues at coordinate 11,893 of NHCZ02000051.1, read as the reverse complement.
ATGGCTGTCGCTATTTGTAATTTTGTCGGTGCGCGTAATGTGGTCATTACCGATATCAATGATTACCGATTAAGTTTAGCAAAAGAATTAGGAGCTACAAAGATAATTAACACCTCCAAGAACTCAATTAAAGAGTTTTACACTCAGATAAATATGACAAATGGTTTTGACGTCGGCTTAGAGATGTCAGGGAATCCTGATGCATTCAACAGTATGTTAGAGCATATGTACCATGGCGGCGAGATAGCGCTGCTAGGTCTTCTCCCAAAGTCTACAAGCATCAATTGGGATAATATTATTTTTAAGGGTCTTAAACTGAAAGGTATTTATGGTAGAGAGATGTTTGAAACATGGTATAAAATGACTCAAATGCTAAAAAGTGGTTTAGATATTTCTAAAGTATTAACACATAGGTTATCAATAGATAATTTTGAAAAAGCCTTTGATATTATCAAATCTGGAAATTGCGGGAAAGTAGTCCTTGAATGGTAAATGAAAAATAATAAAAACCATTATTCAGAAATTATAAGTAGTATCAAAGAAGAAGGCCTCTTTAAAAAAGAACGCACTATTTCTTCACCACAAGGTGTAGAGGTCATGACCGAACAAGGCAAAAAGGTATTGAATTTTTGCGCAAATAACTACCTAGGTCTTGCCAATCACCCAGATTTAATTAATTCAGCAAAAAATGCGATGGATATTTATGGCTTTGGAATGGCATCTGTAAGGTTCATTTGCGGGACACAAGATATTCACAAAGCATTGGAAGAAAAAATATCAGATTTTTTCGGGACTGATGACACTATCCTTTATACATCATGCTTCGATGCTAATGGTGGACTGTTTGAAACCATATTATCAAAGGAGGATGCCGTGATATCAGACTCGCTAAACCATGCATCAATTATTGATGGAATTAGGTTATGTAAAGCAAAGAGGTTGCGGTATCAAAATAATGATATGCGGGACCTGGAAGAAAAATTGATTGAAGCAAAAAATACAAGATTAAAACTAATAGCAACTGATGGTGTCTTTTCCATGGACGGATCCATCGCTAAACTAGGCGAGATAACAAAATTAGCAAAAAAATATGGTGCAATGGTTATGATTGATGATAGCCACGCTACAGGTTTTATTGGTAAGACCGGTAGAGGCTCGGCAGAGCATTATAGTGTTATGGGAAATATTGACATATTTACCTCTACTTTGGGAAAAGCCCTAGGCGGCGCTTCAGGCGGGTTTACGACAGGTTGCAAAGAGATCATTTCCCTCTTAAGGCAAAGGTCAAGGCCCTATTTATTCTCAAATACTGTTGCTCCATCAATTGTTTCAGCAGGGATAAAAGTGCTTGATATGATATCATCTACCACTGAACTCAGGGATAAATTAGAAAAGAACACCGTCTACTTTAGGCAAAAGATGTCTAAAGCTGGTTTTGATATTTTACCAGGGGCTCATCCTATAGTGCCTATTATGCTATATGATGCTATNACTGCACAGAAAATGGCAGCAAAAATGCTAGGAGAAGGTATATATGTAATTGGCTTCTATTTTCCAGTTGTTCCTAAGGGCAAAGCGAGGATTCGAGTGCAAATATCTGCAGCTATGAATAAGAGACAATTGGATGAAGCAATACATGCTTTTACTAAAGTAGGAAATGAAATGGGAATTATCTCTTCATAAATTTAATGTCTGAACTCTTGCCACCCAGAGAGGGCATAAAGTATATTCACCGGCTTTTTTAAAGCGAATATTTAATTTTACTTATGCAAAAAAATCTAACACCTAGATATATAATTATNGCCGTTATACTTGGCTGGGCAGTCTGGTCACTATGGCCGACTTGGCAGTACCAGAATATGTCNGAGGAAAAAAAGGAAGAACTAAGGACTNCTGGTGAATTAGAGCAGATTGAATCACGCATCATACGTCAAGGGTTAGACCTTAAAGGCGGAATGTATATTGTACTTGAAGCGGATATCCCCACTTTAGTTGGGAACCTTGCTCCAATTAAAGATGAACGCCTTGATAAGCTAATTGCAGATGCTGAGGAACAATCCAATGATCCAGATAAAGATTTCTTTACAGTATTTGAAGCGAATGTAAAAGAAGAGGGATTGAAGCTGTCCCGCTATTACCATCAGTATGGAGCATCTCTTGATGATATAATGCTCGCTTTAAGAGATGAGGCAGACGATGCAATTAACCGCGTATTAGAGATCCTTCAAAATCGTGTAGATCAATTTGGAGTGTCAGAACCGACTATCCAAAANCAAGGTAAACATCGTATTGTGGTGGAACTAGCCGGAATACAAGACTCAGAAAGAGCTCGAGCGCTTCTACAAAGTACAGCATTACTTGAATTTTACTTGGTGAAAAATGTGGCGGTTACAAATGAGATNATTGCTCAGTTAGATNATGCTCTTAAATNAGATATTAATGAGGGTGCTGACCCCATTAAAGAAGATAAAGAACCCAAAAAAGAAGAAAATAAAACTGAAGACCAATCGACAACTGTTTCAGAACTTTTTGGAGAATCAGATTCTCAGACTGCAAATGCGGATACTGAGAATACCTTAGATGATATNTTTTCAGAAGCACCATTTTCAGGACTGCTCACATCTCTCCCTGGGGATATAGGTATTGAAGAGAAGAATGTCTATGCATTTAAAAAATTATTAGCGAAACCAGAGGTCCAGTCAAAATTAAATAATGCTNANGGCCAATTTCTCTTGAGTCANGAAGTAGAAACAGCCACAACTAATGATGCCGTAANCTTCTATAGACTTTATTATCTTGAGAAAAAGCCTGAACTAACTGGCGGAATTGTTGAAGAAGCAGAGGCCAATCTTGGATCTCTAGGAGGCGGTTCTGCAGGACAACCAGTGGTCTCTCTCGCTATGAANAGCGAAGGATCNAGGACATGGTCTCGTGTTACGGGTTCGAATGTTGGCGAGAGAATCGCTATCGTCCTAGACCAGAAAGTACACATGGCACCATCAATTAGAGAGAAGATTCCAGGAGGTAGGACGCAGATAGAAGGATTTGCTAACATAAATGAGGCAAAAGATCTTGCAATTATATTAAGAGCTGGTGCTCTACCCGCTCCTGTAAATATAATTGAAGAAAGAATTGTTGGCCCTAGTCTTGGAGCAGACTCCATNGCACAGGGTACTCGCGCTGTTATGGTTGGACTCTTGACTGTTTTAGTATTTATGCTGGTTTATTATAGATTAGCTGGTACAGTTGCTGATTTTGCCTTGGTTTGGAATATACTACTTGTTCTAGCAATATTAGCATCGCTTCAGGCGACCCTTACTCTTCCTGGAATAGCAGGTCTTATTCTTACAGTTGGCATGTCGATTGATGCAAATGTTATTATCTTTGAACGCATTAGAGAAGAGCTGCGAAAAGGAAAAACACCAAAGGCAGCTATCGACTCTGGTTATGATCGTGCGATCACTACTATTATAGATGCGAACGTCACGACCTTGATTGCATCTCTCGTACTATATCAATTCGGAACTGGACCGATCAAAGGATTTGCGACTGTACTTTTTTGGGGTATTTTAATTAGTATGTTCACCGCAGTCTTCATCACCAGAACTATTTTTAATGCTTATGTATCTAGGAAAACCTTAACCACTTTAAGTATTTAGCAATGAGAATTGTAAAAGAAACAAATATTGATTTCATGAGTGGCTCCTTTGTAGCTGGACTACTATCTGCTGGACTTATCTTAGCGGGAGTTATATCCATGGTAATGAATGGTGGCCCTAAACTNAGTATTGATTTTAAGGGTGGAACAATGGTCGCTGTGAACTTTACAGAGCCTGTAGATATCAATGAGATCAGAAGTGCCATGACAGATGTGTCATTAGATGGACAAAATTTTGATTTTAGTAAAGAAGAAATAAAACACTTTGGCGATGANAGTAACGTGGCAATACGACTAGCCTCTCTGAAAAATGAACCTCCTCAGTTTTCTCAAAGAGTAGCTGATAANATCGCTGAGGTCTATCCTGAATTAGTACCTAAAGACCGCAAAGATTTCATCCTATCTATGGAGAAAGTTGGTCCAAAAGTTGGCGCTGAACTAAGTGGAGATGCAGTCTTAGCAATTTTCAGTGCACTGGCATTAATACTTGCCTATATATCAATAAGATTTGAATTCAAATATGCTGTAGGCGCAATTGCAGCCCTAACTCATGACGTTATGATNACNCTNGGGGTCTTCTCCTTACTTGGTTATGAAATATCATTAGCAGTTATTGCCGCATTCTTAACAATTGTGGGATACTCTCTGAATGACACTATTGTTATTTTTGATAGAGTTCGTGAAAATGTAAAAGGATTGAAAAGTGCTAACTTCAGATCNGTTATAAATCAAAGTATCAATGAATCTTTGAGNAGGACNATCGTAACATCAGTAACCACTTTCTTAGTTGTACTCATCCTATTTCTAGTTGGAGGTGAAGTAATACATTCTTTTGCCTTTGCAATGATCGTAGGTGTTATTGTGGGTACCTATTCTAGTATCTTTGTCGCCAGTCCAGTTGTGATCAAAATGGCCAAAGAAAACTAAAACTATAATTATANGCAATAACTATGTTCGCCTCTTTATAAGGGGCGTTTTTTTTATATGAAACCCAAGGTTCTTTTTGGATATATACTGCTGTGTATTATNTGGGGTACGACCTGGCTTGTTCTCAAAAAGAGTCTAATGGNTGGCACACCTCCTTTTTTCGGTGCAGGTATGCGTTTCATCATTGCGGGNTCACTTCTATGGATTGCTATTATTTATAANAAGGACTTTCCACCTTTTGACCCTTTGCCAATGAAAATATATTTTCAATTTGGGATTCTCAATCTCACCATTAGCTATGGTCTAACGTATTGGGCCACTCAATATATTTACTCCAGCTTATCTTCGATTATCTGGTCAGGATTCCCATTAACAGTAGCTGTTTTTTCATATTTTATGTTAAAGCCTAAAGACATGNGCATAAAAAAGGTCTTTAGTCTTATTATTGGCACATCGGGTGCGTTCCTTATTTTATTTGAAAGTATAAACCTTACAGGCGACANGGTTGCTATTGGAATCATCATGGTTATTATAGCGGTCANTATAGCTTCTTATCCAAGCGTTTATTTAAAAAAACATAGTNATGTTGTATCATCCTTACANATAAATGCTGTTAGTCAGCTATTAGCAGGCACTTTGCTGCTCTTTCTTTCTTATTTAGTTGANGCAAACCAAAACATGAACTGGAGTAATTATAATATCTTTGCNTTGATATACCTTACTATTCCCGGGTCCCTTGTAGCCTGGTTCATCTATATATGGCTTTATTCACATNTNANNATGGCTCAGATATCTTACATTGCTTTTTTCCCACCTCTAATGGCAATGGTCTTAGGTTATGTGTTTCTAAATGAATCGCTGTCAATTTTAGCTATTTTAGGGGCTGGACTAATTATATTAGGCGCAGTGTTGATNAATAGAAATGAATAATATTTGGATAGTGGATACTCCNNTAGGTCAGCTGGGAATATATTCANATGATTTTCACCTCCACATGATANANTTTATTGATNCTGCTTATAATAATATCACCCCCTCTTCAAATCCTTCTAAAATTGCAAACAGTGTTTCTGAACAAATGCATGAATATTTTAATGGGACCAGAAGAACTTTCAATTTATCTCTTTACTTAGATTTACCTCCTTTTTATAAAAAAGTACTTTCTGAGGTCTCTAAGATCAAGTATGGCCAAACAGCTTCATACATGGATATTGCCGCTAAGAGTGGAAATAGAAAAGCCGTGAGGGCAGTTGGAGCGGCTAATGCAAATAATCCAATACCAATCATAATTCCATGTCACAGGATTATATTTTCCTGTGGTAAAATAGGTGGATATGGAGGTGGCTTAGAAAAAAAAGTGTTCCTTCTAAATCAAGAAGGCATAGACATAACTCTTTAAAGAGCAACTTTTAATAAGGGAATAGATAAATTAACTTACCCCACTATGAATTCGATCACACAAACCTTTAGATCGAAATTATTTGCAGGCATTGCAACACTGCTACCTCTGTATCTTACATTCATTGTAATAAAATTCTTATTTGTTACTCTTGAAGAAATTTCAGATCCTCTATTAAAACGATTTGATATCGATATCCCCGGGCTTGGGATTATCCTCACAGTTTCCTTGATATATCTTCTTGGTCTGGTCGTAACTAATTTTTTAGGTAGAAAAATTTTTAATATAGGTGAAAATTTTGTAAAAAGAGTGCCTGTTGTTAACATGATATATACAACTCTTAAACAAATAACAGAAACTTTTACAAAGAGTTCAACAGATGCATTTGTAGGGGCTGTATATATTCAATATCCAAGAAATGGACTATGGACAATGGCTTTTATCAGTGGTGAGTCAAAAAATGAAGAAGGTATAGAATATTATCATCTTTTTGTACCTACGACTCCTAATCCCACATCAGGTTTTTTTCTTATGATACCACAATCAGATACGATCCCAACGGGGATGTCTGTTGAAGAAGGATTGAAAACTATTATATCCGGCGGACTGCTTGCACCAGATAAAAATCCACTTCTCTAAAATTCCCGATTTAAAATTTCTGTCCTATCCCCCAGTGTAAGGCCCCAGAATTCCAGACTCCATCTCTATATCCCCAACCATAATCTAATCTGATAACTCCAACCATAGGGAATGGAATCCTTATACCAGCACCAATACCATAGATAGGTAATTGATCATTTATATCACCCCAATCATTAGATATCATCCCAACATCAGTAAAAAGCGTAACAAGCAGTCCTAGCTCAGCACCAAGAGAGGTAGCGTGTTTAGGTATGACCTCCTGTCTCAGTTCAACTGAACCGTGGACAGACTCATGACCAAAACGAAAAGCTTCTTTACCTGAATAGTATAGTTTGGAATCAGGCAATACCCACCCTCTCACAGTCATTGAATTCCCAAAGTAGTCAAGCCAATATTCATCCTTATTGCCAATTTTTCTATTTAGACTACCATTAACGGCAAGTATTAGTTTTTTCCCTTCATTATTGACCTTATAGAACCATGAATAAGATTGGGTCCAGAGTGTAATCTTCCAATTCTTTGGATCAATACCTTGCCTGTGGTATATACTCTGACTAAATAAAATCCCCTTAATAGGATTCCAGAATATATCTCTAGTATCATATTTTAAAGAGGCAGTTGGTGAAAAATAAAAAAAGTCATCCTTTATAAATTGATCTGAAAATGATTTTGATTCTATCTCAAGACCAACTGATGTCTTTATGGAACTCCCAAACCATTTACCAAGATTAATATAGANACTATTGACATCAAGNTCTTTATCTAAAAANCTATGNCTATANANGGTNCGACCTATGTTTAAGGACAANGAAACATGATCTCCAAACATCCAAGGATCACTAAAGCTTAAACCATAAGTGTCTTCTCCGCCTAGACTACCCCCTATGGCAAGCGATTGATTCCGACCTCTAAAATTGTTAACGATCCATAGCCCAACTACGGACCATTCAGTATCCTCGCTGTAGGTTGGAAATGCTACTGGTGGTGTACGTTGTATGGATTCAATTACATTAAATACTAATATTGCGCTCCCATCTTCTAAGGGCACTACTTTCCAAGCAACCTCGCTAAAGATACCCAAGTTTTCAAGACGATTTCGATCTGCAACTGCCATTGTACTATCCAAAAATATATTGACATTATGATGTATCTCTCTTTCTAGAATAAAATCCTGTGTTCTTGTATTCCCTATTAATTGNACAGATGAGATAACAGGTTTATAATTGCTTTGACACAATATTATTGTACTTAATAGGTNAAATAAAAAAAGGCCTATATAAGGCCTTTTTCTAGAANTTGTTTTGCTCACAGATTATATATCGATTCCCTGTACCATTAAACGNTTCTTGTACTCGATACCTTGTTTTGAGTAAGTATCTTGGATGGCCTTCTCTAGTTTATCTGTTACTTTTAAACTTTTTGTTTCAACTTTTATATTACGCTCATCTAACTCGCGGACCTTATAAGTAGAACTAATATCTTCATATATATGCCAGACACCATCAAATTCTTTTGGAGTACCATACTCCATCAGCACTTTGTGTTTTATAATATCTGAAGAGGCCANCTGAGGAAAACCAGTATCTTTTAATTTGACCTTTTTTGTAATACCCTGGAGAATGAAATGGGAATCATTATTATTTGTTGTACTGTAGATAAAATCTACATTAACGAATTCAAGCATGATTAACTCATGGGTCAAACGTGATGTATACTGAAATTCNACTGAAGCTCTTTTTATAGGCAGTACAAACCCTTCTCTAGTAGTCCTATTGTCGTCATGGTAAACCACTTCTACGGTAGTATCTGGGATGATAGAGAGCACTGCAGGCAAGTTAGACTCCCAGGGAGCTAAGAGTTCATCTCTAAAAACCCATCCACTTGGAATACGCTTTACAGGAATGACAGACTCTATATTCTTCCTAGTTGTAACCTCTGAACTTGTGAAATCTTCAATCATATCATCACTCTGGTCCCGAGAGCTCTGCTCGTTACTTTTGTCTTTTTCAGAAGATTTCCTTGACCCGAAAAGCTGTAAACCATCAGCCTTCACAGGAAGGATAAACAAAACTGCTAATNTGTATATAAGTATATTNTTCATAATCTATTCTTTCAACGGAATTATGTTACCTCGGAATTTTTGGTACAATGTTCCNTCTGAATTTACCAAACTTAATACAATGTTCTATAAAAAAAAAGGCTCTCTATTTGGAGAGCCTTTTTTGAATCTATGGATAATATTATCCCTATTTACGTCCCCTAGCCATAGGAGAACGGGATACATTACCATTTTTATCTACGTAATAAAGGTATCCTGATTCTCTAGTAACACCAGCATCTGCAACTTTTTCCGCATTACCGCCACCTTTACCAGCACGAGCCATCTGTGAACGCCATACGTTCCCATCTTTACCTAAGTAATATAAATATCCTTTCTCTTTTGTTACGCCTGTATTGGCAACTGTTTCAGCCATTTAAGACCTCCGTTTTAGTTTTTATTGGTTCTTTGGTAGTGGATAGAGAGTAATCTCTACCTCTCTCGTCGGTGAGTGTACAACTTATCGTCGGTAAGTGTCAAGATTTTTCTCGACGAGTGACCGAGGAGAGATTTTTAGTGTTTTATGATGTCATAAAGAAATGATGTGATTTAAATCATAGCTGTGTCCTAGNTCACTAAATCATTATATNTNAATTAAATAACTTTAATCCTAGACCTTGGGTAGGTAGAGGGNTTTGTTTCTCCTTANCTCGATAAACATAATCAGCTAGCCCCTCTACCTAAGCTATCTATTTATCATTGTAAGAAACTTTCTATTTCTATATATCACACTGCAANAAACAATTTTAAATTTNGCACCTGATTTTAATACATGCCCCGGTAGCTCAGCTGGATAGAGCAACAGCCTTCTAAGCTGTGGGTCACAGGTTCGAATCCTGTCCGGGGTACTCTAAATAATTCAGAGCTTTCTCGTTAGAGATGCCATGAAAAGGGAGTCGTTTTGGCTCCCTTTTTGTTTTCCTATTTATTCCAATAATATCCTAAATAGGTTAGAATTAGTTAGAAATAGTTAGAATTTTATTTTAAGAGTACCATCTTCTTGGTCTGTCTGAACTCACCAGCCTGAATGGTGTAGATGTACATACCCGCAGATACAGGTTCACCACGATCATTGTTTGCATTCCATTGGATAGAACGATAGCCAGCAGTTTGTCTACTATTGACCAATGACCTGATACTGCGACCCATTACATCATATATGAAGATATTGACCAGAGCGTCTTCAGGAAGATCGTATTTGATCTGAGTAGTTGGATTAAATGGGTTCGGATAGTTTTGATGTAATGCAAATGTTTCTGGTATGTCCGCACTATCTATTGAAAGTGTACCTACTACCATGGTATTAGGTGTATTCTCATTACTACCTACAATAAAGTCATCTGTATCCAATGCTAAAACCATCCAGTAATACTGAGCATTATCTTCTAATGTTAGTATGATCGATGTATCCTGGATCAGTTCACTGAATGCATAAGTGCTGCTATCTTCCCAATCTGTAGCATACACAAGTTGATAATGTACCTGTTCCAAAGGATCTGGATCATAGGTCTGGTTCCAAATAAACTCGACCTCAGTCGCAATACCTTCTACTTCATGATCGGGAGCAACTGTAGCAAAGTTCTCCGGTGGTTCTGGAATACTGTCTGTGTAGAAGTATGATGGGTCTGAATTTGACTCAGCACCTTGTATATCATTAGCGGTTACCTGCCAGCCTAAATGAGTATTATCAGGAAAATTACCCAGGGTAACACCATTACTGTCTGTATCAAATGAGTTAGTGTCTAGTGGCATGCTCACATTCCACCATGTCATTGTGTAAGACACATGATCTAGCGGGTCTGGATCATCAGCTTCAGTCCAATAGAAGTTTGGTGTTAAATCTGTTTGTATGCTACCATCCAATGGTGCAACTAAGGACACCATGCCTGGAGGGTCATTCTCAACATTGATCACAAACATACTTGGGCCACCAATGTTCTCTGCTATTCCACCATTCATATCATCTGCAGTAACAGACCAATGATAGATGCTATTGTCTGGGAAAGACTCTTCAGGTGTAATATACGTCTCAGTTGAGTTTTCTGTATATAGTTCATAATCCCAACTTAGAGTGTCTGTCTCAACATGTATGAGATAAATTGGAATATCGAATGGATCTGGATCTGTTGCATGCTCCCAATCAAATGTGACATTAGTTGAAGTAAGCACCTCTTCAGCTACAGGAGTTACCAATTCAAATGGGCTTGGAGGAGTATTTTCCAAATTCACATTGAAAACATGTTCTTCAGATTCTATATAACCACCATTGTTATCATTAGCAGTTACCATCAAGTAATATTCTTGATCCTCATAAAGGCTATCAATAATAAAATAATTATCCATGGTCGTACCTACAATATCACGGCTCAGTGTGAGATGCACATCATACCAAATACTATCCCCATCCAAGTCTGTTGCAGGTGTCCATACCACAACCACTGGAAATTCTGTTATGAGTGATTCATTTACAGGGTTTAAAAGGACCAAACCTTCTGGATTGTCATTGGTGCTGTTTACAGTAAAAGATTGTAAAGAGGTAGTATAGACTGCTCCTGACAGGTCTGTAGCACTCACTTGCCATACATAATCTGTATTATCCATTAGATCTGAATCTGGTGTATATGTGAGGTCACTGCCTGCTGTTACATCCATTAGTTCCATTGGATCTGATCCATAACTAAGTGTATAGCCAATACTGTCATACATATCGGCATCACTGGACATGTTCCAGCTGAATGTTGGTATAAGACCTGTCTCTTCGTCTGCGGCAGGTGTTAACAATGTAAATGCAGCTGGAGAGCTGTTTGCGTTATTGGTCCAGAATGACCAGATAGCAGAGCTGGTTACACCGCCATCATCGTCCACTGCTACTACCTTCCAGTAGTACATGGCATCTTCCAGTAAGGTAGATGCTGTATAACTGTTGGTACTGACCGTGTCAGGTACCGTACTGGTAAGACTCGTATCTAAATAAACATAGTAGGATACAATGGAACGATTTCTCCTGTCATCTTCATCTGTAGGCACTTCCCAATGCAATGTAGGAGTTAGATTAGTAACCATAGAACCACTGTCTGGGCTCATTAAAGCAAAATCGCTAGGCAGATCATTTTCTGTATTGATTCTGAAACTATGGTAACCACCCGTGTTCTCTGTAGTTGCTCCACTT
>NHCZ02000050.1 GCA_002167345.2 bacterium TMED46 | reverse complement strand
TTTATGATAATTTTTACAGCCGGGTTTACTCCGATATCTTTCAAGCTTTTCACAATTAGCGCTTGAGCATTTAATATACAATTTGCAATGTCTATTATAGCTGGATTAGTAAGTCGGAGTGCAAGATTCATTTTGGTGGATTTTTGTTGATTAAAGTGGTCTTGTGATGATCCAAGAGGCTATTTGATTATAATTGTTATTGTTTAATTTCATTTAGATAGTTGTTTTTCAACTTATCATCTTACTATATTTAGATTAATGTATTATGATTTTCATTCAATGTCAGAAGATGAAGAGTGGTATGAAGGTCTCGAATCTGATGATGAAGAGATAGAGATGAGCAAAGCAGTAAAGATTCAAGATCCGATATCTTCGCTGGGCCTAGAGCAACCACTGGTTGTAGAGCTTGGAACAAATATGAAGAACGCATTGAATCTTCTGCAACAAGAAAAACAAAACTGTCTATTAATTATTAAGAATGAATCTATATCAGGAATCCTTACTGAAAGAGATATCCTTCTGAAAGTCACAGGGAAAGGATTTGACCTGGATTTAGTTACCGTTGATGAATTTATGACCGAGAATCCTGAAGTCCTGTCACCTGAAGATCCACTGGCCTATGCTTTAAATAAAATGCATATCGGTGGTTTTCGGCATGTACCTATTGTTAATGATTCTATGCGTCCTGTTGGACTTATAAGTATCAGTAATATTATTTCAACAATTGCAGATTACTTTAGCATGGAGATNATTAATCTACCACCTCTTGAAAGAATAGTTGATTCAGAGATGCAAGAGGGTGGATAACNTTTCTGACCANTAATTAAAGATTGCCCTCTTGCTATCAATCTTGTGGCAAGCAAATCATNAAAAAAACCAAAAAATAACTATATACCCATTGGATGGAGAGAATGGGTCTATTTACCGATTCATAATAATTTCGGGTTAAAAGCAAAAATTGATTCGGGAGCAAGAAGTTCTGCTATTNANGCAACTCATATTAAAGAATATGTCAAAAAGGGCGAAGACAGGGTAAAGTTTCGTATTTATCAAGCAGAAGAATACCTACAAGTTGATACAAAACTCCTTAGCCATAAAAAAATAACTAATTCGTTTGGTAAGACAACAACGAGACCGGTAATTCAAATGAAAATCAAATTAGGTAATAATACATGGATGACTGAACTTACATTAGCAAAAAGGGCAAGGATGACCTATCCAATGCTGATTGGAAGATCGAGCTTAAANAAAAAGCATATTATTCATTCTCATAAATCGTATATGACTGGTGTTAATTCAAAAGGAAAAAAATGAATATTTTCATTCTTTCTAGAAATAAAAATCTTTATTCCACGAGCAGGCTTGTTGAGGCTGGACATAAAAGAGGACACANTATAAGAGTCATAGATTATATGCGTTGTTATATGAATATAACATCTCGAAAACCGACTATTTTCTATGGNGGAGAATCTCTAGGGAAGGCTGATGCAGTTATACCTCGTATAGGNGCTTCAAATACNTTTTATGGNACCGCNGTTGTAAAACAATTTGAAATGATGCANAGCTTTTGTATCAATTCATCAAATTCCATAGCTAATTCAAGAGATAANCTNAGATCATTACAAATACTTGCCGAAGCTGGTATNAATATGCCTATNACNGGCTTTGCAAGTCATACTAAGGANATTGANGGTGTNATTGAATCCGTNGGTAGNATACCACTNATAATGAAATTATTACAAGGGACNCAGGGNCAAGGNATNGTNCTNGCTGAAACCAAAAAAGCTGCAGAATCAGTNATGAGTGCTTTNNGGCANCTTGATGCTGATATTATGGTTCAAGAATTTATTAAGGAGTCCAGCGGAAGTGATATACGTGCATTTGTTGTCGGAGATAAGGTAGTGGCAGCAATGAAAAGGACAGCTCCTGAAGGTGAGTTTCGTTCGAATGTACATCGAGGTGGTACCGCAGAGAGAATAAATTTGACAGAAGAGGAAGTAGAAATAGCAGTTAGATCTTGTGCGATTCTTGGACTGTCTGTAGCAGGAGTAGATCTTATGCGTTCTGATAGAGGCCCGCTTATATTAGAAGTGAATTCTTCACCAGGTTTNCAAGGAATTGAATCCTGTTCGAATGTAGACGTTGCNGAAAAGATAATTCATTATATAGAGAAAGAACTTTTAAANCAGTATGATTGAATTATCATTTAATTTTCAAAAATAAAAATGATAAATACGAAGAAACTTTTCTTAGGATTCGTATGTATTCTTTTTTGCTGCTCCAATCAAAATACCAGCAAAGAAATTTTAGAAATATCAGAGATACCTCCTTTAAAGGTTTATTCATGTGACAGTGATAGTATCATCATCTCTTCTGAAGCAAAAAGTGTATTGATGGAAGTAGGAATGACACAATGTATGATGCCATTTGGTGTTTTACTCAGTGCTGATCAAAATATGCCGGTATCATATTTAGAAATGTCTGGTAGAATATTAGCAGAATTGCTTGATCAAGACCTTGATGGTGCTATAGATGATAGTTCATTATTTTCTTTTGTTTCTAATTGGGAAGTTGGATGGCTNGCAATGCCCACTGATCATGAGCAATGGGAGTCTGANCAATTACCAANTCTTATTAATNAACTAGGTTATGATATTATAATACCTAGNTGGTGGATGAATTCAANCTCTCCNGAGCCNANTGANCANTCAATTGCTNTTATGGTAGAAGANATCACACATTTTTTAACACAGTTTGGTTATGGTCCAAGATATCCTAATGAGTTTGGAGTCGAAAATTGGTCCTCAATCATTGCACAAGAGACTATGAGCGCACAATGTGATTGGTGGCAGCATCCTGAGAATGATTGTCCAAATTCCCTAGCACAGTATAGTGGCGATTGCTCTCATCCAAATTGCGATGTGGTTGAGTTTTACCATCAAGTGCTTGTTTTGCGTGCTGGTATGCAACCTGGATGGTTTGGCATAGGTTTTCCTACATCATCTGATCAGTTAGAGGAATTATTAAGTGGCGAGATCAAAGAGTTAATGGATGATCCAACTTATCATCAGCTGAACGCACCATTAACATTTAATTATCCAATTGAGCAGTGATCCCCTATCATTCAATGAATAATCCCAAATAAGTGGAGGTTTTTATTTAACAAAAATGTGATAAATAAACTAATTACCGCCGCTCATTACCAAATCTACTAGCACGATCATATCAAAACTGTTTATCGTTCCATCTTCAAGCATATCGATTGATTGGCATTCATAATAGGGGAGTCCAACACCTTCAAGGTGATCAGATAATGCTAGTACATCAGCTACATCTATAATAGGTGTGTAATCATTTCCAAAAGCATCACCATTCACATTTCCTGATGCATAGGCTATCTCATTACAGTAATCACAGACATCTCCAACGCCATCTCCGTCTTCGTCTTCCTGCGAAGCATTGGATATTGAAGGGCAATTATCCTGAGTGTTAGGTATCCCATCATCATCCACATCCTGGTCAAGATCCCTAACTACACTTGCGATCTCAGACTGATAGACCTCATATGTATCAAGATCTTGAACGATAGCAATAATTTTTAAATTATCACCTACCCAGTTATCGGAAACCTGAAATGATCCACTGAAAGTCTGTGTCTCACCAGGGCCAATTGTGATCATATTTTTATTTTCTTCATGAAACGTGAGAAAGTCACGACTGACATTTCTAGCGTAATGCCATACTCCGGCAGAATTCCACCAAGATAAGATACTATCTTCAGCGACAATGACTTCTAATGCATTGTTAGTGGGGGGTCTATCATTTCTGCTTTCGTCGGTCCATATTAATTCTATTTCATAGGTGACTTCAGGATCTCCAGATAAATATTGTCCTGTTATCTCTATTTCTAGAGGCGTCTCTTGTGTATAGTAATCTACTACCATAGGATAATATTCTTCATATCTAGCAGTCCATGGTACTCCAGCACCAACCACATCAAAAATTCCATTCCACTGCATATGAGGGATACCTCCAACATCATACATATTACCTCTTTGTGAATAGATATATCCTTCAGTGGTACAGTCATTCATATCACCACTCACTTCACCACATGCTACATAACAATAATCTATGGAATCAGGTGTATAATTCGGAGAGTGCCATTCAACGGTATTAAGAATATCGGGAAAATCTTGGATCAGGCTATCGATTGCGAAACTCGCATTCGGGCAGAATGTTCAGTTGATACCTGTAAAATCTTCGAGCCAGACCTTCTTATTGGCTCTGGAAGCTGTTTCCACTATATCTCTGAGTTCATTGTATGCAATATCCTGGGGGTCTAGACTTTGGGATGACAGAGTTGAGAGTAGGAATGTTAGAGGAATGAATAAATAGGTAAATAACATTTTTATTTTCATGATTTTTCCCCAAATAATTGAAATAAGACTAATCATTGGCATAATTATAATCAATATAATTATTTAAATATATGTTTTCCTTGATGCTCAAATACAAAGACCACAATTTAATATTACAATTCATGGTGGTTTCTTGTTTGTCAGATGATAAGTAGATTCCGCTGGAATTACAAAGAAAGGAGATCTTAAAATGAAAAAATTTATCTTCGCAATAACTCTTTTATCCTTCATAACAGCCTCTAACGAGTATCCAAAAGAAGTACAGGCGATTTTTAAATACTATCAGAATAAATATGAGATATACAGCATTGAAGATCTGAAAAGATTAAATACTAGACCAAATAATTTTCAATCGAATACAGTTCGTGACCCATCACAGTTAGTTGGTGATTGGGAAATGCAGCATCAAGAAATGGGCTTGTACATAACAGTTGGTACAGATCAGGTTGCGCCTACGATGGGAAGCATGAGCGGCTTTGAACCTGCTAACGGTGGTTTGACCATCACCCATGATGAATTCACGACAGAACTTAATTATATGTCCATAGGTAGTATCTTTGGCAATAATCAAAGAGATCGTAATGCCAACGCACTTGAATTTGCTCAGGATTACGTCGATAGTGCAGCAACTCTGCAAGGCTCAAGCCCTTTTGATTTAATAGAAGAGTTTGAATTGTCCTATTTCTCTTACGATTCTATTGTTGGTGGACTAGGAGGCAATAATCCAGAAAATTGCGAGATCAATTGGCCTGAAGATCCATATCAAATGGCAATATATTCATTCGTTTCAGAGTATGTGTTAAATGAAGGAGGAAGCGTTGGTTGTTTTACTGAAGATTCAAACTTAGACCTAACCTATGATTATGTGGCCCTTGAGATGGAGCAGCAATGGTATGAAAGTGGCGGGGATGATGGAGAGGGTGGTGGAACAGAAATTATGTTCATGAATTTTGATATAATGAACTTATTCTTGATCATATTTGGTATGACCCCAGTAGGCGTTGATTATCCAACATTAGTCATGGTAAATAGCGAGGACGAGGATATGGCTGCCATGGCGTTGGTTTTTAATCCTGAAGGGTCATATGTTTCATTTGACTCTGAGGACATATCTTTAAACGAAGATACATTTGAATTTACCTTTAGTGATCTGATGATGGTTGACTCAGTTGGTGCTACTCTTAATGTTGATGGTACCATAGGTCCAGATATGTATGAATTATTAGCTGGAGTTGAGACCGAGATACCGCTTCCATCCATTTTATTTGATAGTCTTTCTACAGAAGGTGAGCTCTATTTGAGGTTTAATGATGATGGCACGGGTATGGATATGGAAATATCAGAAATAGATGAATATTATGAAACATATATGGATACCAATATATCCTATTTTGAATGGAATGCTTCTGATGATTCAGTTTTTATTTCGTACGTAGATGATGATGGCTCTGTAATAGAAGATGATAATAATTTTCTTTCTTATTCCTTTCATGACGACACTTTAGTCCTGGGAAAGTCTATGGATCCATGCACTGATCCTTACTATTATTATTACTATGATACATATGATGAATGCTTTGAGAATAGTGGGATTGGCGATTATGCAATGGGTGTATATGATATAGAGGATTTTTACCAAGAAATGGTGATTCATCTTACGATGATGGATGCCGTAGAAGTATCCGATGAAAGCAACACCCCCTCAGAATATAAATTATATCCACCGTATCCTAATCCATTCAATCCTTATACTGCTATACGATACAACCTGCCAGAGCAAGCGATGGTAAGTATAAATATTTATGATATGATGGGTAGGCTCGTAGCTAATCTTATAAATAACACACAAAGCGCCGGTTTTAAAACGATAAAATGGAACGCGACAGATGTTAAAGGTCTAAATGTGCCTGCAGGCGTCTATCTTTATAAAATAGAAGCTGGAACATTCATCGATACAAAGAAAATGGTTCTATTAAAATAAAATGAATAAAGGATCCGATCAAACTAAACTCATAGCAACGTATTTCGGGGCTGCTTTTGGTATTCTACAAATTGTAGATATAGTTATTGATAGAATTAATCTTCCCCCTGAGATCATAAACTATTTACTTATAGCAATCATTATAGGTTTCATTGGAATTTTATTTTATTCGTATATCCCCTCACTAAAAAATGCAAAGATAGAAAAAATAAAAGATAAAAATTCTCTATTCAACCTTATAGGGATTGTTCTGATATTTGGTCTTTCCATATCAAATATTTTTCTTTTTAGAAAATCTAATCTTGGTGATATCAGAGAAGAAGCTTATACGATCGGATTTAAAAAGATAGATGATTACTTAGAAACTGAGGATTTTATTAGTGCTTATGATATTGCGAATAAGTACAAAATANATNTACCTGATGACCCNCTTGTTCTTGAAAAGTTAAATCTTAGCTCTGAGGAAGCAAATATCAANTCTTTACCAGANAAAGGGAAGGTGTTTTANAAGAGGATTGATGATAAAGAATGGAGTTACCTNGGAGAAACACCNCTAAAAACTAGAATACCGAGAGGTTACATTAATTTTAAAATTTCAAAACCAGGCTTTGTTGACTACCTTTCATTAACCTCCGTATGGACCATAAATAACCTTTATAATTCTGAAACGGAAAATCATTATCAATTAACTNCTATTTCAGATGAAAAGGAAAATATGGTCAAAGTCCCAGGCGGTAAGACCAAATTATATGTTTCTGCGCTTGGAGATNTGAATATGGTAGATCTAAAACCTTATTGGATCGATAAATATGAAGTAACAAATAGGGAATATCAGAAATTCATAGATGAAGGCGGATATAAAACTAAAAAATATTGGGAAGAGAAGATCATCAATAGTGATGGAAAAGAATTAAAATGGAAAGATGCAATTGGTGATTATGTGGATCAGTCTGGACTCAATGGGCCTAGTGTTTGGAGTGGAGGAACTTATCCAAGTGGTCAGGATGAATTTCCTGTGACTGGAGTTAGNTGGTATGAAGCTAAAGCNTATGCAAAATGGNCTGGAAAAGAATTACCTACAATCTACCATTGGTATAAAGCAGCAATGGTTTGGGGAGAGTCAAGCGTGATATCGCCAAGGAGTAATTTTAANGGTTCAAAGAGTCAAGTAGGCGAATATGATGTATTAAGTGTTTTTGGATGTTTTGATATGGCTGGTAANGCAAGGGAATGGGGCAGTAACCCNCATAAAAATGGNAATAGGTCAATTATGGGTGGCGGNTATGATGATGAGCCATATTTTTTTACAGATAATTTTTCGCAGCATCCTAATAATCGTTATATAACAAATGGTATTAGGTGCGTGATCATTTCTGAAGAGGAAAATATTTTAGCTTCTGCAGATACAATGATCCAAACTTTTACTCGAGATTTTTATACTTTTGAACCTATTTCTGATGAGGTCTTCAATGTATACAATGGAATGTTTCAATATGATCCATTTGCTTTGAATGAAAATGTTATTAAAGCTGAATCAAATATTAATGAGGTATGGACAAAGGAGGTCGTTGAGATCGATGCCGCATATAGTAATGAAACAATACCATTGAATTTATTTATACCAAAAAATGTATCTCCTCCTTTCAAAACGATTATTTTTGTTCCTGGTTCAAATGCGATCACAGCAAGAGACAGTAAGAATATTGATGGAAAGTATTTTGGGTATCTTATGAGGTCGGGTTACGCATTTATTATGCCAATATACAAAGGTACATGGGAACGGGCCTATCCTGAGTTTTCTAATTATGTCCAAAACCCATCAAAGAATTATTCAAACCAAATGGTAATGATGGTAAAAGATTTTTCACGCACAATCGATTATGTTGAAAGCAGAAGTGACTTAATAAATGAGGTTTATTATTATGGTATTAGCTGGGGAGGAATGCTTGGCCCTATATTTTTAGCAAATGAAAAAAGAATAAAAGGTGCAGTATTGCAGGTTGCTGGTCTAGGTGCACGTGAAATGAGACCTGAGGCAAATCCACTGACTTACCTATCAAGAATAAGCCAACCTGTACTGATGCTTAATGGTGTTTATGATCAATATTTTCCTTATGAAACCTCACAAATACCAATGTATGAATTAATATCTGTAGATGAACCGAATAAAAAAATGATAACATATCAATCTGCTCACTCGCCACCAAAAAGTCAAACTTCTAAAGAAATTCTAAAATGGTACAATGGTTTAGATAACATGGAAGTTGAATAGAATTATATGAAGAAAATTTTAATATTATTTTCTCTATCTCAAATTCTATATTCTGATGATACTTTTTCTATTGTGGCTGTAGATACCATGACCGGCCAGGTGGGAAGTGCGGGAGCGTCATGCATACAAGGTTCTATTATTATAAGTGATATTCATCCAGGCCTTGGGGCAATTCATACACAATCCTATTGGAATGCCATCAATCAAGATAGCGCTTCATCCTTAATGGAGCAAGGATACTCACCGCAAGAGATCATCGATTGGTTAGTTGATAACGATGCCCAAAATAATCCTACTATCAGACAGTATGGTGCAGTAGATCTTATAGAAGGNGGNAGGAGCGCGGCTTTCACNGGTGAAAATTGTTCTGATTTCAANGGGCATAAGNTNGGAGNNACNTATGCGATNCAAGGAAATATCTTATTGGGNCAATCNATCCTTGATAACATGGAAGAAGCATTTCTAACACAATACGGTACATTTGAAGAAAAGTTAATGGCNTCNTTAATGGCNGCTAACGTAGTGGGTGCTGATACAAGATGNACTCCATACGGNACTCCTTCAATTTCTGCNTTTATTCGNGTNTCAAACCCCGATAATTCTGAAGATTCTTTATTTATGGATATCAACGTGGATAATGCACCATTGACATTGAATCCTCTTGATTCGTTGCATGTTTTATATTGGGATTGGAAAATAGAACACCACATTCTTGGAGATATAGATTTCAACAGAGATGTGGATATTTTGGATATTCTATCTCTATGTGATCACATAGGCAACTACCAATTGATCATGGACCATG
This sequence comes from bacterium TMED46, assembly GCA_002167345.2. Taxonomy (GTDB): domain Bacteria; phylum Fidelibacterota; class Marinisomatia; order Marinisomatales; family UBA1611; genus CACEUX01. Next base: position 18,453 of record NHCZ02000050.1, on the reverse strand, counting down.
CGTTTGAAGCNTCTGATATGAACATGAATGGAGNTCTAGAGATCACAGANCTTTATCTTTTACTATATGATATNATTGGAATAACAGGAGGTTAGAAATATGAGAACTTTATTAAGAATTTGCTTGACCATTATTTTCATTCCATCTAGTCTATTCTCTGGGGATATAAAAGATAAATATATGGATACATCCNTAAGGATCATATCTGAAGCTCTTGCTGATAGCACAGCCTATGAGCGACTGGCCTATATCTGTGATTCTTTTGGGCCAAGGCTTAGTGGTTCAACGAATCTAGAAGACGCTATTAGTTGGATNATGAAAGAAATGAGAAAAGATGGAATNGAGAATGTAAAAGGTGAGCGGGTAAAGGTGCCTACATGGATACGCGGAGATGAGTCTATATCTATTCTAAAACCCTATAAAAGAGGTTTAACGATGTTAGGGCTAGGCGGCAGCGTGGCTACGCCTAAAGCCGGTATCGTTGCCGANCTAATGGTTGTGAATGATTTTGAAGAATTAGAGCGAAGNTCNGATGAAGTAAAAGGNAAGATAGTGCTATTCAATGCTCCGTTTGTTACCTATGGCGAAACCGTGCGCTATCGATATTCAGGAGCAAGCAAAGCTGCTAAGCATGGAGCCGTGGCGAGCCTAGTCCGATCTATCGGCGATTGGTCAATGNATACGCCACATACAGGAGTAATGGCATATGATAATAATTATAAAAAGATACCACATGCTGCCTTGACCATGGAAGATGCAATGATGTTGGGGAGAATGCATGATCGAGGCCAAAAAGTGACCTTGAAAATGAAAATGGATGGAAGAATGGCAGGCGATCGTTGGAGTAAGAATGTCATAGGTGAAATAGTGGGNAGTACCTATCCAGATGAGATTGTGGTTGTCGGTGCTCATATAGATTCTTGGGATGTAGGGCATGGTGCCCATGATGACGCAGGTGGATGTGTAGCTGCTTGGGAAGCACTGCGATTACTAAACAGGTTGGGCCTAAAGCCAAAGAGAACCATCAGATGTGTTCTGTGGACAAATGAAGAGAATGGTGGTAGAGGAAATAAGGCATATCGAGATATGCATCTAGACGAATTAGACAAGCATATATTAGCAATTGAATCAGATGCAGGAGTTTTTGCGCCAGAAGGATTTGGATTTACAGGAAGCCAGGAAGCCAAAAAGATCGTTAAGGAAATACATGAGTTAATGATCACCATAAAAGCAAATAACTTAACTGATTATGGTCGAGCACCGGATATCGGAATTCTGAATGATGAAGGAGTACCTGTTATGTCCTTAATAGTTGATAATTCAAAATACTTTTGGTATCACCACACGCCTGCAGATACTTTCGATAAAGTTGATTTCGAGGAATTTAATAAATGCGTTGCTGCTATGACAATCATGTCTTTTGTTGTTGCAGACCTTGATGAACCACTACCTAGATAATATCGCATAAATAATACATTTATTGTCATAAAAATAAATGGNTTTCATGNTTAAGTTTCCAGGCCTNTTTCCATAATAAAACAAAGAAAAATATATGAGCTCTATTAGTATTAGCGGCTATGGGGACGACCTTTCCGTAAATGGTGTTAGGATCGGTGACCTCACTCCAGCNGAACATGAGAAAATAGAAAAAGAGATGGGCGGTCAGAACTATGCTCCCTTAGAGAACGTTGTAGTGTCAATGGTCAAAGATTCCTCAACCCTTATGGCTAGAAAACCGGACCCTGATNATGTAAGTAAATATATAGAGACCGAGCTTATTGATGGGTTGTGTTGTTATTCTGCAGTAAACCAAGGACAGCTAAATCAGACCATCGTNGATGCAGTTGTTAAGCATCTAGAGNAAGAAAAGTTACCAACCGTACCGCGCTCTATACGCCATAAGTATATGAGTGCATTTCTTCTCGCTTCNNCCAGNATAACAGAGATGNATAAGGTTGTGCCAAAAGTAGCTGGAGTAGAATCTTGGGAGCTTACATTTAAAATATGTAGGCGTTGGGGTTATCATGTGAAAGGCATCAAGGATGAGCATTGTATTATTGTAGGTGCCACAGGAAATTTTCATGGAAGATCTGTTGCAGCTGTCTCCATGTCTGATGATGCAGAGTCTAGGGAAGGTTTTGGTCCATTTGTACCTGGGATAGAGTTGGTACCTTATAATGANGCTGATGCACTAGAATCTTTGTTTAATNAAAAGGGAGACAGGATAGCAGCTTTTATGGTAGAGCCGATCCAAGGCGAAGCCGGGGTCATTGTTCCTGATGAGGATTATTTTACAAAGGTATCANAGCTATGTAAAAAACATAATATTTTATTGGCCATGGATGAGGTGCAAACAGGTTTTGGTAGGACTGGTGCAAATTTTGCCCATCAAATATTTGGTGTTAAGCCAGATATCATGGGCTGTGGAAAGGCTGCGGGCGGGGGTATCTTACCTGTTTCATTTGTCGCCGGGCGAAAGGACGTTATCAATGTCCTAACACCAGGTAGTGAAGGTTCTACATTTGGCGGATATCCGCTAGCTTCAGTTGTGGGTACATACGCGATCAAAGTTTTAGCAGAAGAAAAGCTAGCTGAAAATGCAAGAAAACAAGGGAGTCGCTTGATGGGGAATTTGAATCAGATCAAAGATGATTTTCCAGACAAGATAAAAGAGGTAAGAGGTAAAGGATTGCTTACTGCATTTGAGATGCATGATGAAAAACACCTTGATGGCCACACGGTATCGGTAGAATTATTANATCATGGGGTCTATGCAAAAGAAACTCATCATTCTACAGTTCGCNTTGCCCCAGCATTAACAATAAACAACGAACAGGTCGATCGTCTATGCGATTCGATCCATTCTGTGATAAAAGGTTTATAATTATGGATTTTTTAAAAAAACTAGGTGTGAACAANGAAAACTTTGGAGCCAGTTTAGGACCAGGTGATTGGAGCACAACAAAAGACGCTGGAAAAATAGATTCATACAATCCCAGCACAGATGAATTAATAGGTTNGGTATATCAATGTGATANAGATGATTATAGCANANTTAGTTAAAGAATCAATTGAAGCGTACAGCCATTGGCGGACAGTTCCGGCGCCAGAAAGAGGGCAGCTTGTCAGGCAATTAGGTGATGCCTTGAGAGATAATAAAGATGCGTTAGGTAGTCTAGTAGCTCTTGAAATGGGAAAGATAAAACAAGAAGGTGATGGTGAAGTTCAGGAGATGATTGATATCGCTGATTTTGCTGTTGGTCAGTCTCGAATGTTATATGGAAAGACAATGCACTCCGAGAGACAGGATCATCGAATGTATGAGCAATGGCATCCAATTGGTATAACCGGTGTGATAAGTGCATTTAATTTCCCTGTCGCTGTATGGAGCTGGAACGCATTTATAGCAGCTATATGTGGTAATACAACCATATGGAAGCCATCATCATCAACTCCACTTTGTGCAGTTGCTGTCCAGAATATCTGTAATGAGGTTGTTGCTGCGAATGACGTACCAAATATCTTTAGTCTCGCAATAGGTAGCGGGTCTACTATAGGTGAGGCAATGATCAATGACCATAATGTTCCTCTCATTTCATTTACCGGTTCAACAAAAATGGGAAAACATGTTAGCAAGGTAGTTTCAGAACGATTTGGCAAGACCATCCTAGAGTTAGGCGGTAATAATTGCATTATTGTCGATGAGACAGCCGATATGGAAATGGTAGTACCGGCTGTTGTGTTTGGTGCAGTAGGCACAGCAGGGCAACGGTGCACCAGTACCAGACGTGTGATTGTACACAAGGATAGATATGATGAATTAAAGGACCGACTTGTAAACGCTTACAAACAAGTGAATATTGGAGATCCTTTAGACCAAAAGACACTTATGGGTCCTCTTATTAATAGTTCTGCGGTAGAAGATTTTTCTAATGCGATCGAAAAAGCAGTGTCATCAGGAGGCGAGGTCTTGTATGGTGGAAGTACAATTGATGGAAGAGGTAATTATGTTACCCCAACCATCATTAAGGCTGAGAATGAATGGGCTATCGTTCAGGAAGAGAGCTTTGCACCTATCTTATACCTTATTTCCTATGACAACCTCGATCAAGCCATAGAAATGCATAATAACGTACCTCAAGGGCTTTCATCTTCTATGTTTACGCTAAATGTTAGACACGCTGAACAATTTTTATCTTCAGTTGGATCCGATTGTGGAATCGCAAACATAAACATAGGAACCTCAGGCGCTGAGATAGGAGGTGCTTTTGGAGGGGAAAAAGAAACGGGTGGTGGAAGAGAATCTGGCTCAGATAGTTGGAAGCAATATATGAGAAGGCAGACAAATACGATCAATTGGAGTAAGGAGCTACCACTTGCCCAGGGAATAGAGTTCAATATAGATCAATTATGAAGATAGATTTTAGCCAAACAAGAAATACCATTGGTCAGCACATGCTTGCCGATGGAATGAATCAAGTGATTGACCTTAAAAAGAGTCATGGCTCATGGTTAGTTGATGGGAATACCGGAAAAGAATATCTCGATCTTTTTTCAATGTATGCATCAATGTCAGTAGGCTATAACCATCCATATGTACTAGAAAATGTTGATCGGTTAACAGATGTATCCATAAATAAGCCTGCAAATTCGGATATCTATTCACCTGAAATGGCATCATTTGTAGATACTGTAGGGAGAATATCACAACCCGATTATATGCCCTATGCATTTTATATAGAAGGTGGCTCTCTTGCTGTTGAGAATGCTCTGAAAGCAGCCTTTGATTGGAAAGCCAGAAAAAACCTAAGCGAAGGAAAGAAAATACCTAAGAATCTGGTTGTCCATTTAAAGGATTGTTTTCATGGTCGCTCTGGGTATACCATGTCACTGACTGATTCCCCAGACCCAAGAAAGGTTCAATATTTTCCTAAGTTTGATTGGCCAAGAATTACCAATCCTGCCATGGTCTTTCCAATGAATGAAGAAAATACAAATTCAGTAATTGAGTTGGAAAAAAGATCTATTGAAGAATTAAAAACTATTCTTCATAATAACCCTGATGATGTAGCCTGTTTGATCTTAGAGCCTATTCAAGGTGAGGGTGGAGACAACCATTTTCGGTCTGAGTATTTTAAAGCACTAAAAACCTTATCTTTGGAAAATGATTTTCTATTGGTCTACGATGAAGTACAGACCGGTGTTGGCATCACGGGTGAAATGTGGGCTCATCAACATTTTTGCATGCCAAAATGTGATAACGATTGTCAGATACATTGTAAAGCAATTGAACCGGATATAATTAGCTTTGGTAAAAAGACACAATGCTGTGGAATATTTGCAGGGAATAGGTTGAACGAGGTTGATGATCATGTATTTAAGGAATCAAGCAGGATCAATTCTACATTTGGTGGGAATTTAGTAGATATGGTAAGATTTACAATATACCTAGAATTAATAGAGGAAGAAGACCTAGTGGGTGCTGCATCTTCCAATGGTGATTATCTCTTGAGCTGTTTATCAGACCTGCAGGATAAATATAGCGGCCTAATGAGCAATTCAAGAGGAAAAGGTCTATTCTGTGCTTTTGACCTTCCAACGCCAGAACAGAGAGATAAACTTATAACTGCTATGGAAGAACTTGGTGTGCTCATTCTTGGATGTGGGCACAGGTCTATTCGCTTTCGACCCCATTTAAACATAAAAAGAGGCGATATAGATATTGGTATATCCATGATAGGAAATGCCCTGTCTCAGCTATAATTGTGGAACATAAAAACGGTAAGCTTTACCTAGTCTCGACCCCGATCGGTAACTTGAAGGATATTACGTTTAGAGCAGTAGAAATACTTGAGAGCGTTACACTGATCGCTGCTGAAGACACAAGGCATTCAAAAGTTCTATTATCCCATTTCAATATCACAACCCCCCTTATAAGTTATTTTGAACACAATGAATTTTCCAGGATCCCTAAACTTATGGATCACTTAAAAGGGGGTAATGACCTAGCTGTTATAACTGACGCAGGTACGCCAGGTATATCCGATCCCGCTTATCGTCTAGTTAGAGAGGCAATAGCTCTTTCTATCACTGTAGAGTCTTTACCTGGACCCAGTGCATTTCTTGCAGGTCTAACCTCATCAGGATTACCAACAGATAGATTTATTTTTGAAGGCTTTTTACCTCCAAAAAAAGGAAGAAAAAAGAGGATGCTATCAGTTGAGAATGAAGAAGCAACACTAATTTATTATGAGTCACCTAGCCGTTTATTAAGAACCTTAAAGCAATTGAAAGAGGCCCTAGGAGATAGGCCAGCTGTCGTTGCTAGAGAATTAACGAAATTGCATGAAGAAATAAAAAGAGGAACTCTTTCTGAATTGTTTACGTATTTTGATAAAAAGAAAGCCAGAGGTGAATGTGTGATATTAGTTGGGAAAAATGATGAAAATGTCTACTTCTAAAAAGGGAACTTTCATTTCATTTGAAGGGATTGATGGTTGTGGAAAAAGTACACAGGTTAAAATGCTCTTAGAAAAATTAAATAAAGAAGGCATAGATTGCTCATTGGTGAGAGAACCTGGAGGTACGCAGGTATCAGAAGAAATAAGAAGCGTCTTGCTAAAAAATCGCGAAGAAAATATGTCCCCTAGAGCGGAAGCATTGCTTATGACTGCAAGCCGTGCACAGTTGACAAAAGAAAAGATAAAGCCTGCATTAGACATGGGTTTTTGTGTCATAGCAGATCGTTATAAAGATTCAACCCTAGCCTACCAGGGAGGTGGTAGAGGCATTGACATTGATTATCTATTGGAGTTAAATAATTTTGCTACTTATGATTTAGATCCAGACATAACAATTTTGATTGATATTTCTTCTATTGAAGCACAAAATAGAGCAAATATTAATAATCCAGATAGAATAGAAAATGCGGGTGTAGAATTTCAAGAAAAGGTCAGAAATCTATATATACAACTTGCCAATCGTTTTCCTGAGCGTTTTCTTAAAATTGACGGTCGTGAATCCATTGAAGTAATCCATAGTACAATATGGGAAAAAACTATAAATTGTATTAATGCTAAAAAGTAGAAGACAGATATTTTTTATTGTGCAAGCTGTTATAATTTGTGCACTATTTGCCAATACAGGATCTAATGATGTATACAAGCAGGTACGTAAAAATCAGTCCTTGATCAATGACGTTTATCGTCAAATAATTACAAACTATGTTGATCAGATAGATATAAATGCATTTACCAAAATGAGCATTAATAACATGCTGTTAGATCTTGATCCATATACCGTTTACATGGAAAATGAAGAAAAAGATGGTATAGAAATGCTTACAAAAGGGAAATATGGAGGAGTTGGTATTCAGATAGGACTTAGGGAAAAAGAACTAACTGTCATAAGTCCAATTGCTAATTCTCCAGCGAAAAGGGCAGGAATAATAATAGGTGATAAAATTGTAAAAATAGATGATGTGGAAACAGTAGACTATTCAATTGATGATGCAGCAAAACTGATCAGAGGTAAAAAAGGAACAGAGGTTAAACTAAGCATCAGACGATTTGAAGAGGAAGACCTGATTGAATTTCTTCTGACTAGAGAAAGTATTCCCGTTAAAGATATATCATACTCAGGAATGCTGGATGAGCATACCGGGTATATCAAATTAACGAGGTTTTCTCGTAATTCTGATAGAGAGATGAAAAATGCATTGGAAAACCTGATCACGCAAGATATGTCAGGTTTGATCTTGGATCTTCGAGATAACCCTGGGGGTCTCTTAAACTCAGCAGTCAATATATTAGATCTATTTACTGAAAAGGGGCAGTTACTCGTTTTTACTGAAGGCAAGACTGGTAAGACTGATAGAAAATATTACAGCAAACAAGACCCTCTTGTACCAGATGAGATCAATATTACAGTTTTGGTAAACCAGGGTAGTGCTTCAGCAAGTGAAATTATAGCAGGAACCTTACAAGACCTTGATAGAGGCGTAGTCATAGGTCGGTCAACTTTTGGTAAAGGATTAGTTCAAACTGTTTTTAACCTTGATAGAGAACGTTCCATAAAGATTACAACAGCTAAATATTTTATACCCAGTGGTAGGCTTATCCAGAAACCTGGATATTTGCCTGAAGAGATATTAGCTGACACATCAGTACAAGATACTATTTTCTATACTAAAGGTGGTAGGGAGGTTTCTGGAGCTGGAGGTATTACTCCAGATCATGAAGTTGAATTAGATAAAACACCACCCATACTCGCTGCGAGCTGGAGACAAGGTTTATTCTTTAATTTTGTGCAGAAAAATAAGATGAATTATTCAACATTTGATGAAGTGGAGATTGATACTAGCATTCTAACAAAATACGAAGAATATCTTTACAGCAATGACCTGAATATTTTCATGAATGGAGAAAAGAATTACATGAGTATGAAAGATATGCTATTTGAACTCGATTCTACAAGTATTCAAATACAGGGCGCTGTTGATATTCTGGATTCATATTTTGAACAGATCGCGATTGCGCAATTTGAAAAAGAAGAAAAAAAACTACATCATTGGATCTTAGTAGAGTTTGCTGATTATTTTGAAGGAGTAGAAGGCCGCACCAGGATTTCTTCAAAAGAGGACTTAGACGTATTAAAGGCATTAAGTATATTGCATGATCCAGTTGCATATGAAAGTATATTTTTACCTCAATAGACTGTTTTTAAATATCCATTTAATAACATTTCAATATCTATGTAATTTTCATATAACGTTTTATGGGGCGATTAGCTCAGTTGGTTAGAGCGCTACGTTGACATCGTAGAGGTCGGCGGTTCGACTCCGTCATCGCCCACATTTAATTATGGCAGAAATAAAAATAACACTACCAGATAATTCGACTAAAAGTGTTCCTCTTGGTTCTACTTCTCAGCATATTGCGGACCTTATAGGGCCTGGTTTAGCTCGAGCAGTTGTAGTTGCTAAGATTGATGGTGAATTGAAAGATTTAAATTCGCCTATTGAAGGAAATTGTAGCATCGAACTATTTACTGGGGATACACCTGAAGGGCATGATACTCTTTTACATTCTACCGCTCATTTAATGGCACAGGCAGTAAAGGAGTTATACCCCAATGCAAAAGTTACTATTGGTCCCACCATTGAAAATGGATTCTACTATGATTTTGATGTGGATGTCTCTTTCTCAGATGAGGTATTAGCTAAAATAGAAAGCAAGATGCGAGAACTAGCAAAAGCAGCCCAGGAAATACATAGACATGAGATATCTGCGGGAGATGCAAAAGCACTCTTTAATGATATGGGAGAGGATTATAAGGTTGAAATTATTGAGCAAATAAATCCTGATGATGTGATAACTGCATATAAACAATCTGGTTTCACAGATCTATGTAGAGGTCCTCATGTTTCTAACACTGCTAAGATAAAACACTTTAAGCTTTTATCTACATCCGGTGCTTACTGGCGAGGAAATGAAAATAATAAAATGCTCCAACGTATCTATGGTACAGTCTTTTCTACTAAAGATGCATTAAAGACTCATCTACATAATCTTGAAGAAGCCAAAAAGAGAGACCATAGAAAACTTGGCAAAGAGTTAAAGCTCTTTTCATTTGATGATGAGGTAGGACCAGGTCTTCCTTTGTGGTTACCAAATGGTGCTGTGATGATCGAGGAATTAGAAAATCTAGCCAAAGAATCAGAAAGGTTAGCGGGCTATGAGCAGGTTAGAACTCCTCATCTCACAAAAGGAAAATTGTATGAGCGGTCCGGACATCTAGAACACTATAAGGATTCTATGTATCCAGCTATGGATGTTGATGGTATAGAATATTTTGTAAAACCGATGAATTGTCCTCATCATCATAAAATATATTCAGCGTATCCCAAGAGCTATAGAGATTTACCAGTAAGATTGGCGGAATACGGGACATGCTATAGGTATGAAAAGTCAGGACAGTTATTTGGGCTCATGAGAGTTAGAAGTCTGCAAATGAATGATGCCCATATTTACTGCACCAAGGAGCAGTTTAAAGATGAATTTTTAGCAGTATGCAATATGTATCTTCAATATTTTGATACATTTGGCATTGAAAAGTACTCTATGCGCTTGAGTCTACATGATAAGGACGAGTTAGGGAAAAAATATGTAAATGAACCTGAATTATGGATCGAGACCGAACATTGGGTTAGAGAAGCTCTCATAGAAGGTGGTCTAGATTTTGAAGAGGTTCCAGGTGAAGCTGCTTTTTATGGTCCAAAAATTGATGTTCAAGTTTGGAGTGCTATTGGTAAAGAGTTCACGCTGGCAACGAATCAAGTAGATTTTGCTATACCTGCCAAATTTGATCTTAACTATACTGATGAGAAGGGTTCTGACAACACACCGCTGTGTATTCATAGGGCACCCTTAGGTACACATGAAAGATTTATTGGATTCCTTATAGAGCATTTTGGGGGTAATTTCCCACTATGGCTGGCACCTGTTCAAGTAGCAGTCCTTCCCTTATCAGACAAATTTTTAGATTATGGAAATAGAGTTGTTAAAGTATTAAAAGAATCAGGAATACGAGTTAAATTAAATGACCGCACTGATAAAATAGGATCAAAGATTAGGCAGGCTGAACTTGAAAAAATCAATGTTATGCTTATAGTGGGCGAAAAAGAGGCGGAGAATAACTCCGTTTCAGTCAGGAAGCGTTTTGAAGGAGATACGGGTATTATCCCCTTAGAAGATCTCAGAGACCAGCTATTGAATGAAATAAAATATAGGAGACTAACTCATAGGAAAAAAACAGAAGCAACGGCTGAATGAGGATATTACTTCTGATGAAGTACGGTTAATTTCGGAAAGTGGCGAGCAGTTAGGCATTGTTGCCATCGAAGTTGCATTAGATAAAGCTAGAGAAGCAGGTCTTGATCTCATGGAGATCGCACCAAATGGTAAACCACCAGTTTGCAAGATCTTAAATCTCGGAAAACTAAAATACGAAGAAAAAAAGAAACAACAACAAAACAAAAAGAAACAACATGTTATAAAGGTCAAGGAAATCAGATTAAGACCCAGAATCGACAATCACGATCTCATGACAAAGTTAAACCAAGGAAGAAAATTTTTACTTGATGGAGCAAAATTAAAAGTAACTCTCATGTTCCGTGGCCGTGAAATGGCCAGGATTGACCTGGGAAAAGCAGTTATGGAAAGAGTACTTGAAGAATTGTCTGATGTGGCAGAGGTCGAAAAGGATATTCCTTTGGAAGGACGCCGCATGTCAATTATCCTTAACGCAAAATAGGAGTGCTGGATGCCTAAAATGAAAACAAGGCGCGGAGCCGCCAAACGTTTTAAAGTAACGGGTTCCGGCAGAATAAAACGAAACAAAGCAAACCATAGACATATGCTCATACGCAGATCGAATAAAGCGAAACGCAAAATGCGACAACCAGGTATTCTCGCAAGCGCTGATCGTAAACTCGTGAAAGCAATGTTGGGTATCTAAAATAACGGAGGCGATAATATGCCAAGAGCAAATAGTTCCGTACCGCGACATCGTCGTCATCGGAAAATCGTCAAGCAGGCCAAAGGCTATTATGGTGCCCGGAGCCGCACATATAAGTCTGCAAAAGATGCAGTGACAAAAGCGGGGCTTTATGCCTACCGCGATAGACGTCAGCGTAAACGACAGTTTCGTAGACTATGGATCACTCGTATCAATGCAGCATGTCGGCTAAACGGTACCACATATTCAGCCTTTATAAACGGTCTAAAGACAAATGGTATTGACTTGGATCGTAAGATTCTTGCCGATATGGCGGTCAACGACCCGCAAGCCTTTACCTCGCTGACATTATCAGTTAAATAGTACACATGTCAGCATTAAAACTAATCGAGACGGCCAGGAATGAGTTCCTGGCTGAGCTCGAGGATGTTGGTGAAGATTTAAATCAAATAGAAAATTTTCGATCTACATATCTAGGTAGAAAGGGTAAGGTTGCGTCACTATTCTCCTTAATGGGAAATGCGTCCAATGAAGATCGTCCCGCTCTAGGAAACTCACTTAATAAATTAAAAAATGATCTGACCACTTTATTTGAAAATAAATTAGCAGAGATAAATTCCTCTAAGCAAAAAGCGCAAGACGATTCTATCGACCTATCTCTTCCCAGTAAGCAGCGACGCCTGGGCTCCATTCATATCCTAGAACAAACTCTATCGGAGATAAAGGAAATTTATCAGTCGATCGGTTTCCATGTTGCCTACGGGCCTGAGGTAGATGACGATTATCATAATTTCACAGCATTGAATATTCCCGAACATCACCCGGCTAGAGATATGCAAGACACATTTTTTATCGACCCTGAGACCGTATTAAGGACCCATACATCAAACGTGCAGGTACACCTTATGGAAGAACAGGATCCACCTCTAAGATATATTGTTCCTGGTAAGGTATATCGGAACGAAGCAATCGGTTATAAAAGCTACTGTCTCTTTCATCAAGTAGAAGGTATCTATATCAATGAGAGAGTGTCCTTTGGTGAACTGAAAGGTTGTTTAGAATTTTTTGTAAAACAAATGTTTGGTCGAAAGAAGAACATGAGATTTCGACCGTCCTATTTTCCATTTACAGAGCCAAGTGCTGAAGTAGATATATGGGATGAAGAGAGAAAAAAGTGGATGGAGATACTAGGGTGTGGAATGGTCGATCCAGCTGTCCTTGAGAACGTAGGATATGACCCAAGTCGATTTCATGGCTATGCATTTGGTATGGGAGTAGAGAGAATAGCCATGCTCAAATATAAAATAAATGATATAAGACACTTTTACAGTGGTGATGTGAGATTCATGGAACAGTTTGTATGATTATATCCTTAGACTGGTTAAAGGAGTTTGTTCACATCGATGAATCTCCTGATCAATTGTCAGATTTGCTTTCAGGCATAGGGTTGGAAGCAGAAGCTACATCCGTCCCAACAGAAATTCCTGGTGTCGTTATTGGAAAGGTTGAAAAAGCAGAAAAGCATCCTGACGCGGACAAATTAAAATTATGCACGGTCAATGATGGGAAGGACGTACATCAGGTTGTTTGCGGCGCGCCGAATGTTGATGCAGGGCAAACAATAGCATTCGCTAAAGTCGGTTCAGTACTCCCTGGAAAATTAAGAATAAAAAAGGCCAATATACGTGGTGTGGAATCATCAGGAATGATATGCTCAGAACGTGAACTGAATTTATCAGATGAGCATGAAGGCATAATGGTGCTTCCAGATGATCTTGAGCCTGGAGTTGACTTTGTTTCTTCATATGGATACAAATATATATCAGTAGAGCTTGATATAACGCCTAACCGCCCAGATGCATTTTCGCATCAAGGTGTGGCCCGGGATATTGCATGTAAAACCAATAGAGATTTCAAACAGATATCAGTTGAACCAATCGCGGTAAAAGGAAATGAATCCATAAATATATCCATGGAAGACCATCAAGACTGCCCTAGATATATTGGAGGTATTGTAAAAAATGTGAAGGTTGGACCAAGTCCAGACTGGTTAGTTGAAAGGCTTAAAGCCGGTGGACAGCGAAGTATAAATAATATTGTAGATATATCCAATTATGTCCTAATGGAAATGGGCCATCCCACTCATATTTTTGATCACGATTCATTAAAAAATAAGTCCATATATGTAAGAAGAGCAGAAAAAGGTGAGATGCTCACCACACTGGATAATCAAAAACATAAACTTGATAAAACTCACTTACTAATAACAGATGGTAGCGAACCTTTGGCATTGGCGGGTGTAATGGGTGGTGCAAATACTGCCGTGTCTGATGATACTAGTGCAGTTCTAGTGGAGAGCGCCTATTTTGATCCGGTCACTATTCGAAAAAGTGCAAAAAGTCTCTCAATGTCCACAGAAGCTTCAAAACGATATGAGCGGGGCGCAGACCCAAATGGTTGTGAAGTAGCATTCTGGAGGGTTGTAGGACTTTTAGAAGATATTGCAAATGGTGAGCTCTGTTCTGAAATGATCGATATCTATCGAACCCCTATAAAAGAATTAAGTGTTAATCTAAAACGGAGCGAATTAGACCTAGTGCTAGGAATGACCGTTGAGGATGCAACTGTCGATACAACTTTTAACGGTCTAGGGATTCGTTCAAAGAAAAAGGTAGATAGCTGGGAATGTAAGATTCCTACATACAGGCCTGATATTTTTCGTGAGATAGACCTCATAGAAGAAGTCGCACGCATCTATGGATTTGATGAAATCCCAGCAGATGAATCGCTATATGGCCCATTCAGGTATGAACATCCAGATCCTGAAAAATATCTTGATGATATAAGAAATACCCTTGCAGGGTGTGGGTTTCATCAGTTCTATGCAAATTCACTTCAAAATGAGAATGAGACTACTCTCTCCGGACATTCGCCTGTAAAGATGATGAATCCNCTCAACGTTGATATGGGATATTTACGTACATCACTTCTTCCAGGTCTNCTAAAAGCAGCCGACCATAATCTAAAGCACNGTATACAAGAACTGCGTTTATTTGAGTTGGGACACGTGCACATACAAAAGGATAAAGGTTTAGANAATATCCTTGAGAAAAAATATATATCAGGGGTTGTCTACGGTAACTATAGAAATCATTCTGTTCACTCGCCTTCATCGGAAGAAGACCTTTTNACTATTAAAGGGTATTTAACTTCTTTATTCGTANAAAAGTTAGGCATGAGATTGGATCTTATTAAAGGAGATGGGACAGGATTTGATCTTTCNAGAGTCATCATGGTCAATAGGCACAAAGTAGGAGCAATGGGCAGGATNTCAGAGACATGGATAGATTCTATGGGCCTTGACCTGAATACGGTCTTTGGATTTGAAGTAGACTTAGAACCTATTAAACGAATGTTCAATAAGAAAAAAACATTCAAAGCGATNAACCCGTACCCAAAAATAACCCGTGACCTCAATCTTGTTATGCCTGTCGAGCAAGAAGTAGGGGACCTNTTGGAGCTATTCTCCAAAAAAGGTAAAAAACTGGTAACTGATGCAAAGCCGGTTGATATTTTTGTAGATGAGAATGCAATTGGAAAAGGAATGAAAAGCGTCACCTTTTCAATCACATTCCAGGNCTCTTCAAAAACACTTGAAGATAAAGATGTAAATCCTGTTATTGATGAAATTATCCATGTTGCTGAAAATAATTTTCNTGCTAAATTAAGAACATGAAAGATGTATCATTACTAAATGAACTCGAGTTNAAGATAAGAGAATTGGTCTCATCCCTTGAACGTGAACGTGAGAAGAATGCTCAATCAGAGAAAGCTCTTCAAGAATCTCAAAAACTTTCTCAGATCGAGGAAAAGGTAAAAAACCTTATCAATCTATTAGACCAATTGGAGAAAGCATAATATGGTGGAAGAAANCAACCAGGTCCAGATATCTATTTTTGGACAAGAATACTCTGTCAAAGCACCTGCAGATCCAGACTACATTAAGAAAATAGCTGAATATCTTGATGGAAAGATGAGAGAAGTCCAGTCTGGCTTCTCTACTACCCAGTCTTCCACCAGNATTGCNATTCTTGCAGGGATGAACATCACCGATGAATACTTCACGGCTAGACAAAGTGATGAATCTGGTACTTCTGAGGCCGAGGAAAAGATCTCTTCTTTGATCGAACTCATAGACGATTCACTCTAAGAAAATATTTCATCTCAAATGTCTNATCTGTTAGTCCTTTCCGGNAAAGAAGTTAGTAGTGCGGTTTATCGAGATCTTTCTGATCGGATTCAGACACTTAAAGAAAAAAGTATANTACCTGGNCTNGCTGTGATNCTGGTTGGTGAAGATTCCGCTTCANAAGTATATGTACGATCCAAGACCAAAACCTTCAAGAANCTCAATCTTTTCACAAAAACATATAGACTCTCCGANNATATTAGCCAGAAAGAGCTTCTGCATCTTATTATTGAATTAAATAGGAATCCCTCTTATCATGGCATCCTTGTTCAACTTCCTCTACCAAAACATATAGAAAGTTATAAAGTNATAAATGCCATTGACCCTAAAAAGGATGTTGATGGATTTCATCCNCAAAATGCTGGTCTATTAGCTATAGGAACACCAAGATTCATACCGTGTACACCAAAAGGTATTATGAGGATACTAAAACATTATGAAATCGATCTTAATGGAAAACATGTAGTGGTAGTTGGTAGGAGCAACATAGTTGGTAGACCCATATCTATATTGACCAGTATGAAAATGGATGGAGCAAACGCTACTACAACTATCTGTCATTCTGGAACACCAGACACCCAGAATCATACAAACACCGCTGATGTTGTTGTCGTTGCTTTAGGAGTTCCTGGGTTTTTAGACCATAATATGATCAAAAAAGGTTCAATTGTCATAGATGTTGGAATCAATCGTATAAACGCTAATAATGATAAGGGTTATGAGCTTGTGGGTGATGCTGACTGGTCATCAATAGAGCAAAAGGCATCTTCGGCCACTCCTGTACCTGGTGGTGTGGGTCCCATGACAATAGCCATGTTAGTTGAGAATACTGTAGAAGCAGCAGAAACTTTATAATTAAACCCTCTTTTGCTTCGCGCATGCTAAGGGAGTAACGGGTTTATAGCCTGTTCGTNGGTTCNAATCTCACCTTCTCCGCACTTTTCAAGATAAGAAAACCCCNATCACNAAGAGGTNTTCTTCTTTGTTTTATATAGCAAAATTATGGGTGGANTTTGGATTGGGTCCCACTTCAAATTCCCATTAGACCTTTGCAATGTCATTAGTATTAAAGAATCTGACCTTTGCATAGACTATTTAGCCNCACATTCGTGGGGTTTTTTGTTTGTGGGACGATGGTTAGATTTGGTTAAGGAAATTGTATGATTAGGAAATTGAAATCATACTTAAAAAATTGCAGAAGGTTATTTGTTAATAAGTTATTGCATTTTGTTAGTATGTCAGCTAAACATTTTATTGCAAAACAATCTCTGGTTGAGAACCGGCCTATAATTGACAATAATAATTTTACTTTTGTTAAATTATTAGAGGAAAATTGGAATTCTATTTATGATGAACTCATAGAGATATTGAGGTTTAGAGATTTGGTTCCTTCATTTCATGAGATTTCAAAAGAGCAATATAAAATATCAAAAGGTAACAAATGGAAGACTTTTGCATTTTTTTCATTTGGCCATAAGTTTAAATATAATTGTGCCTATGCACCAAACACTGTAAAACTATTAGAATGCATACCAAATCTACAATCGGCATGGTTTTCTGTAATTGCACCAGGATACCATATACCAAAGCATAAAGGTATTACAAGAGGAATACTTCGGGGTCATCTGGGATTATCAATCCCTGCGATTTCAAAAGAATGCTTTATGGATATAGGTAATAATCGTATTTACTGGCAACAAGGCAAGGTTGTTGTGTTTGATGATACCTTTGAGCATGCTGTTTGGAATAATACAGACCAAGAAAGAATAGTTTTATTATTTGATTTTGATAGGCCCATGAAAAATACTGGTCGCTATATTCATGAAACATCAATGAAAATTTTTAGGCAAACAGAAGCTTATAAAGATGGAGTAAACTCGACTAAAAAGATTGAAAAATCTTTTAATAGAAAAGTTCCATCTAGATAATTAATTATTTTATTTTTCTTAGCTACACATTCGTGGGGTTTTTTGTTTGTGGGATGATGGGTATATTTGATTATGGGAAAATATTTATCTTTGCTACTATCCATCGGTTTACTTTTGGGAGAGAACGACAAACCATTAACTATTGAAAGTCTTTCTTGGCTAACTGGTAATTGGGAGGGTCCAATTGGAGAAAATTTATTAGAGGAGACTTGGCTACCACCTCGTGCTGGTACTATAGTTGCCTTAGTTCGTTCATCAAATGAATCTGGTACCAATTTTGTTGAGATAATAATTATAAAAGAAATAAATGGGACACTTGAACTCCAACTTCAACTTTTTGATGATTCATTAAAACCGATTAATAAGAATCCACATAGTTTTGAATTAACAAAAATTGAAAACAATTATATATCTTTTAAGGGTGTAAGCGCTGGCGCACATAAAACTCTAAGTTATCAGAGACCTGAAAAAAATGTCTTTTTTATTCGATTTCAACCCTTCGAAGGTGATTTTGTTGAGATTCGGTTAATACCGCAGAAATAATATTAATTCATTTAAATACTAAGCCCCACATTCGTGGGTTTTTTTTTGTGGAATGATGGGTAGATTTAAATATGAAGAATAATATGGAGTTAATATTCAGAAAGGCAAAAGAGGGTGATATACCTAATATAGTAAAAATGTTAGCCGATGATGAACTTGGTTCCAAAAGAGAAGATTATAAAGTTCCATTACCAAAGAGTTACTATGATGCATTCC
>NHCZ02000049.1 GCA_002167345.2 bacterium TMED46 | reverse complement strand
ATGCTCTTCATAGAATGATGTTGGTGTAAGCCCTTCAAATCTTAAAAAATTCTTTTTCTTATCACGGGTCTGCCAATTAAATGAATTTGGTGGAGTACCTAAATGTATCGTAAGCATCTTATAGACCTCTTCAAGCATGTCAGTCTTCTGGTGTTGAACATCTGAAGCAGATGAACCTTTATTCACAGATTTTCTTAAGAGCATAGCATTTTCGCGAAGCTTTCTTGTAATAAGGCGGTTCATATATCTGGAATTACTAGAAGAATATGATTCGGGCATTTCTGATTGGGGCACAACACCATATTTGTCGACAAGGTTCACCCACATATCCCACTGTCCACCATCCTGAATTGGGTTGGACAATAGGTGCATAATAAGCCTGCTGTTCCAATTTTTATCTGCTGTTTCGATAATAGATTCCAGAAAGTAATTTGACTTCTCTAGCTTATCCCAAAACATGAAGTAGCTTTGAGAAAACTGAAAGTCTTTCAAATTATATTTTCTTCCAAGGTGGATCCGAAAAAGATTTAGGCCAGCAAACCCCCAACATCTGCCGCTGGATCTTTGATTTGTGGTAGGCATTTCTCCTGACACCAAATCTGAGAAAGAATGGTCTATCTTACGAAACTGATCCCAGTCCATAGCTACCTCAATTAAATTATTTCGAAATGTTGAGTTTCTTGCTGACCTAACATGACCATCTTCATTAGCTTTTTTGTTAAATGATTCTATTGTTTTTAAATCTATGGGGTTTCTCATTATTATTTCTGTGTTTAATTGTTATAAATAGGTGTGATACTACACTTGTATACTAGCCAATGTCGTGAGATTATTTCAATAACAACATTTTACCGTTTGTTGTAATGGAACCAGCCTCTAGAGTATAAAAATAAAGGCCTGCACTAACCTGACGACCATTGTTATCAGTTGCATTCCATTTTACACTTTTTATACCCGCCTCTTGTTCTCTTTTCAAAAGGTCTTTCACTTTTCTACCGTTTATATCAAATATCACAATGTTTACTTTAGTTTTTTGTAATAATTCATATCTGATATTGGTGACTGGATTG
This sequence comes from bacterium TMED46, assembly GCA_002167345.2. GTDB lineage: Bacteria > Fidelibacterota > Marinisomatia > Marinisomatales > UBA1611 > CACEUX01. The sequence goes on along the minus strand of NHCZ02000049.1, from coordinate 8,572 downwards.
AATGGATTTGGCGAATTATCATGACCATTTATCATTGTATCAATATCATTTTCAGCCATTCTAGTATATGATCTATCATAGCATCTAAATTTTAAATATTTCTTTGCATATGAATGTTTTGTAGGAATCACAGTAATATCAATATCAGTAAACGGGTTCTTTCTATTTTGACCATTTGATAATATATCCAATCGTAGCTCCAATGTTTCTCCAGCATTAATGATCGCAGTGCCAGTAAATGTATCAACCCACATTCTATCATCCTTGATCTTATAAAAATAAGGTTGGTCATAATCACTTTCGTTTTTTATAGATACTTCTATAGTGTTTTCATCCTTTAGGATGATGCCATCAAACGTAGTTTCATCCATTGTGATTGAAGTAAATGAATCGACCAGTACAGAAAAAGCATCAGGATGAATTGAAGGTATTCTGAATGCTCTGTACCATGCATAATATGATGGCGCTCTGAGCTTCCAAACCACCTCCTGTTCATTTGTCACCTCAATGATAGTGGGGTTATTCGCTGCCCCAAATGAATTACCCCTGGTATAGATCAATCTATTATTATTCTCTAGTACCTGCATGCTTCCACCGGCGCGACCAAAAAGGGTATTAGGCAAACTATAGGACCAGATCATATTAGAAACAGTATCCCCGACCACTTGAAACTCAATAGCACGTGACATCCTTAGCCCATGATCGAATAAATAGTTGCTGATGTTGCCATTATCAAATAATGTAAAATTTCCATTTGGCAATTTTTCAATATGATGCTGAAAATTGAAAAGTAACTCATTCCCTATACATGAATCGCCAGAATCTATATAATCTGATGGAAGACCAATATTATAAATCACATTACCTGATGGATAGTCTATTTTTGTAATGCGGGATAAATGGCGGCTTGAAAGGTAGATAGCACTTTCTTCTTCATCAAAGTATATACTATTCGAGTGTGTCCAATCATACTTCATACTCATATATGCTTGTTCCCAAGTATGACCATGCCTATCGTGGTCATCTAGAGAAAAATGCTCAAATGGATCCCAACTCCAAATAATATTATTATCTTGGTCAAATTCTATGATCTCTTGTCCATACCAGGGAAATTCATTTGTCGTATCATCGGCAAGGAAGCCGAGGTCTCTAAATTGATCCACCATTGATACATCTGATGGAATTGGACCATTGGAAAAGATATTTTTAAGTGTAAAAAAGGTGTTTCGGGATGTCTCTTTTAATTCATGTGGATCTACCTCTTGATCGGATCGCCACAGGAAATCCATATCATAATTGATCTTTGAAGCGCTATAGTCTGGGAATAAATGATCACTATTACCGTAGATCGCACCATAATCGTCAACGTGATTTATTTTAAAACTAAACTCTCCATCATTCCATATCTCATTACCATACCTATCGATCACAACAGTATGGCGTATAGGATTTGGTCCACCAACCATTGTCAAACCATCCTGTATGAGTGAGTCTTGATAATTCGTGATATTAACATAATGCAGTTTGGATTCTTTAGTGATGAATATTGCAGGTTCTGTCCAGTCTCCATATTCATTTGACTGCAATAAACTTCTCACACGCCACTGATATACCCTATTCCATGATATATTTGACCTATCAATAAAGAGATTGGTACTCAGACTATCAATAATGAAAGTTGAGTTTGAACTCAGCTCAATTAATTCAATTTGATAATGAGTTACATCTGGTTCCTGTTCCCACTCAAATAGAACATGGATGTAGTTCAACTCCTGTCCTTGGAATGGTCTTACTAGTTCGCTAAAGCATATAGAATGATACAATATCAATAGTATGGTTTGGATCTTTAGATCAATTTTCATTATGGTAAAGTAGTAGGTTTCTTACTCAACAAAGTATAGTTGATCGTCTATTATCTGCACCTGTTCAGTACCGTCATCCGTTTCAATATACATCGTATTATTCAACATGGTCAAAAAAGGGTCATCGTAATCTCCGTCGACTCTCATTGTTTTTACTGTTCTAACTACCATGCCATTTTGGTCATTTTCAAGAAGAAGAAAATATTTTATTCCAATATCTCCAATAATTTGGCTTTCAATATCAATGAATACATTTTTATAGCAAAATAGTTCATACATAAAAAAACCCTGCAATAGCAGGGATTTTTATAATGAGATGTGGAGCTGAGCGGGATCGAACCGCTGACCTCATGACTGCCAGTCATGCGCTCTCCCAACTGAGCTACAGCCCCTATTAAATTTTATATCCTAATTTATTGATCCGGTCCGTCTGGCTTACCAGATTCATATAGTTTTCTGGATGCTAGATTCAGTGGTGCTTTGACAAGCTTATCAACTGATATCATTGCAAACATTGACCCTGTGGTTGGATGAATAGCTACCATATCGTGGAACTCATATTTATCATCTATATCAACCAATTTCAGCTCAGCATTATTCATGTGGGTAAAACCAAATTGACCTTTATAATTGATCTTATACCATTCATCTTCATCTTGGACATGTTCAAACGTAGCGCCTTTGCTTGCGATACCAACGATAGATCCATTTGGACGACTTCGGATGTGTGCCTTATAGGCCTTGATAGATACATCATATTTAGGTTTTAACTGCTTAACACCTTTTATCTTAACAGACTTGAAGTTAGCCTTAAAGGTTCTTGCTTCGTCACGAGGTACTGAAATCTGATACTGAGTATCACGCAGGATGACTGGAAAAGTTTCATTCTCAGGATTATAACGCCCTATATCAGTAGGTGTGAATTCGATCGTTGAGGATGATTCAGCCATAATATTCTCTATGACAGACCTTGTCTTTAATTCTTTTTCTTTAGCGACCTGAATCCTTTGTGCCTTCTTTATATCCATTTTCTGAGATGTCATCTGGACGATCTCTTTCATGAGCTTCACCTGTTCAGAAACGCGTGATTTATATTCGTCCGCTGTTTCAAACTCATCATGAGGAAGGAACATAGCAGGATTTGCATCTGTAGCAAGCTCATAGATGGTTTTGACCCTAATATAATTAGAATAAGAGGAACCTATTTTAGATTCACTTAGCTTTGGTTGTGCAGCTTTTGTCATCGCAGCAAAATTCACTTTATTTTCATTTGTTGGAACCTTGGTCTCTTTTCCTCCGATAACAGGTGCTCTAACTACCATTTGAGCACTGTTTTTATTTCCCATATTTACGGGAGCTTTCACGGTTAAAACGTATTCTGGTTTTTTAGCTGCTACACCTGACTTTTTGTTTGCTGTCTCATTTACATTGGCAACCTCACCTGTTGATTGCTTTTCAGCTAACGCATCCGCAGGCACCTGTGGCTTTACACCACCACAACTGGTGATGATTGTTAAGACCGTAATTGATAAAAAAACTTTTATTATGTAATTAATATTCATGATTTATACTCTCGTTTACAGATCTTTGACACAGCGGAAACCAAAATTCGTATCTCTATAATCAGGTTTTAGTTTATAACGCCTTGAGACGTTGCAAAAAACATCATTACTGAACCATGAACCACCTCTTACTACCTTTTCCGTACCATAATCTGGCCCTTGCGGGTTCTCTGGGTCAGCGATCTGAAAATAATCATCATGATACCAATCTGCACACCATTCCCATACATTTCCGCTCATATCGTAGATGCCAATAGCATTGGGATTTTTCTTTCCTACTGGCTGTTTGCTCTGTGTATTAGCAAGGTACCATGCAACATCATCAATTTTATTTGATCCAGAATAGGTCTGTTGACTTTTAGCATAGGCACCACCCCGTGCAGCATATTCCCATTCTGCCTCAGTTGGTAGACGCTTTCCAACCTTATTTGCATAAGCAATAGCATCAAACCATGATACATTTTCCACCGGGCATTCCATACATCCAGTATAGTCAGATGCGTATTTACCCATAATGTGTCTGTATTCTCTTTGAGTTACTTCAGTTGCATCCATGAGAAAGCTATTTAACTCTAGGGAATGTTCAGTTCTCTCTTTTTTCTTATCATCAATAGAGGTACGTGTATATTTCCCTCCATCTACATAGACCATTCCTTCTGGGATAGTCACAACGCGAAAATTGATAATTTTACCGATAATAAAATCCTTATCAATAAGTAGCCAATTGATCTCGTTATTCTTACCAGGGAGGACATTTGCGCCAAGATCACCATCTGCATTGGTGATAACTGAAAAGGTCTTACCATTGTCCAACGAATAGGTAAGGGCGACCTGGTCACCTCTAAATAATTTTCCTGCCATATCATACTGAACTGTAATCGATAGTCCATCCTGTTTGGCACGAACATTCTTGTAAGTTTGTGCTGAGGCTATTGTATAAAAAGACAATGCCAGCGTAAGTATATATTTTATCTTCATAATAATCAAATTTCTATGGATTTTACTAAAAGTGCAAACAAAATTAACATCTAGAACCATTAAACATAAAATAAAAATAAAAGTAATTAAAATTACTTAAANCAAATAATATTANTACTTACAGATTCTCCTTAAAGAACTCNATCATCTTTTTATAAAGATGCTCTCTGGCACCACCTCCATATAGACCATGACTTCGTGCGGGATATTGATACCATTCCACATCCTTACCGGACCTTAGCGCTGATTGAACAAACTGTGCTGTATGCTGAGCATGNACATTATCATCCTCNATCCCATGCATAAGAAGAATGCTACCCCGCATTCTATTCATCCATGACATNGCACTGGTTGAATCGTACCCTGCCTTATTTTCTTGAGGTAGGCCCATTGATCTTTCAGTATATGCCGTATCATAAAGCCTGAAGTCAGTACAAGGTGCAATAGCTACCCCGGCTTTGAAATATTTTGCATTCCTTGTGAGCATTAGGCAGGTAAAATAACCTCCACCGCTCCAGCCCCATGCACCGACCCTTTCCACATCAGCGTAACCGCTATCCNCTAAATAATTAATTCCTGCAACCTGATCTAGGGTAAGATATTTAGACATATCTCCATAACTNAAATTCTTAAAGTCTTCCCCTCTGCCGCTCATACCGCGGGTGTCCATTGAGAANACAATATACCCTTGCTGTGCAAGAAATTGATCCCAGGTAGAACCCCAACGGTTCCAAACGATCTGTGTACCNGGCATTCCATANCCATGAATGATCACTGGATATTTTTTANCTTTAGTATAATTNGGTGGCAATATCAGCATACCATCTAAAATTGTTGTACTATCCAAAGATGGGAAATGTACTATCTTGGGACTCGACCATTCATAATCCACGTATTGCGCCAGGTCTGTCTCTCCTAACGTTTTAATTACCTTTCCTGTTCTCAATTCTTTAAGAAGTATTGTTCTAGGCTGNGTNAAACTTGAAAATGTATCAATAAAATNNTNNTTNGANCCAGTAATGCGAACAATATGACTTCCTGCCTCTTTTGTAATAAGTTTCACCTCNGTACCATCATATCGGACGGAGTAAAGNCTTTTTTCAAAAACTGACTCCTTGTTNCCAATGAAATAAATAANATCGTCATTNTCGTCTATGTGAACAATACTTGANACTTCCCATTTCCCTTCAGTNATAGACCAAGACCTAGAGCCTGAATGCTTGGACATCCAAATATGTTTATAACCAGAATTTTCTGATATCCATACGACCTTACCATCCTTCAGAAACCTTATCTGCCCATGNTTCTCAAGCCACCCATCCGGGTCAGATTCAGATAGTATTTTCGTAGATCTTCCAGTCGNTCTGTCAGCNACATACATATCCCAGTTCTTTTGTTTTCGATCCATTTTAATAAAAGCAACTTTTTCTTCATTGACCCACTCCATCCATGGCAGATAATCATAATCAACGCTTGCNCCCTCTATCCATTTCCTACCTGCACCTTTGATTCGAATAATACCTATTTTTAANGTAGGGTTTGTTTCTCCTGCTTTTGGATAACGTATTTTTTCAATAGTAGGATATTGACCTAATTCATTGATCATTGAGAATTCTGGTACCATAGATTCATTTTCTTCCCAATATGCAATAGATTCTCCATTAGGNGACCATCTGTAGCCGTCNTANCCNGTNANCTCNTCCTCATATAACCATCCAAAATGCCCATTGGAAATNGTCTCCGAACCNGTTGTGGTCAGCTTCCTCTCTCTGTCTCTTTCAAAGTCATACATGTACAGATTATTATCTTGTCTTACATAGGCAATTTTTTGCCCATCTGGGGAAAATTTCACGTTTCTAAGACTCTTGTTCTTGTTCGTTAGTGGCATTAACCGTTGCTTTTCAATGTCATAAACATAGTAGGTTGATATATGTGAATATCTCCATATTTTTTTTGAATCTGTCCTGATAAGGATCTTATCAGCGGGCTTTGAAATAGTAAGACCTTCTACAAAAAGATCATCTCCACGCCAGTTGAATGCAAGGCTATCCAAAAAAAGTGTTGTATCTGATCTTAGCAGGTCTACTTTAAACCATTTTTTCCAGTCGTCACCTTTTCCACGTATAAGGACAGCATCTTCATCTGGGAATGGGATTGTCCATCCAATGGAGGCTGTTTTGAAAGGTGAATTCAGGACTGCCTCTTCGTATGTAAGCCAGACTGCTTGCAATGATTGTATTGATGCTAAGGTAATTAGAAGAATCCGTATCAATTTATTTCCTGCTTAACTATTTTGAGAAAGTCAGTCATCATTTCAAAATTAAGTCTACCTGTATTTACATTTCTAGGACTGGGATGAAATGCACCAAAAAGAACTAGACCATTTGGTAAATCATAGCGTACGCCATGCCCAAATTTATAGTCTTTCATTTTAATGGGGTGGGTCTTCCTTACAAACCTCAAGCAAGCATCAAAACCAACCTTGCCAAGACCAAGGACCACTTTCAGATGTTTTAAGATATAAAATTCCTGCGATAGAAAAGGTTCACAATTCTCTTTTTCCTCTGCAGTAGGTTTATCACCAGGTGGTACACACTTTACAGANGCGGTAATATATCCTTCNAGCTCAAGTCCATCATCTCTATGGTCTGAATTAGGTTGACTNGCCATGCCGACATGGTGGAGACATCTAAATAAAAAGTCNGCAGATTTGTCACCAGTAAATACCCTGCCAGTTCTGTTNCCACCATGTGCAGCNGGTGCAAGTCCTAATATCATGAACTTTGCATTGNGNTTTCCATAGCCAGGCACGGCTTTTCCCCAGTAATCCCATTCTNTATANGACTTTCTTTTTTCTCGAGCGATCTTCTCNCTAAAATCGACCANGCGGTCNCATTTCCTGCACNCAATAATACTTTTTTCAAGTTTAATGAGACTCATTTTGAAGANGAAAGAAGTACTTTCCCAAAATTTTTCCTTTCACCAATGTATTTATGTGCNTCCGATGCCTTATCCAAGNTAAATACANANTCAATTACNGGTACGATNGTTCCATCTTCCAGCCAATCAAAAAGTNTCTTACCATATTTNNCGANAAGATCTTTTCGTTGTTTTATCATTCCCAGATGNAATCCAAANGCACCTTGNTTATTCATCATCATNTGTCTTGGACTAAACTTTGGCATTTTTAANANCTTGGGNAATATTTTAAAATAGTTTCGCCTNGGTCCTGTTACAGCTGTGGANAAACCATAAGCTCCAACTCTNCCAAACTCAGATAGACAAGNATAACTTTTTCCAAGTTCTTCTCCTCCCAGTGAATCTAAAATAAGGTCTACACCTTTTCCTTTGGTCATTTCCATTACTTTTTCACTGAAATCTTNTGTTTGGTAATCGATCAACTGATCAACGCCNAATTCTTTGATNTTACCATGCTTACCACCCGATGCGGTGCCAATGACACTCGCCCCGATCTTTTTCGCTATCTGAAGAGCTGCGATACCNACNCCTCCACCTATTCCATGGATCAATATGGTCTCGTCTTCTCTAAGACTTCCTTGGTGTATCATCATAAAATAGGCAGTTAGATAGTTAACTGGTATGGCAGCTGAGACGCTTTGCCATTTATCATTTATAATGAATAATTGTTCAGCAAAAACATTCACATGTGTTGAATACCCGCCCGATCGGCACATTCCAACCACCGTTTTCCCGATCATCGAACTATATTGATCAGATCCTGCCTTAACCACCACTCCAGCTATTTCCATTCCAATTCTATACGGAGGCTTGAGTTTAGTTGTATATAAACCCATACGACTCATGATATCAGCAAAGTTAATACCTGAAAATTTTACTTCTAATAAGACCTCGTGTTCATTAGGGTCCGATATGGATGCGGATCTTAATTCAAGGACTTCAGGACCACCATGACACGTGATGAAAACAGATTGACAATCATTCATAATTAGTCCTGTAAGTTATATCCTTCTTGCTCATTGTTTCATCAAATACCAAAGTATAAATTTGCCAGCAAATTTTTTATTAAAATATCATAATTATGTGATAACGAATTAATGAAGGTATCTTTATGGCATTAATGACATCCATGCGTGAGAAAATGCATGTTGTACTTTGGGCTTTACTTGCTCTTTTCCTTTTAAGCATGAC
>NHCZ02000048.1 GCA_002167345.2 bacterium TMED46 | reverse complement strand
TGCTTTTCCACCTTCTTTTTCCATAACTGATACATGTGCAATTGATAGGCTAAGAAGCACTGATTCAAGAAGGGAACATAGAAAGGATACAAGAAGAGCTGTGAGGAAATAAGCTAGTAAGGATGTCATCGAATGTGAAAGTTAATTAATAANTGAATGATATAAAAANNAATCANGCACGAGNCCATTTAATAATTTCNTTNAANGTAACTTTTTTACCATAAAGNAATATTGCNGTACGAAATATTTTTCCTGATAATTTTAATAATANNACNCANGATANGANCATAAGNANGGTTGTATATANNATNTCTGAAAGTTCAACNGTGCCNGTNCCTANNCGTATGATCATCATAAATGGNGTTAANGGNGGTANNTATGANCTTANGATTGTAAATGATGANCCAGGNTTTGTTATAAANTAAGATGCAAAAATAATTGGAAGCATTGCTATTATACTTATGACACCTGAAGATTGTTGCGCCTCTTGTTCAGATGTGAAAAATGTTCCCATTGCAGCAAATATGGATGCATAGAATAAGTAACCCGTAGTGAAGTATATCATGAAGGTTGGTATTTGGGAAAATTCTATGGCAGCCCATCCTTTGTAATGTGTCGCTGATAATCCNAATATCAAATAGAATACCATNTGAGTCATACCNAATGCTCCAAGTCCAAGNATNTTACCCCTCATGAGTTCGTCTGGTGTAACTGAAGANANTAGAATCTCTATTGTNCGACTGGTTCGTTCCTCTATTACAGAACGTAGAAGTAACTGNCCNCTCATNAAAATNGTNGCAAANAGTATCATNAGNAAAAGNTATGGAATTANGAANCTTGATAACTCATCTCCCTCTGANGCTTCNCCTANTTCATCTAACTCATACGTGTCAAATTCTATCTTTCTACTTAATTCTCCNACAAGAGAAATATCAATATCTTGATCCAGCATTCGCTGTTGGATAACTAATTGATTTAATGTTCTCCTAAGACTTGTATATATCTTGATATTGCTNAAAGATTGGCTAAAGTACCTAACTTGACCAGTGTCTAAAACGGTAGTAGGTACCANCATATATCCNTCTAATTGCTGACTNAGCACNCTATCCANAGCTTCTTTCTCATNAAACATTCTGGTAAAGGAAAATTGAGGTTCTCCATTTTGCAATAATAGGGAAAGATCACATTGTTGTTCGAANCGCTCCATAAGAAGACCGACCTCATCATCATAAACAAGGCCGATACTTGTTTCGTCTTCTGGCTCAAGATCCATTAGAATCGTTGGNAGATACATCATTGCCCCCATAAAAAAGGGTAAAAGGAACGTAGTGATCAAGAACAATTTTGTTTTGACGCGGTTCATAAATTCCCATTTAACTATTTTCCAGATCTGGCTCATTATATCTTTCCTACTTCTTCTATGAAGATCTGTTCNAGAGTAGGTACCTTAAGCTTAAAGGATTCTACAGTCACAATTGTATTTACCCAGCCAAGAAATTNTTCAGGCTTCTTTTTTAACACACCCGATATCCTNTTTTCAGTCAACTCTANTTCATTAAAGTANTCAGCTACTTTTTTTNAATCAATATTACCAGAAAAACGTACTTCAACTGCATCACTGGTATGTTTTTTTCGTATATCTTCCAAAGCCCCTTCCACCACNATCTGGCCTTGATTGATAAGACAAATATTATTGCATAATCTTTCTACCTGTTCCATTTGATGGGTAGAGAATATGATCGTCTTTCCTTCATCCTGTTTTTCTTGAATTATTTCTTTTAATAATAATTGATTTAATGGGTCTAGCCCCGTAAATGGTTCATCCATTATTATTAGTTCAGGATCATGCAAAAGGGAAAGAATAAATTGTATCTTTTGCTGATTACCTTTCGANAGCTCCTCAATTTTTCTATCTCNTTGATNTCCNAGNCCAAAGCGTTCTAACCACATCTTTGAATTTNATCTAGCTTGCCNATCATCTAGNCCTCGGAGNAGACCGAAATATCGACATGTTTCTTCTAGCTTCTGTTTCTGGTAAAGACCCCTATCTTCNGGTAGATAACCAAGATTCTGTCTTTTAAGTGAATTAATATCATTACCATTTAACTCTATNNTTCCTGAATCAGGATGGATGATGCCCATTATCATTCGAATTGTTGTNGTTTTTCCTGCACCATTAGGACCAAGAAATCCATAGATATCGCCCTTCGCCACATTGAATGAGACATCGTTGACCGCTTTGACCCCTTCGTAGGACTTTTTTAGATTATGTAGAATTAACATACTAGAGATCTATAGCTTGCCCGTCGCAATATTCAGGAATATCCACATTGAGATATTTTGCGATCGTAGGTGCAATATCAACGGTAGCACGAGGAGAATTATCTGTCTTACTATTAAATTGANTTCGAGAGAAAATAAGTGGTACATGGGTATCATAATCATAAGGCGTTCCATGAGANGTACCAAAAGGACCTCTGTATAGGTAACCTGGTGATACAATGGGAAATATCTCTGGTGTATGTTCTTTATTTATCATGTTTTTAATTCTTTGTGTTATTTTATCTTCTTCAGNGCTGGCCATTATNTTATCCTTNATNGCNACNCCATCAATNCCCTCAACATCTGATAGGTATTTTTCTACAATATTATAGATCTGATCTAATTCNATATTAGCTTTTTTTANTCGATCTNTATCTANATANAAGTTCCCACCTTCACGATGNTAAAGTTTTTCACCGAATTTTTCTTCGCATTCTTCATCGACCCAGGTCAGCGCTTCNTTCATATGTTTCTTATTGATTCTACCTCCTTNCTCACCATNCTTGATCAAAAACTCTGGAAGAGGCAAGCCACCATGATCTGCGGTCAATGCAAATAAAACATGTTCCANTCCTACCTGAGCATCTAAAAAATNAATAAAATTTCCTAGATATCTATCCAGCTTAATACANGCGTCCATCGCTTCTTGAGAGTGGGGCCCATAACTATGCAGTATCCAGTCCATTGCGGAAAACCCAATGGCCAGCAGATCTGGGACATCTCTTGATCCTAGGGAATCACCTTTAACTGCATTCTTAGCTAGCTCTAGGATCTCTCGTTCAAACCAAGGCGTACCCATCAGTATGGGTAAGGGATCTTCTCCTGGATCTGTACCGATCGGAAAAACAGGAGAATATTCATCATTTAGGTAGTTGTCCTCTTCTCCGTAAAAGTGATCTTCTCTAGCGTATTTTAAATATAGATTTTCATCTAATGACCTCTGCCACAATGAGTCTCCATAGGATCTAGTTTGAAGNTTTTGATTAAAATCAATTGCCCATTNGGGTAGTTGNTCCACATAATAGTCAGATGAAATAAATGTTCCAGCACCATTATAATANATNGCCTGATCAGGGTTTTTACCTCCTAAAAGGCATGCTGCCCTGTCCTTTCCACCAACCGATATGACTTTTGAGCTAGGGTAATTTAATTTGAGCCAATCGCCTAAGCCCTCTGTTTCATACCTTGAAGATGAACGAGCTTTTCCCTTATTTGAACCAACTAGTTTCGCATTTGGGTCTTCTACACAGTTCACATTTTTTTTCAATGCACGATCATAAAAACTATTCCCTATTACACCTACGTTACCAGGATACTGACCAAAGCCAATAGTTGTATGCCCTGGGCCAGTAGCAGTATAACTATGCTCATGATGAGTATCCGTAAACCAGACCCCATGATCTATCAACCATCGAAATCCACCTCTATAAAGGTCGTCAAACCTTGTTAATAGATCCGGCCGCATCTGATCAACGACGAGTAAGACCACAAGTTTAGGTGGCTGANGCGAGAATATTGTACAGCTAAAAAAGTTAAGGNCTGCTGCACAGATCAGCCCCAAGCATNTTTTTTTCATCAAATAACCTTTAAGAATCGTCTTTTTCCTACTTTCAATATCTGTTCACCTTNTGGAACTATGGACGCCTGAATATCATCNATCTTTTTATCATCTAGCTTCACAGCACCTTGTTTTATCATTCGACGAGCCTCCCCTTTACTTTTAAGTAGTCCAGAAGAAAATATTACATTAACNATAAGATCCTCAGAGTCTAATTCATAGACTGGGATTTTATCTGGTATACCTTTCCCGACAACAACGGTATCGAAATGAGCTTCTGCATTTTCAGCCGTTTGTTCATCGTAAAAAAGCTTTACAACATTACGAGCAAGTTCACGCTTTACGATCATGGGATTCACACTGGGATCATTAAGCTTATCTGAAGCTGATTTTACAGCTAAGGAATCACAATCTGCTGCAAGCGTGAACCATTTTAGGATCATATCGTCGGAGATAGATAATGTTTTACCATACATATCTTCAGGACTGTCTTGAAGTCCAATATCATTACCATATGATTTNGACATTTTTTCAATGCCATCAGTGCCCTCNAGAAGTGGTGTAGTGATAATACACTGTGGCTCTTGGTCATTATCCTTTTGCAGATCTCTTCCTACAAGCAGATTAAACTTCTGATCTGTACCACCAAGTTCAACATCTGCTTTTAATTCTACTGAGTCTTGNGCTTGTGCCAAAGGATANAAGAACTCATGAATAGATATAGGTATCTCTGCCTTGAAACGTTTGGTAAAGTCATCTCTCTCAAGCATTCTTGCTACTGTATATGAGCTCGCTAGCTTTACCACGTCATTAAAATTCATTTTATTAAGCCAATCTGAATTATATTTTGTTATAAGAGTATTTATATCAAGTATTACTTTAGCTTGNTCAACATAGCTGTTTGCATTCGACCTAGCCTCATCAAGAGTAAGTTGTGGTCTGGTCTTATTGCGACCAGAAGGGTCACCGATCATTGCTGTAAAATCACCTATTACCAGCACAGAAGTATGACCAAGNTCTTGGAAATGTCTTAATTTTCTTAGCACTACACCGTGACCAATATGNAGGTCAGGTCTGCTTGGGTCACAACCTAACTTTNTTNTNAGAGGTTTGTTATTTGTGAGGGACCTNTCGATTTTTCTTTCTAGATCTTCTTCAGGAAGTATTTCTTCAACACCTCTCCTGATGAGGTCCATCTGTTCATTTACAGGGGGGAATTTCATTCAGCTTTTAAAGCTCTTTGTATATCTCTTTCAACATCACGTTTCTTTTTTGTATCTCGNTTATCATATAATTTTTTACCTTTCGCAAGGCCAAACTCAAGTTTGATCAGACCTCCCTTAAAATATAATTTCGTAGGAACTGCAGTTAGACCTTTTTCTGCTAGTTTAGAATTGATCTTTTGAATTTCTTTTTTGTGGAGGAGCAGTTTGCGATCTCTTACCGGTTCATGTCCTTCAAACCCTGTATGACTATAGCTTGGAATATGTGTCCCCCTGAGCCATGCTTCTCCCTTACGAATTAGTATGTATGCTTGCTTTAAGCTTGCTTTGCCTTCCCTNATACTTTTTACTTCGCTNCCCTTCAATTGCAGACCTGCTTCAAATGTTTCAAGAATATTGTATTCATGAAATGCTTTTCGGTTGGTGGCAACGACAGAATTATTCATGATNTNNNATNAACATAAANTACAATTTTAACAACATCATTCATATTGCATTTTTTTTATTATAAAAAGTTAAGAAAATAGATTNTAGACCATNNNCTAACANTAANCTAATATTNNTTCCNTAATATNTGTATAANTATGGAACNAAGGAATTANAATGAACNCTNTCAAAATNTTACATTTTNTAANTACTATACTTTTANTAACACCACTGATAGGTGNAACAGTATTTGTCTCAGCAACAGGTGATGATGATTCAGGAGATGGCTCATCCAATGCACCTTACCTAACTATACAAAAAGGAATTGATGAAGCAGACGCTATGGATACTGTTATGGTTCTTGATGGAATATACACCGGTGGTTTGCTAATCGATAACAAACAACTATCCCTCATCGGTGAGTCNATGACCGATACAAAGATAAATGTTCCAATTACGGAGCCAAATATTTCTATTAGGAATACCCCAGATACGGTCCGAATTGAGAATTTTAAAATTAAACGTGGGAATTCCGCTGATGGTGGCGGCTTGTTCATTGCCAGCTCTGTTGTCGCAGCAAAGAACCTAGATCTATCTAATAATACCTCATCCACAGATGGCGGAGCTGTAAACCTCTATGAATCAAGTTTGAAATTNGAGGATGCCCAGATCTATCTCAACTCCAGTGAGACATATGGTGGAGCAATAAATTGTAATAATTCAGACCTTGAAATAAGCGGAGGTAATATCTATAACAATAGTAGCTGGGCTGGTGGGGGAATTTTTATTGACTCTCTCAGCACGTGCTCTGTTAATGATGTTTATTTCAATAATAATGGTGCTAATCGTGGAGGCGCGATCGCAACCTTTCGAGGTGGTAGATTAACGGTTCATGACTCTGATTTTTATCAAAATAATGCAAATGGTTGGGAAGAAAATGTCGATCCAAACTTTCCTACCTATGCCGGTGGTGGTGCCATATACCAAGAATTTGCAGATACTCTTGAAATTTCCAATACAAGCTTTTCAACCAATAGTGCGACTGCAGGTACAGGCGGTGCAATGGCACTAAACCATGGTACAGAGGTAATACTCAGTGAATTATTTGTTCGTAACAATACTTCTGGTGGCGGTGGTGGTGGAATATGCTTTTTACGTCCGGATAATGTTTCTTTTAATGGAGGAGTTTTCATGGATAACAGATCTAATGGAAATAGCGGTGGTGGAATAATGTTTGGTACTGAGTCACTCCAAGACACAATAGAAATGACAGGAACATTCAGCCATTTACTTTTTGTAAATAACTGGGCGCTATATGGCGGCGGTGGTTTTATGGCCTGGAATGCAACCCTAGATCTTTATAATTCAACTTTTGTTATGAATGAAGCAAATGATGACAATGGTGCAACCTCATGGCAAGGTGGTGGCCTGGGCATTCATGCACAAACATCTGCAAACATACTAAACACCATTTTTTATGATAATTTTCCAAACTCGATCCATGATGGCACACCAGGNAGTGGATTTGACATTAATTATTCNNTNACTGAAGAATTCTGGNGTGGTGATAACAATAGTNACGANACTGATCCTCTNTTTGTNGACGTTGATTCCTATGATTTTAGACTNCAGACAGGATCACCATGCATTGATGCAGGNACATCAGANNTNNANGGNGATGGTNNNCAGGACTATTTTGANTTTAATGGNGNNGCACCNGANCTNGGNGCAATTGAATGGATGGTCGGTGCTCCAGAGCTTCTGAATAGTTTTGTGGATGAACAGGACTCATCAGTCATACTTACATGGAACCCTGTTGCGAGCGATGATCTCCAGTACTACAGGCTTCAACGCTCTTCAGATTCATTATTTTCAACTATTGATGCTGAAAACTTCGTGACAGATATTACTTATTCAGATGGAGATGTGCAGTGGAACCATGAGTATTTTTATAGAGTATCAGCATATGTAGGCTATTGGACAGAGCAATCAAATACAACTTCTATCCTACTGGGCTCATTAGGTCTGGACGAAGATGCACCTATAGCCAATATTTATAAGGTATATCAAAATTTTCCAAATCCATTCAATCCAATGACAACAATATCTTATAACCTGCCCAAAGCTGGATCAGTGAGTATAGTGATCTATGATATGATGGGTAGACTTGTAAGAGATCTAGTCTCCGAGTATCAGAGTTCAGGATATAGGTCAATAAAATGGGATGCTACAAACAATCTAGGCGAATCTGTTTCAGCAGGTATGTACTTTTACATGGTTGATTTCAGAGAACTAAAACAAGTTCGAAAAATGCTTTATATCAAATAAGGTTCTACTACCATTGTTGTAAGCAGTAAACCATTTCAAGATATAAGATTTATTAAGTAAAATTCTAAGCCAAGTGCATTAACTAATGCCCGGGTGGCGGAATTGGTAGACGCGCACGGTTCAGGTCCGTGTGTCCCTAAAGACGTGCTGGTTCGACTCCAGTCTCGGGCACAATAAAACCTATTCCTCTTATTTTTTTATATGAGAATATTAATCATTGAACCCTTTTATACCGGTTCCCATAAACAATGGGCAGACGGATATCAAAAACATAGTCAGCATGAAATAAGAATACTTTCTATGAAAGGTCAGTTTTGGAAATGGAGAATGCATGGCGGCGCAGTAACACTTGCAAACCAATTTAATGAAATGGCCTGGACCCCAGATCTCATAATTGCCACTGATATGTTAGACCTTACAACTTTTTTATCCCTCACTAAGAAACTATCATACAAGATACCAACAGCCATCTATTTCCATGAGAACCAGCTAACATATCCATGGTCGCCTGAGGACAGGGATATACAAAATAAAAGAGATACTCACTATGGATTTATCAACTACTCCTCTGCCCTAGTAGCAGATAAAATATTTTTTAATTCCAAATTTCATATGAATTCTTTTATTAATGAGCTACACCCCTTTTTAAAACAATTTCCTGACCACCAAGAATTAGATTCAATTAATATAATTCGAAGTAGGTCTGAAGTGCTGTACCTCGGTATGGAACTAGAACGTTTTGATCAGTATAAAGTTGACAAAACTGGGAGGCCCTTAATTTTATGGAATCATCGCTGGGAGTATGATAAAAACCCTGAACTCTTTTTTGCTATTCTAAAAAAGGTTAAAGATGATGAACTTGATTTTGGGTTGGTTGTTCTAGGAGAGAATTTTAGTCAGTCACCCTCAATTTTTGATAAGGCTAAAGAAATTTTTAAAGACAATATATGTCATTGGGGTTATTCAGAATCCTTTAGTGAATACGCAGAATGGCTGTGGAAGGCTAATATCTTGCCTGTAACATCAAATCAGGAATTTTTTGGGGCTAGTGTTATGGAAGCCATTTATTGTAACACCTGGCCTATTCTACCACGCCGGCTTACTTATCCTGAATTAATGCCTATTGATAATCAATCAGACCATATATACGAAAATGAAAATGACCTATACAAAAAGATAGTTTATTTGATCAATGATCAAAACGAACTAAAAATGACTAGAATTAGATCGGTCGCAAAACAATTTGATTGGAGTGCCATGGCACCTGTCTATGATAAAAGATTTAGCGAATGTATATAAAAAGCAGCTCTAATGTCTGCCTAGAAGCTTATTTTAAGACCACCATCTTTCTAGTATACCTGAAATCGTCTGCGTGAATCGTGTAAAGATATAATCCNGCTGAAACTGGATGGTCTTTTTCATTGGTCGCATCCCATTTAATTGTTTTATATCCTATGGATTGTAAGCCGTTTACTAGAGTTTTTATCTTTTTTCCCATCATATCATATATNGCTATATTTACAAATGCATCTTTAGGTAGTTCATAGCTTAGAGTTGTTGTTGGGTTGAATGGATTTGGATAGTTCTGATGGAGTCTATAATGAGTTGGCAGTCCTCCAGAGTTACTAATGTCCATCCACTCCAAAGTAATAGAAATAACCTCACTGTGCTCGCTCCATTCTCCACCATCATTATATGACACTCTGTAGAAATATTCTGTATCGAATTCCATATCATGGNCTTCATATTCGTTTGATAGCATATAATTAGTGATAAGGTTAGTTGAGAATTCCGGATCTGTAGATCTCTCCAGTAAATAATATTGGAAGTCATCACTTGAAACTGGATCCCAATTAAGCACAGTATAGGTCTCATGATCGTTTATGGTAAAGTTCACAGGTGGAGCAATAAAAAAGAAATCTGATAATTGATATTGCATAAAAAAGTTATAGATCTCGACGTGGGAGTCAAAGCCCCAGCCCCAAGCATCAAGAAACCAAAGATGACCACCCCCCTCAGCTAGTATATGTGAAAACTGAGTAGTTGAATATTCACTACTATAAGTAAACTTTATTGAGTTTGATGGGAGCCACATAGTATACCACCAATTCCAACCACCTGTCATTAGGGTATCGATCGTCTCTATAGTGAGGTCATTATATTCAGTCCAAAAATCAATTGATTCTGAAATGGTTAAAGTCTCATCATTAGGAACATCCTGTCCGAAGACCGAAGGACCACCTATATAGTAAGTAACTATTGGATCGTAATTACCATGTATATGCATAATAGGCATCTCACGTCCCTGGTCAAGGCAATCAGAACCATCATCGATCTTATAAAAATTTCCACCAACAGAAGCAACAGCAGTTATCTTATTAGCAAGATCACATGCTAATCTGTAAGACATATATCCACCAGCTGAATAACCGGTAGCGTATACCCTATTTGTATCAATAAATGAATGATTTAATGCCATATGATCAATAAGATCTTCTATAAATTGAACATCACTATACAGCTCCGGTAAGGCTCCAAAGTTCCAAACAGTTGTAGAACCGATCTCAGGTAGGTTTTCATAAAAGTATGCCTGTGGGAATATGGGTACAGCGCCTGAGTCAATAAAGTAATCTATAAGTCCTTCCATATCAGCACTTGACCCCCCAAGACCATGCATAATAATGACCACTGGTATTTGCTCTGTCGTGTCTGAGGGGAAATATGCATTAAACGTTCTGTCGGTTCCTCCTGAGACTATTGAATATTCTTCAGCAAATGCCGGGGAAAATAAAAAAGCAAATAATAAGTATTTTTTCATATTTAAGTGTTTATTTGATAAGACCATCATATTCAAGAGAAAAATATACTGTAGAACCTATTTTTGGAGTTAGAACTGATGTATTGTAATAATCACCCANTAGATTATTTATTCCCATTTTTAATAGGACATTATATTCGGATAAGATGTAAGAGACTTGAGTATCAACATTAAGATTGCCGCCCAATTCACCAATGCCGTACCANATTAAATTATCATACCAGTATTTTTCTGTATANCTNGCTGTNATAGCATANCCNATNCTTNTGTAAAATGCTCNNGGATGNTTNANNGANAATTTANANCTATTCTTTGGNCTNCCTGTACCNACATTNGCACCNGGTATNCGATTAGGNGTNTANGAAATNTTNTCTCCAACNTCATCAACNAANTTATAATTNCCTGATAAAATTAGACCATTATNAAAATTNTANGCTAANCCAANTGATAGTCCATGTACCTTTTCTTCATGATCTTCATTGGATGAAAAGATATAATAAATTTGCCCGGGACTCCAACCTGTATATACCCCTGGGATATCTATATATTGGACCGAATCTGGGTCACTCACTATAAAGTCATCATCCCTTAGATTTGTGGTATGGTTATAGTAGTAGTTAATGTCAAAGAATAAATTATTCTTAACTAACGCTTTGTAACCTATTTCATATGCAGATAATTTTTCCCCTGTTGGGTGTGGAATCGATACGTGTGTGGTATCCCCTGTTAGCCAATCAATATCGACAGCTCTTTCATGTAAATGCTCAAGTCCGAGTCTTTCTAGATTTCCCTTACCTCCACCAATTGCTAGATAACCTTGTTGGGGAATATATAGATAACTCCAAAAAAGAGGCGGATTTAGGGTTGCTTTTTGAAATGAGAATCTAAGATACTGATTTTCTCTAGCTTTTAACACCGAGGAAAAACTTGGAGATAGGTTTGAACCATAGCTGTCGCTATCATCAAATCTTAGTGCACCTTGCAATTTCAATCTTTCATCAAAAAACCACTTGGTTCCTTGCATAAAAATTGCATATTCCCATGGATTCAGTGGACCATGCTCTGCGTTTAATTCAGGTGAATTACTCATAATCCCATTATGAAACCCAATTTCATATTGTCTAAAATTTCCGCCAATCTGAAAACCACCAATTTTTACACGGTCAGTTAGATCATAAATAAATTCAAGATTATAAAATCCATTATCTGATAAACGTGTTGGCGATCGCTGTTTATCTCTACGGATAAGTGAATCATAAACTGTATTATATTCTGTTGTACCGGGAATTAACCGTGCTCTATAGCTAGCTGAAGTGTCTATCGATTCTTCGCTATCAGCAAATTCTCGAGATAAAGTATGGCTACCTGAAGCAATGCCATTAATGAATCCATCAAATGCAGCTTTATAGTCTGCAAGCCATACATCATCAGGCTTTGAATAGTTTTGAAGTTCAATAGCTATTGTCCTGATGTCCCATTGAATATCTTCATCTGAATCATTGAATGGATTTTGACCTTCATTGTATGTATATGCTCTAAAAAGTAGATTTGGTCCTGTTAGTGTTAGACCGTGGTTGGTCCCACCACTATTATTATTCCAAAATTTACCGATACCCACATTAGTAAATGACCCCCAACCCCCTTTCATGTCATATGAAATATCCATGTCGTCTGTTAACTTGTAATTAAGTGAACCATTCATTTTAGTATTATAGACTGAGGTTTCTACAATATCCATGTCCCAATAACCAGTTCTGGCGATCGGTCCATATAATGTATCAGTGAACTCTCCAATTGAAGCTGCATTTAAAGGAGTATCATCGCCATGAACAAATTTTCTATCAAATAAACTTAATGAATCAAAATTCATTGATATAAATGAGGTATCACCAGGCTCTTCCCACTCTGTCGCACGTTTGTCTGAAAAGACAAATTTAAATGCAAATTTATCATATGCTTTCGCATACCTTACAGCAGCATGACTAAAGGGAGTCGTCGCTACGTCTGTTTTATGGTTGAAACCTGTTTTAAGTTGGTAACTTAATCCCTGATAGAACCAAGGGGTCTTAGATCCGATCAATACTAATCCTGAGGTCGAGTAGGGTCCATACATCACAGAAGCAGCACCATGAACTAGCTCTATGTTTGCAACATCTATCTCAGAAAGTCCTGTAATGTTTCCAAAATTATTACCATAGTTTAGATTAGTTGCCTGCATACCATCTATTAGTTGTGAGTAATCCCTGGCGTCAGTAACTCCTGTGCCTCTTACAATTAAAGCAGTATAGATGGCTGAAAGCTGCTTTGTCTCAACCTCTTTTATATCATCCAGACCTTCATAAAAATTAAGTGCAGGTGACATCTTGATGTCTTTGATACTTACTGCATCTACACTTGCACCAACTGTCATATATGATTCTCTAATCTTCGATGGACCAAAAATGGTTTGCTTCGATATGTCGGAGATGCTTTTTTCAAGTTCATGAGCTGTAACATCAACCTGGCGTAAGGCTACTGCATCTGGTTCTAATTTAAAAACAAGACCGGAGTGAAAAGCACCATAAACTATATCTTCTTCGGTCACCTGTTCACCAAGCCCTAATTTATCTAAGTAGTTTTGGCTACCATCATCGCTTTCTTCCATGATAACATAGGTTTGTGATACATTTTTATATCCTATGTAACTGATATTAAGAGTATATGAACCTAGGGAGAGTTCTTTGATCAAAAATTCACCCTGCATGTCAGTCATAGCGCCCATAGTGGTTTCTTCTATAGATATATTTGCGCCTGCCAATGGCTCTGATATTTCTGAGAGGACAGTACCTTTTATAAATCCTTCCTGAGAATAAAGTGCCACATTAATTAAGAGTATAGAAAAAACACTTTTAAATCTGACATTTGATAGAGGAATAAACTTCATTTAAACTCCTCCTCCAATCCTGATCATAAACATTTATAATATCTCCTTCTTACTTTAGTCTTTTTATCATTAATAGAACAAATCAAAATCATTATATGTTAATATTAAACTTTTCTATTTAGAGAACCTATTTTAACAGAGCCATCTTCTTGGTATCGGTAAACCCTTCAGCCTCGATCCGGTATAGATATAGACCTGCACTCACCTTTTGACCTTTGTCATTGGTACCATTCCACTTT
>NHCZ02000047.1 GCA_002167345.2 bacterium TMED46 | reverse complement strand
CACTATTGGTTATATGGTATGGATTCCGATTCATGTAATACTGTACTATTTTCTGTATTTGCTGATTCAACGATTAATGAAGACACCATAATTACATTCAGTGCTTATCCAGAGGCATTAAACTGTCAAAACCAGCCAGAGTATTGTATTAATGGAGATACAGTTAATTTTAATTTCCCTGTAGTTCTCCAATACGCATCCAATAATAATCTTAATTTATTTCCAATACATTTTACTTTACATCAAAACTATCCAAATCCTTTTAACCCAACCACTACATTGAAATATGATTTAACTGAAGATTCATTTGTAGATATTACGGTTTATGATATGCTAGGCAACGTCGTAAATAATCTGATCAAGAGTAATCAATCATCTGGCTATAAATCAATACAATGGGATGGCACCAACAATCAAGGTGAACCAGTATCAGCAGGTGTCTACTTATATAAGATTCAGTCAGGGGATTTTGTGGATACCAAGAAGATGATTCTTCTTAAGTAGTAATAAATTCATACTTTCTCTTTCACACATATAACCCTCCCACTATAAAGTCCAAACAAAGTCTATTCGCTATGAGAGTGCTATGGGATTAAAAGTACATATGTACATACCTACCCCACACACACAAAGTATTTGAAAAGAAAGTTCGTTTCCTGTTTTTGGGATGATTGTTAAATTTTGTAAATGTCGCGATTAAAATTATTATTATTACTGTCATTATTTGTAACAAAAGCATGTTATCCAGTATCTCATATCATTATTGGAGACACACAAGCTCCTATAGATTACACTAACGTAAAAATTTATTATAATTACCCTGAAGCTTATGAAAAAATTGCAATTATCGAAGCAAGTAGTGATTTAGCATTTAAGGACTTCTCCATTGAGTTCACACACCAACAAAAAACAAATAAAGCTTTAGAAAGGTTAAAGAAAGAGGCTGCTTCACTTGGAGCAAATGGTATAGTTATTCAAAACATAGCTACAAACATCAAACAACATCTTAGCTTAAATGAGAATGATAAAGGAGAGATTAGTGCGTCTTCAAGACATGAAAAGCAGAAAGAGTTAAATGCAATCGCAATTTTTGTAAAATAATTTAAAACTGTAATCATTAAGCCCCACATTCGTGGGGTTTTTTGTTTATGGGATGATAGCTAGATTTAGATATGGAAAGAAAATTAACAGCAATCATGTTCACGGATATTGTTGGGTATTCCAAAATAATGAGTACCAATGAAAAAAGAGGACTGGAACTGCTGGATTATCAAAATGAATTGGTTTTACCAATAGTTCAAAATTTCAATGGGAAAATATTGAAAAGAATGGGCGATGCCTTTTTTGTTGATTTCTCTTCTTCAATAAATGCTATTGAATGCGCGGTTGAAATTCAAAAAGCACTAAAAAAACATAACACGAATAAAGACTTTGAAAAAAAGCTACTATTGAGAATTGGACTCCATATTGGAGATGTATTCATCAAAGAGGGCGACCTTTTCGGAGAAGGAATTAATGTTGCCGCTCGTTTAGAACCGCTAGCAGAGCCTGGTGGGATATGCATGTCGCAAGCATTTTATGAATCAGTTAAAGTCAAAAGTGACTTTTCTGCAGTTAGAATTGGCGAAGTTGCTTTGAAAAACATATTATCTAAATATACTATTTATAAAATACCTTCTTTTTATGCTGAAGATTATGTTGAACCTGTTGGCAATGATGAAATAGATGAATTCCAGATCGACTACAAAATTAAGAATATAAAAAAGCTTCCTCCACCATCGAGAGGTATCGTCGAAACCTCACTTATTGGAATTCCTAGCTATGTAGGTCTCATGTTGATTACCATGTTTTTAACCTTCATGATTCTGGATGACAATCAAATCGGTAAACAAGAAATAACAAATCCAAAAAAGTTGATTCTGGAACTAAAAAAGCCTAAAAATAAAACCATATCATACATTAAAACATTACTTTATGATGAAACTAGGAACTTAATTGACACAATTAAGATTGAAAGTACTAATGATTCAATTGTCAAAATTATAAGGAAAGATATAAATCGAATAATATTAAACGGTGATATTAACTACAATAATGAATTGATTAAGTCTTTTAGCTTTTCTGAAAAATTCAAAGAAGAAATTAAAACTTATCAATTATCAAAAGACCCATCGCTTGAAGGCCGAATGATCGTTGGTGAAATATTTCAAGGTTCAATAAAAGAAATCCCTGATAGTGTTTTTGATACTTTTATGATTGCGTCACCATCTTTACTATTTGATAGTATTAAAAACCCAATACATTACATTGTATTAATCCTGTCTATACTAACTTACACGCTAACATCTATTAAAATAACTTTTGAAGATATAAGGGATGTTGATAAAGTCTTAGGTTATTTTGTTAAGCAAATGGGATTTAAAAAACCAATACAGTTGGATAAACAGTTAGTGTATAAGCCAACGCTACTTCAAGTATTTTTATGGGGTAGTAGCAAGATTAGAGCTAGAGTTGATGGCAATGCCATATATTTGATAGGAAATATTGCTATAATAAAAAAGTTAGAAAAAATGTTTAAATCGTATGAGGTTTAAAATTTTAACAAGAGATTAGAGTGCATTCTTAAGAAAAAAATAAAATTAACTTGGGCGAACCTGTATCTGCAGGAGTTTATCTATATAAGATTCAGGCAGGTGATTTTGTTGATACTAATAAGATGATACTTCTTAAGTGTTTTAAATAGTCTGTCTTTATGTACATCAAGCCCCACATTCGTGAGGGTTTTTTTTGTAGGATGATAGTTAGATTTGGTTAAGGAGATTGAATGATCAAACGCCTCGAATTAGTAGGTATAATTTTTACTATTACAAATGTAATAGGCTTTTTTCTGATAAAAGGTTTTTACATCCCTTGCCTAGTAGGTATTTGGTTTATGTATTCGTACTACCAAAATAAAAAAATTCAAATTAAATGACTAAACACCTCACACTACTAGTGAACGCTCGGCAGATGTAGGAGGTTTTTAGTTTTAATCCTATTTATCATAGTTCATTACTCATAAGGTCACTAAGTATTAAAAGGTCTAAAATATTGACATCATCATCAAAATTCATATCAGCAGAAGTATAATTTTCCCCAATAATTTCATAGTTCCCAATAATGTATAGGCTAATAAGCAAAAAATCAGTTATGTTAACATGCAAGTCGTTATTTACATCTCCCATAAAGATTGTACTTAATTGATATAGCTCATGAGAGTTTTTACAAACAATCCAAATTGAGCCGGCAGAATCAACTTTGATGCCCATTATCTCATTTTCAAATCCTGTTTGAATTTCTCCCAATCGGCTAACATTATTATTTTCTATATTATAAATATTTATTACTCCATTATAATAGTCAGATACTAGTAACCTGCCTCTATTTATATCTAATCCGGTAGGTTGAATAAGTAAATCATCAATGACAACTTCATATTCTGCATTTACCATACTGAAATAACCTGCTAAACTTTCACCATACGTGGTTAAACTTTCTCCGATTTCTCCTGAAGAAGTATTTAACCTCAGAATCCTTTGGTTTCCAGTATCACAGATATACAACCAACCAGTTTCTCGATCAATTTCCATGTGACTGGATAATCCAGGTACTCTTTGTACCTCAATTTCATCATATCTATAAACTAAACCGTCAGAATGGTCTTCTCCTCCATGCTCATGGTCTGAATGAGGTTCATTAAAATCATATTTTGCAATCGTTTGATGATAGCCATCAAATAACCAATAGATATTATCTGTTTGACCTGCAATGCCCACACTATATGGACTCTGATGAATCATGTCCCAATGACTCCCTAGTAGAGGACCATTTTGATTTATCCTTGCATAGATCGAGGTATCACTATCCCATAATGTACAGCCACTGAAGTATCCATTCGAATTATTGTTTGCATCCTGAACATCAAGGGTATTTGCAAAACCTCCATTATCACTAAATGCTATTGCACTTGCAGTATGCATGAAATGAGCTGAATAAGCGTCTTTTCTATAATCAGCCCACTGTGAATCTGTTCCAAAATTGTAGTATGTTACTGTGCTACCACCATTATTTGAATCAAAGAAAGCCGAATTCTCATTGATTACCCAAAGTTCATTGCTTCTTGAAGAATCATTTGGTATATCTAAATCACGAGGTTTATAGAGTCCATCAAGTGAATCTCCTTTCAATAAAATAGTATTATTTTCATATATCAAATATGAATCAATAATATTTTGACTGAAGCAAAAGTTGAATAACACAATTAAAACTAATTTAATATGGTATGCCATTTTTAGTATTTCATTATAATTGTAAGACATATAAGTTGCCTTATTTAAATATATCTTTACAAACAAAAACAATACAAAAAATCCGCTTACAGTTCATTATTTAAAAGAGGTATTAAAATCATTATAATCAACATCATCTTTAAATCACATCATATCAATTACAATAAAGATTAAAATTGCTGAGATTTTATTGATACCTTGAAGATGATTCTTCTTAAATGACTAAATGCCTCACACTAATACTATTCATTCGGTTGGCCTGGGGGCAGGTTGAAATAGACACATCATATACTGATTATTATCTTGAGGGTAAAATTGCTGCGCAGAAAGATTATAATTCAAAATCGTTTAGCCAAATAGGTTGTCTTTTTTCCTACTATGCTTATCCAATGAGTCTTATAATACCTGTAAAAATACATTCAAAACATGGTTTGACATGGGTCGGTACTAAACTGTATCCTTCTAAAATAGGTTCTAACAAAAGTGAATTATTTCAAGACGGATATAAGAACCAGATACGGAGACTACGGTTCAAAGACGCTACTAAAGGAATAATTTATAGAGTTCTTCTAACATTTGCATCTAATGGTGTTTTTCAAATAATTGCTGGTGGTATTATACTTCATTAGCTTAGGTACAATTATGTTCTAGAATCAAAAAATCTATTCAAAAAGGATAGCTAAAAAGTTCTAGATGGCTAATGTATAAATAATATCAAGCCCCACCTTCGTGGGGTTTTTTGTTTGTAGGATGATGAGTAAATTTTTTAATGCTTAGATTGTTGATTCTTACTTTTCCAATAGTATTGCTAGCAGATTCGGATATTTTGTGGTTTGAGGAATTTAGTGGTTCAGGAGAAGAGTCAATTGGTCACTACATTCTTGCTTGTGAAGACAGTGGTTTTTTGCAAATAGGAGAATCTTATGATTATTCAAACATGAGTTCAAAAATACTAGTTGTTAAAATCAGTTCTAATGGACAATTGATCTGGAGTAGAGAAATTTATATTGGCGAACACAACCTGGGTAATAGTGCCATTGAGCTAAATGATGGATATTTAATTTGCGGTGGAATGGATCAAAACAGTGCGTTAATTAAGTTAGATAAAGAAAACGGTTCTACAATTTTTCTTGAAACATTTGATAATGGAGGAACAGATGCTTTTGAACATGCGACCCTGATTCCCGGAGGTATTGTTGCGGTAGGCTATGTTTATGCACAGGATATTTATAATACATTCTTTACTGAAGGTCAGGGATATATCATGTTCTTTGATCAAAATGGAAATGATTTATCGAGTCAAAACCTAAGTCAATTTATTGACCAAGCATATAGAGTGCAGGCCGTTAATGATGAATTAATTATATCTGGTTTATCTGAAGATGCATCTGATTATAAAATAATAAAAATGTCTCTAGATGGGAATATTGTTTGGCATTATTCTTATGGTGGAGATAATGAAGACCACTGTTTTGGGATGGATGTGAATGATAATGGCGATATCTTTCTTGCTGGACATACTTTATCTGACACCCAAAACTGGGATACATATACTTTGAAGATCAATAATAATGGGATATTAATCTGGGCTAACACCATTGGCAATCCAAGGGGATTTAATCCTGAATACATTCATGATGAGGCATGGGATATAAAGGCAACTAATGATGGAGGATGTATAACAATAGCAGGTACAGGAGATGAATATGATGAATATTCAGAGTGTGATGGACAGGATTGTTCAGATATATGGAATGCATATTTAATTAAATTCAGTAGTGATGGTAATGTTAGTTGGGAAAAAACATTTTCCTCATTGGATGTATCTGAGGAAGTTATTGATTGGGCTGGAGAGGCAATTGATTTAACTAATGATGGAGGAGCAATAATTGCTATTGATAATGGCCAATTTGGTTTTCTTAGGGTAAATAATATTCAAAATATGTTGCTTAATAAAAATGAAATGCAAATACCAAAGAATTTCTGGCTAAATAATAATTACCCTAACCCATTCAATCCATCAACTAATATTCCTTTTTCAATTTCAAACGAGGATAATGTAAGTATAATTATATATGATGTAAATGGTAGATGGATAACAGAATTGCTTAATAGGTATATGTCTAAAGGTGCATATTCAATTAATTGGAATGGAAAAGATGAAAGGGGTTCAAAAGTTTCTGCAGGTGTCTATTTGTTCAGTATGACATCTGGAGAGTATCAACACACCAAGAAAATGATATTACTAAAATAGATTTATCAACACAAATCAAGCCCCACATTCGTGGGGTTTTTTGTTTGTAGGATGGCGGGTAAATTTGGTTATGAAAAAGAGAGAAGTTTTTGAAATTTTTGGTGTACTAGGAGTAATTGGTTCTCTTGTTTTTGTAGGTGTTGAAGTAAGACAAAATACTGCAGAAATTCGGGGTTCGACTCATCAATCTGTATCTGAACAAATTAATGAATTATATCTAACTATTGCAGAGGATGAACGTCTATCAAGGTTAGTTTCGGAAATGATGGAAAATTCTAATTTGAGAAAAAATTTAAGTTCTAAAGATCAAATTAGCCTTGATTTTGTGGTATTAACCGGATTGAGGAGAATTGAGAATATCTACTTACAATATTTAGATGGAATATTATCAAATGATGCCTTTGATAGAATTGGAATGAGCTTTTATAGAATACAATATGCAAAAGAAACTTGGGAAAAATACAAAGGAGGATTCGATAGTGATTTTGTTACCTTTTTTGAAGCATTGAGAGATGAAGTAAAATAATACACCAAATATTAAGGTATCCCAGAGGCGTCGTTATCATCGATTTCATCTCTAAAAAACCACATCAGTGCAACCGCGGTTAATATGCAGACCCCTGCTAATATCTTAATCCAGAGAGGTACTGGCATATATCATTTTTTCTACTATTCACTTTTACTCATTACATTTGCTAAATCTAGGATTGCAATGAAAAAGGAAATTAATGCTAAATCATCTGCCCCATTTAAATTAAGAAGCACGCTAATTCCAATTAAAAAGAAAAATCGGTATTTAAGTAAAATTTTCATATGTGAATCTAATTATTTCTCCTTCATACTAAAGTCCGTTTCTGCATCGTTTACTGCAATAGATAACATTTTCCCAATTGTTCCGCCATTTTTTTCGCCATTGAAATGGAAGATTACAGGTTTTACAAATCTTTTCAGGTAGATGTTTTTTATTCATTTATTTTTTACCTGGCTCATCTGATCTCTTAATATTTGCTTTCTGCACTGTATCCCATTCCACGTAAAGAAAACAACCCAAATCAAATGACCAGGATAATAGTTTTCCAAGAAGAACTTGTAAAGGAAGAATGCAACAAAGAACATATCTACTGCATAAACAATTTTATATATAGCTGGAGGTAATTTCATTTCAATATTTCTTTTGAGTTAAATTTATTAATACTCATCATCCTATAAGCTAACAAATATTCTATACCAATCTCCCCTGCAAGTTATTGAAAAGAATGTCCGAATTTTTGACTATAAAAATGATATATAGTAGATTCTGATATGCAAGGTTCTATAATTGATATGATTGGCTGGTTAGGTTTCGCTCTAATACTATTAGGTTATTATTTTAATGCAAAAAAGAAACTATATTGTTTTTATATCTGGGGTTTGGGTAACATGGTATATATTTTTTATGGTTTTATTATTAATGCTATTCCAATTATGGCTATGAGTGTTTTTGTATTAATAATAAATATTTATGGATACCTTAATTGGACAAAAGATTTTAATCCCTCCTAGATGACTAAGCAAATCATACTACTACTATTCATTGGTTTAGCCTTTTTGAGCTGTGAAGATAATGCAGCAGATCAAGATAATAATACGCAACAGATATTACCAACAGGTGAACCTATTATTGAAGGTAAGCGGGTATATATTTCAGGATTTTATCAAGATTCAAGTTTGGCTCAAATGGTTGCCTGTTTTTGGGTAGATGGGGCCAGAGTTGATCTGGAATATGGTGCAGCTGAAGCTATAACTGTTGAGGATGGGGATATCTATGTCGCTGGGCAATGGTTTGACTCAACTGGTTGGAATGGAGAAGCTTGTTACTGGGTAAATGGAGTCAGATTTGATCTGGAAGGGGGTGGAAATCCAAGTACTGAAGTAACCGATATAGCAGTTGATAATGGAGATGTTTATGTGTCGGGGGTTATGTCTGACGGCACTACATTTGGAACCAATGCATGTTATTGGAAGAACGGCGTAAGGACTGATCTGACAAGTTCAAATGTCGATGCAATGGCCAATAGTATTGGAATTAACAATGGTGACGTCTATGTCACAGGCTGGAGGATTCAAAATCATGCATCTATTGCATGCTATTGGAAGAATGGTAACCTCAACAATCTTCATAATACTAGCTATTTTGGAGATGCGTATGATATAGCATTTAAGGATAATGATTTTTACATCGCGGGAGAAATTGACGCACAAAGCACAGATAATTGGAATGCCTGTTATTGGAAAAATGGTAATAAGGTCAACCTTCCAAGAAGTGGCTATGGTGCTACTGCATTTGGGGTTTTTCTAGATGGTAATGACATATATTTAGCTGGCTATACAACTGGTAGCCTTTTCACATTTGATATTGGTTGTAAATGGACAAATGGTAATCTTCATGAATTAAGTAGTCCAGTATCGGATACACAGCAAACATGGCTTTACGATATAGCGGTTGCAGACAATGTAAAGATAACCGTTGGATTTTATTATACCGTCATAATCGATTATAATGATCCTCTTTATTATGATTCTCCAATTTTTCCATGTTACTATCGTAATGGGCAGAGGGTAAACTTAGAGGATGCCGAGTGGCAGCTTGGTGAGGCCACAGGTGTTTTTATTGAAAAATAAATTTTTAATTGAATATCTTTCAAGCCATTGCTTCTTGAATCCTAAATAATAGCTTTGATCTATACTTCAATTAAAAAGGCTCCACCACCTTGATGGGTTTACCTTTAATTTTATCTGTTGATAATATTTTTCCATTCTCGTAAGTCTTTTCTACTCGCAACCCATCATCATACCAAAGTATCTGAACTCCATCCATTTTCCCATATTGATAATTGTACTCTTCCTTAACGAGTCCATCCTCCCTTCCACCATATTCCTTTATCATATTACCTGTGTAAGGTTCCCTAGTTTCTGGTTTATCTATTTTTTGAACATATAATATTCCATCTTCACCTTCAATCCATTGAGAGTTCCATGGTGCTTGAAAACCGCACCCTAGTATATAAAGCGACAAGAAGTAAAAAAATGCTCTTCTCATAATAATCCCTCCTAAAGTATCAGCTTAAAATCCAAAATATATTAAATAACAAATATTAAGGTAATGCCTTCATGTTTATTAAGGACTGTTTAGGTTAGTCCATATATAGTTATCTACTCTATAAAGAAAAAATAAAATCCGCTGCTCTTTGTGAACTTTTACCATCATTAAAATAAAAGCAATTATTCAATAATTGCTCGTACAATTTAGTGCTATCTACATTTAGAGAATCATTTATAATACTTAAGATATTTCGTCCTTCATATTTTTTTGCAAGGGTTAAGACATTCAATTCATCTGGCATTTCATGAAGGTCTTTATAATTATTATTTGCTATTATGATAGGCTTTTTTGTGATGAGGTACTCATATATTATTGATGATGTATCACTAATCATCAGGTCTGAAATAAAAAAGTCATTAATACTATTTCCATTTACTATGTTAGCAGGGTTCGAGAAATATATATGCTTGAGACCATTTTCTCTTGCCCAAATTTTCATTTTTGCTATATGTTTTCTATCGTGGTAATGTGGCCGAATGATTAAATTGAAATCTATACTTATCTGCTTGCAGAATTTTTTTCCATATTTATGTAGAGTTCCATCACCCCATTCCCATGTTGGAGCATATAAAATATTTTTTCTGGATTTATCTTTAATCCCTAAGTATTTATAATAACTATTTCTATTTACTTTCTCATTGACATAATCATCAAATTTAGGATAGCCAACTTTTACAAGTTTTTTATCAGGAATCTTAATCCCAACATCTTTTATTTTATGTAGGTGTTTTGGGCCTGATATAAAATGATAATCATAGGTCTCTAGGGTATTAAAAGAACCACCATACTTCTTATCTCCCGTACCATGCCCTATAAATATAGATGTGCATTTAGACTTATCAGTGTGCAAAACACTATTTGTTCCTGATATAACAACTCCTTTTAAATCCAGTTTTTTATCTATTTTTTTAAAAATGGCCTTTGGTGCGTTAAATGATCCTCTGTTTTTTTGCCCTTTCATTGAATTATACAAATAATACTTAAATCTTAATAAACGATTGAACCGATTTACTATGAATGTCCCACCTGTTAAGTCAAAGATTGGTTTGCAATGCCCGTACATGTAAACTTGACTTGCGTAAAAGTATATATTCATTTTTAACTTAAATTTAAATTATGAATCAAGTCTGTCACGATCTTACTATTTTGAGAAAAATGAAGTGCTTCTGGCGTATCTATATCAAGCCAGAAACTTTTTTGGATATCAACTCCACCCAACAGTTTTTGATCTATTAGTTCATTACACCCCGTTGATAAAGAACATGAACCACGATTGTTCAATCTCTCAAGAAATGAAAAAAATTCGTAACTACACTTAAAAACACCCACATCAATAGCATTATAAACGCTAAGTGTTTTTGACATTGCCTCAACTAGCATATCCTCAACTCGTACTTTAACCTTCATACCATCATCTAAGTCAAAAATATCATTTACCTTAAAATCAAGACCAACATTCGCAACTTTATTTGATAAGCTACTTTCCTTGATTTTTTTCATTAAATCGGGAAAATATAAATGATCACTCATAGAAATCATGAATTCTTCTCCAGGATCTATGGATGATTTTGCCTTAAGCACACTGATGCCATTTTCTAATTTCCAATCACAATTATAAATGAATTCAATTTTAAGGCTAGACCACTTGTCATCAAGGTAATTTCTAATCGATGACTTATCGTACCCTGTGATAATTATAATGTCATTGATATGATTAATTATACAATTATTTAGTAGGATATCAATTATGGGGTAGCCATTTACAACAGTAAGTGCTTTGGGATTATTATTGGTTTCAGATTTAAGCCTAGATCCTTGGCCAGCGGCAATGATAACTAGTTTCAACTATTTAATTCTCTTCAACATAATCCGACCCTAGGTGAGTTATGAGATCTTCACCCATGATATGCCTGAGGGTATTTTTTAACTTTGCAAGTTGGACAAAAAGGTCATGCTCAGGATACAATTTAGGGAGGCACATCGGGCTCTTAAAATAAAATGACAACCATTCTTGTATACCACTCATTTTCGATCTTTTTGCTAGATCAAGAAATAATACAAGATCTAAAACGATTGGCGCTGCTAAGATACTATCTCTGCATAGGAAGTCCACTTTTATTTGCATTGGATAGCCCAACCAACCAAAAATATCAATATTGTCCCATCCTTCTTTATCATCGCCCCTTGGCGGATAATAGTTTATTCGAACTTTGTGATAAAGAGAATTGTATAGTTCAGGGTTCTTGTCTGGCTCTAGTATCGTATCTAATACACCTAGTTTACTCTCCTCTTTTGTCTTAAATGCATCGGGATCATCTAAGACCTCTCCATCACGATTCCCAAGGATATTAGTTGAGAACCAGCCATTAATACCAAGCTGTCTGGCCTTAAGCCCTGGGGCCAAAATCGTTTTCATTAATGTTTGACCCGTCTTAAAGTCCTTCCCAGCTATGGGGGTGTTAGTTTCATCTGCAAGCTCCTGTAATGCAGGTATGTCAACAGTAAGGTTAGGTGCACCATTAGCAAACGGAATCCCCATTTTTAGCGCGGCATAGGCATAGATCATACTAGGCGCTATATCTTCGTGATTAGATCTTAATCCTTCCTCAAAAGCTGCTAAAGATAAATGGATTTCAGATGGCTCCATATATACCTCCGTACTTCCACACCATATCATCACATTTGAATCAATTTTGGAATTTTTATTAAAAGTTTTTATGTCTGACATTACTTGATTGGCTAGATCGAGCTTGCTTTCACCATGTTTTACCCAATCACCACTAAGCCGCCTCACATACTTTTGATCAAAAACACCTTTGAGAACATTTATCTTTTTCAATTCAGGTTTTAATTCTTCGAGTAATTCATTTTTTATAACTTTTGATTTAAGAGCTACATCATATACATTTTCATCATTTATATCCCATCCTGTAAAAATAAGATTTTGCATATCCACAGTAGGTACAAAGTCTTTTACTAAAGGAGTCCTGTTTTCTGTTCGTTTTCCTAATCGTATGGATCCCATTTGCGTCATACTTCCAATCGGTTTTGATAAACCTTTATTACAAGCAATTACTCCACATATGAATGTACTTGCAACAGCACCCATCCCTGGAATAAGAACACCCAATTTTGATTTATTTTTCTGAATCATTTTTCCACCTAATGAATGATAGCATTTCTATAAAATAAAAATAGCTGTATTTGTATTATCGTGTACACTGATAAAAAATTTAATTTAAGTTCAAAAATACTAATGTATATCAAGCCACTAATTACAACTACTTAAAAATTTTAAGCAAAAGTAATCAAATGATATTGAGACTATGTATCATTTTAATGCTCGAATAATAAAAATAACGTTTTAATAAAACCATATTAATAACTGATTAAAAGTGAGTTTAATATTAAAAATAACTTTAAAATTTTAATATTGGATTTTTATAAGTTTTATTTTGTAGAGTTTGTAGAACAAAAAAAGCTTTATTTCTTAATTAAAATTAATTATGAATCGTAGAACCTTTATTTCTTTGAGTGCATTAGTTCCTTTTTTTGGTTTTGGTAAATTAGTGGACTCTCTATCAGCAGCTTCAGGCAATCCTATTTTAAATCAAAAATTAAAAATTGACCCAAAAAGTATCTTGGATCTTCACCCTGCTCTTAATTATCAATTAATTTCAAAGGAAGGTTCAATAATGTCTGATGGCTTTAAAGTACCAGGACTAGCTGATGGCATGGGGTCATTTTTAGTAGATGACGATATTGTTTTGGTAAGGAATCATGAGTTAGTTCCAAAGCATGGCATGCATAAAAGTGCTTTTATAAAACCATCATCCCAAATAATAGATTTGGGTAATAAGCATTATGACAAAGACTCTATTGGTGGTACAACGAATGTCATTATAGATAAATCTTCAAAAAAGGTGCTAAGTGAGTATTTAAGTCTTAGTGGCACTCAACAAAATTGCGCTGGAGGGATGACCCCATGGGGTACTTGGCTATCTTGTGAAGAGAATATTGAAAAAAAAGATTCTAAAAGAGTTCCACATGGTTATGTTTTTGAAGTTGACCCAAGAAGAAAGAAACTTGAGGAACCAATCCCATTAAAGGCAATGGGACGTTTTAATCACGAAGCGGTTGCATTTGATAGATTTAACAACGCATATCTAACTGAAGATAGAATGGACGGATTAATTTATAAGTTTATTCCAAGCAAAAGGAAGTCACTTAAATCAGGAAAACTGTTTGCATTACAAATTGGAGGTCAAATCGATTCGAGAAATTGGGACCTTTTAAAGATAAAAAAAGGTGAGAAATACACTGCCAATTGGGTTAAGATCGATGATAATGATCCCGATGAAGATACTACGCGTTATGAAGGTATCCAAAAAGGTGCAACACCATTTGCCCGGCCTGAAGGCATAATCCAAAGTGATGAATCAGTATTTATTTGTTGTACTGCTGGAGGACCTCTGAAGAAAGGACAAATTTGGAAATTAACCTCAATATCTCCTGAAAGGTCTGTCATTGAGCTGTGGTATGAAGTAGAAGATAAAAATTCAATTGAGATGCCAGACAATATAACAGTCGCTCCATGGGGTGATCTAATAGTTTGCGAAGATAATTCTAAATTAAATCGTTTATGGGGAATTAATTCATCAGGAGAATCATACCTTATAGCTGCAAATAGTTATACAAAATCAGAATTTGCCGGAGCCTGCTTTTCACCTATAGATAATACTATGTTTGTTAACCTCCAAGGCAATGGTATGACTTTATTAATTGACGGAAACTGGAATGAAGTGATCATATAATGAATAATGATGATGAATCCTTTGTATCCAACGAACACTTTACAATTTAAATAATACTTACAGGTCCCAAATTCGTTTTTTCTAATGTTTTATGATTAGTATCAAGAATATTTATAAATTATCAGATGGAATTATTTAAACCAAATCAAAATAAAGCAGAAAGAGTTTTAAGATTTATCGTAGCATTATTCTTATTGCCTGCTCCATTAATTCATGGTTCAAATTCATATTCTTTAATACTATGCGCAGTTGGAATTATTTTACTTTTTAATGCAGTGGTAGGAACTTGTATGATATATAAAACCTTGGGAATAAATACCTGTAGAACTTAACTGCTGGTCTCGCCAGCTATAATAATATAGTATTTATCTTTGAGAATTAGTGGAGTGGTNTTCTAAAAGAGNTTGAAGTTGAGTTTCATTCCAATTTCATCCTGNCCATCNGANTAATAAAAATTCGGCTTATATGTNAATTTTATCTGTTGCCCATATTTATACCGAACTTTATTACGTTTTTCTTCAATTAATTGAAATCCTTTCAACCTATCATATATAAAATCACCCACTATTATCGCGATGCCTAAAGCGATCAGACCTCCTCCTTTACTACCCTGTTTATGAATCTCTTTAAGTTGATAATGGATAATATCCCCTTCCATAGTCACAGGAATTCTTTCATACCTTCTTTCATCATCAGTGCCTTGGTTATGAATAATATGAATATTTTCGTTATACTCAGGCCAGGTAGNCTCATCCATTGATAATGAACCGCCAATGACACAAGCTACACCTCCCATGCCNATATAAAATAAGCGTTTAGCCATTTTCTTTTCTCCTGCATAGTGGTGTGTGATTCCTGGTATAGGAATTGAAGACCATAAAAAAGCTTGCGATAACCTTCTATTCATATCTTGATACTCATCAAAAGTCATTTCTGATGGAATAGGGAATAATGGGGTTTCAGATAGAGGGTCAACATTGGTAACGCTATTAGAACTCTGTCCGTTCAAAAGGCCAATAACAACTAGCGAAAAGATTAATATTTTTTTCATAGCATTCTCCTTAACTGAATCTAGCCATCATCCCACAAACAAAAAACCATATGGACGAAGGGCCTCCAACAGCTACTTCTCGTAAGCAAACAGAATACCGCAAAGTGCTATGATNATGGGCTTACTATATGAGCCATGAACCACTGAAATTGAAAGCGTGTATCCAAATGCTATTGCGATAAAAAGTATGCCTAAAAGTCTCCATCTAGGCAAAACTCTCTTTTTATTGAACCAGTCCATTAATTATTTATTATTTGATAGAAACTAGAAAAAGAAAAACTGTATTGAAAAAAATCATAAANTACTATCGAGGCTAGTTTATAATGACACGCTGTGCGATACATGGGTTTTTTGTTTGTAATATGACATATAGATTT
The DNA here is from genome assembly GCA_002167345.2 of bacterium TMED46. Classification (GTDB taxonomy): domain Bacteria; phylum Fidelibacterota; class Marinisomatia; order Marinisomatales; family UBA1611; genus CACEUX01. The sequence continues at coordinate 23,698 of NHCZ02000047.1, read as the reverse complement.
CCAGCACTTTAAATACCATTAAATTGAAATACTATAATATAACTTCAAAACATCTAGAAGGAATCGTCTCTCCAGACCTGCCCAGGAATCTTGNTTCGCAAAGGCTCCCACAAAAATTTGAAAACAAAATTCGAAAAGAGGTTTGGGAACTATCTGAAAACTCAGCAGGCGTTAGTACCTCATTTAAAAGCGANACCTCAAGCTTAACCATAAATTGGTCTGTAAAACATGATCTAAGNATGAACCATATGNCTGATGCTGGAATAAAAGGAGTTGACNTATATCAACAAAAAAATGGCGGATGGTATTTTGTAGGCACTGGATTACCAAATGGGAAAGAGAATGAGCAGTCTTTGTTTAATGGAGTATCAACAAAGATGAGACGGTACCGTTTACATCTACCGCTCTATGATACAATCACAAATATTCAAATTGGTATTGATGATGATTCTGATCTAGAATATTTTAAAAATAAGAAAAGACCAATAGCTTTTTATGGTACTAGCATAACTCAAGGCGGTTGTGCATCTAGACCCGGTCTAGCATATACTAACATTATATCAAGAGAGCTAGGACAAGAATGCATAAATCTTGGGTTCAGTGGTAATGGGCACCTCGAAGGATCCATCGCCAAAATATTGTCAAATATTGATGCAGAAATGTATGTAATTGAATGCATGGCAAATATCGATGAAAAAATTGTGCGCAATAATACTATACCGCTGATCAAGGTGATCCGTAGAAATGGAAGTACTGTACCAATTGTATTTTTTGAACAGTGCATTATAGATCAGGATAGCCTTCACAAAGATGTTATTTCTTTAATTAAAGAAAAGAATATTGAACTATATAAACAAGTAGATGACGCAATAGANCAAGGCGAAAAAAATATTTACATTATAAAACAACCTGGCTGCATTGATGAGGATACTGAGGCAACTGTTGATGGTATACATTTCAATGATCTAGGATTTCAAAGATATGCTAAACACTTTATAACAAAGGTGAATGAATTAAATATCATTTAGTTGCGGGGTAAGTTATTTGTATATGTACAGATTATTTTCAATTACACTTTTTTTTATTTCAATAATTATAGCACAACCATCATACGAATTTGAGATCTTTCAAATTCCCAGCATGGAGACNCCTCTAGGGATAAATAGCAATGGAACCAAAATTGTTGGAACAAACTTTGGTGGNCAGGCAGTATTTTGGTCGGACTCTACNANTACAATAGCTTATGGTACAGGAGAGCTTTGGGATATCGCAGAAGATGGTAGAATATTTTCTGAACTTGAAAACTCAGATGGATACTGGGAAGCTGCTTTGATTGAAGATGGTGAGGCAAATTTTATCGGGAATATTGACGGAGGGGGTACTTGTGATAGCTTTTTCAGCCACGGTTTAAGTATAAGTTCAGATGGCTCTACAGGAGTTGGGATGGGGTGGATAAATTGTGGAACATCTGCATTTTATTGGACAAGTGANAATGGAATCGTTGNNCTAGGNCAATATCAAGGAGGCAGTACAAAAGCACAGGCGGTCTCTGGCAATGGGCAAATTATTGGTGGTTGGGCACAAACAANTAATAGATCTTCATGCCTCTGGGACCAAAACGGTAACATAACTTTGCTAGGTTCTTTACAAGAAGGCAATGATTATGGTGAGGTAAATGCTATTTCAAATGATGGTACCATNGTGGCAGGACATTGTGCAGGCAACCCNGGAAACAATGTGGAGGGATATCTATGGAATCAAGAGAATGGTTTTACTGGTCTAGGCGTACCNGATAATAGTGCCGCTACCAATNTTAGTAGGGTCTTTGATATTTCTGAGAANAANATTGCAGTTGGNGAATATTTAAATGAGTCCCCAGTTTTTTANAAAGCTTGTATCTATACNNCTGAAACAGGTGAGTTTGTCAATCTTCGGTCNTANCTTTTAAACCTTGGAATGGAAGAAATAGAAAGTTGGGATCTGATCAAGGCTTTATGTATTTCTGATGATGGAACTACAATAGCAGGATATGGAAAGTCTCCTAATAATGAATGGACAGGTTGGATCATAAAAATTATTCTTGAAGATAATATTGGAGATATCAATGAGGATGGCGAGGTTGATATAAGTGATGCATTACTGTTAGTTACATACTTGTTAGGAGGAGAATTAACACCATCCCAATTAGTAAATGCTGATATGGATTATAACCTTGATATAAATATTTTTGATCTCCTTGTCATATTAGATGTATCAATATTTTAGGGTTATTTTCTTGATCTCATCTAATACAACAGGATACTTTTTTCAATAAGTCATAGTTAGATTTAAAAATGGATGATAATATTAAAAAAGAGTTACAAAAAAGAAGGCCTCTGAACCTCCTTGCAATTGTATTTACCTTAATATTCATAATCTCAGGGTTTTTATTATTCTTTGGATCATGATAAAAAATTCTCTGGCAATATTTTTCATATTTAGCTTAAGTATTGGTCTTTGTAAAGATTCAAAAAATAAAGAATCTCACGATTGTAATGAACATGGCCCTCCACCTTTTCATGGTACGATCTTTATTAATCCAGATATCATCACATCAAATGACCCATCTACATTTATTGACCTATATTATAACGGTCAAGCTCTTCGAACAATGTACGATAGGAGAGTAAGCGACTGGATTGATCTTGAGCCATATCTCTTCCCAGCTAATTATGATGATAGCCTAATGATAGAGATTCAAGTTAATCCTGAATTTGGAAGCCCTGAAAAAGCACGGCTTGTTGCTCTAAAGTATGCTGTGGTGATTGGACGATTAACAACAGAGTTGAGAAAAGATGTTGAGACCGTATGGATACATAGAGGTCTCGAAGCTTTTGGTGGAGGTAATAATAACCTTTTAATTCACACCGACTGGTCAGAAAAACACTATGAAAAGCAAGGTATCTTAGAGGAAACGTTCGTGCATGAAGCAGCACATACATCTCTAGATTCATACCACGCAAATGACCCAGATTGGATAGCTGCTCAATCAATGGATTGCAATTTTATCTCAGATTATGCTAAAGAACATCCTGAAAGGGAAGATGTTGCAGAAAGCTACTTGCCATATTTTGCAGTAAAATACCGTAGGTCGCGAATCCCTGAATCATTAGCCATGAAAATAGAAAAAGCTATTCCAAATAGAATTGAATATTTTAATAACAGAAGCTTTGAGATGTATCCAATCGAGACAGGAAATTAAATGAGTAATAAACAATCTTTCACATGGGGGGTCATTGGAACTGGTGGAATTGCAAATGCATTTAAAAATGATCTAGCATTTTTAGCTGGGCATGAAATATCTGCAGTACTATCTAGGTCAATGCATACAGCAGAAAGTTTTTCTTCAAATGTTGCTAATTGTAAACCATTTGATGACCCTGAATCTTTCATAAGATCTGAAGAAATTGATGCCGTATATATTGCTACGCCTAACACTCTTCACTTTGAACAAACAATAATGGCCCTTCAGAATGGAAAGCACGTTTTATGCGAAAAGCCATTTGCCATGAATTCTGGTGAAGTAAAAAGTATGGTAGAGGCATCAAAGAGTAATAATGTCACTTTACTTGAAGGAATGTGGACGCGCTACCTCCCTCATATTGACATCATAAGAGGATTGCTCAACGAAAATTTAATTGGAGATGTACAATCGGTTTTTGCATGCCATGGACAAGATCTGACTCACTCTAATAACCCTAGACTTTGGACAAAAGAGCTCGGGGGAGGCGCACTTCTTGACCTAGGAATTTATGTGGTATCTCTTGCGCATATGGTTTTGGGTCGCCCAAAAAACATAAAGGCAAGTGCTGTTTTTACTGAAGAAGGAGTTGATGCTAAAACTTCCATGATTTTCACTTATGAGAGTGGCGCTATCGCTGATCTTAGCTGCAGCATGTACGACACTCAACCAAACAGGGCTGTGATATCAGGGAGCAAAGGTTATATAGAGATTGCTCCAACATTTTATGCACCAACAACTATAACTTTAAATACAAGCGATGGTAGATCGGTTTCATACCCAAATGATTATAAAGGACACGGGCTTAGAGAACAGGCATATGAACTTGCAAATTGCGTAAAAAATAATGAAATAGAATCACAAAAATTGAAACATTCAGAAAGTATTGCTGTAATGGGGTCAATGGATGAAATTCGTGAACAGATCGGACTGACATTTAATAAATAAAAATGACAAGGAAAACGGCACACATCTTTTTCATCATCTTGGGTGTGATCATTATTTTAATATCGATTAAAGACTACCTGGGTCTTCCATTGATAATAGGCATCATAGTGACCTTACAAGGAGTCTATGGTTTCTTAAAAAGTGACACTGATTAGAAAAGATGATAAAGCCTCATATTTTTATTTTTCTGCTTTTATTCATATCAAATATATTTTCTCAACAAGAATTCAATATCAAATCTCTGATAAATGTAGATGGTATCTATAAAAAAATAGGTAGTATGGAACCTGCTGCTGGCCTGGTCTTCTCTAGAGTAAAGAATAAAAAAATGAATATGGGTAGATTAATAAATGGTAAAAAACAGGGCTACTGGATAGAGATACACCGTGATGAACGTAGATTAGAAGAAACATATAAGGACGGTCAATTAGATGGTTCGGTAAGTCTATATTATAAAAATGGTCAGAAAGAATGGCGTCACACATATAACCATGGAATTCTTGATGGTCCGTATACTAAATGGTATAAAAATGGGCAAAGGTCTGTAGAAGGAGCATTTGAAAATGGAGATGCTGTAGGAATATGGGCTTGGTGGAATGAGCAAGGTAAGGTCATTAAAAAAGAAATATATAAAAAGGGGACAAGAGGATATCTAATGGGCTATAAAAAGTATATTTCTAAATACGTAATTTCAAATCCTTGATAAACTATATATTTGAGGCCAACTTTTTAAATTTAGAATGATAGGTAAATTCGAATAGTAATTTTTCGTAAAAGAGGAATATATGAATAAATATAGAACTTTGGTTAATGGAGAAAAAGCACAAGAATTAGATAGCTCTGTTGAATTGATCATTAAAACAAAATGTCCAACCAAATGGATAATTGAAGACCTTGAAACAGGTCAGAGATATCGAGCAAATGGGGAAACAGAAATAGGTAGAATGTTCACCCCAATTAATAAATAACTTTTAACATAGATATAAATAAAAATGAAAAATAGTTTCTTAACTCACGTTCCCCCTATGGGTATTTATGAAACCCTTTACGCCTTCCAAAATGCTTTTGGCACTTATATGGGTGAAAAAGGGACCCACCCATGGAGTCAGGGCTTCCCCTTAACCACTCAGATTCCTGGCGGACCTAAAATGCCTGAAGATATCAAAATTGATTCAGACGATCTTAAATATCCAAAAGCTTGGGGCCAACCAGAATTGCGTAAAACCATAGCGGAATATTATAATCACCACTATGGTTCATCTATAGATCTGGAGAATGTGATGATATTTGCAGGTGGAAGACCTGGACTTATCGCTTTACTAATGTTTTTAGAAAAAGACATCCAAGTTCGTATCGCCTCCACGGAATATACCCCTTACTATGATATGCTACGCCTAATGAACCGTGATTATGAGCTAATTGATAGTACCATTGAAAATAAATTCAATCCAACCATCGATCAGTATATCGGCAATGATTCTAACATACGAAAACTTATATTGCTCAGCAATCCCTGCAACCCTACTGGAATAACAAGACATGGAAATGAACTTAAAGAGCTAGTAGAAAAAGCCTCTTTTTCAGAAAATGGTCTTCTGGTCGATGAAGCATACGAATTATTTCACACACCCCCTGTAAGTGCTCTTGAGCATATAAAAGACATTGATAACTCCAATCTATTTGTTGCTGGTGCAGCCACAAAAGGATTACAAACCCCTGGAATACGTATTGGTTGGGTCGTTGCTGCAAAAAAATATATTGAGATCCTTGGGAATTTCTCATCTTTTGGTATGGGTGGAGTCTCTCGTCCTTCTCAATTATATGCATTAGAACTATTTAATCAAGATAGAATAGAGCTCGCAAGAAAAGCAATCCCTGAGTTTTATGACAGTCAGCGTGACCGTTATGGTAAAGTGTTTCCAGAATTAGGTTTGGAATTATTCTCCGGCCCAGGCGGTTTTTATCATTGGTGTAAACTACCAGGCGAACTTACATCTGTAGAATTCAATGAAAGATTATTCAGCCAGGGTGCAGCGATCCTCAAAGGCACAGATTGCGACATGCACCGACTTGAGGAGAATTCTCATCTAAAACAATTTTTTAGATTCTCTTTTGGTCCCTTATTACCCGAGTCTTATGATTCAGATATTGAAATTCTAAATAATGCTCTAAATAAGTAAAAAATATTTATACCATTTTGATATTATAATCGGTCGAGAAGTCGACCTGCTAAAAAAATTTTCTTGTTCCTATTGATCTAATTCCCACCTTATTTTATAAGTGTAAGAAAAAACTCTAATATGGGCTCATTTAAAGAAAAAATAAAATCTGTTATATTCGGCACAACCACCATTTATGGAAAGTTGTTTGATATCGGATTAATTGTCAGCATCATGCTTAGTGTCATTGTAGTAATGTTAGATAGTATCAGCGGATATCATGAAGCCTATGGTGATTTGTTTTACTTATTAGAGTGGGTGTTTACTATCCTTTTCACTATTGAGTATTGTTTACGCATATATTGTATCCGCCTGCCTTCAAGCTATATCTTTAGCTTCTTTGGTATTATCGACCTACTTGCAATTATCCCAACTTATTTAAGTGTCTTATTCCCAGGAGCAGCTGTGTTCTCTGTCATAAGGGTATTGCGTGTTCTTCGTGTATTTCGGGTTTTAAAACTAGTCCAATTCATGGGAGAAGCAGAGCAGCTGAGAAAAGCGATGTATGCTAGCAAGAATAAAATATTTGTATTCCTATTTTATGTAATGACACTTGTGGTTATTCTAGGATCTGTAATGTATTTAGTTGAGGGAGAAGAATCAGGTTTTGATAATATCCCAAGAAGTATTTACTGGGCGATTGTTACATTGACCACAGTTGGTTATGGGGATATTTCTCCGCAAACAAATCTAGGACAGGTCATAGCAGCCATGATCATGATCATGGGTTATTCCATTATTGCAGTACCTACAGGGATCGTCACTTCAGCAATGCGCTTCACAGAAAATAAACAGCAAATGCAATGCGCCGTCTGCGAAGATAAAAACCAGAGAAAAGGCTCAAAATTTTGCAATAATTGTGGTGCTAAATTTCATAATGATAATTAAGGTTTTAGCAGTTGGGATACGATCCAAATAATAGACCGATCAATCAATCCAGGATCAAAGATATGGAAATGAGTGATGAATGGATCATATGTCTATTGGATAAAATAGAAGTAGGACACATCAGCACACTAAATGGTAATCAAGTTTTCATCAACCCAACTTCCTTTTTTTATAGTAAAGATAAACATGAGATCTATTTCCATTCTAATGCATATGGAAGGATGCGTTTTAATGCTGAAAATAATCCCAAAGTTTGTTTCGAGTGTTTTAGGTCTGGGCGCCTATTACCTTCTAATCTTGCATTAGAAATGAGTTTCCAATATGAATGTGTGATCGCATATGGCCACATTAGGGTAGTCGATACAATGGACGAAAAACGTGAAGTGCTTAACGGTTTATTAAAAAAATACTTTAATGAGATGGAATCAGGTAAAGATTATCGTCCAATAACAGACGGAGAATTAAAACAGACATCCGTTTATGGAATCAATATCGACTCATGGAGTGGTAAGAAGAACTGGGAAGAAAAGGCAGAACAAGCTGAGGAAGGAGAATGGCCCGACCTAGATGAAAAATGGTTCGAAATATATTAGAAGTATTTTTTCCAAGGCTCATCCGACTCTGGCCAACGTGCTGTGACCTTTTTTAGATCAGTCCAAAATTCAACTCCGCTTTTACCAGTAATATCACCATGACCGTATTTTGATTCATTCCAACCCCCAAAACTATATGGTTCTCTAGGGACAGGAACTCCAATATTCACACCTACCATTCCTGAAGAGGCAGTTTCAGAAATAGTCTTTGCAACCTCTCCTGAGGTCGTAAACACTGCCGCAGCATTTCCATAAATATTATTATTTTCTATTTTCATTGCTTCGTCTATGGTGTCGGTCCGAATGATTGATAATACTGGACCAAAGATCTCTTCTTTTGCACAAGGCCAATTTGGATCGACACCATCCAAAATTGTGGGTCCTAGCCAGTATCCATTTTCATAACCTGCAGGAGGAACTGGGTTTCGTCCATCCACCAATACCTTTGCACCCATATTTTCAGCCTCGTCTATGTATCCCTTGATCCGATCAAATGCTGATTTACTTATTATAGTGCCCATGTCCAACCCCAAAACGAACTTATTAGCTTCCTCTATTAATTGGTTAATAATGGGATCAACATTTGCAACGCCAACTGCTACACTAGCAGCCATACATCTCTGCCCAGCACTACCCATCGAACTAGCTAAAAGTCCTTTTGCAGTACTATCAAGGTCTGCATCTGGAACCACGATCATATGATTTTTAGCACCTCCTAAACATAATGCTCTTTTTCCCTGAGCTGTCGTACGAGTATAAACGATCTTAGCAACTTTTGATGAGCCAACGAATGCTACAGCTTTAATATCTGGATGATCGCAGATAGCCTCTACGGCTTCTTGAGAACCATTCAATATTTGGAATACACCATCTGGTAACCCAGCCTCTTTTAAATACTCAGCGATCTTTAAAGTAGAAAGAGGCGTTTTTTCTGAGGGTTTTAAAATAAAACAGTTCCCTGATGTTATGGCTAACGGAATCATCCATAAAGGGACCATAGCAGGGAAATTAAAAGGCGTGATACCAGCAACTACACCAAGTGGTTCATGCGTCATAGTACATGTGATCCCATCTGCTACTTGAGACGAATCACCTTTTAAAATATTTGGTAATGATGTGGCAAACTCTACTACCTCTTTCCCTCTATTAATACTCGCCTTAGCATCTTCAATTGTTTTCCCATTGTCTAACGATATAAGATGAGCTAATTCATCAATATTCGATTCCAAGAGCGTTTTAAAACGAAACATGATCTCTGCACGATCGCGAATATTTGTTCTTTTCCAATCTGGGAAAATTGATTCTGCAGCTTGGACTGCAATATCAAGGTCATTAGAGTTTGAATCAGGCACCGTAGCAATCTCTTTATCATAGTAAGGTGATATAATAGATATTTTTTTACTTGAACTTGAATCTTCAAGCTTACCTGATATCCAATTCTTTCTTTCACCAAAATCTTTAAATTCAATTTTTATCATTTTTTATCCTTATTACTTTAGGGTACTCTTAAAGCATTTGAGAGTATTTCCAGGCTTTGGTCCAGCTCATCATTCTTTATAGTTAATGGCATCAAAGTACGAATAACATTACCATAAGTTCCTGCAGTAATCATCATTAATCCATTCTTCATTGCATTTTGATATATGCGGGATGTATGTTTCTTATCCGGGCCATTATTCTTATCAGTGATCACGATCCCCTGCATAGCACCCAAGCCCCTTACCTCACTGACCCATGGAGACGAGCTCATGACCCCCTCAACCATTGTACGGATCTTCTCTCCAATTTCTATTGCACGCTGCGGAAGTTTTTCATTTTCCATAATATCTAAAACAGCAAGTGCTGCTGCACAGGCGACCGGGTTACCACCGAATGTACCTCCTATGCCACCTACATGAACTGAATCCATTATATCCGATCTCCCAACAACACCGCTCAATGGCAGACCTCCTGCAATGGATTTTGCTAACGTGAACATATCAGGTTCCACACCAAATTGACTCATGGCAAAAAGGCTACCCGTTCTACCAAACCCTGTCTGAACCTCATCTGCCACCATAATAATATCATGCTCATCACAAAAGTCTCTTAGCTGACGCATGGCATCAAATGAAACAGGCATGAATCCACCTTCACCAGCAACAGGTTCAATAACTGCACAGGCAATTGATCGCGGATCGATCTCTAGGCTCTTAAGGTCCAATTCCTTTTCTGGGAATTCAACACGGTGAATATTTGAGATAAAAGGACCAAACCCTTTTTTATATGGGTCTTCTTTATACGTCATTGACATGGTCATTTGTGTCCTACCATGAAAAGCATGCGAAAATACCAGTACACTATTTCTACCGGTAAATGATTTAGATATTTTCACTGCATTCTCAACCGCCTCTGCGCCTGAATTAAAAAATGCAGCTTTACATTCAGCAGATATGGGAACAAGCTGAGACAGTCTACGTGCTAATGTAACATAGAGCTCATAAGGCGCAACGGTAAAACACGGGTGTATAAATTTCTCAACTTGATCTTTTATTGCGGCTAAGACCAAAGAATGTGAATGACCTACATTCATAGTACCTATTCCACCAGCATAATCAATAAATATATTCCCATCCACATCGATCAGGTTTGAGCCCTCTGCTCTATCAATGAAAACACCACTCACTGAGCCGTGTCCATCTGAAACAGAATCCTTTCGTAGTTTAGAAAGTTCTAAAGACCTTGGGCCTGGAATAGCTGTCTTTATCTTAGCTTTCATATATTATGTTTTTCTTCCTTCATCTAGATCATAAGGAAACCAATAATCTTTTTTTCTTATCTGATAATCAATCAATATATGTTTTGGTTCTCTGAATTCATCTAATCCTTCTATTCCAAGTTCCCGTCCACCACCAGACATTTTCATTCCGCCAAATGGAGCGGCCTCATTATCTGTCAATGGATCATTAATCCAAAATGATCCAGCCTTAATATCATCAGCTGCAGTTAATGCTTTTTCCATATCATTTGTATAAATATTGCAACCTAGACCGTATTGAGAATTATTGGTCAGCTCAATAGCCTCTTCAAGTGTCTTTATTTTTTGAATTGGAATTATTGGTCCAAATGTTTCCACATTCATCATTTCCATTTCACTAGTAACTTGGTCAAATACAGTTGGTGAATAAAAATAACCTTTCTCAAACTGTTCAGGGCGACCTCCTCCACAAAGCAACCGCGCGCCCTCATCTTTAGCTGTATTAACTTTACTCTCAGCTTTTTCTAATTGCATCTCAGAGGCCATAGGTCCCATATCTGTTTGTCCATTCATGGGGTCTCCTAATCGCACTTGCCTAGCTTCTTCCACAACCGCTTCTGTAAAAGCATCTGCAACGGATTCCATGACAAAAACACGCTCAAGTGACGTACAGACCTGGCCTGCATTTAAAAGGCCTCCCCATGCAGTGCCTTTTGCAGCTATTTCTATATCGACATCATCGCATATAATGATAGGATCATTCCCACCTAATTCTAAGCTTGTTTTTTTTAGTTGTTTTGCTGCCATAAGAGCAATTTTCTTTCCAGTTTCAACACTACCAGTAAAGGCTATTACTCTTGTATCAGGATGCTCGACCAAGGCAGCACCTGTTTCGCCAGCGCCTGTGATAATATTAAGAATTCCTTCAGGTAAATGATCGCAAGCAACATCCATCCAATGAAGAATAGAAAGCGGTGTTATTTCAGACGGCTTGACCACAACCGTATTCCCAGCGGATAACGCTGGAGCAACTTTCCAGGCCATTAATAACAGAGGGTAATTCCAGGGGACTATACATCCAACAACTCCGTAGGCTTCTTTAACGACCATGCTCATAGACCTAGGAGTCACAGGTGCAACAACTCTACCTCGTTGGTCTCGACCAATCTCTGAATAATATTCAAAAATGGAAGCGATCCATTCTATCTCATCTAAACATTCAATCAATGGTTTTCCACTTTCGGCCGTTATGATCGATGCAATTTCTCTATCATGCGCTCTACTTTTCACAGCGACCTCTCTTAAAAGATCTCGCATTTCCAATGACCCCATCATTTTCCAATCTTTCCACACAGCCTTCGCTACTGAAACTGCATGGTCCACATCTGAGGCCGAACTATTAGGGACCTCAGCAATTATTTCTTCGGTGAAGGGGTTCTCTACTTTTAAAGTTGATCCATCCTTTGCATCCTGCCAAGATTTGTTTATATAATTTTTATTATTCATAAAACGCCTCCAATTATTCCTCTATTGACCTAAAAGATCGAGACAGGATCGCAAGGGCTTCATCGATCTCATCCTTACCAATATTTAGAGAGGGTGAGATACGTACACAATTACCGTAAAGACCCCCTCGCCCAATAAGCAAACCTCGATGTTTGGTCTCTTCCATTAAGCGATTAACTGCTTCAGGGTTTGGAGTCCGATCTTTTGTTGTTTCATCCATTACGAGCTCAAGTCCAACCATTAATCCCTTTCCCCTTACATCACCAATGATCTTTTTGTGTTCGGATTGTATTTTCTGCAATCCTTCTTTTAAAATTTCGCCCATTTTAACTGAGTTCGTTTTTAGATCATCTCTTTCTATTATATCTAAAGTAGCATTCGCTGCAGCACTACTTACAGGGTTTCCACCAAAAGTAGATATTGTATTTTTTTGAAGAGAATCTGCTATATCCTTTGTCGTTATGACCGCTGCTAGTGGCATACCATTTGCAATTCCCTTCGCAACCGTGATCATATCAGGTTCTACGCCAGAATGTTCTATCCCCCATGTTTTACCTGTACGTCCAAACCCTGTTTGAACCTCATCAGAAATAAATATCCCACCGTGGTCATGAATGATATCCGATACTATACTAAAATATTCATCTGGAGGGGTAATAAATCCTCCGACACCTTGAATAGGTTCTGCCAAGATACCAGCCACTTTACCAGTNGTNGTTGTNTTNATNAGNTCTTCNACATCTNNTGCACANGCNANNCCACATTCTGGATATGTCATTTTCAGAGGNCANCGATAACAATATGGNGCTAAAGCATGTTTGACCGAGCCAACNTGGCTAGGCANTGCTCTCCATGGTGCATGGCCGGTCAATGATTGCGCGAGNAAGGAACGCCCTGAATANCCNTGNCGTAAAGCTATGANCTCTGTATTTCCNGTATAAAGTTGAGCCATCATAACAGCTGTCTCNTCTGCTTCAGTTCCAGATGCATTAAAAAATACTTTTTCCAGATTGNCTGGNGCCAATCCAACAAGCTTTTCTGCAAGNTCAACGACAGGTATACTAGGATAAAGAGANGAAATATGACTTAGTCGATCGACCTGTGCTTTCACTGCTGTATTTACTTCATCNTTCGCATGACCAACNGACACGGTGAGAATGCCACCAAAAAAATCTAAATATGANTTTCCATCGCTATCTGAAACATAAAACCCCTTTCCNTTTTCAATAACCAATGGCTCTTTGTAAAAGTTTTTTATAGCATCAAATAAATATTTTTTATGCTTTTTTCTGATNGAATCACTAGTGCGCATTATTGATCCTCTTCACCAAACCACCAGTCCTTTTTATTATGGTCGTAATCAATAAAAATATGNTTTGCTTCTCTAAACTCTTCTAAAGCCTCAACCCCNTGCTCCCGGCCAATACCNGATTGTTTCATCCCTCCGAATGGTGCGGCAATATTTTCCATAAGAGGACTGTTAATACAAACAGTTCCAGATTTGATCTTGTCTGCTGCGGTTAAAGCACGTTCAATATCCTTTGTGAAGATAGTACANCCTAAACCATATTTGGTCGAGTTTGCCATTTCCACTGCTTCACTCATAGAAGCCACTTTTTGAATAGGTATGACCGGACTAAAAGACTCTTCAGTAACTATATCCATTTCTGATGTTATGTTATCAAATACAGTTGGCTCATAGAAATAACCACTATCAAATTGATCGGATCTTTTACCACCCGTGAGGACTCGACCGCCTTGCTCTTTGGCCAATCTCACTTTATTTATAGTATTATTAAACTGGCTCTCTGAAGCCATTGGACCGATATCCACATCATNATCCATAGGGTCTCCGAGCCTTACTTTTTTTGCTTCCTCTACTANTGCTTCAGTAAATCTGCTTACTACTGAATCGTATACATATACCCGCTCAACAGANGTGCANACTTGACCTGAATTAACGAANCCACCCCAAGAAGTNCCTTTNGCTGCCACTTCAATATCNGCNTCATCNCAAACNATAACAGGGTCTTTNCCNCCTAGCTCCAATGATACTTTTTTTAGGTTATCAGCNGCTAATTTTGCTATTCTCTTTCCAGTNCGCACAGACCCAGTAAATGTAATAATAGGTACTTGAGGATGTTTTACAAGAGCTTCCCCTGCCTCTCCACCAAAACCTGTGATGACATTTATGACACCAGATGGCATATCCCCAACTACAAGTTCTGCCCAATGTAAAATAGATAAGGACGTGATCTCACTTGGTTTCATTATGATCGTATTCCCTGCTGCTAATGCGGGTGCAAGTTTCCAACCCATGAGNGATAAAGGATAGTTCCATGGTATGATACAACCCACAACACCATAGGGCTCATATCGGACCAATGACATTGATTTCTGATCTACCGGAGCAACCATTCTTCCAACTTGGTCACGGGCAAGTTCACTATAATATTCAAGATATTCAGCTAGGTCATCGATCTCAGTCAAAGCATCTTTGTAAGGTTTCCCCATTTCTGANGATATTGTCTTCGCTATTTCTTCAGCATGTTCTCTTGATCTATTTGCTAGAGCTCTTAAATGATCACGGCGCTCACCTGCAGTGAGGTTACTCCAATCATAAAATGCATTCTTAGCTGCTTCAACTGCAATCGCCACATCCTTTTCATCACTGGCGGGAACGTTTGTGATCACTTTTTCAGTAAAGGGGTTTATGACCTCGAATGTTTTACAATTTTGTGCGTCGCACCATTCATTATTGATAAAATTCTTAAATATCATTTNTGCCCCTTTGTGAACTTTTCAAGAATTTGTTTTATATCCTTTACAAATAAAAAGAATACAGTTATGGAACCGATACCAAGAAAGACTACTGTGATCCACGTGAATATTTCCCAATAACTCAAGGTCTTATCCTTTTATCTAGTACATAACCTATAAAAAATCCTATGAATGAAATCGGNACTGTAATATACATGACAAATTCCTGTATAAAATCTATGCCAAACCACTGCACAATATAGGTCTCTTCCTCAATATCAAANTTGCCNATGGTCATTATATAAATATTGAGTATTACTGTGGTTAAAAGCCCCGNACTNGAACTTATAAGCCCTGCAAGNGGTCTTCTAAAGTCTTTTATATACAGACCTAATAAGATCGGTATCAATGTGCTTGATATTAATATAGATGCCAAAAAGACCCACAGGCCCAACATCTGGTCAAAAGCTGTTGCCATACCAAAGCCCAATACCCAAGATAAAAGGATNCCATATCGAGTCGTTCGGATCAATTCATCATCAGTGGCTGTTGGCTTTATTGCAGGCTTATAAATATCATATGCAACATTCCCCCCAGCAACAAGACAGTAAGAGTCTAAAGTTGACATCTCTGTAGAAAGGACCCCCGCCAGAAACAAACCCACTAAGCCAGCAGGAAGAGCCGCAACAACAACTGTTAAAAGTGCAGCATCTGGTGCGACATCTGCAGGTAGCAATCCTTTGATCACTCCTGCTTTAGCGGACATTGCTAGTATCGTTATAAGCCAATCATATGATCCCCATATAAAGATCCCAATTATTAGTGCATTGCGAACATTCTTATATGATCTTGCAGCAAATATTCTTTGATAAAATGTTGGCTCTACCAAAACGGATAAGCCAGTAGAAGCATAAATAATTATAAGAAGAATATCTAGATCACCCATGGTATCAAAATAACTTTGAGGAAGCACCTCTACCATTGCATTGAACCCACCAATAAAGTTCATAGCAAAAGGAAAGGCGAATGCAATGACCAGACACATCATAACAAATTGAATTGAGTCTGTAAGAGCCACAGCCCAAAATCCACCCGTAAGCGTATATACTAATGCGATCCCCCCTAAGATCAACATTCCTGTAATAGGTTCCCACCCAAGTATCACATCCCCTAGCATTCCAAATCCATATAACGATAATGCAGGTAAAGAATAAATAAAAGATGTAACAGCTCCAACGTACCGTGTCTTTCTTCCATAATATGAATCTAAAATATCAGGCAGGCTTTTAAAATCCTCCTCTCGTAAACGCTTAGATAGCAAAAGGGCAGCAATCAAATAGAATGCATATGTTGGACGAGCATAACCAAACCATGCTACGACACCATCTGTAAATGCAAGTTGAGTATCACCAAACAAAACATCAATTCCATAATAAGTAGAAATAAGAGTAGTGATCAACAGAGGCGTAGTAAGGGACCTTCCTGCTAGAAAAAAGTCATCAAAATCTGAATGCTTTTTTGCGAACCATAGTCCAACTCCAATCATTCCCGAAAGGTATACAAAAATAATGGCATAATCGATGGTTGCTAAAGGGTACATCTCAGGATATCCAGTCTAAAAATCGATAATATTGGGCAGCGAAAGGAAGGAACCAAGGGTCTTTACGATAAAAGAACATTGTTTGATGAGATATTTCTTCAAATGGACTACGTTGCTTTTGTCCTGATAAAAGGAGTCCCATTTCATTACCTAGGTAAGTAGCAATAGATAACCCATGTCCACCATACCCAAAGGCATAATGGATACCATTGACTTTCCCTATATGTGGCATAAGATCAAATGTGATTCCTAACTTGCCTGTCCACGTATGGGTGAATTCTACATCCTCAAGAACAGGGAACACCATTCTAACCTGTTTTGATAAAATTGATGCACTTTCATTTAGATCAAGGTCAGTACTTAGATCGTTACGCCCGCCCCAGAGCATCCGCCCATCTGGTGTAAGTCTAAAATAATTAATGAACCATTTTGAATCATAGAACATGCGACCTTTAGGACTCAATTTTTTCTGGAGATCGGCTGAGAGTGGTTCAGAAACTATAATATAACTTCCAACCGGAAATATTTTTGGTTTCAATTCTGGGATAAGCATATCTGTATAACCATTTGTAGCAATGATCACATCATTGGCAATAATAGATCCAAGACTTGTGGTGATTTCATATTTTGAACCGTTCTTGCTTACTGAATTAACATTGCATCCTTCACAGAGGTAAGCGCCTAGTTCAGAAACAGACCTTGCTAATCCATATAAATATTTAGCAGGATGTAGCCCCCCACTGACCTCATCTGACAAGCCTCCAAAATAGAATTCAGTTCCAATCTCTGTGTTTATATCTTCCTTAGGAACTATCGTTTTGGCATGTCCTAATTCTCGTTTGATCCAATCAGCATATTCAGGAAGTTTGTCAAAGTGAGATTGCTTACAAGCAAGGGCAATATGCCCCTTACGGGACCAATCGCAATCTATTTTGTGCTCATCAATGATCTCTTCTAAAAGATCTATAGCCTCTACTGATGCTTTCCAAAATTCACGTGCATATTCCATCCCATATTTTTTATATATCTTAAATATATCCTGCTTCAAACCAGGAGTCGCCATCCCCCCATTCCTTGAACTAGCGCCCCAACCAATACTATGTCTTTCTAAAACAGCAACTGAGATATTAGAACGTGCTAGAGTTCTTGCAGCTGCAAGACCAGTATATCCACTACCAACTATTGCCACATCTACCTTCTCAGGTAGTGTTGATGAGAACTTAAAATCATTGCTTGGGGAATACTGGTCTGTCCAGTACACTTCTGATCTCATAGCTTTATTTGACTGCCGCCTTAACAGATTCCTGGAATATATTTAATGTTTTATCAATAATCTCTTCTGTATGTGCTTCACATAAGAACCAAGGCTCTCTTGGATCATCTTCTATCCAGACACCGCGGTTATACATATTATTCATAATTGTTTCATACAGACCATCATCACTGTATGCGAGGTCACGTACTTCTTGAACTTTTTTATCTGTGATCAAAAAACCCTGAATATTTGGATGNCCACACATTTGATGAGGTAGATCAGCATCTGTTAANACCTGGTCNAGCCCCTCTTTTAATCGTAAACCTCTTTTGGAAAGGTCTTTCAAAACAGGAGTTTCATTCAATATGTCAATTACAGCATTTGCTGCCGCCATGCTAACCCCATTAGCTCCAAAAGTACCAGCATGGGTTACACTACCACCACCGATCACATCCATTACCTCGGCTTTACCTCCAAAAGCAGCAACAGGTAAGCCATTCCCTAAACTCTTTGCATAAGTTGAGATATCAGGGATCACACCATATGTCTCTCTTGCTCCTCCATTCGANAAACGGAAACCTGTTTTTACTTCATCAAAGATCAGTGCAATATTATGGTCATTACATAAAGACCTTAGATGATCTAGGAATCCATCTTTTGGTTCAATNCCNGCTATATTACCCAAACATGGTTCCACAAGAATCGCAGCAAGTTCACCATGGTGATCTTTAACGCATTGCTCCACTGCTTCAAAATCATTGAACGGTAAACAGTAAACATAATCTCGTATTTTATCTGGGATCCCAGATCCAACTTGAACAGGGATTGGAGATGTGCGGGCTCCCATAGCTGAAATAGGAGAGGATGCGGTACTAAAAAGCACATAGTCATGAGCACCATGATACTGGCCTTCAAATTTGATAAACTTCTCTTTGTTNGTATAGCCTCTAGCTGTACGAAGAGCGTGCATGGTTGCCTCTGTTCCTGTATTAGTAAATCTGAGCTTCTCCATACCTGGAATCATTTTGACTAGTTTTTCAGC
The DNA here is from genome assembly GCA_002167345.2 of bacterium TMED46. Lineage (GTDB taxonomy): Bacteria > Fidelibacterota > Marinisomatia > Marinisomatales > UBA1611 > CACEUX01. The sequence continues at coordinate 4,870 of NHCZ02000047.1, read as the reverse complement.
GACAATTACTTCTAATTCGCTTGTAGCNGCAAACGTTGTTCCGTTTTCTAAATGTTCTGTTACAGCCTGATTGACCCTATCATCTGCATGCCCAAGAATAATAGGGCCCCAACCTAATCTATAATCAATGAATTCATTATCATCTGCNTCCCANACATGGGCGCCTTTACCTTTTACAATAACAGGTGTTTCTTTTTCACCTAAAAAACGAAAATTTGAACTAACACCTTTTACAAGNACATTTAATGCTCNGTCAAANATCGGTTGGGATTTTTCTCGTGAATAACTCATCTANNCTCCATTACGTTGGGTCAACTTATCTATAACGATTATAGTTTTTCATTAAATATCTAACATATTTTTGATAACTGACAGTCTATCTATTAGATTCTAATAAAGGCAAAAGCACTTTATCTTTAAATCGCACTTATAATGTTCAGGGACATTAACATGAGAAAACAATTTTTCAAAAAAATATTGTTTATGATCCAACTTTCTTTTCTCTTTGGNTCTTCACCNCAAACACCTCAAAATTTCTTAGGCTATGAGCTTGGANATAAATTTACNTTTCATCATGATGCAATTAGCTATTTTAAACATATTTCTGAGGCCTCCAGNCACATTAATTTTATAGAATATGGCAGGTCNTATGAAGACCGCCCCCTGGTCATAACCATTATAAAGCATCCAAAAAACAATAATTCTTTNGAGCAGATAAGGACTCAACACCTGATCNCNTCAGGTCTAANNGANGGNGAAAAANCANGTGATGANCTNGCTGTTGTATGGCTNAGTTACTCGGTGCANGGTAATGAGTCTAGTTCAATGGAAGCCGCAATAAAAACCNTGTATTCTTTNGCAGATACTTCAAATGAAAAACAAATGAAATGGTTAGAAAAGGTAGTTGTGATCATAGATCCTTGTATTAATCCAGATGGTCGAGATCGTTATNCAAATTTTTACAGAATGACAGGAAATAAGATACCAGATATAGATGTAAATACNCGTGGNCATAGAGANCCNTGGCCTGGAGGAAGGACAAANCATTACTACCATGATCTAAATAGAGATTGGTGCTGGCAAAGCCAAAAAGAATCACAAGAAAGAACGCGCATTTATAANAAATGGATGCCCCATGTTCACGTAGACTATCATGAACAATCCTATGATGAGCCTTATTACTTTGCACCTGCAGTTGAACCTTATCATAAATTGATCACTCCATGGCAAAGAGAATTTCAGCAGATCATNGGNANNAATAACGCGGATTATTTNGATAAAGATCAACTCCTCTATTTTAGGAATGAGGTATTTGACCTNCTNTATCCTGGNTTTGGNGATACTTATCCCATCTTTAATGGGGCATTGGGCATGACCTATGAAAAAGGTGGAAGCGGTTCTGGTGGAGTTGCCGTAAAAACATCTGCAGGTGACACGCTTACNNTAAAAGAAAGATTAGAACATCATTATTTAACTGGTCTCGCAACTGTAGAGGCAACATATGANAATACCGANAGGGTCATAGCGGAGTTTAACAAATTTTTTAAAGATCCCTATTCTACGCCCACCAGTAAATACAGNTCATTTGTTATCTCGCACAAAAATAATATTGATAAAATAAATGACCTTATTCATCTGCTACAGTTGAATNACATTCAATATGGTTCAGTATCTAAACCTCAATCAAATTTAAATGCNTTCAATTACATAAATAGAAAAGTCGAAGATATAAATGTATCCGAAAAAGATATCGTTATATCTACTCAACAAGGTCTTGGCGTTCTAGCAAATGTGCTTTTTGAGCCGAAGACACATATTTCGGATACATTAACCTATGATATCACTGCATGGTCGTTACCATATATTTATGGACTAGAGGCTTTTGCAACTGAAACCGTACTAGAAATAAATATAAAAGATCAAGAAGCTTTAGCTCAAAAGAACTTTGAGTTACAAAAAGATCCATATGGTTATTTAGTTGAGTGGGGGACTATAAATGGGTTAAGATTTTTAGCAGATATATTAAAGAACAATATTACGGTCAGGGTTGCAGAAAAACCTTTTACAAATAATGAAATAGAATTTAGGCCAGGCACACTCTTTATTTCTCCACGAGGNAATGAACATTTAGGTGCCAAACTCAATGANATCATTCAAAATGCAGCAGTGAAATATCANCCCAAATTACATGCAATAAAAAGTGGCGCATCTAGCAAAGGCATTGATCTTGGATCTTCTAATTTTAATGTGATTAAAANACCTCGAATCGGTGTTCTAGCAGGTGAGGGAACCTCTAGTAATAATTTTGGTGAGATATGGCACTTTTTTGAGCAGCAGATAATGTTCCCATTATCTGTATTCAATACATCAGATTTCAGATCTATTCCTTTCGAAGAACTAGACGTATTGATAATGCCAAATGGGAGTTATGGTTTTTTAAAAACAGAGACCATTCCAAGCTCACAGATAAAAAAGGAAACTGGTGCTTCTAAGATCATCAAATCATCTCCTCCACCTGAATTATTGAAATGGGTAAATAAAGGAGGTCGATTAATTGTTATTGGCTCAGCCATGAAAAAATTCATAGATCAAAAGGGTTATGGTTTGGTTAAATATGAATCAGAAAGCGCAAAAAAAGAAGCAACTAAACTTATCCAAAAAGAANAGTTGAAGGAGCGAGATAAGAAATATGNTGAGCGTGAACGTAAAAAACTAATCAATACAATATTTGGAAATATTGTAATGCTTGAGATGGACAATACCCATCCTCTGGCTTTTGGTTATGATAAACATTATTTCAGCNTAAAGCTTGAAAAAGATCTGTACCCCCTTTTACCAAAAGGCTGGAATGTAGGAATATTAAGAAATGCTGATTCTCATGTATCTGGTTTTATGGGACACCGTATAANNAAGAAAATAAATAATAATTTAATATTTGGTGTTCATGAATCAAAAAAAGGCAGNGTCATTTACATGGCAGANAATCCACTTTTCCGNTCATATTGGTATAATAGTAAGGTCTTATTTGGTAATGCATTATTTTTTGTTACAGNTTGANCCTNGCAAANTTNCAANTTCTNTAATTCTATANAATANANCCTATAATNAANATGAAAGCNGTTNTACTTGTTTCCGGTGGATTAGATTCCACAACATGCTTAGCTATGGCAAGAGAAAAGGGGTTTGACCTTTATGCCCTGACCTTCAATTATGGGCAGCGCCATGATCATGAATTGAATTCAGCAAAAATGGTTGTTGATTTTTTTAATATTCAAAACCACAGNATTATAGATATAGATCTTGCTCAATTTGGTGGTTCAGCTCTTACAGACCAGATCGACGTACCAAAGAAAAGGGATTTGTCTGATATGGCTGAGATACCGGTTACTTATGTTCCTGCAAGGAATACTGTTTTCCTATCTTTAGCATTGGCTTGGGCAGAGGTCCTTGGGTCATTTGATATATTTATTGGAGTAAATGCTTTGGATTACAGCGGATANCCAGACTGTAGGCCAGAATANATCTCATCATTTGAAAAAACAGCGAATCTTGCAACGAAAGCAGGGGTTTCTGGTTCTTCATTTAGAATTCACACACNCCTAATCGATNTGACAAAATCAGAGATCGTCAAAGTTGGTATGGATCTTGGTGTTGATTATAGTTTAACATCTAGTTGNTATGATCCAGATCAAGAAGGNAACCCTTGCGGACTTTGTGATGCTTGTTATTTAAGGCTAAAGGGATTTAAGGANGCAGGGATCATNGATCCGTTAAATTATTCAAATCAATGAATTATTCAGTAAAAGAAATATATTATACGCTTCAAGGCGAGGGATATCACACAGGTCGTCCAGCAGTATTTATTCGATTTTCTGGTTGTAATCTATGGACTGGACATGAAAAGGACCGTAGTGGAGCTATCTGCAATTGGTGCGACACTGATTTTGTTGGTACGAATGGCATCAATGGTGGGAAATTTTCAGCAGAAGAAATAACCAATATTATTAATAGCCTGTGGAAAGGGAATGTGCAGACTGAACCTTATGTTATTTGTACTGGAGGAGAGCCATTATTACAGATGGACGAGTCTCTAATAAAGGCTATCCATAAAGCAGGCTTTGAGATTGGTCTAGAAACAAATGGAACAATGATTCCACCTGATGGCATCGATTGGATATGTGTAAGCCCAAAGGCAAATGCAGATCTTGTTTTAAAAAATGGCAATGAATTAAAAGTCGTATATCCTCAATGTGGAATGAATCCAAGAATGCACGAAAAACTAAAATTTGACCATTTTTATATTCAACCTATGGATGGTGTTGACCAAAAAATTAATATTAAAAGATCTGAAAAATTTGTTTTAGATCACCCAAAATGGAAGCTTAGTCTTCAAACTCATAAGATCCTGGGTATTCCTTAAATTTGAGCATGGAAGTATATAAAACATTTGCAATTGAGTCCGCTCGTTCTCTAACTAAACTACCTGATGAACATCCGTGTAGCAAAGTCCATGGTCATTCTTTTAAGATCACATTAACGGTAGAGGGTGAGATTGATCAAACTACTGGTTTTGTAATGGACTTCTCTGATATTGATTCTGCATTCAGGCCAATTCATGAAATCATAGATCATGCATATTTAAATGACATAAAAGGACTTGAAAATCCTTCAAGCGAAAATTTATGTCGGTGGATATGGAAACAGCTCAGCCCATCTCTCAAAGGGTTAAAACAAATAGAAATAAAAGAAACAGAGTCCACTGGCTGCATATATAAAGGAAAATAAAATGGCAAAAGCAGAAGGTAAATCATTTGAATTTTTAGATGAGTCTCATATAGACCCGAGCCTTTTAGAGGTTTTTGACTTTGAT
>NHCZ02000046.1 GCA_002167345.2 bacterium TMED46 | reverse complement strand
AATGGTATCCAATATCTTTTTATATCTTTCTTTTGTTCTTCTGTTAAATTACCTTTTGTTGCTACACTATGATAAGTATCAAAATGCCAACCTGTAAAATTACCTGGTTCTTGTTTCAATACCGCAACCATTGAATAATCCATATTACAAAAATCTCTTATCTGATAAAACTCATCTGGTAGATCATCAGGTTTTTCATCTGAGGGATCATCATCTTGTTTAAATTCTATGTATTGTGTATGTGCGGTATTACCCTCATGATATCCCCATCTTTTAATATCCAACTTACTTGCTGCTAATGAATTAGGACTTAATTGTGATGGAATCAAAGTACCATTTTTAATATCTTGTGGCCATATATAAGATGCAGATGTTTTCGATGGTTCTTTTTCGGGTAGTTCATTCTCATCAAAAGTCAAATCAACAAAACGACCTACATACTGATAATCAANACTNGGAACACTCGGATNNTAATGCCAATCCTTTGTTGACTTTTTATACTCCAATAGACTTTCAAAGTCTTTACTCATNATNAGCACCNNNNCTATCACTTANTAAATTTGATATACAAACNCTNCTNGAATCNGTACCCCTATCATAACTNCCAAAATNAGGATGTGTTTTATCNGNTANNCCAAATACAACAGAATCACTNGGTTGTATNTCTAAATCNTNACANACTAAAATCTGTTTTTTACGATACTTATCTTGATTATAATCCGNGGTAAAGTTATCACATATCTCCAACCCAACACCAGCAGATATCTTAGATACCATCTCTATCTCGTTGAAAAAATCCACAGGATCATCTATGTTTTCTTTCTTACATCTCATACCAATTCTTAACCTATGTGTTCCGTGAAATGCCTTACTCATACTAAATGCGACAGTATGTATACAAGGTCTTGTCAAATCAATTTCCAAATTTCTAGCGATGGAATAGTAAGCAGCATCTATAAACACAGGTATGTCATGTTTATCACAAATATCTAAAATTTCATTCATACCCTCATGTGTTCCACCAGTATCAGAAAACGGTAATGATATTACCACAGCATCATTAAAATCAATATAATCATCCTCTATGTACTTCCAATTAAAACCTCTCCAACTCACCTTATGATATACAAAATCACCCTTGAAACATCTAAATCTTCTATCTTGATGTTCCCTATAAAAGAAGTCAAATGCCTGTGATGTACCATGTACAAAACTCAATGAGTTNAAATTCTTCTAATCCNTGAAANTNATTNANNNTACTNTNTTGTACCCACTCAAAATAAGTATTTAGATACTCCTTGACCACCCAATCACTATAAAGATACTTGTGATTAACGGCTGACTCTATGAAGTCATAAACCTCTTGNCTTTTTATTGCCGATGCTTTTTGTCCGTTAAAGCTCACACAATCTCCTAGCTAATGTNTCAATTTCATAAAAAGTTAATTCAGGATGATTACCAATGTACAACCCAAAATCATGAATGTGGTCTACATTTGNTAANTCNTGNNNGACAAAATCATACTTTTCCAANTAAGGTTGTCTTGCCTGATTACCACCACCTGCAGTTCCGATACGATACTCCACTTTTTGTTCTTCCAATAATATACAACATTTNTNAAANAATTCCAAGTCTTTTTTTCTTAAAATTAAAGGAAGTGCAAAATTACTATTTCCATTGTCGTCAAAACTACAGTAAAAATTATCAGAGTTATACCGTAAGTTGTTTATCCATTGTTTGAAGTTTTCCTTTCTCTTTTTAACATTGTGTTCTAATCGTTCTCCCATGTGTCCTAACTGAGACAATCCCAATACAGCATTTAACTCTTGACTTCTTACATTATATCCAGGAACAGCAAATGTAAACAACGGATTCAAATCAGGATAGTTTTCCTTATACTCTGATTGTAAGGAATCCGATGCTTCCCTCGTCATGCCATGCGACCTAAATAACTTAGCATAATCCCATAGTTCAGAATCATTCGTACAGACCATACCACCCTCGATTGATGTTATGTGATGTCCAAAGTAAAATGAGAAATTGGAGACATCACCGTATATTCCAACCCTATTGCCCCTATGTCTTGCTCCATGAGCCTCACAACAATCCTCTATTAAAAATAAATCATTGTCCTTACAGAACTTAACCATCTCATCGGTTATGGCATTGAATCCCAATACATGAACCACACAAACACCAACGGTTTTATCCGTCATGGCTGCCTTGATGTTATCCAAAGTAATACACATGTTTCTCATATTAACATCAACGAACACAGGCGTGAATCCCAAGTTAACCAAAGGAGCAACATCACTAACCCAACCAATCGGTGAGACAATTACCTCACCCAAGCCTTTCTTTTCCTTCATCATGGATGCCATAATGTAGTTGGCTGAGGCACCAGAATTTACAAATGTACTGTGAGAACAACCCAAGTATTTACTCCACTCCATTTCAAATTCTTTTACCTTTTTGCCTTGTGTAAATCTCTGATTAGGTTCATTGATAAAATCCGTTAGGGCTTTCTTATCATCATCGGTTATGCTATCGTTTATTAACTGCCATTTAAAATTCATATTAACTCCACTTTATGTTATTGGAAACATGAGCATTTGGAACACTTTTGTAATTATCGTTTTTTATCCTTTCGTAACATTCCTTTAGTGTTTCCGTTGCTNTCAATTGTTTTGTNTGTCCTATTTGTAAAACCTCTTGTATGTCCTTGTGTACAACATTCTTATCGATTGGATTTTTCTTTACAATACCCTTTGATTTTTTGGTTGTTATTCCAAAGTCAATCGACACCCTTAGACCACCGTTGTTTTTTATGGTTTTGTGCAAACAAGCATGGTCGAATACTGTCATGTTGTTGAACTCAAGGTTTTTAATCGTTTTGTATTCCTCTACCATCTTCATCCCGCTTTGATAGTCTTGTTGTGTTTCAAAGAAAGAATCCGACTTTACTTTTGTGACCTCGTTGAACTCCAATGTGGTTGACTCATCACCCAACAATCCAATGGTCAATATGGCATCACCGTTGTGNCCNGACCACGCATCGGAATGTAATTTTGTCGTGGATGACATCCTATCGTCCAATTCGCTAGGTGTTCCATCAACTATNCTTATCGTACACACATCAAACGAATCAAGCTGGTCGACTAGCTTGGTGTCTATCATACAAGTATTGACTATCTTTTGGATTACATTGTATTGTTCGATGTTTTCGGCCTTTGGGTAAAATGCTCCGTTTGGTGTCCTATTTGGTAAACCTAAAACCTTATCCTTGTACTCGACCAAAAAATTTCCCCTCTCAAACTTCATTTCGTAATAAGACTCCAAAGTCTTCAAGATGTAATTCTCAACTGATAGTTTTAACATTGGAACTTGTTGCCAACTTAAACCCACCTCTAACAATATACCATTATCAGTAATCAGATTACAGTTTTTTCTGATATCATCATAGATACTTTTTCTTATTTCAAAATTACTCATTTATCTCTTTTTGAAAGTATTGGATTGTCCGTAGGCCAATCCACTCCAATTATCGGGTCATTCCACTTGATTGTAAATTGGTCTTCTACATCAGGATACTCACCCTCGTAGCTCCATTTGTAGTGAAACACACAATTATCACTTAAAACCAAATGTCCGTTTCCAACACCAGGTGGAATCAAGACTTGTTTTCTAGTCTTATCGTCTAAAATCAAAGACTCCCATCTTATGTATGTATCAGAAGTTTCTCTATTATCTACGAGCACAAAGTAAAGTGAACCATGTAAACAGGTTACCAACTTCCAAGACTTCATATCACCGTGTATACCTCGTAACACACCATAATTTGAGGTCGATACTTTGTCATGATTGAATTCTAAATCCCATTCATCTTGTTTCCAAGTTGTCCAATAATCACCTCTGTAATCGGTATGAACATCTGGTTGTTTTACTATAACTCCATTAATCATTTTTTCCTCCGTGAAAATATTCATAAGTCTTNTTCATCCAATATGTTGTTAANTNAGAATCCACATTNTTTGGTATGGCATTNNAATGATAAACCCAACCNATTTTTGTAAACAACATNTCNTCATNTAANATCTCTTTTCTTGCCATATCTTGCATGTTAAATTTATATGGTAGTAATTTTAACTCCACATTCTCCTTGTGAACAAAAAAGTTTATTACGGGTTGGTCTGTACCAACTCCAAATGTATCTTGTAATTTAACTATTAAATCCCTATTTTCAAAGTAAAATTTTATAATATCTTGATAAAATTGTTTATGACTTCTATTCATTATTAAAAAGCCAGAATTAAAATATTCCCAAAGTGAAAACTCAAAACCCTCAAACAGATGTTTGCTGTAATTTTCATAACTCCTACAAACCCAATCATAACTACCATCATTGTGAACGGCACAAAACTTATTATCTGATAACTCAAAGAAATTAGGACAATCAGGATGAACCACCGTGTCACAATCAGCGACTAATATTTGGTCGTAGTCAATGCCACTATTTTCTAATAAATCAAACACATATAACTTATACCAATTAGGTCGTAGATAATCAGGCTCAAATATATACTCATCCAATACAAATAACTGACAATCATTTTTATCACACCATTTTCTCCAAGATTTTATGGAGTATTCATAAGGTGTGACTCTTGTGGGCACATTTTGGTTTTTTATATTTACCATGAACACTACATTACTCATAATAACCTCTGTATTTCGTCCAAACTTGTTTCATAATATTAATTCTATCGGTTACAGGAAATCCAGTAAAATGCCACACATTACTATACTTCATGAATAAAGGCGTATCATCCTCATTCAATTGCCAGTTGTGTCTGAACATTTCTTTTCTGTTGATATGTAATAAATTCCAATCAGGTGAAAGTAATCTTTTATTAATGCCCTCTTTTACCAAAAGATAGTTTATTATGGTTTGGTCACAACCACCACCTTTATTCCACCCATCCAACTCTTTTTTGTTTGAGGTGTAAAATTCTAATATGGTTTCAAAAAATGATAAATGCTCTTTGTTAAAAAACATAACTCCTGAATTTATGTATTCATAGTAATCAATGGTAACATTAGGAAAGAATTTTCCATAAACATTTAAACTATCGTTTAACCATCTTAAATTGCTATTATCCGGCACACCACAAAACTCTTCATCATACAATTCAAAGATATTTGGAGCATCCCATTTCACCATAGTATCCGAGTCTATAATTCCTATTTTATCATAATTTTTACCAACATCGGTAATACAAAGCTTATTCCACTTGGGATTCCCAAACCTAGAGTCCGACTTCGTTTCTGTTATCAAATCCACTCCGTGCTTATCACACCAATACTTCCAAGTGTTTACGCAAAATTGACTGTAATCACTACACCTGTGAACTGATGACGGATGATCTATTGTTAATATGTAAATTAAATTCATGTTAAATATTCCTTTATTAAGGATTCTCTTACCACTTTAAAACTGAATAGTTTATTTAGCTCATTCCAAGCATTTTCAATCACACTAAACCTCAGATTTTCATCCTCCAAATACTTCACAAAAACATCCTCTAACACATCCCAATCATTAGTGGCAGTATCAGGAAACAACAGAGCATGTGAGTCATTTACACCACCTATATTTATTGAACCAACATTTGCAACTTGTTTACATTGTTGTCCTGGTTGTGTATCGGTAGGATCTAAGTTGAAATGCCACAGATGACTTCTCCACAAATTAACAAAATCATGACTTGACAAATAATCAAATCTCCTATCTTGATATATTGGTTTTCTGTGAACTGGTATGTTATATTTTTTACCTATGTGGTCAGCAAAATCTTGTGTCGTGCCTCGTCTGTGATGTGTGTGTGGCATGTAAGCAAAAATGGAGTTTGTCTTTTCGTTTGTGTAATAATGCTCAAACATGTAATCCACATTGGTAGGACCTGGTGTACAAACTAATTCTTTATCTAAGTGTTTTTGTAACCACTCAAAATATGGTGTATTATAATATCTACCAGCTGGTGGTGCTGGTATGTTTACAAAATCACAATCATTGAAAAATCTAACTCTATTTTTAGGTCTTTCAGGTAATGTTAGATGTCCTGAATTAAATGCTGGTGGTATCTCTTTTACTTGTCCTACGATAACAGCATTTGGAAACTGTTTTCTTATGTTGTCCACCTTGTATTGTTCATAATGTTCATTCTGCAATCCAACCCTTTCATTCACATACAAAACTATATCAACACTCGTATCTTTTGGTGGAACTCCATCCCAATCTCGTAGGTTTAAAAAGTAAGAATCAGGCCATAACCACGGATAAACAGGTCCTTGTAAATAACATTGTGGTGAAATAGAATGACCATACATATATGGTTCATTGGTTTTATAAGATAAAGCAGTATTGTCTTTTACATAAAATGATTCAAGATGTCCTGTATAGTCCCAAACTTCTGCAAGTTTCACCCAATAACCTCTTTAATATACTCGTCTATGTTTTTAACAGGATTGTAATCAAGTGTTTCATTTGCTTTTGAATAATCACATAATGTAACATCATATTCACCAGGTCTTTTTGGTATATATTCTATCTCTGTGCCAAACATCTCAGCTATTTCTTTAATTGAAAAATTTACACCTCTACCTAATTCAAATATTTCTCCAGCATATCTCATATCAACAGCACCATGCATAGCTTCCATACATTTAATTAAACCATCAACAATATCCTCTATATGTGTAAAATCTCTTCTTTGTTGTCCATCACCTGTAACAGTTAATGGTTTACCCTCACGATATTGTTTTTCAAAAATACCTAAAACTGTAGCATAAGTTCCTTCTTCTAATTGATGTGGACCATAAACATTATAAAATCTACAAATAATAGTTGACAGGTCATAAACATTGGAATATAACCTACACAATTGCTCACCTGCATGTTTTGACCAAGCATAAGGACTACCCCATAATCCGTGATGAAAAGAACTTGAACCAGCAAATACAACAGGTGTATTATTTTTTCTAGCCCATTCCAAGACATTCAAGGTGCTATCAAAATTATTCTGAATAGCAATTGTTGGATTTTTTATAGATGGTTGTATTCTAGCAAGTGCTGCTAAATGAAAAACTACATCTGGATTTTCCATGTAAGAATCAAAATCATAAATGTGCTGTAAATTAAAGTTATGATACTCACAACCCTCTTGTTCGTTTTCTTTAAAACCTGTTGAGTAATTATCTATTGAAACTACTTCATGGCCATCTTTTAATAATCGTTTTATTAAATTAGTACCAACAAATCCAACACCACCAGTAACTAACACTCTCATCTTCTAATTCCATTTATCTCTTCATTATAAAATTTATTTTGTTCTACTTGTTTTTCTATTGTCTTTGGATGTAAAATACAAAATGGTTTATCAGTTGGTAAAGTCGCATAAGTCTGATAACCAGTTATCATCTCGTGAACCTTGTGTTGCCATCTGATATTTGGTCGATTACGAAATATCCTACCTTGCCAATCAGGAAAGTTTATCCACCCATCTTCATTTACTCTGTATCCATACATCCTACAATGTTCATCAGTTATCCCATCCACGGTATTTATTCTTGGTAAATATATTAAGTCAATACCCTCATTTGCTTGTATTATCTCATGAACATTTTTAATCATCCACAAACTTATCATCTCATCAGCATCAAGGTTAAAACTGTAATCTCCACTACCCATGTTCTTTAAGTGATTCTTTTGTGAGGCAAAATCTTTCAACAGATTTCTTTGTTCATATACGATATCATAAGTTGATACATAAAAGTCTAATATCTCTTTAGTCCTTTCATTATCTGAGTAATCATCCAAGATGACAATCTCATCATCCTCGTGTTTCCACTTAACCAAAAACTTTAATAATTTTTCTAATGTGTCGGTTTCATTATGAACCAACATCGAATAACTAATCTTCATGTTATAAACTCTGTGTTTATTTGGCTAACTAATAATGATGTCAAACTTTTTGCTTTATAACTACGATACGCATCTTTAAAATATTTATCAGATAAAATCACATCACTATAAAATCTCTTGGGTGACATAGCAGACCTTTTCTTTGGATTTGATATTTGAATCCTAAAATAATCCTCTTTTAAAAATATTAAATTTTCCTCTTCTTCCAATTTACCCTTTTTGAACTCAATAACACTAAATAGTTTTTTTAACTTGGTTGGATTTAAATAATTGATGTTTATGCCTTCTAAAATACTATTGTTATTATATAAAAACAATAAAATAGGTCGTGGATCTTTAACACCCTTTTCGGAATAATTAAAGGTCAATATCATACCTGGTAAAAGTTTACCAGGAGCTATCTTTTGACCACCTCTAATTATCCTGCGATTGTTGTATCTTGTGCTCAATTAATCCCTCTAATTTTTCCACCATTTTAAAAGCATCAGCAAAAGTTGGTACTAATACCTCAGTTGTGGTATCTATGATAGGTGTTATTATCCAATTTAATTCCTTATCCTTGACCGTTGGCTTGACATTATAATTAGCAGTAGTAAATACCGATGGTGCCCAAAACCTATCATTTAATTTTACACAAACATCCTTGAACTCTTGGGGAAATGGATTATCACTAATATGTTCTTTCATGTTATTGTTAGAACCATACCCACAAGTTAAGCACTGCATATTTTGTTTTTCATCACCCAATAGGATTACCGTTTCCATTACTTTACCACCAGAGACGGTGCATTGTTTTGTGTCGTTTGGACACGGCACTTTTAGTATCATGTCTTCCATTATGTAATCTTCTTTAACTTAGGTAGTTTAATTGAAGCCTTTGGTTTTTCGCTTGTCTCTCCGACCTTCTGTAATTTTGGTAATTTAAGTCCGACTTGACTTGGTATTTTTTTCAATACATCGTCCATTATTTTATTCATCTCTATTGCCATAGCTCTTAATGATTTTTCTCTTCTGTTTTTCTTACCCAATCGTTTGGCTTTTTTGGTAAGTAGTTTTTCTTTCTTGTAAAATAATCTAAACTTTCTTATCACATCCGATTCTTGAACATTAAACCACTTACTTGGCTCAACCACGATAGGTGGCCACAGAGCAGACTTTGGAACTTCTTTTAAGAATCCACTAATCAATAAAGACTCCTTATCAGACAGAAAATCTAATTGAGCACTCCAATTACTAGCAATAACAGGTAAATCACAGCATGTGGCTTCTGCTAATGGTCTACCATATCCTTCACCATGTGTACAACTTACCATTGTTTTTATCTTTGGATGATTATACAACATAGCCATTTCCTCAATCGTCAAATCACCGTGTATTAAATAAACATTTGGTAATGAATCAACAGATGAAAACTTGGATGCTTGTTTTCTTAATCTTTTTAATGTATCGTTTTGATCTAATACCGAAAAGTTAGCTCCGTTTGTTTTCAATACCATCGCTGGTGGATTAGGATGATTTGAAAATGCCTGTAAAAAACACTTAACCATTAAGGTTATGTTTTTTCTATCCTCTCCGTAACCACCTTTACCCAACTGACCAACATGTAAATAAACAAAATCTTCTTTTACCAACTCATTAAACTCATCTATGAAATCACCCTTTATTTGATATTTATCCATAGGCGTGTACACATCGGTATCAACACCCTCAAATAAAACCGTCATTGGTTTTTGTAAACTGAGTTGACCAGTCTTTTGTTTTGAACCATCCGGCATATCTTGCATTTGGTCATACTTACATCTATGAAATGTTGCTGCCGTAAATGTAGATGGAACAATGTTTAAATCCATCTTATTACAACCCAATAAAAAATCACCAGAAACCACATCTGTCTCTACACCAGCGGTTATACCTATGTTGAATTTACCTGGTGTAGCAAACTCATTAGGTATTCTGATATCAATGTAGACATCTGGTTGTTGTTGTATTGTTTCGGGTTTAATAATTCTATCCAATAACTTTTTATGTCTTGGAACTTCCGGTCTCAAATGATTTCTTGGTGTATTTCCCCATTTTACATCAATGCACTTTATATCAATATCTTCTCTATCAACTATCGAATAAAATATTGACCTCGCATGGTCTCCGTATCCACTACGGGTATTAAATGGAGCACACATAACTACTGATTTTTTCATACCTTCACCATACTATATTTTTTTCTCGGTTTCCAATTTTCAAATCCACCATCCATAGATTTGATAAAGTTCTCACCCATCACGGTTGCCGTCATCTGATTTTCTCTACAGAATTTAGCACCTAAACTACCTAATCTTTTTCTTTCTTTTCTACCCATATCATAATACTCTTTTAATGCTACAGCAGCATCTTGTGGCTCACACCTATCATCCCAAATATATGGAGTCGGTGGTGAACCTTGCAAAGATATCGAGGTTGGATAAACAGGCCTTACCCAATCGCCGTGTGTCTTGTATTTACCCCTATGATTACTACCTAATTCGATATAATCATCTGGCGTTAATAAATTTTCACTATCATCCGTGATTCCACATTGATCCTGTAGTCCACCAGTCATGTTTACAATGATTGGTGTTCCAACTGTAAGCGCTTCAGCACTACCCAATCCAAATCCCTCGTTACTGGCAAGATTAATGTATACATCAGCAGAGTTAAACAACAGATTCATCTCAGCATCGTTAAATGGTCTGTTATTCCAACTGTATGTGAACTTAACATCATAGTCTGGTATCAAATGTCTACAAACTCGTGGTATATCTGTTCCATTTTCATCTACTGGTGCACAATGAAATATCAATACACATTCTTCTCGTTGTTCAGGTGTCAATCCTTCCATAAAATACTTATAAGCCATAACAACATCACCTGGCAACTTACGCCTGATGTTTCGATTACTATAAAGTATTCTAAATTTCTTTTCTGATATTTTTAACTCATCTTCAAAGTTAATCAATGTTGTTTCATCATCATTTATTTTTTTAAATCTTCTTGATGAGATACCATGTGGAACATATGTTATTTGCCAGTCCTCATATTCTGGCAATAATCTTTTGTTAATACCGTATGTCTGTTTAGATATTGCCATTAATAAATCTGAACTTTTATAATAGTTTGTATTATATTGTGGATCTGGTAAATCATCCCAAATATTATAATAGAATATTGGAGTGTTTCTACGGATTTCAGCTTCCATGTTATACAACCAAATCCAAAAACGAGGATCTGTATAGTGTAGAATAGCATCGGGTTTTTCTTGTTCAATTACATGTCTTAATAAATCTTCATTACCATAACCGTCAACAGGATATATTCTCAAATAACCATCTTTGATTCCAAATTCACTAAGACCTTGAGACATATCAATAACTTTTCCAGCCTCTGGATGTTTAATTGCTCCGGCTAACTGAACCCAATCATATTCTTTAAGTGTTTCAAAAACTATGTCTTTAGACACAGTAGCTACACCACTATGCATTCTCAAGTCATCGGACATTAGTAAAATCTTTTTCTTAGCCATTTAAAACCTCTTTTGATTTCGATCCATCTTTAAAATATTTTC
>NHCZ02000045.1 GCA_002167345.2 bacterium TMED46 | reverse complement strand
TGATATGGAATATCTGAATTTTTTTATATCCCAATCAGCCTCTTCTGCATCTTTTATTAACTTCCTTTCCCAATGCTTAAGTAGCATATTAATTATGTCAGGTGATTTAGGCATGATTATCCAATTTTATTTGTGATACATATTACAAAAAATTAGTGTACAATATGTGGAAGGCTTATACCCCGCCCCCATCTGGGTCTTTTAATATCTGGATTGTAAAAGGTTAGTTGAGTTTTTTGCTTTAGCTTGAGCTTTCTGGCAGGTCATGTTAGCTTAGGTAGGTAGCAATAGTGTAGCAATTATATGCTATTTAGAGTGTTTTTTAACAATTAACGAGCAATGTTGGCATAATAGCAAAAAACCCCGCGTATGCAGGGTTTCTCGTGCGGAGAGGGTGGGATTCGAACCCACGAACAGGCTATAAACCCGTTACTCCCTTAGCAGGGGAGCGCCTTCAGCCGCTCGGCCACCTCTCCTTGAATAATATTTAAGCTACATTAAGGAGATTAAATTTATCATAACAATATTATAAAATGTAAGTCTTCTATAGAGTTGAACTAAGCTTGGATATCAACTCATCTAAACCATCTCTGCTAACAGAGGAAATAGCAATCACATCACCTTCAAAATCATTCCATTCTTTTGATAGTTCTACGTTTAGATCTGATTTAGTTCTGCAGATATAAACGGGCTTGATAGCTAGGTCGGGATTGAACTGAAGCAATTCTTTCTGTAGGGCTTCAAATGTTTTAAGTGGAGTCTCATCTTGTGAATCAATTAAGTATAATAACACTTTATTTCTCTCAATGTGCCTCAAAAACTTATGGCCAAGTCCTTTTCCAGAACTTGCCCCTTCAATAAGACCTGGTATGTCAGCCATTACAAAAGAATTATAATCCCCATACTTCACGATTCCAAGATTAGGTTCCAAGGTTGTAAACGGATAATCAGCTATTTTAGGACGAGCAGAGGAAATAGACGACAAGAGTGTAGATTTTCCCGCATTTGGTTTACCAACCAGACCAACATCAGCAAGCACCTTTAACTCGATCTCGTAAATCCCTGATTCACCTGGCTCGCCAGGCTGGGCTTTTCGTGGTGCACGATTGGTAGATGATTTGAACCGTATGTTTCCCTTACCTCCAATTCCACCTTTACAGACCGTTACCTGGTCCTTATCATGTGAGAGGTCAGCCAGTATATCTTTAGCGCCTTTTTCACGAATAATGGTACCCACTGGAACTAATACATTTATATCAGCACCATTTTTCCCAGTTTTCCGAGAACCACCTCCTGGTCCACCCTTTTCAGCTTGATATCTTTTTCTGTATCTCACATCNTGAAGNGTNTGNAGATTCGTATCTGCTGTAAAAATAATGTGACCTCCTCTACCNCCATCACCACCATCGGGACCACCTTTTGGAATAAACTTTTCCCTACGAAAATGNACTGCNCCTTTACCACCGTGGCCTGCAATCAANTCAACNCTTGTATANTCTATGAACATNTATATTANTTANTTACTGNAGTAANCTAANCNATTACTTTAATANTANAAGTCTAAGCTNAAACNGCACTTCTCTTTNNTNAGTAAATATAAATATTATATATTTTAAATATTAGGACATATTGGAGATGATCTCAGAGCCAAATTCGGAACACTTTAATTTNGTTGCTCCATCCATTAGTCTATGAAAATCATATGTAACACGCTTTTTATTTATGGCCCCTTCAATGCCTTTGACTATAAGGTCTGCNGCTTCCTGCCATCCCATATATTCTAACATCATCACGCCAGATAAAATTACTGAGCTTGGATTGACCTGGTCTTTACCAGCATACTTAGGNGCTGTACCATGNGTGGCTTCAAAAATAGCATGNCCAGATGTNTAGTTGATATTTGCTCCTGGTGCAATACCAATGCCTCCTACAATTGCTGCAAGCGCATCTGAGATNTAGTCNCCATTGAGATTAAGAGTGGCNATNATATCNTATTCTGAAGGCCTNAGTAATATCTGCTGTAAAAATGCATCTGCGATAACATCCTTGANGATCAGCTCNTGGCCATCGTCATTAATTACCTGCCAAGGACCACCATCNAGATCTTGAGCACCATACTCATTCTTTGCCANCTCATATCCCCAGTCTCTNAATGCCCCTTCNGTAAATTTCATTATATTACCTTTATGTACCAGGGTNAGACTNTTTCTTTTTTGCTTAAGGGCCATTTCCANNGCAGCTCTGACCAATCGTTCNGTCCCTTCTTTTGATACNGGTTTTACACCTAAGCTAGACGTGTCTGGAAAACGGATGTTTGTGACACCCATTTCATCGACTAAAAATGATTTTACCTTTTCAACATCATCGCTTCCATGCATCCATTCTATACCCGCATAAATATCTTCGGTGTTNTCCCTAAAAATAACCATATCAACCAGCCNTGGCTCTTTTACCGGTGAAGGTACACCTTCAAACCATCGAACCGGACGTACACAGGCATATANATCTAATTTCTGCCTAAGTGCAACATTCAGTGACCGAATACCTCCTCCTACTGGAGTCGTAAGAGGTCCTTTTATAGCAACTAGGTGCTTTGAAATTGTATCAAGCGTTGATTGAGGCAACCACTCGNCAGTTGACTCATAGGCTTTTTCTCCTGCGAGAACCTCTAGCCAATCAATTTTTTTAGTATCCCCGTATGCGTGCTTAACTGCGCTATCGAAAACATTCACAGATGCATCCCAGATATCAGGACCTATTCCATCTCCTTCTATAAATGGAATAATAGGGTGATCAGGAACAGTTAAATTTCCATTTTCCATTCTAATTGATGTTGAACTAGTCATGCAGCTGTTTCTCCAGTTTTTGTTTTTTTATTATTACTACTTTCTTTTTTTTCTGTCTTCGAAGTTTTTTTCTTATCTTCAGTGTTAGCCTTTTTACTATCCTTGTTTTTATAATCAGTCAAATAAAAACCCGAACCCTTAAAAATAAGACCGGTTCCACCACTTATAACCCGGGATACATTACACCCTTTTGTTTCACAATCAGGGCGCTGTGAAAGTGCAGGACTGGACATTGACTGAAAATGGTCAAACCTATCACCGCATTCATTGCAAATATATTCGTAAGTGGGCACTAAATGAGATTAATAACAGGAAAAATATCTATNCAATCTAAAAAATATTAATTTGAAAATTGAGTAAATAATGCCTCTTTTACACATGCTGGAACAAACTCTGAAATATCTCCTCCATTTTTAGAAACATCTTTTACAACAGTAGAGTTCAAATGAATAAATTTTTCATCGGGCATCATGAATAATGATGTGACATTAGGATTTAGATGAAAATTCATCATTGCCATTTGAAATTCAAATTCGAAGTCACTCACATGCCTAAGTCCACGTATAATAGCTATAGAACCGGTCTTATCTGCGTGGTCTACTACCAATCCTTGGAATTGACTGACTTTGACATTTTTTATATGCTTGACAGATTCTTTGATCAAGTCTAATCTGGTTTCAATAGAAAAAAGTGGNTTCTTTTCAGAATTTACAGCCACAACGAACTCCAATTCATCAAAGAGCATTGAAACTCGATTCGCTATATCTATATGACCATTATGGATAGGGTCAAATGTTCCAGGGTAAATAATCTTTCTCATACTTTTTCCCAATACAAAATACGGGTTTTACCGTAGTCTTTAATACTTGCATTTAAAAATGCGACTTGTCTCTTATCACATTCTAATATGAATTTACCGTTTTTGTTCAAATGCTCCAGAGCATTTTNTGAAAGTGAGCTCACATCATACTCATCATAGGGAGGATCAGCAAATATAAGGTCATATGATTCCTGACCATTTAGAAACGAGAAAACATCCTTTTTATAAAAATTATAATTAGGACCAGATAAAAGCTTAGCATTTTCTTTGATAAGACTGAAGGTTGTATCATGTCTTTCCACAAAAGTAACTGACTCAGCGCCTCTACTGGCAGCCTCGAAACCAAAAATACCTGATCCAGAGAAAAGGTCTAATACAGAATTGTAAGAAAAGGGATTCAACCTATCAAAAATACTTTTCCTAACTCGCGATTTTGTGGGCCTGTAGGGTAGTTTAAAACTGGTTTTTATATTTCGACCTTTAAACTTTCCAGCCAATATATTCATTTAATCTTCTAAAACAGAAACATAAAAGCCAGCGCGTGGATCAGGCTGATCAGATTTATTGAAAAGAATAAACTTTCTTAAAAGAATAGAGTCATTGACATTAGAAATAATTGCGCTTGCTTGCAGAATATCAGCTTTACCTTTTACCCATATTAATAACGGACCATAGATCTGGTTTTTAGTAAAAACTTGTTCAAAATATTTAAGATTATAATCTGTGAGTGTGGTATCCATTTGCACCATTAGATCTATTTTTGATAATTCTCCAGGCGCTGGTGTCATTTCTAATTCTGGAAGCTCAAAACTATAGTACCATAAAAAGATAGTGCTATCTTTGCCTGTAGCCTCAACNGAGAATGAGGTAGGTTCAAACCCTAGTATATTTTCAATATTTGGGTTTGTTCCACTCATATATTCTAGACTCAAGAATGACTTAGTAACTGTCAGAGCATTATAGCGATTTAGTTCAGTCTCTGTTAAGAGTTTTATGATNGAGGACGATATAGATCTAGATTGGCGTATNANGTCAACAGGTGGCTTCTTAGACGCAGTTAAAATGGATGTTGAATCNTCAATACCAGAACGTTCAATAGTAAAATTTTGGTTATTACCAAACATTGAATTATTTAGCTTGTCTTGTAATTTTAGGTAATTAAAACCTATGAACCCGGCAACTATCAATAAAATTGCTANTGAAAAACTCATACTAGAAGGCTTAGAAGGTTCACTTTTAACTATATTTTCAGTTTCTANTTCTTCTTCTATTTGATCAAGCTCTATCTGCCCATCTTCAATTTGTGTATCATCAATTACATTTATATCTGGTATAACNTTNGTGAAGAAAAAATCCGTTATACCAGGTTCCTGAAAAAAGTTAAATGAGTGGNCCAAAGCTATACTACTTGCTAACCCAGANAGAATNTTAGCCTCGTAATAGGGTAGTTTTTTAGTATTTTGGGTCACCGTCATTCCTTCAAAAGGAATACTTGGTCTAAAATCAGATAATTCCCAAGCTGTTTTAGCTTGTCGCCCTAGGTTTTGGGGACAAAATACGGGAATATCGTCCAGGTCAGATTTTTCTAAACCAAGNGCAGCAAGAGTAATTTCATCAGAAGTNTCAGAGGTAGAAGCAACTTTTGCTATTCCGCCAGAGAATGTAACAATACCCATACCAAAACAATTATTCTGAACCTTCATAAAAGAATATTTGTTACCAACTCTATGAATCATTGCTGCCTCAGACATACCGGAACCATCAAGGTACATTGAACTTACCGGCCCCATCCAACGGGCATTACCTCCCATTTCAGNGATAGATAATTTAAGCGTACGCACAAGAGCTCTTGGNACTGTACAGACNTGTATGTTTTCTTCTGCGGGGTAGTATACCTGCCCAAAAATGTAAACGGATTGATCTTTTGATCGCCTCTTCTGAATATCAAGCCATTTAATATACTCCTCATGATCATCCCTTGAAAGATCATGCTCCATCTTAACAATCGAATGCTCAACAAATGAGTCTGGTAAACCAATTACAATATCTTGACCTGCGAAAGAATTAACTTCTTTTGCTTTTCTTAGCGTAGAGGCTAATATTGCATTTAATTCGGCTTCATTATGAAGAAATGAAGAAATGGGCTCAGTAAATTGTANTTGAGTAACGTCTGAAACTGTAAGGGCACCATCGACGTTATTTTGCCAGTTTCCTGTTAAAAGAAAGGTATCTGATATAACTAAGCCAACCATATTAAATCAGGTCAACCTATTCCCAACTTTTTCTACCGCCCTTTATAACTCCGTGGTTCATTGCCCTAAAAGAGAATAGTAAATAATATGATTCCACAACTGGATCTTGAATAGGACTGGANATCATGAGCTCAGAGCCATCATCACTTATTTNCATTATATAATTATCTTTTGTCAATGGACAGTAATATGTAGATGCATCGGGTATGTANGTCTTGTAGTATTCTANTGCTTCAACCCTTTCCATAGGCTCTTCTCTGGTAATACCAACAAAATTATCTTTTGATTGATAGCTCCCAAGGTCTTTTTTCCTNATNAAACTTGTATCATTTCTNCCAAGATCTTCTGAAAATATAACAACCTGCAGTGTCGTATCCTGNACTGTATCTTTTCGAAAACTCTTGATACCAAATGTAGTATCATATTCAAAACCAAATGATTCATCAACATCTACAAAGAATTCTTTTCCTTCTAGGGTAATACTTTGTTCACCAAGATATAATGAATCTGCAATTGTGGAATCTCTTGCTGCATTTACAACAGACATTGCCTCAAGAAAATTTGGATTATATTCACCGGTTAGTCTTGAATAGAAAGANTCAATATCATATGCATTCTGCATTCTGTAGCGACTTTCTTTTTCATAATATGTTTCTTCTTCCCAGATTGCNACAGGAACATAGATCACAACAATAAGAAAAAATAAAGCTAAGATTATTACTACTTCTAGTAGGTCNGTTTTATTGTTTTGTGTTAACTGCATGTTAAACCATTAATATTCATAAAGATAATTTAGTTTTTTAATATTAATTAAGACAATCCTCTACTTATAGCTTTATCATTAATTGATTAGGGTATAGGTAGTCCTTTCAAATCCTGCCTTTCTTATGCGTTNATATTAATAATTTCTATTGTTGGTGTATACTTCTTTTATATTCAGTATATGGCTAATAATACTATCCTACTTGGTATAAAAAGTGTAAAAGGAAAAACTACCAGCAATCTAAAAACAAAAATAGAAGGAATTATTTATATTCTAAAACCCTATTTGAAGAACTCAATGGTAAACAACATATTTACAGATCTATTTTTGAAAATGGTATTTCAATAGGTTTAAGGGTCTTCTCTAAAGATTCAATAGTTTTTTTAGCTTCTTTTGATAATTTTTTAGGAGTATCAATCTGAACTTTAACTAGTTGATCCCCATTTGATCTCGTGCGGATTCGTGGAAAACCTTTACCTTTCATTCTTAAAACCTGGCCAGATTGGATACCTACCGGTATTTTTAATCCAGCTTTACCATCAACTGTTGGTATTTCAATCTTACCGCCTAAGACAGCTGTTGGGTAGGATATATTCACTTCTAAAATGACATGCTCTCCATCCCTAACAAAATATGGATGTTCTTCTTCTTCGAACATAACAATAAGGTCACCTGGATGTCCTGATACATCTTCATTACCCTGGCCATTGAGTGTCATATAATTTCCTTCCTCTACTCCAGCAGGAACCTTTATCTTAATAGTTTCTTCTTTCTTAACCATGCCATCAGGTCCTGAGCCAGGAGGTCTATTACCTACTCGTTTTCCAGAACCTTCACAGTGAGGACAAATTGAGGCGGAACGCATCTGGCCAAGTATTGTATTTTGCACGGTTGTCACCTGGCCTTGACCTTGACATGTGGGGCATGTTATCAATTCAGCTCCTTCGGCTAAGACCGAACGCTTTATCTTTATCTTTTTTTCAATACCTTTTGCTATTTCTTCAAAGGATATTTTTAGTTTTATTCGGATATCACTTCCACGACCTCTCTGCCTACCTCCTCGAGATCCGCCACCAAAAATACTTTCAAAGGGACTGCCACCAAAGATATCTCCAAACTGAGAGAATATATCATCCATACTCATATGGACACCTCCACCAAACCCACCTTGACCCGGGTTATCTCCCATACCAACGCCTGCATGCCCAAATTGATCATACCGGGAACGCTTTTGTTGATCACTTAAAACAGCATAAGCTTCAGCTGCTTCTTTGAATTTGACCTCTGCTTCATTATCATCAGGGTTCTTATCAGGATGGTATTTAAGCGCAAGCTTCCGATAGGCTTTTTTTATTTCATCTTGGCTAGCCTGTTTAGAAACACCAATTACATCATAAAGATCTCTCACTTTTTATTCACAATAACTTTTGCATGCCTGATGACCTTATCACGATATGTGTAGCCTTTTTCAAAAACATCAAGAATTGTGCCATCTTCATGTTTATCATCTGATTGTGTAAGCATTGCATCATGAATATCAGTATCCATCTTATCACCTTTTTCCCCATAAGGCTCAATATTTAAGCTATCAAAATATTTACTTATTTTAGATTGAACTAGGCCAATACCATCCAGAAGTGACTCATTAGAGGCATCTTCAGAATCGATCATTCTATTTATATCATCAAGGATCGGTAGAAAACCAAGTATAATATTTTCCCCATCATATTGAAGTAACCTTGATATCTCTTCCGCCTTTCTTCTTCTAAAATTATCAAATTCAGCTTTCAATCTTATATGCCTATCCTGTAGTTCATCATACTGATCTTTTAATTTCTTTTCTTCTTTCTTACCAGCCAATTTTTGTTTGTCTTTTTTAACTTTTTGTTTTGGTTTATCAGAAGATTTATCTTTTGATTTTGGCACTTAGCCCCCATTTAATAATTATGATTAAACAAAATACATAAGGAATTTAAGAGTATCTTTTCTGTTACAACAAGACACTGAAGTACTCTATTTTAAAAAGTTAGATGCAGCGCGATAACTTCCTAAAGTCGTAATTACAATAACCATCAAGAAGAGCCAGAACCAAACAAATGGATCAAAGCTGATCTTGATAGCGAAAGAAGAAAAATTAGAGATCATATAATTCAGAGTTTCTACTGTTAACATCAAAGCTGGAAATACCAAGGCTACTGAAATCAGACCAATAAATATTCCTTCAATAATAAAAGGTAATTTTATAAAAGACCTTGTTGCTCCAATAAGTTGTAGCGTCATGATCAGTTCTCGTCTTGAGAAAACAGAAAGTTTAATGGTATTATAAATAATCAAAATAGTTACTAAAAGGATGATACCCGAAAGATATGGAAGTTGGTCAACGATCTTTTTATAATTCCTTTCTATCTTACTAATAAGATTACCCTGATATCTAATTTCTTCAATTTGCCCAACTGAACGTATTTTTTCAATGATTGGCTCAACTCTGATCAGATTGCGTCGATTTCTATCTACATTGACTACCGCGCTGACAGGTAAAGGGTTGTAACCTAAAAGATCAACAATATTTTCTCCAAATTGATCTTTGAAAATTCGTACAGCATCCTCTTTTTCAATGATCGTGGCATTTCGCACCCCATCTATTTGTTTTATGCTATGAATCATACCAACAGCTTCTTCATTTGATACGCCTTGTTTAAAAAATACTTCAATTTTATACTTCGATCGAAGATAGTTTAATAGCTTGTGCGTATTATTCCCTGCGGTGGCCATAATTCCAACAATATAAAGCGCAATAAATAAGGAAAACACAGCAGTTAGAGCGGTCATTTTATGTCGCCATGTATTTTTTATTCCTTCTACTACTAAATAAAGAAATTTATCCATTTATCTTACCCTTAAAATGCCATCCTTTATCTCATAGATCGGACGACCACGTCCCTTGATCAAATTGTAATTATGAGAAGCCATTAAAATGGTTGTTCCTGTTTCATGTATGGTTTCGAGGAGACGGACGAGTTCAAAAGAGGCAACAGGGTCTAGATTTCCTGTTGGCTCATCAGCCAGTATAATATTAGGTTCCTTTATTATGGCTCTAGCCAAACACGCTCGCTGTTGCTCGCCACCAGAAAGTTCATTAGGAAGATGTTCTGCCTTTTTATCTAGGCCGACCAGCTCCAATGCCTCATCAACTCTATCTGGTATTTCTTTGCTACTAAAGCCAAGTACGTGCAAAGGGAGCGCAACATTATCAAAAAGATTCCTATCGCCAAGCAATTTATAATCTTGAAATACCATTCCAATTGATCTACGCGCTTTAGCGATTATTTTTTGGGATGCATTACTCGACATTAATCCATTTACTTTTACCAGGCCTGTATCTGGCAATAGATCGAAATAGATCAGACGCATCAATGTAGTTTTTCCAGAACCCGTTGGGCCAATTAAGAATGTGAAATCACCATCCTCGATGGTCATGTTCAAATTATTTACGCCATAGCCTTTGCTATGGGCATAGGATACATTTTGGAATTCAATCATGAAATATTCAGCTATTAATTGAGCCTCAGAAAATAGTGAAGATACCTGCTTATTTAATGGATTTTCTTTTATGAAACTTATGGATACGTATTGGTCTTTATGAACTATATTCCTCGCAAGTTAATTGTGACAATTTTATCATCTTAAATCACAGGTTTTAAATTCAAACGTAAAAGTATGGAATTCTCAATTATAATTGATTGTGTCATCGTATTTGCTTCCATTATAATGCTATGGAAAGGAGCAGACTGGTTGGTTGATTCTGCTGCTGAAATAGCTCATACATTAAAGATTTCCGACCTAGTGGTTGGTCTCACAGTAGTCGCATTTGGTACTTCAGCGCCAGAGTTTGCAGTAACCATCAGTGCAGCTATCACAAAACAGACAGATATCTCGATTGGTAATGTGATTGGTTCAAATATCTTTAATTTAGGATTTATTCTTGGTGGAACAGCAATGATACGCCCTATAGCGACTAATAAAAAAATGTTTGAACGCGATGGGCTATTTTTGCTTATAACAACGGCTCTTATATTCTTTTTATTCTTTGGATTTGATGGTTGGACAGCAGGTGATTCATTTACTCAGTATGAGGGTGTATTACTTTTTTCGCTATTGATCGCATACGTTGCCTTTTTATTTATCAAGAAAGACCCACCGGAAGAGGTCAACCCCGATTCAGCTACCCTAGAGTCTTATGCATTTTTTCTGATTGGGTTAGTCATGATCGTGGCTGGAGGCCATCTGATGGTGGAACATGCATCAAATGTTGCAAGATACCTCGGGGTTTCAGATTGGGTCATTGCTGTTACAATAGTGGCAGCAGGAACTTCAGCACCAGAGTTTGCGACATCAGTTGCAGCTGCACTTAAAGGGCGTCATGGCATAGCTATTGGAAACCTTATCGGAAGCGACCTATTCAATCTTCTCGGAGTCCTAGGCCTAGCTGGCATAATAAATCCAACAATGATTTCTGAGGATATATTCAGTAGTGTTTTTCTTCTTGTTATCATGGTAGGCCTTACTCTTCTTATGATACGTACTAACTGGAGACTTAGTCGCGCTGAAGGAACCATCTTAGTTACCATCAACCTCATAAGGTGGTATTTCGACTTTGCTGGAAGCTAACTGTAAAGTTTTTGTTGCTCTATATATTCCCAAACGGGAAGAGTGACCATATACCTGATCGTCTTATTATCTACCCATCGTTTTCTTATATTTGTAGAAGAAATCTCAAACCGTGGAATATTCGCAAATTGTATTCTGTGTAATATCCAGGCTGGTATATCGCTTGGCCTAAACCCGGGCCTTATAGCAACCACTACCTGACATTCTTCAAGGATGGACTCTGAATCCTTCCAGTTATGAAAATCAAGTAAACAATCGCTGCCAATTAGATAAAATAGTTTGTCATCTTTAAAATTCAATTCATTCTTGATAGCTCTTATTGTATCGATTGTATAAGAAATACCCCCTCGTTTGATCTCGATATCTGATATTTCAAAATTAGGATTACCCTCTACCGCTAGTTTTAACATTTCAACACGGGTAGCTGGAGCAGAAAAGGCCTTTTTATTAGGTGGTTTGTTGGCAGGAACAAAGATAACCTTATCAAATTTTTCTGCCTCAAATACTGTCTGCGCTATCAATAAATGGCCTATGTGGGGAGGGTCAAATGTTCCCCCAAAAAGACAGATTTTCATTTGTTTTCCTTAGCAATCTTCCTTTTCATATCATCAATGATCTCTTCCACCTCAGCATAAAGGCCACTACCAATCAGATCTATCTCATGCTTGATTAAGAATGCGGTCGCATCTTCGAGCTCTCGATTTTTTGCCAATGCTTTTGCCATCCCTTGATGTGCAAAAATAATGAAGGATGTATCATAGTATTGGTCCATGAACGACTGAAAAGTCATTTTCGCTGATTCATATTCTTCTAATTTCAAATAGAGTATACCGGTCTCGTACAATTTTTGGCCTAGTTTTTCTCTCAATGATTCAATTGAGGAGATTACATCATCATTAAAATTTGAATTTGGGTAATCATCCAGAAATTCTTGATATCTTTCTAGCGCCTTTTCAGTATACTCTTGGTCATGGTAGTATTTTGGAGATTCGATGGTATATGCTTCACATATCTTAAAACGCGCCTCCTCGACAAAAGGACTAAAACCCATTCTACGGGTCAATTTTTCATATTCTGCAACTGCAAGCAAATACTCTTTATTTCGAAAAAAAGCTTCGCCAAGATAATATTGTGCATCATCCCCAAGATCAGAACCTGTACCTCTAAGAAGAACATTTTTAAAATCGGTTTGAGCTTTTAGATATTTTTCATTCTCTAAATTTTTTAGGCCAAGATCAAATCGTTCTTGGATAGATATCTGCCCATCTCCTTTTGAGCCTGCACAGCATAGAAAGAGGAGCATTGTTCCAGTAATTAGTAGATAGTTTTTAATTTTCATTAGAAAAATACCGAAAATTTAATACCACCCACTGCACTTGGGTTATTAGGGTTATAAACAAGGTCAAATTTTGGTTTAATTGATGCTTCTTTATTTTCAACTCTGGCATTTTTTTGATTGGTCCAAACTGACTCGATCCCACTGATAACATGATTAAACATTAGAACAGTGATACTATACTTTGCAGCAGACAACATTTGATTTGAGTTGTATCTCTGGTCAATATAATCTTTTTTAAAAGGTGTTTTTATCACCACTTCTATACTATCACCTACATCCTTTTCTTCCCAATACCATTCTTCTCTGGCATCATTCCAGCCCCCCACAAATTGATCGTACTTACCTATATTCTCATAGAAATGTCTATCTCTAACCACAATAATGTCACCAGAATAAAACCACTCTGGATGCATATCTAAACTGTCTGATGATACTCTCGTAATATTTAGTTCATTAGCAAGATCGCCGGTAATGATCAACTTCAGATCATGAGTACCAGTTAAATTTCTCAGAGCCGGGAAATTGGTCCAGGCTACTCCATCAGAAGATGGAGGAGGATTATTAAATCTGTTGTAAACCCAATTATCCATTGTCCAATTCATATCTGCAAAAACCTGATACTCATCTCTGAGTTCTTCTGCTCTATTTTCATAATAACGCCAAGCTAATATGCTGCCCAATTCGACACCTAAAAAGGTAGCAGTTTTCCATAATGGAGACCTATTATAAAACTGACCAGCACCAGGCAGGACTAGTGACATGATCAATGGTTTACCAGGATAATTCGCATGCTCCTTTTCTAGCATTACAACGGAAGAAGTATCTTTGGCAAGAGTACTGTCTTGACCATTTATAGATGTAAATAAAAGAATGAAATTGATACTAAAAATCAAATAGGATCTTAAGATAGGCCCTCCCTTTTTCACCGTATGTAATTTTTTCTTCATTTATTTCTTTATCAAATTTATCAAGAGGTTGATGATATTCTAGCTCAATTGCGGTTGGAAAGTTATAAAAAGAAAAGCCATTTAACCGCCATTGAATTCCTAAAGATCTTTTCATTGAAAAATTATCTACCCAAGCATCTCCAGCTTGAAATATTGCTCCCAGGGTACTATTTTGAAAAATCATCCATTTAAACTTATAATGTTTTTCTCTAAAAACTGGAATCCTAAATATCGCATCAAAAAGAGCACTATTAGTGCCCTGAATAGCATAGAATGGATAACCTCTAATTCCAGGCATCCCACCAAGATAGAAATGGAAAAACGGATCAACACTTTGATTACTTATCCACCCTGCATGAGTTTTTAGAGAAACTGTCCAACGTTTCTCCCATGGCAATTCGTAGTGATAAGAGCCATTGATCTGAAATCTAGCAAGGTTATTCGGTTTGAATTCCTCAAGAAGAGTCCCCGAATCTGAGAGGTTTAGCCCTTCAATAAAATCGTTCTTTTCTAGATCCAAAAGCGTAGAAAGTGAGAATCCCTTAGATGGATTTATAGATTTATCTAGCGTATTCTTTAAAACATTAAAAGACCATGCACTATTAATTGACAAACCACGAAAGTAATCATAAGCTGCGCCAGCCTCTAATACACCATATTCATTTGTCATCACCTCTTCTTGTATGAAAGCGCGATACCATTGGCGAGTCACTGACAGATCAAAAAGGCTTCCATAAAAAGGTAATTTTAGTCCAGAGCGAAATTGAACCAGTCTAAATTTAATATCATCATTGATCGGGTATGTTCCTTGATATAATGAGTTATCGGTAGTATTTCGAGTTAAGTAGTAGGTCTCAAAATAAATTGTTGGGTAAAATCGTTTAAAATCAAATATAAAGAATAGATCGACATCATTTAGTTTATTTACTGAAGCACCGCCAAACAGAGATAGTCTATTGATTATTTCACTAGATGAAAAATAGAAACCTGGCTTTAAGGTACCGTAATCCATCATCAATTTTGGCATAATGAACATGTTGGGAAATTGATCTTCATATGTCTTTGATTTTGAATTATTTAATTCGACTATAGGGGGATTTAATTGATTATTGCTATTATAATCTTCACCATACCCTACAAAATCATCTTCAATGTAAAATATTTTATCAAGCAGCGCGATGTTATAAGACCCTTTATCATAAACAGAATAAAGCACCTTACCATTCTTTGAAACATCAGGCATGAACGCACCACCGGTCACATTTGTAATGTATCCTGCTGAGATATCTGCAGAGTTACTCATATACAAATTAAAAATACCGCTTTTATCTTTTGAATAGACCCTTAGACCAGAGAGATTTTCTGACATATTCCTCTCATCAAATGAACTATTGTTCTCGATGAGATCTATGGTTTCATTGACAAGGTCATAGGAATATATATCTCGATAGTGATGTTTTGTTATATCAAAAATTAGCTGTTTCGTCCTAGGTTCATAATTCAAATGACTTATCATCGGTCTTTCTTTGAAATCAGTCAATTTTTCCGAGCTTTTAGATTTCAGGTCAAGTTTATATATATCCTGTCCACCATCATACGTAGCTATATATGCAATAGAGCTATCTTTTTGAATAAAGACAGGATTAAAAGCCCTTGCGTCGATCGTTAATCTTTCTTCTTTTTCAGTCTCAACATCAAAGGAATATATGTCATAGTATTTAGAACCATATTTATTAGGGTATTTTGATTTTTTTGAAAAATAAATGACCTTTCCATTCGAATTCCAAGTGGGTGCAGAATAAACGCTACTTTTTATTTTTGTTTCTTTACCAGTATCAAATTCATAGTGATACAGGTCAGTCTGACCAAAATAATCATTATTCTTATTTGATAAGTAAATAAAACTATTTTCTTCGGGATGCCATTTGGGGTGAATATTTGTTGTCCCTGTAGTTTGAAGCAGGGTCCCTTTTACTGGCATAACCTCTATTGGTACTACAAGACGTTTATAACGGGCCTCAGATGCAGATTTAAAGTCCATGTATACATCATTCCCACTGACACCTAATATCTTCTTCATGGCAGCGTCTACCGAGAATTGGAAAGGAGATGACAGCTCTTCAAAGATATCTCTCAGGGTCTCTGGCCCATATTCATTGGCGATATAGGTTGATAGGGCATATCCTGAATTATATGTAGACTCATTCCCAATTCCCTTCTTTCCAAATGTATTCATTTCTGTAAAGGTTAGCATATTGTCATGGATCACTCTATCTCTTAGAATCATATCTCTATGAGAGTCCCATATGTCCCAGTCAGCATCTTCATACATATATTGGGCTACTCCCTCAGCAAGCCATGGAGGAACGCTTGTTCCTGGTATGGGATAGCTTACAAGGGTATTTGGATATCCATAAAGTACATCTGGTCGTTTTTCATCTTCATAATTCATCAGTTGGACATAAGCGCCAGGAATCTTTGTACCCGCTTTCATAGATTTTTGGAGAGATATAATATGTACAAATTCATGGGTGATTACATTTTGAAGCCACCTATGGCTACCTCTCAATTCAAAATCTAATGGAGAAGCCCAGATCATTATCTTATTATCATAATAATATGCTGCTCCATTAGAGTAATCATCAGGGTCAATTAGAATGAGATGCGTTTTCTGTTCTGGCTCATATTCATAAAATTCTGTGATGGGTAGATATATCTTTTCAGCTACCGTAGCTGCTTCACGGGCCGTCATTTCTGTTTCATCATGGAAATGTATCTTAAAATGTTCAGTTTCAATGGTGTGCCAATTGAGCTCGGGATGATTATACTGAACCTGCCCATAGGACAATGATAATAGTAAAAAATTAAGGACTACTTTTTTCATCAATGAATAACAGCAATTTTGATAATATTTCTTTCAACACTTTCATTATCCGAAACTTCCACATGAGCAAAATAAACACCTGATTCGATATCTGATACGTCCCAAGTCCATTCATTGATCTGGATACCACTATTATTAGGGAGCGAGCTGAAAGATCTTAAGAAATAACCCGCTAGATCATATATCATTATTTTGATATTCTGCGCTCCTTTAGACTCTACACGCAGTGTTCCCATCTGTCCTCTAATAGGATTAGGGTAACCGTATGATCTTGTCAACACCTTATCTGAAATTGGATTAAAAGTATAGTCCAGATCGATCTCTCTAGTCCTACCTGCATTTCCATTAAAATAGGACCACTTGTTTCCTTTTGAATCTGAATGAGGATCAAATTGATATACAACTGAAGAAGTAATTATGGAGTTGAGACCATCATACTCTCCTAGCCCTACCAGATCATCACCTGGGTCAATAGCGATACTATGGAGAGGAGTACCTTTGCTATCAAAAATATATAGTAATGTCATATCCATTGATCTAGCAATGATCTCTGGAGCATCTGTTCCAATCAGATCCAGCGCTAATACTGGTGGTCTTACCAATAGATCAGTTGGGAATCCCGACATTAACAAAAGATCTGGGTTGAAAGCATAAAGAGATCCAGTGGTATCAACAGCCAGGAGATCAGTATTTGCATCAAGGTCAATATCAATACCTGCTATGTATTGAAAATTATTTGCACTCCATTTTGTTTCAGGATTTCCAAACTTATCTACAGTTATTCCTTGACTACCGAGGTCTATGCCAAAATTGTAAGGCTTTGCAAAAACCCTTTGTTGGTGATTATCCCATAATGAGGATGAGCTCCAATCTATGGATTTATAATCAGAACTACTGATCGGATATACCAGTGAATCTATCCAATTTTGTTCACTTAGGCNTATCTCATTAGATGAAAGATCAAAGCTATATACTGAAAAGAAACAAGANTCNTGNTCGTATTCAACTACGACCACCTCTGTATGATCTTCTTCTTCAATAAAAGAAACTGATAATTCATTAACTGATGCAGTATGAAAATATTGACGATCTACTGCTAACCCATTCATCAACATTATGTAAAGTGAGTCTTTTCCACCGATCACATCATTTTTCCCATCTCTATTTATATCGAACAACGTGATAAAATGGAAACTAGTATCGGGGTAACCTTCTCTTANGTAAGAATTATTAATCATNAATGACATGGT
This sequence comes from bacterium TMED46, assembly GCA_002167345.2. Classification (GTDB taxonomy): domain Bacteria; phylum Fidelibacterota; class Marinisomatia; order Marinisomatales; family UBA1611; genus CACEUX01. The sequence goes on along the minus strand of NHCZ02000045.1, from coordinate 40,948 downwards.
ATCGCGAGCNATACTAATTTCCTCGATTTTTATAAATGTTGATGAACCATCATTCGAATCAGATGAGGGATATGTATTTGGACCAAATTCAGGCTTAAGACCACTATAGCCTGGATTTGCTAGNTCATATTGCTTATTACCTCTGAACCACATATCNCCAAAATATCCTGAAGAAGGGTCGTTGAATAAATGNATAGTNGGGTGTCCTATATCCTGAGCACCATCTGCTTCCTCTAAGTCTATACCAGGGTTTGATATATCACTNTTGATACCATAATTATCAATAGAGGATGAAATGACTTCTTCATCTATATGCCATATAAGGATTCCTGAAGAAGGAAGACCAATATCATAATTGGGAATATAAGTGACCACTCCATTCGAATCTTTTTCCAAACCTGAAGAATCTTGTAAAATCTCTACATAAGGCGGATAAGACCCATCTTCAGAGTTTTGTCCCATTAGATAACGAATTGAATCTATACTTACACCAGCTCTGAAACTATTATCTCGATTTTCAATCAGAAAATACTCATCATGCCTTATGGGCANCTTAATNACCTGCCCTTCGCTTCTTTTTGGTAGTCGAATATGGTCACCAAAAGTTCCGTAATGCGGGGTTTCCCAGCCGGCATAAATCCTCGACCAGGCTGTNGGTGGTGCTGGCATGATACCCCGACCATTATTAGATCCCTGATCCATCAGTCCAAATACCCCTACNCCACTTTCACCTGTATCAATATTCCAAAGTGGAGGCAACCCAACGGCAAAACCTATCATTAGTACAAATGTACCTGTCATACCATACTGATATTCACATGGTTCAGATGCATCTGAAAACATAGACTCAGANATATCAAATAAAAGATGATTCTGGCTTTCAGGAAGAATGATTCCATGATCTATTAAATAATCATTTATTACAATTGATGAAAGATCCAGGTGTTCGTTGATCATACTATTGTCTATATATGTAGATGGAATGTCTTCTGGTGTAGGATCTAAAAAAGGCAATGAAAAATCTTGTCCAATACCCGCATGGAATACAACTATTAAGTCATAATTAGAAAAATCTATCTGATCCTCNGCATAAGCTTTTTCAGAGGCATCTCTAAATAATTCTGTTAGTCGCTTTTCCTGAAGTTCAAATTCATTATATGGGTTGTAATAATTCATATATTTTTCAAGTAAATAGCTATTGGTTTGACCTGAGGGATAAATGTGAGACCTTTCAAGATCTATCCCGAATTTTCCATAAGATACTGAAGNNAAATANCTATTTACTGCAACTAGTTGAGATTCGAAATAATCTATGTCATGAGGAGGACCATCAATAGTATATGCTCCGCACTCTATNCCTTGAGNCTCCATTAAAAACTGTCCACTACCAGTTGTACTAGCGAGGTCATCTTCTAGGAAAGATACACGAATTCCGCAGATTTTTAATGGCTCATCTATAGCAGCAGCTAGATTATCGGATAAGCATACCATGAGCAATGGTATGCATGTTAACAACGACCGCATCAATAATATATCTTAATACTCTATATTTAAGGAAAAGCGCATGGTNTTAGTGAGTGGGTGTCCTTGCTCACCATAAGTNTAACCAAAATCAAACCCATATCCAGAGAANCGTAAACCGATTCCAAAAGTTGGATTACTAATTTTACCGGTNTTATCATAATAAAAGCCTGATCGAATAGCAAAATACTTTCCATACCAATACTCAAGACCAAAATTATGAACTAAGCGGTCTAATTCATTTGAGATAGTTCGATCTTTGGCATTACCCACCTCTTTGATCCCGTATTCATTATACTGACCCCATCCAGNATCNCCTGGTGCTCCAGAAGTAGGGACCATTTCATTTTCACCCGGATCTACNTGTCCATTTGAATCNGGGTCAAACCATTTTCCACCATCTACATTTCCATCTCCATCNGCATCAACCCAATCATAACCACCAATAATACCGTCCCCATTACCTGGACTATTTGATCCATAATCGATATCTCCACCAAGTAACCAATCATTGACCCATGAAGTGAACAATGCTAAAAATATTGGGTCGGTATGTGCGATTTCCATCTTACCATCAGAATTATAATCATTTCCAGGGCTCAAGTTTCCATCCTCATCATAACCACCAATATACCCATCTCCATCCCAGTCCATATCTGGATAAGATGAGACTAAAAGTTTATCGACATCATAAACTATGTTTAATTTATTGAACTCACCATTTACCAAGGCATAATTAAGACCTATACTTAGATTAGTAGGTTGGGGATCAGCTTGGTCTGGATCAATAAAAGATACTTTAGGCCCAAGATTTGACAGATTTAATCCAAGAGTAAGATCTGGTAATAGCCATTCCTTATGCATATAGCCTAGGTCAAAACCAAAATCTGTTGATGTTCCCTTTCCTTTTTCACTTCCAGCACCTATTTCAACTAGATGTTGGTACGAGATCTTTGCATTTATTCCAAAAGATTGAGTCTTTGATATTAGTGCACTATAAGAAAGAGTAAAGGCAGTCATATAACTAGTGAAAGTTCCCAGCTCATCACCCGTTTCACTAGTCCTGATCTGTTCTCCNAGGTTAAGGAATATTAAATGACCACCTACTGTACCTAATGTTGGATACCTTTTCCGGTATGCCAAAAACTCATAATAAAGATCATCTGCTAGACCAGGTAACCAATTAACATGCATTAAGGCTAATTCTCTTCCATCAAGGAANCCCAAACCTGCAGGGTTCCANTAACTAGCATAGGCATCATTAGCGACTGCTGTTTGGGCTTCGCCCATTCCTCCTGCTCTTGCACCGGGTGCAATAAGTAAGAATATTGCTCCGGCCTCGCTTTGTGCGCTAACTGGATAAACTGCGACTATCACTAGAGATAGNGCCAANCCTAAACGTTTCATAGAACGTCTCCTAAGTAATTAATAATATATAGTTTGTCCTCNAAGNACAAGATAATAGCGCTTAAGGTATAGAATTGCTCCAGTTTTTATGAACTATAATATATCTTTTGAACCCTTTCATAATCAAGTATTGATTAATCCCTAATTTATTCTCAATTACTGTAAAAGCCCGAGAGTTATTATAGGTATGTAGGTTATTAATCCAACAGCTAAAAGTTTAATAACAAAAAATGGCAATGTTGCCTGATANATCTTTGGCATGTCCTCATTAAACCTGTATGCCGATAGAAAAAGGTTCATACCAACAGGGGGAGTTAGAAAGCCAAGTTCTAGATTAGCAATAAATATNATTGCTAAATGCACTGGTTCTATTCCAAAATGGCTGCCTAAAGGAGCTATAAGTGGAACAATNACAATAATGGCTGAAAAAATATCCATTAAACAACCTACCATTAATAAAAATATATTTAGCATTAATAGGAAAAGATACTTGTTCGAAACCGCTTCTTTTGTCCAAGACAGGAGTAGCATTGGAACCTGGGCATCGACTAAATAACTTGTCAAACCCATTGCAACTCCTAAAATGACCAGCACCCCTCCTATTAAGGTCGCACAATCAACCACGATTTTTGGAATGGAGTTTAATTTTATATCTTTATATACAAATACCTCAATGATAAAAATGTAAATAACTGTTATAGCAGCAGTTTCAACGAGTGTAGTAAACCCTCCAAAAACCCCAAGAAGTATCAAAATCGGTAAAAACATCTCCCACTTTGTGTCCCACGAGGCCTTAAGGGCACTATCCATCACAAATTTCTTAAGTTTTATATTACTCTTCTTTCCTTGTATTACTGCCCAAGTAGACAACATAAAGACCAATAAAGTTCCTGGTAGCAGTCCTGCGATAAAAACATCTTTTATGGAAACACCTGCTGTGACACCATAAATAATCAAAGGTAAGCTTGGTGGAAATAATAANCCTATTGATCCNGATACAGTAATAAGCCCCAAAGAAAAGGATCTACTATATCCATCTCTGATCAACATNGGTAGNAGNANCCCACCCAATGCTAATATGGTTACACCAGAGCCGCCTGTTAAAGCAGTAAAAAACCCACATAATAAAACAATAATAACTGGTGTTCCTCCAGGAATCCAACCAAACAGCTCTCTAAAAACGGTAACTAATCTCTCTGACGCTCTGCTCTCAGCGAGCAAATATCCAGCCAAGGTAAATAGAGGAATCGTAGGTAACGTTGGTGATACAACTATCCTGTANGCTTCTNCGGGTATTGCAGAGATAGGTGTATAGTCTAACCANAACATTAGGACCGCTAAACCACCCAGNCCCACAAAAATNGGTGCNCCAAAAAATAATGAGACCGCAATCACTATAATCCCTAAGNGNAAAGCAGGTATNATATCAAATATCACTTCTAAAACACCATTAAGAGAAAAAATAACGCCTATAATTATTAAGGTTATTCGATGTAATTGTTTCTCATAGCTATTCAAATAGACCTGAATAGCCATAAGGCCAAAACCTAATGGCATGATAATTTGAGCAAACCAGCGTGGTATATTTGGTGCAATATCAATGGGATATTCCATTTCAACCTTAACCAATTCCCAACTACCCCANGTCAAGGATACTAATACAAGAAAAGTGGTAACCTTTGCCAGCCATCTACCTAAGTGGATATCTTTTTCTCTTTGAAATAATGGNTCCCTGGTNAGTGCGAGTAGTTTGTTTTGCCTAGCAGCCAGCACTGCACCTAAAAGGCCAATCCAAAGAGTGAAATGTTGTACTAGAATTTGTGAAGCAGGGANACTATTTATACTNAGAACCCTACTTATTGATTCGAAACATGGTANAATTGTCATAGCTGAGAAAATGACAATGGCTAGGGTATCTTCGCCCCATTTTAGTCTTCTTGTGATATGGTCTAAATTTAATATCTTGACCATTGCNAGATCAATCCTGGGTCAATTTGATCACTGTATCGTATATGGTCTCAGGGATGACCTTTCCTCTTAAATAGTAACTAACACGCTCGACCTCTTGGAACCATAATGCCNTTTCATCTTCACTAGGGCTATGAACCTTNAGNCCATATTGTTTCATAGCATCCAATGCTTTTACATCAGCATCACTATTAGAATCGGCATACTTGGCCTGTATTGCTTTTGCTATAGATAAGAGATCTTCATGGTACTTATCTGGTATTCTTTTCCATGTCTTCATATCAACAACAATACCAGCCATCAAAACACCCCATTTCAGATCTAACATATGGTCAGCAATGCCAAATGACTGTTGGGCTAATGCATATATTGGTGGTTGGGGAATCGTACTTATAAGGCCTGTTTGCAATGCAGAAAGGATATCAGTAGTGGCCAGAGGTACAGGATTGTAACCTGCTTTTTTATAAACCTGTTCCCACTTAAAATCACCAGCCCAAGTAAAAAATTTCTTATTTTTTAGATCTGAAGGAACTTTTATGGGCGAAGTAGAAAACCAATANGCATAGGTTAANTCGGATAAATAGAGNAGTTTNAANCCATTNTCCTCCAATTTTTGTTCAAGTNNAGGCAANANGGCCTCTGTCACTTTATTNACATCNTCTGAATCTTGATAAACAAGAGGAACAAAGTAACATGAAAAATCAGAAACAATCTCAGAGAGTCCCTCAGCAGTCATACCTGCNGCCTGTATCTGTCCAATTCTCATTTTTCTAACCATATCCCGTTCATCGCCTAAAACACCGCCGGGATAGATCCTAAGTTGCACTTTCCCTTTTGTNGCTGATTTCCATTGCTGNCCCATCTCTATAAGCATACCNTGCCAATCCGTTCCTTCTGGAGCTAAGGTTCCCATTTTCACTACGATCTTGCGAGCAAATATCACTGAAGANAATAAAAGTAGTATGATTATGATNCGTTTCATTCTAAAAAATAATCATCTGTTTTTGANAGTAACCATTCTGCTCGGTTTTTTGCAATCAGATTAGGCAACTCGTATCTACTTCTTGATTTAGTTTTCATATCAATNACATAATTTAACTTATCTTCAAATTCTTTACGCTCTTGATATGTTTTATGAATGGACTCTGCGTATGCTAAGAATGGNCCTGCATCTAAACTATCGGAGTATAATATTGCTTTATTAAAATAAAAATCAACTGAATCACGAAGTAAATCCTCGCTNATATCAGTCCTTGTAGAAGTNAAACTCATCATTGCTGAATAGACAGCACCATTATTCCATTCAGGGTCTAACTCAATACATTTTCTTAGTATGCGACCTACTTTTGGGAGATGAATCAATTCAAATGGGTCGCCTCTACTTGAACTGATAGCACCACCATAAGCTGCTGCCAACCAATAAAGATCAATAATATCATTATTAGTGAACTGAAGCTCCACAACTCCTCTTATCCAGTCGTTAAAATTTGAGTACCTATCATTTAATATGGATATTCCAGAATCCCGAGCATCCTTGAAAATAATATTTGCTTTTTTATACTTATCTAGTGCTGAAGAATAATCAACATCGATTAACCTATCCGCATGCTCCATGATGATACCAAACCCATATTCTACTTTAGTTCTCATTAAATCTCGTTGTTGATCTAAACTGGTCATGTCATTTTTTTCTAATTTTTTAATTTTTTTCTCAAAGTATATAGATACAAGTTCAGGCTGATCTATGATGAAAGCTTTTGGTGAACATGAAATTATAAAAATAAGAGAGGATAATATAAGGTTCTTATATATCACGAGATTAATTTGGCGCCAATTAATCTTTGTATATTGGGTAATTTGAGCAGAAGGCTTCTACCTCTGATCTTATACTATTTAGATTAGAGTCATTTTCTGAATCTACAATAGCCTTATTTATCCACTGGACAACCTTTCTCATTTCTGTTTTTCCCATTCCCCTAGTCGTCAATGCCGGAGTCCCAACTCTTATACCGCTTGTTACAAACGGGCTTCGGGTATCAAAGGGAACCATGTTCTTATTGAGTGCAATACCCGCCTTGCCCAGAATATTTTCAGCGTGCCTGCCGTTAATGCCTTTTTTTGAAAGATCAATAAGAAGAACATGAGTATCTGTACCCCCAGATACAAGGTCATATCCTAAATCTAAAAATTCCTCTCCCATTGCTTTGGCATTATCAACAACATTCTGTGCATATGTTTTAAATTCAGGTTCTAGGGCCTCGCCAAAAGCAACAGCTTTAGCTGCAATGATATGCATCAATGGTCCTCCTTGAACACCTGGCATCACACTCGAGTCAAGTAATTCAGAAACCATTTTAGTTCGACCTGATTTTGGTGCGACTTTTCCCCATTTGTTTTCGAAATCCTTACCCATCATAATAATACCACCTCTGGGTCCGCGAAGTGTTTTGTGTGTTGTGCTTGTTACTACATCACAATATTCCATTGGTGATGGGTGGACGCCTGCTGCGACCAATCCACTCGGATGCGCAATATCAGACATAAGGTAGGCTCCTACAGAGTCTGCAACTTCTCTGAACATTTCAAATTCTATAAACCGCGGATAAGCACTTCCTCCGCAAATGATGAGTTTGGGTTTATGTTCTTTTGCAACTTTTGATACCTCATCAAAATCAACTCGCCCCTCTTCTTTTGATATATGGTATGAAACGGATTTATACAATTGACCTGAGAAATTAACAGGACTACCATGAGTTAGGTGTCCTCCGTGCGCAAGATCCAGGCCCATAATTGTATCGCCAGGCTTGAGGAATGTCATAAAAACAGCCATATTTGCTTGAGAACCTGAATGTGGTTGGACATTTGCATATTCACATCCAAAAAGTTTTTTTAAGCGGTCGCGAGCTATATTTTCAGCCTCATCTACAACCTCACACCCACCATAGTATCGCTTACCAGGATAACCTTCAGCATATTTATTTGTCATGACCCCACCAGCCATTTCCATTATTGCTTTACTTGTGAAATTTTCAGATGCTATCAACTCTAATGTAAGTTCCTCTCTATTTGCCTCTCTTTTTAAAACATCAAATAATTCTGGATCTTTTATTTCTAAATTATTCATCCACTTATTTCCAACCATCCTCAGCTTTAAGAGATTCTGTTACCCAGTCATAATCAGATTTGGTGGTAGAAATACTCCTGCTTCGTTTTACTTTATCTTCAGCCATAAACCATTGTGCTTTTCCATATAGTATATCTTTTTCATTTTCTTTCATCCAGGGACTCTTAGAGAAACCCCTGAAACCTCTTTTCTCTGCTTTGGTAAAATAATCATATGCTAATTTTGCCACGACCCTATCATCTATTGTGAGAGGGTTTTGACGAAAATTATCCCAACCATAATAATAGACTTTACCCTTCTGTCCGAAGCCCTCTCCATTTTGGTTTTGAAGGCTTGTTGCCTTATCTGCCCATTTAAGTGCCTGTCTGTAGTCATTATTATCAAGATAAACATCTGATATATCGATTGCAACACGACCATCTCTGGGGTCTATCTTAAATAGCTCCTCGTATGCTTTTGCAGCAGCAGCTAGGTCGTCGACTGTTTTATTTGCATCAGCCAATCTTCTGTATGCAAGTTTACTACTGGGGTCGAGTCGAATAACTTTGTTCAATATTGGTATAGCATCCTCACTCCTATCTGCCTGACTCAGTCTATCGGCATAATCTAGACCATAACTAAAATTATCAGGGTTGTCTTCATATCTCTTACGATAAACATCCAATGGGTCTCTTCCACTACTTTCAAACGCCATCGCAAGTTCACTTTGTGCTATTTCATTATTTTCATTTAATGAAAGCATTTTTTCTAAAATAAATATTTGATCATCATATCGTTCATTATCTTTGTAAAGCTTCGACAATTCATTCATAATAGAGACATCATTAGGGGCCATATCCACCAGCCGTTCATATTCTATGATCTCATTATCAAGCTTGCCTTGCTTTTTGTATGAGTAGGCTAATCTTTTTCTTAACTCAACATTCTCTGGTAACTTTTGTAGACCATCTAGCAAAATGTATTCTGAACTATCAAACTTTCCCATTTGTTCATACGCAATAGCATAATATTGATATATCTCTTGTGGTGGCGCATAAGTAGGATTCCATTCATCACAATCAAGAGTTGTTATTTCTTCATATATCTTCACTGTTTGCTTCCAATCACGATTTCTATAATATTCGGCTGCGCTACTCATAAGTCTTGGACATCGGACTTTTCTTAAAGAGTCTAATTCTGCTTTATCTTTCTTTGAATTCGTATCTGTATCTGATGGAGGAACGCACATATAAAGAAAAAATATGCCTAAGGTCATAGACATTAATTTTAATTGTCTCATAACTACTTCTGTCTCCTTTTAACAAACCATATATCGGCAATACTAACGCCTATTTGTATCTGCTGTATCATTTCTTTTATTTTTAAACCCGAGTGATCTCTATTACCAATATAATAATTAATATCTATTTGGTTTCCTACTGGCTTAAACTTAAAACCAAAGCCTAGTGAGTAACCAATTTCAGTTGTAGGAGGTGTATCATTTTTTAATTTATGCTCATAATAGGTAATACCAGTCCTAAATGAGAATCTATCAAATAATCTTAGAGAAAAATCATTAGAATAGTGAGTAAATGATGCTTTAAGTGTACTGGTCTCTTTGATCCAGTTATCAATTGGCAATCTTAGGCTATTCAAACCTTTTGAGTTATCCTTCAAACTACCTAATTCAATTGCGACTGAAGAGTTTGAATTCAATGCTTTATTAATACCAATATTATATCCTGAGGGATCATGGAGATCTTTTATTCTCATTTCAGAATATGCCTCAACACTATCTGGATTTGGGAAGTCATAATAAGGCGGACTATAATCATGATAGCCATTATCGTTAATATCATCAAATAGATGCTTTTGTTCCAATGCACCTTCAAGAGTTTGAAGAGTCAAGGTATATTTAGAGAAAATATTCAAATCATCTGTTAATGAGATCAGTAGGAATAGATCATTTATAATGCCACTATAACGAACCCTACTGGTCTGGACCATTGAACTTCCATCAAAATTGAGAGATTCATGATTCCTTGATGAGCCAAATAAGATATTGTAGATGTAACCGAAACTGATACTTTTATTCAAATTATATGAAGTCCCTAACCTCAATGATAAAATACCACCTGACCGATCAAATGACCTTGTAAAGCTATATGTTGTATCAAATGCTTGAAATACGGATGTATCTTGGTCTACCATTGTAATTCTTTGATCTGCATACGGTGACAAATTTATACCGAAAGATGATCTGGACTTAATCGGTACAACCCACATAGCGTTAGATATGCTGGAGTAACCATTTGCCATAGATCCATTATCAAATGAATTTTCATTACCACTATAAGATAAGGATAAAAAGGTGAATTTGAGATTATGCCACGTGGCTGGATTAGTGAGCGAAACATTACTTTTAAATGATGGTGAAAGATCAATGACACCACTTGTTGCGTTACCAATTCCTTGGTGATGATAAAAATGTCCTACCCCAAGCGCATTCATTGTACCTTGGCAAATCACAAAAGAGAAAAATAAGGAAGAGATAATTAATCTTTTAATTAGCGACATAGATGATCTCTAATTTAGGACTAGGTCCAGTTTGAAAGTCAAACCAAGCTGATTCAAAGGGGTTATTTTTTTCATTTGCTAAAAGTTTGAAACCTATATTTGATTCATTACCTAAGGAAATATTTTGTAGAATATTTTTAATTTGAATGACATATACCCCATTTTCAGAATCAGAAGATACTCTATACGGATACCCTATCGCTTCATAAGGATCTGAACTGTATACACTAACACTATCAACAACAGAGGTATCGCTATCCAAGGGGTCAATAATGATATTATATTGGAAAGGTGTTAAACTAGTATCTGATTCTAAAATCAAATTTCCTGAACGTATCATAGAACCCTCTGGCAATGAAGCTTCATTGAATGAAATATTCAAGACCGACCTTAAACCTAATCCATTACTTAAACCTAATTTATTTACATAGGGCTCTATCCCGCTTGGATCAATTATTGACAAATCACCATCTGAATATATTGTTGCAGAATTTGTATCAATCAATGTTGAATCGGAAGTTGTTATAGTACGTCTATAGTACATAATTATTTTGGGATCTTTATCTCCTTGAGATGCCTCCTCACTGAATAATTCAATAAAATTCGAATCGCTATTTGCTAATTGAATGGCAAATGTTCGAACAAGGTTAGAGTCTAGTGTATCAGATAAAGATGCTAATAAGGTATCCACATTCCATATGAGTTCGGTATAAGTAAACGATGATGATGTATCTGTTGTATCAGTATTCACCTTAATGTTTGCCTGGTCTAAATCAGACCAATCCGATAATGAAAAGTCAAGAAAATCAAGATAAGTACTATTGTTCTCATTAAACTGCGAATCAGGACTGTAAAATAATTTGGGAGTCGAAATTTCTGATAAGGAACTATCCTTCGAGTATAAAATAAAGCGAAGACTATCAATGGTAATTGTACTATCAAAACTATAATTCCAAAAGCCTGAGCCTATTTTGATTAAGGAAAGTGGTACCTCAATGCCATTTTTATTCCCTACATACAACCTTTCATTAGAACCCAAGCTTGGAGCGACCCTATAATTGGCTCCTGAAATATCATTGATGACTAAAGTATCAAGTTCTAGCTCAGAATGACTTAAATCGTGGTTTAAGGGGGTCTCTACACAATTCCATACATGAAAAGATATAAATAACAGAATTACAAACTTTACAGAAGAGTCACAAATTTTCATATTCAGCTAATTATGTGAAAGCTTAGGCAGGAATTTTATTTAATATTTGTTCCATTTTATCTGCAATATCTTTATAGTCAGGAGATTCATCATCAGATAAATTAATAACAGATACTTTCTTCTTATTAGCTGATATACCAGGTTGTTTTAAGAGTTTTTCAGATATCTTTTCAGATGGCTTGTCAAGTATAATGATTGAATCAGCCTCAAAGGAACCAACATCAAAAACATTTAGAGTGTTACCCTTTAGAGATTTATGTATGGGAACCTCTGCTACTTCAAGATCTTTTCTTGAAATATCAGAATACTCATTATTATCATGGATTACCATTGCGGTCTTAATTTTTTTGTAAAAATCACTTATGCCTTCAAAGTGTTTTTTATACATCCCCGGCACCAAGGCACTTTGCCAACCATTGCAGATAAAAATATCTGGTGTCCAGAACAAATGTGGGAGTGTGCTTAAAACAGCTTTGGCAAAATATGCATACCTTTCTCCATTGTCAGCAAGGATACGACCATTTTTTGATTTGTAAACAAGATTTGTTAGAGGTTTGAACCAGTGACTATCCTCAAGGAAATATACCTGCACTCTTGTTTTTGGAATAAAAGCACTTTTAGCACTAGCAACTTTATTTTGCCCATTGAATTCAAATGGAATTTCCCTAAGCCTTATTACCTCCCTTAGGATATACTTTCTTTCACTAACATAACCATACTTTGGAATTATAGTACGAATGTCATGTCCCTTCTCTTGGAGGGCGAGTGGAACTCTTGTAGAAAAATCAGCTAATGGCGTAACATTTGCGAACGGAACTATTTCCGTTGTAAGGTAATATAGTTTTTTTGGCATTAAGTGTTGGTTGGAAGGTTAATTAATAGATAATTGTTTTAAAGCTTCTTTGGCTTTCGGGTAATATTCACTACCTGGAAAGTAATCAATCAGACGCTGGAATTCTTCCCCAGCTTTTTCTACATTGCCAATACTTTGATATGATAGACCAATCTTTAATTGAGCATCATCATCTTTATCGGTTCCAGCATAGGTAAATACTTTTTCAAACTCTACTATAGCTCTTTTAAAATCCTTTTGAGAATAAAAACATTCTGCGAGCCAATATTGGCTATTATCGGCTAAATCATTTGTAGCATCAGATGACACAAGATTTTTAAATCCAGAGATGGCTTCTGAAAAATTTTGATTTTGAAAATGACCTAGACTGGCCATATAAGTCTTCTTATATTGCGCTGAATTATATTTAGGCTCGGATGAGATTGGTTCTCCTGACCTTAGTTTTGCCATCTCATTGTAACTATTGGTCAAAGTAACAATCTTATTTTCCACTAGCACGAGTTTGTTGAAAATTTCCAGGGCTGTACTATCCATATATTTTGATTGATTTTCTAAATTTGCAATTTTATTACTAAGTGTATTTATCCTCTTTAAAATCACTAGTGTTATGCTGTCCTGTTGGGCTTTACTCTTAACAGCCTGTTTGAAAGCAGACATTAATTCAGGCAACAAAATTTGATTATCTAACTCTAGGGAATCTACCATGACCCGCACTCGGTCTATTTTGGCATTCAACCTCTTTAATTCTCTTGAAGAATCTTTGCTTTGTCCGTAAGCAACTGAGCACAACATGCACGTAAGCGTTATTAATGATATACGATTCAATAGATTGGTCATTATTTCACCCTTTTATTTCGGCAAATAAGATTAGAATTTACCGGTTAATGCCATTCCTTCAAATAAGTTTATCAGTCAGTGTAATTAACACTAAGCTTTAAAACAAGGCCAACCATAAGATAACTAGTCATTAAAAATGATCCTCCTGCGGAAATAAATGGAAATGGAAGACCTTTCACTGGGATGAGCCCCACAGTCATTGCTGTGTTAACAAAGACATGTGCAAGCAATATCGATGCAATGCCAATTAATGCTAAACTTGAGAATCGATCTTTTGATAAAAATGATCGTTTGATGATTTGAATTATAAAATAGGCCACTAAAATCAATACTACTGCAATCATAAAAAATCCCATTTCTTCACCAATAACTGACAAAATAAAATCAGATTCTTGGACGGGTAAAAATTTCAAATGAGTTTGAGTTCCTTCTCCCCATCCTTTACCAAATAAACCGCCTGAACCGATTGCCGTCTTGCTTTGTATAATTTGATATGCTGCCCCTAAAGGATCTTTTTCAGGATTTAGAAATGTTGTAATACGATTTTGTTGATAAGGTGTTAATGAATTCCAGGCATAAGGAGAAAGAAGCCCTAAAAATATATTTCCAAAAAAAAGCAAGATCGACATTAATAGAGTAGGCCTTGAAATTAAAATCACTCCACCAAGGATTATCGCCCAAATGGTAAATGATAAGGTTTGAAATGCTGTCAACATACTGAAAATAGGCGCTATAATGAGAAACAGATAAAAAGGCTTTGCACCAGACCAATAAAGCATTGGCAATACAGGTGTCATCATAACTATGGCAGTACCCAGGTCGGGCTGATTCATCACTATCATAGTTGGTACCATCACTAAACCAATAGGTATAATAATTGAAGTGAATTGTTTCATTTTTAGGGTATGGTCTGAGAGATATCTTGCTAAAAATAGTACAGTAAATACTTTTGAAAACTCACTTGGCTGCACTGCAAAGCCACTGCCAGGCACATTAAACCAACGATAGGTGCCTGCATGAGCTGAACCAGAAAATGGAAGTAATACCATTACTATTCCAATAACATAAAGTGGATAAGAATATTTATGTATTGAATATCTTGGGATAAATAAAATGATAAGGGAAATGCACACTGCGGGTATCAAAAAAACAAATTGTTTATTAAACGGAGAATTAATAAATCCAGTGTACTCGCCCTGTGAAATACTATTTAAAACTACTAATCCGATTAAGGATAAAATGGTCGCTATAACGATGATACTTAAAGGAAATTCCTTATACTCTAGAGAACGATATCCAATCATTTAGCTGCCAAACTATTAAGATCAATAATATCATTAAAAACTTGCCGTGCAATTGGCGCTGCTATAGCCCCTCCTGAGCCAGCATTTTCCAATAATACTACAATAGAATATTTATTTTCTAAAAAATCCAGCCATCCAATGAACCAGGCATGATCTTCACCATGAGGATTTTCAGCAGTTCCTGTTTTTCCATAAACATTAGCACCATTTACGAGAGGGTTAGCACTTTTACCCGTTCCTTTTGGGTGTATTACTACTTGTTCCATATCAAAGGTGATTCTATCCCAATCTTCTGCTGGTAATAGAGAATCTTTATTTTTATTTAAAATTTCCGACATTACAAAGTGCGGTTTGGAAGTTATCCCTTTTGAAGCCAAAATATTGGTATAATTCAAAACTTGTATAGGTGTAACAAGTATTTCACCTTGGCCAATACTGAAATTTAATAGAGCGCCAGTACTCCAACCAAACCGACCATATCTTTTGTTCATGTAATCTGTAGTAGGAACTATTCCTTTTGACTCTCCTTCAATGTCTACATCTGTAAGAGCACCAAAACCAAACTTTTTGAAATATTTTGATAATTTATCAAGGTCATAATAATGGATAGTTCTATAAAAGTAAACGTCACAAGACTGTGTAATAGCAGATGTCAGATCTACTTTGCCATGACCCTGTTCTAACCAACAACCAAATACTCTATCCCCAAACTGGTATGCACCAACACAATCTTGGGTTAAATGAGGATCAAAATCTTGATGGTCTAATAAAACTGCACCCGTTATCATTTTCACTATAGAACCCGGAGGATATAGACCTTGGTTGAATCGATTTACAAGAGGCTTACCTGGATCTAAAAGTAGGTCATTCCAGTCATCAGTTAAGATACGTCCTGTAAATATATCTGGTCGGAAATCTGGTTTGCTCACAGCACCTAATATCTCACCCGTTTCAGGACTGCCAATTAATATGACACCTTTTTTACCCTCCATTATATTTTCAAGACTATATTGAATATCTAAATCAATAGTTGTGATTATGTTTCTTCCTGGTTCGGGATTTCTTGGGGGAAAATCAGAAACATACCCAGCTTCTCTACCATATGCATCAACTTGATAAAATTGTATTCCATGTTTTCCCTTTAAATAATTTTCGTATTTTTTTTCCAAACCACTCCAGCCAATAATATCTCCTAATTCATATTGCGTTGGGTTATTTAACGATTGACGAATACCTTTATCGACTTCTCTAACATACCCAAGAATGTGTGAAGCATTTACAGTTGAGGGAAAATATCTTTCTGGGAATATTTGATAATATACACCTTCAATGTTTAACCTATTTTCTTCTAGTCGTGATATTTGATCAAAAGTAAGATCTTTGGCTATTCGGGTTGGAATAAACCTACCTCTATAATATCTACCATAACTTTTTGATAGTGCTAATGAATCATAATTCACTAGTTTTGATATGAGCTTAAAGGTCTGCCCTTTATTGGACAACTCACCAGGAACGGCATTTAAAATATATGTAGGAAGATTATCAACTAAAATTTGTCCATTCCTATCAAGAATCAGCCCACGTGGTGCAGAAGTTGTTACTTTTCTTATTCTATTAGAATTTGCCTTTTTTGAATACTGGTCATAATCAAGTATTTGAAGCTGAAAGAACCGTGCAGTTAATATAGTAATCAATATAATAGTAATGAAAACAGCCAGATAATATTGGCGGATGGAAACTATATTGTCTGCTTTTAACATTATTTAATTCTATCAAATGGATATATAAACTGTAAAATTCCTGCAAATGCTAAGGAATAAGCAGAGGTTCCGACCCATTTTCCCAAAAATAAATTTTGATCTAATACCCATAATGACTGATATTGTACTCCACAATAAATAAAGAATTGGAATAACAAAATTGCTACCCAAGATAGTGTGAAATAAAATGTATTTATTCTTAGAATAATACCGTTGAGGTTTCCGCCAAGATAACCTGTAATTGAATAGATAAGTGGTGACAATCCAAAAAATAACCCAGTCCCTGATATATCTAATATCAAACCCATGATAAAGCCAGTGACCGTACCAATCAACCTTCCATGCATTATTGACCAAAATAAAATTAATATCACACAAAAGTCAGGCCTTACTGTATCAATAGCTAGCAAGTCAGATGTAGTCAACTGCAATAGCCATACCAAAATACCGGGAATTATAAAGTCAATTGCTCTCATTTAATTTCTCTATAATTACAAACACATATTGAAAAGCACTCATATCATTAGGCAGGGAAACGTTGACTACTTTCTGAAAGCTTCCTCTTTCTTCATAAACACCTTCAACTATGCCGACTGGTAAACCTGCTGGATAGATATCACTAAAACCTGATGTAACTACCTTATCTCCAATACTAATATTTACATTTTTTTGCACTTCACGTATTTGAGCGGTATTTCCTTTTAATATTTGGAGTATACCCGTGGCTCCACTCGGTAATACCCTTACGCTAACTCTATAATTAGAATCTGTGATCAATTGAACAATAGACGCTTTTTCTCCCGTTTCAATTGTTTTTCCAATTATCCCTTTTGGAGTAAGCACAGCTTGATTTTTTTTGATTCCATCTATTTTACCTCCATCTATAATAATTGATAAGAGATTTGGGTGTAGACCTTTATTTACTACTCTCGCAGGCTTGATCAATAATTTTGTTTGGCGTTTAAAATCCAACATCCCTAAAAGTTCATCATTCTCTTTCTGTAGATTAAGCATCGATTCTACTTGCAGGGAAAGGGATAATGTTTTTTCACGTAAAAGTTGATTTTCCTCTTCAAGGAACATTAGTGATTTCATTAATGTCATGGGCGAAGAAATAAATGAGATGACTTCGGCTGCTTTCCCTCTTACAACACCCATCCTGGGATCTTGATTATTTAAAAGTAGAGAGATTGATAAAATTAGTGAGAGTACAAAAACTAAATGGTCTTTATGTCTGACAATCGCCAGGTAAATGCCGTACATAAACTACTACAAGAGAACCGCTTCGTATTTTTTTAAATTTTCAAGAACCATTCCTGTTCCTTTAACAACCGATAGAAGAGGATCTTCTGAAACATTAACCGGTACATTAGTACGCTCACGTATTATCTGATCTATCCCTTTTAGTAAGCTGCCGCCACCAGCAAGTATAATTCCTCTTTCAAGAATGTCTGCGGCTAGTTCAGGAGGTGTTTGCTCTAGACATCGTTTGACGGCCTCTACAATTTGATTAACAGGATCTTTTAGAGCTAAACGAACTTCATCAGATGATACCTCTATTGTTTTTGGAATTCCTGAAACAAGATCGCGACCCTTTACTGCTATATCATCAGACTTCATTTTCATTGCTGAACCAACTGTCTTTTTGATCTTTTCACTCATGCCTAGTCCAATCTCGAGCTTATGTTCATTTCTAAACCATTGCAAAACCGCTTCATCCATTTCGTCACCGGCAATTCTAATGGTTTCCTTAGTAACTACCCCATTAAGTGAAATAACAGCGATCTCCGTAGTCCCGCCACCAATATCAACAATAATATTTCCAATAGGTTGGCTAATATCCAGTCCAATACCAATAGCCGCCGCGACTGGTTCTTCAATTAAATATACTTCTCTAGCATTAGCCCTTTCACCAGAGTCTTTAACAGCTCTTCTTTCAACTTCAGTTACTCCAGATGGTACACAAATAACCATTCGGGGACGTGCTAATCGATTAAGATTTATTTTTCGTATGAAGCCCTGCAGCATTCCATCAGTCATTTTAAAATCGGCTATAACGCCATCTTGAAGAGGACGAATTGTTTCTAATTCTCTATGGGTCTTACCAAGCATTGCCTTGGCCTCATCACCTACTGCGACTATAGTATCATCATGTACATTACGCGTAACGATGGAGGGCTCATTCACAACAATACCTCTACCCTTCAGCCATATGAGGGTATTAGCAGTCCCTAGGTCGATAGCAACATCGCCTGAGATCCAGTTCAGAACATTTGGAAAAGATTTAGAAGACATATTCAAAGAATTAACCTAGTCGTGATGAGATACAATTTACGCAGAATTTATATTAGAGTTAACCAAGGATTAATTTTATTTACTCCCTCTAGCTTCCTCCATTCCTAATTTACTTAATTCGTCAGCTCGAGTATTCTTTTCCCTTCTAACATGCTCTATACTCCAACTGGTTAATTTCCTCAGATTTAATTTCACTTCATCATTCAACTTTTTCATCCTATCATTTTTTATTTTATACTCACCAGTTACCTGCTTAACAATTAATTCACTATCTGAATATATTAATACATTACCAAATTTTAGCTCATGTATGACTTGAATACCTTTTATAAGTGATAAATACTCAGATTCATTATTTGTCTTATCATACAATGGCTCTGAGAAATTAGCTACTTCACCTTCGTTTATATATACAACACCCCCAATACCTGCTGTTTTTGAATGCAGGTCAGCAGCACCATCAACAAATAACTTAGGAGTTATCTCATTATTTTTATTACTATCTAGGAGAGCCTTAAGCGTATTCTTATGCTCAATGCTTAACCCATCTAATTTTAAAGCTTCCTTAAGAGCATCTCTTTGTAACTGAGTCAACTTATTCATTATTGTCCTATATATGGATTTGTGCCTTGCTGTCTAGGGCATTCTTCCCAATAGTAGCACCAATTACATAGCATTGACGTTTTGGCTTCAAAAGTTCTCTTTTCTTTATATCTAGTTCTTATTTCATCTATAGTATTTTTTGTTTTATCAATCAATTTATAGATACTATCTTTACTTCTCTTTGATCTTACTATAATGTTTTCTTTACTTTGCTGTAGAAAATGCCAAACTAATGTAATGGACCTTATATTTTCTTTTTCTTTTTCTAAACCTATATGATATAAGCCTAATTGCATGTCCCTATCAGCCTCACTCTGCTTATAAGCTCTTTTACCAGTTTTATAATCATGGATATACCAATTACCTTCACTGTCTACATCCAGACGATCCGCTATGCCCTTTATCCTATATTTATCTTCATCGTCTATATAAAAATCAAGTTTATATTCATTAGCATGCACGTTGTCATCAAAGGGTTGGTTCATCCTATAAAATTTTGTAAGACACTTTTCACCCGTCCTAAAATAAAACGCGGCATATTTCTTCCATAACTTGATATTTTTGTTTTGGTCTATAGGCAATATTTGCTTATTTACTATTCCAATTTTATCATGCCATGATCGCTCCCAAAGGGAATAGTGATATTTTAATACATTATCATAGGTCACGAGCTTCCCTAACATCTTTTGATTGTAAATATATTCAATTGCTTCATGAACCCTCTTTCCCATGAATGCTTCTATGCCTTCATCCTTTTTATATATTTTATCTATATATCTATATTTAAACTGCGCTGGACATTTTTTAAAAGATTGTAAACCACTATAAGAAAAATATTCTAAAATCATAGGCCAGCGCCAAAGAAAGGCGTATTCAGACGATAGTCACCAAATCCATTTTGGTCCCTGAAAACGAATTGTTTATTAATAGTATAATAGCTCCATACCTGGTATAAACTGGTTGCGCTATTTCCATCATTCCAGAAAGATGAGTTTGATGAAGTAGAGTTTGTACGCTGAATCTCATCTGGGGGTCCAAAAAGAATATATATCATACCCTGGTCTGTCTCCCATCCGGGCTGCCAACCGTCAAAATGTTCATTAACATATGATACTCTTTCATAATATTCTTCCATTAACTCATTACGATCGGTTTCAGGAGTAGGGTCTCTATCCTTCCATAATGAATAGAATAATTCTTCCTTATCGTTCTTTGATTTTTTCTTCAGCTTAGATCTTTCATCATTTTGTAAAATATACTTCATCTGCTTTAAAGCTAGATCGATATCATAGACATAATTTGATATCCCTGGTTTATTTCTCGAAAAGGAGGAAATCTTATCTACTGTCTTTTTACCTTGTGATAACTCTATCCTAAAATCATTTTTTAATGCACTAAACTTTGTAGCTGGAATAAAGATCATTTCATTAAAATATCCCTTGTCTCCAACTCCCGTAAATCTTTGTACTAAGGAATCAGTTATAGTGCCATTTGAAAGAAAGATATTTACTTCATAGTCACCAGGGTTGACAAAACCCGTAATTTTAAGGTCAATCCCATCCCCTATTTCTCTAACCCTATATCCTCGAGTGGGTATCTTATCTCTACCGAAACCCCAATCACCACTAAGGTCTAATAAATAATTAGGTTCCATTAAGGAAGGAAGTTTGTCATATTCCCTATAATCAACTCTCTTCTTCAAAATTCCTTTCTTCCTAGTATCGAGATCCTGCAATTCTCCAATTAATTCATATTGACTGCCCTTAGAGACAACAAATTCAGTGAAATGTTTTCTGTTTTTAACTACCGATCGTGTATCTGTGTAAATGTCAGTAATAATAGAATCAGACCAAATAATATGTTCTAGGTCTTTACCCTTTTTATCTTTTATGCTTATCGATGCCTGATATGACGCGATAAGAGAGCTTCCTTTTTTTATAAATTGCAACGAATAAAATGGAATCTCAATATAGGTAACTATTCTTATAGAGTCTGAACTAATGGCATCAGCAAATGGTGCTAGAACAAATTTCTCCACATTGGTTCTTTGCTTTTTTGATCGTGACATTCTTTGGGCATGAGTAAAAGCCAAAAGGGTCAGTAACAATACAATTAAAATATTTATTCTATTTAAAGATCTCTTTTCCATTTAAACTTAACAAGTCCAGTTGAAGTGCCAAGCCATACTATTTTTTCTTCAAGCACTATTTCATTGATCTGTCCAATAAAAGGGAACAAATAATCCTTTATCAGACCAGTACGCTTATTGACCCTAATGAGGCCGTTATCAGTTCCTAAAAAAAGGTATTTATCATTCACTGCAAGAGAATATACAGTTTTACCTTGGTAAACACCTGAAGTGTACAATAGATCCCACTCTCTTTCTTCCATGTTAAATTTAGCAATTCCCATCTCGCCAACAACATAGATAAGTCTATTATATTCTTCTATCGCTGTTATCTTATAAAATCTCTCAGGAAAGTTTTTTCTACCAATATCATTAGCTTGCAATAGCTGAGGATTATCATATGAAAAAATATATAGACCCATAATTGAACCTATCCATATTTGATCATCAATTTCTGTAACGTCATAAACATGTCTTTGTTCAAAATAACCTTCAATTCCAATTGGGTCCTCGCTCATGGTAGCCCGCTCAATTCTCCTTAAACCCATTGAAGAAGCTGCCCAGATATGAACTTCGTTACCATATAGGTCCCATATCTTACCTGATGGTGAGCCTCTTCCTTCTCCCAGGGTACGCCAATAATTATCCTTTTGATCAAAATATAATATCAGGCCTTCTCCCCCTGCCCAAACCTCATGATCTGACTGGTATATGGAATATATCGGCGATGGGGTCATATTAATAGTTTCTTCGAATGAATATAACTGAGATGAATTTGTACGCATATCTAATTTTGAGATACCTTTTGAACTTATAAAATCATAGCTACCTACCCATAGTTGATCCACACTCTTATAGAGAGATAAAACATCAGTATTATCAATATCAGGAATTACAGGAGAGAGAGTTTCCATTGTTTTTGTTCCAAAAAATATATCTCCATTATCGGAACCCAAAAAAACATTACCATGGTTACCAATAAACCCTGTTGAGATTGTTGAGATCCTGCCTAACCTGTCTAATAATTGATCACCATTCAATGTCCAACCGTCCAATATGTGATAATTCATTAATATCTCTTTAATATCATTTTGACCTATGTATTTACCGCTACTCCAATTTATATTAAGCTCATCAGGAGAAGGATAGATGCCTATTAGAGTACCTGACGAATTTCCGAGCTTTACATAGGACGAACGTGCTTTTAACCAGATATAATTAGAGGATGAACCAATTTGTTTAATCTGATCATATTTAGATAAGCCCAAATTTTGCAGATCAAATGAATACCAATCCCCTTCCCTCGAGAAAGAATATTGTATATGCTGAGGAGTGGAAACCCATATTAAACCTGTGCCTTTATCAAAATGTACTGCTGTAATGTTATTATTTTCGAGTCCTTGCGCAGTCGTAATCGGTTCATCAAAATAATTACCGAAAAGGTTAAATCGTTTTAACCCACCTGACTCTGTGCCAATATATGCAAATGTAAACCCTTCAGTGATAGATGAAATTTTTCTAGCACCGGAATATAGCACCCAATCAAATGGACTAAATCTAGAATCGGGCTGTGCACCTATATTATTTAATAAGATAAGGAGTAAAATAATTTTATAGACAAGACCAAGCATCCTACAGAGATTTAATCATCTTTATGATTGACGATACCAACCAAGTCATCAATTATAATAGGCACTACTCCTGCTTGCTCGCATACCTTTCCCGCTGCATAGTTAGACATCCATGCTGATTCTAATGGATCGACTCCACAGATATCACAGATCGCGAATGTAGAGATCACCGTATCACCGGCTCCCGAAACATCATGAACAGACCTAGCTATTGTAGGAATATGTTCCTTATTATCGCCATAAAAGATAGACATTCCGTCTGCACCTCTAGTTACTAATAATATACCATAATCATTATCTATTTTTAGACTGGTCGCTGCTTCTTCAAAGGATGTGTTTGGATCTACATTATTCCAAAACTCAGATGAGTTAGGCTTCAATAATCTTGCTCCAGAAAAACATGAATAGTTATGATCTTTGGGGTCGACATAAACAGGCAATGAAGCTTTTTTGGCACGTTGCATAATCCAAATGATCATTTCTTTTGAAAAAAGTCCTTTACCATAATCTTGAAGGATAACACCGTCTACATCCTCCATAGCATCCCCTATAATAGACTTTATTTTCTCCAAGATATCAGAAGGAGGTGTCTCTTCCGTTTCATTATCGACTCGCATTACCTGCTGCCCTTGTGCCATTATGCGTGTTTTTACAGTTGTAGGTCTTTCAGGTTGTTGTACCAAATGTAGTTTAAATCTATTTTCTTTATTGAGAATATTTTTTAATGTATCTCCATTAGTATCATTTCCTATCAGTCCCACCATGGTAACCTCACATCCTAAGGAAAAAACATTCTCACCTACATTCGCTGCGCCACCGGAATGGTAATCTACATTATCAAGTTTAACCACTGGCACAGGTGCCTCTGGAGATATTCTATTTACATTTCCCCAGATGTACTCATCCAACATCACATCGCCAATTACAAGAATATGCTTTTGGTTGAATTGATCAATTAATTTGTCTAAATGAATATTCATGCTCAAGATCTTAACTGCAGATATTTTCCACGAACATTAATCATATTATATCTACCATAAAATGATTTTTTACCTTCTCCTTTGATTCCTCTTCCTATCTCTATGCTTGCCTTTGCGGTATTTCTTATCATTTTTCTGTCCAGTATTCCTATTTTTTGACATTCCTGGACGAATTTTCCAAATATGGCCATGATCTAAGTATATCAGAACCGAAGCAAAATGTTTTATATATATATCTGATGGAGCACTCAGTATGATGGTCGTACCCAATGTACGATTCATACTAGTTATCTTATTTCTGAAATCTTTTTCCATATTATTATTAAAATATGTCCCATAATCATCAATCAATAAAACCCTAGGATCTGTTTCACATGCCAGTATCATCCCCAGCCAGTTCATTTCACCAACGGAGATTTCTTTCATATTCCTTGTCCATAGATTTTTAAAACTTCCATCTTTAAAATATCTATTTTGGATTACATTCTTTTTCTTATTGAATTTGGCGGCTATGTACTGTTCAATAGTCCCGCCTGACCTATTAAAAGATGGGGCTTTTGAATAGAATATGTCATCATGCACTTTGATACGCCCCAACCAGTTAGTCTCATATGGCTTATCTTCATAGAGTACAGTTCCGGATGATTCTTTTTCGATTCCAGCGAGGATATTTAATAGGGTAGATTTTCCACTGCCAACCGTTCCTACTATGCCGTATACAGTACCTGGGTGAATCTCTAGTTTTTTAACCTTCAATGCTTGATAAGACCCGAAATCTTTCTCCAAGCCATTCACTTTGAAGATTAATCTTTTATTTTGTGCCATTATCTGATCCTTTTAGAACTAATGGTTCTTGAAAGAGATAGAAGATCAGAAGCGATATATTATATTATTGTTCCTCCAACCACCGTTCAGAATCAATAGCTGCCATACAGCCCGAACCTGCAGCCGTAACAGCCTGTCTATAAACAGTATCCTGTACATCTCCACATGCAAATACGCCTTCTATATTAGTATAGGTGGAATCTGATTGTGTAATAATATATCCAGCAGCATCAAGTTCGAGTGTATCTTGGAATAGTTTTGTGTTTGGAACGTGGCCAATTGCCATAAAGATACCATCACAGGCATAATCACGAAGTTCACCAGTTTGTGTATCTTTTAGGATGACTGACTTCACACCTGTTTCTTGGGAACCTTTTATATCTTCTACTGTAGTATTGTATTCCACTTTTATTTTAGGATTCGAGAGTGCTCTTTCAATCATTATCTTTGATGCTCGAAATTCTTCTCGCCTATGAACTATAACCACTTCCGAAGCAAACTTTGTTAGAAAAGTAGCTTCTTCCATGGCTGAGTCTCCTCCACCAACGACTAAAACTTTTTTCTCTTTAAAAAAGAACCCATCGCAAGTAGCACATGCAGATACTCCATGTCCCATTAATTTGGTCTCTGCTTCCAGGCCTAAGAGCCTAGCAGTAGCACCAGTTGAAATTATAATCGCTTCTGCGGAATACTTTTCATTATTGGCCCATACTGAAAATGGACGACTGGAAAGATCGACCTTATCAACGGTCTGAAAAAGGCATTCAGCACCAAAGCGCTGTGCCTGCTTCCTAAATTCATCCATCATGTCCGGTCCCATAATTCCATCTGGGAACCCAGGATAATTTTCCACATCCGTAGTAATAGTGAGCTGTCCTCCAGGTTGAGATCCCTCAAAAACAAGAGGCTCTAAGTTTGCTCTGGCAGAATAAATAGCTGCAGTTAGTCCCGCAGGACCAGAACCAATAATGATGACTTTCCGCTTCATTTCCCTTTTAGTTTGTAATTAATTAAATAACTTCTTCTAAAATCTCGGTGATATTACCCTTAGGTACTGCACCAACAATCTGATTTACAACTTCCCCACCTTTCATGACCAGAAGCGTGGGGATACTTCTAACACCATATTTCATGGCGATGTTCTGGTTTTGATCTACGTCAACCTTTCCAACTTTGACCTTACCAGCATATTCACCAGCTATCTCTTCAATAACCGGAGCTATAGCTTTACATGGACCGCACCAGACAGCCCAAAAGTCAATTAAAACTGGAAGTTCAGATTGAGCAACATCAGTATCAAAATTTTGGTCAGTAAATTCGTGTACATTGTCAGACATAATATTCAATACTCCGTAAAATTGTAAAAATAAGACTCATAAGTTATAGTCGCAGAATTATGGCTAATAATAAAATATTAAGGATTTATGGAATTATTCGATAAAAGCTAATAGGGGCGTTATATCTATCGGTACCATTAAATATTCATTTGAAAAAGAAAAGATCTGGTCTCCCCCCATTTTATCTATCATTCCTTGCGGAATGAAATCATGCTTGATGAAAAAATAAGGGACTGTTTTATATTCATTATAATGAAATATTCATGTTCAATGAAAAGCGTCTATCAAAAATTGATATTCCCTCTAATCTTTGTGGTGAACTATTCATATTCTTCCCAGAAAAACTGAAAATAGACCTGAAAAAAGCTATTTTAAATTCTCTGTAAATACTTAAATCAATATTTGAGATGGGTTCAAGGGTTGTTTGTTTTGTTATCCCATTTTTTTCTAATGTAGTTATCTGTCTTGAGCTCTCGCTTCTATGGATGAGATCAATATTGAACCATTTATGTTTTATGCTAATAATATTCCTTAACATTTTTTCAGGCTGAAGTTGGAATGCCAATGTGTCCGAGAAAATATAATTTGATATATATGTTTTAAAATTAATCCATTTAAGCTTTGGCTGGTATACAAGGTCCATTTCTAAACCTGAAATACTTGCCTGACCATAATTCAAAGGGTACCTAATGGGTGTTTCTGACAAATATATCTGCTTTATTTTATCATAATAATTATATGAGAAACCCGATAACATTATGGAGTATGAATGATCGCCAGGTTCCTTTGGAATATTCTCTATTTTCAAACCAAGCTCAGTCATTGATTTCTGTTCAGGTATAAGCTTATTGATATTCAGAGCAGAAAAGGGATAGGTTTGATTATTGATCGATTCATCAAGGCTTGGCACACGAAAAACATTACCTATATTCAAATAGAGTAATAATTTTTTATTAGGCTGTTTATTTAGAAATGAAGCAGTGAATTGAGAATTGTTATTATCCCAATAATTATCCGAAATAAAATGGTCAACTGATGTATCTGGGACATCTGTAACCCTGTGTTTACTGAATATAAATTTCATATCTTTAAATTGATATGCTTTATCATTCTCAGGCTGGTATATCTCAAATGAACCGGTAAAGATAGAACTTTGACGTTCAACCATGATATTATTATCACCCATGATCCAATCTGCCATAGTAAGATTGGTCTCTGTGGCAAACTGAAATCTTGAATTATCTATAATCCTTTCATATTCATAGCCAAAACCCCGGTTATTATCATCCTTATTGTTTGATATATTGGTTAATCGCTCCTGCCCATTATATTGTTGGTGGATTCCATATAGGCTCATAGACCTACCATTTGGATGTGAGTCGATCAATTTGAGTATTACATTTTGCATTTTTAGATCAACAGTATCACTCGTTCGATCATTATTAAATAATCTTTCATTCTGTAATGCCATCAAACGCAATTCAAGATTCTTATTATTCCGGATACCTATATTTGAGAAAATACGTTTGTGATTCGTATGGATCTGTGGCACTGATGTGTCACCATATACTTGGGAGAATTTTCCCTCACTAGCTCCAGCATTTACCGTCCCATATTTAAACCCTAATGATCCAAACCCATCATATCCCCCATAATTGTATGTCCCAAATTGCTGATTGAATACAGCTGAGTTATTGTAGGATAATTTTGGAATAAAATTGATGGTCCCTGATGAAGAAAGCGCTTTTTCATGTCCACCTTTTACTAATTCCATTGAAGAAATACCTGTGATAGAAAAAAGAGACAGATCTAATAATGGATCTCCCATTGTATTGATACGGATACCATCATAAAGATAAACCAATTCTTCTGGTGACGAAGCTCTGACTGAAGCAGTTTTCTGACCATCCATTGATTCATTAAGTAATACAGATTGTTCTGAAAAAAGCATGTCGCCTACATCCGTAAAACCTCTTAATGATAATTCATCCATATTTAAATGTATCACAGTATTCTTTGATTCAAATATTTCAAATTGATTCCTATTTAACGCCTTAACATCAAGAGAGTCCATTTCAATGACCTTCTCTTTTAACTTGACCACTGTTCCATTTTTAAAAATTATTGCATCAAGGGTAAGGTTCTTATGCCCAACATGGTCAAAACTAAGATCTCGGTCTTTTATCGGTACCTTAAAAGAAAACTGACCTTCTTGGCCAGATTGAGTACCAGTACCTGAAGGTAATGAAACGATATTAACATTAGAGAGTGCTAAACTATTCTCATTAATTACAGCACCTTCGATAAGCTTTGTCTTCGCCATCAGAATTCCGTGAATCAGAATATATATGTATATGTAATAATGCACAGGTCTTGATTTTTGATTTAAATACCTTTTTACATCCAAATCTAATGATCTACGCGAAAACAAAACACTCCAGCATTGAATATTTTTGACCTATCTTTGATCTTATTATAAGAAATATTTATTTTCTCTTATGAATAAAAAACAAATATTATTCATATTGGTCTCTCTTATCTGTTTTACTGCAGTTTTTTTGGTATTTCTATTTTATTTAAGAAAGATCACCCTTTCTATTTAGATGAAAATAGCTTTAACTATTCTATAAATGAAAAACCCCACGAACCGTGGGGCTTAACTCCAAGTTATTTAAAGTTATTTTTTAAATTAATTACCACCATTCATTACTAGATCAGTCAGCACGATCAAGTCCCAATTATTGATGGTCTCGTCCTCTAAAATGTCAAGCACTTGGCAATCATTGGTGATTACTGGTTGTTCAATATAATCTGCAAGAAACAGAATATCAAATAGGTCAATGATCGGCTGGTATCCCTCATTTGCATCACCATTTACATTGCCAGGAACATAAACAAGATCATTACACGGATCACACACATCACCGATCATATCACCATCAATATCTTCCTGATAAGGATTGGGCTCATCTGGGCAATTATCTTCTAAATTTGCTACGCCATCATAATCTCTATCCAATGGAATATTGAAAATTTGACCTGAATTAGCTTGGAAAATTTCATATGTTGAGTTCCCATCTTCATCAATATCTCCCCAATTTTGAACTACGGCTATTAGTTTAACTTTGGATTCATCCCAACCATCTGAGATTATAAATGACCCACTAAAAATCTGACTCTCTCCAGCAGTATTAATTGTGATAGGAAGTTGGTTCTCTTCACCCATAGTCAGATAGGCACGGGCAACATTACGAGTTAGGTGCCAACTGTCACAAGCACTCCAAAGTGCTAAGATACTATCTTCGGCAACGAAAAGTTCAAGCATTATATTATCCGTATTAGTGTCATCTTCTAAAGAAACAACCACACTATAATTGAATGTTGAATCAACAAGTTCTCCTTCTAGATCTATTTCATATAGAGATTCTTGCTGAATTAATTCTTCATATGTTTCTGTTCTGTAATCATAAAAATCTTGCCAGGCACAATTACTTGCTCCTCCCACAAACTCATATATACCATTGAATTGGTTATGGGGTATTCCACTAACATCGTAAAGGCCTGCTCTATAACTATAAGCTTCAGGAATAGGAAAATCAATAGTATCAGAAGATGTCAAAGCATCACTATGCCATTCAATACTCATTAAGGTTTGGGGGTATTCATTTAAAAGTCTATCAATCGCGAAACTCACGGCAGGACAGTATGCTCAGTCGATACCGGTAAAGTCCTCCAACCAAACTACCTGTTGGGACCTTGATGCTGTCTCGACAACCTCTCTCAATTCATTATATGCAATATCATGCTCATTTAATTGTTGAGCAAGCAGGAATGGTCCAAAAATAATAATGAAAAATCTGGAGGTTAGGTTAAAAAGTAGTTTAATCATTTTCGACTCCATGCATTCACAAAATGTGAAATAATATAAAAAGAATGTCAATGCTTCTTTTATTAATATTAATAGAATGTAATGAATATATGTTAAAAGAAAATATAGAACCCTAACAGAAAACTAATATAACTGAACAAATTATATCATTAAATAACATTTAAAGAGTATGTCTGTAGTGGATGTTAATTAAATTAATTATAAAATAACTTCAAACCCTTCAAATTCAGGGTGACCCAAATATATTCCTTGATGCTGCCCGCCTCCTCTATGAGCTTTCTTAAATGCTTCTGATGTTTTCCAATTTTCAAAATCATCTTTGGATTTCCATATACTGTGTGATGTATATAGAGTATGCTCTTTACCAGTTGGACCCTTTAATAAGTTAAATTTTTGAAATCCTTTTACATCACCGAGGTGGGTTTCTCTATTTTTCCATATTTCCTCAAATTGGGACTCTTTTCCAAGTGCAATTCTAAATCTGTTCATTGCTATATAATTATTCATATTGAAATCTAATGATTTTTCATAAATGTTATAGTCCATATGAATATCATAGAAGAATTGACCCTTTTAAAAAAGTAATGGGCATTTTTTACAAGCCTTACCTTTCTTCTTATATTTTTTACAGCATTTCGTTTTTGCCAAAATCACACCTAAAGCATTTGTAATAATATTAATATATTTTGTACGTTATACTATTGCTAATGAGACTTAATTGCAATAATAATTTATAATTAATTAACAAATGGTATATTAAAATGGATAAAATAGGAAGGTTCTGGGGAAGTAATACTGGCAATCAAGAAGAAACTGCAGGTTTCCTAAAAGACTTTATGGAATCTGAAGGCGTAGAAATGGATGAATATAATATTGCAGATACTGACCCAAAGAAAATGCTAGAGTATAAACGTTTGATCATAGGATGCCCTACATGGCATATAGGTGAATTACAGGATGATTGGGATTTTATTTATAACAAATATAAAGAATTAGATTTTGCTGGAATAACTGCAGCATTCTTTGGATGCGGTGATCAGGTAGGTTATGCTGATAACTTTCTTGATGCGATCGGATTACTTGCTAAACCATTTATGGAAAACGGCGGTACTCTTATTGGTCGATATCCAACAGAAGAATATGAATTTGATAATTCTTTAGCACTGGACGGTGATGATTTTCTTGGACTAGGTCTTGACAATGATAATGAGGAAGAACTGACCGAAGAAAGATTAGTGATCTGGGGTGAAATAATAAAAGATGAGTTTGGTATTTAAATAAAACTGTTAGCGATCTATACTGGCCTTGTTGGTGCTCGTTGTATGTACAAAATATTATAAGTTCTCAAGGTCAGGTAGAATAGCTTATCAATTACCTTTTTAACATTTTTGATAGATCGGTCTTTAATACAGCAGACGCGGTTATGAGGCCCGAGAATAATGCGCTGGACACACCCACTGTAGTGATATCTTGGCCAGTATAAAAAAGTCCCTCAACGTCAGATCGTGGTCTAAGCCATTTTTGGCGAAACCGTTTGGGCGAATGATCTATACCGTACATTTCCCCTTTTGGATAATTGGCTAGATCTCTGACAGTCAATGGCGTTGACAGTTCCTTGTGGTCAATATGATCTTTAATACCATCTACATGTTTGAATACCACACCAAGTATACGTTCAGTTAATTTATTTTTTTCAGTTTCATATGTTTCACCTCTTTTTTTCCATTCGAGGTCTTCCCAATTCTTGTACCAACTCCAACGACCTAATGTAATAGCTTCCATCGTGGCCGAATTAGGATGCTTCTGGTCCCATTCTTCATCCTTTGCTGATGGAAATGAAACATATAGAACAGGAAAATCTGCACTTTGATCATTAATATAATTCTCAACTGACTTATCATGATCATAACCTGGGTAAATCCATAAGTTCGTATTCTTCAGGGCTAGATCCTTAGCTGATCTGTTAAGACCAAGGTGCAGACAGACATAACTCTTTGTTTGCTGTACCGTAGTTAAACGTTCGGCCAGTTTAGATGATATCGACTGTTCCTGTCCTAAAAGAGTCTTATTCGTATTTACAACACCAGCATTACTTATAATATGTTTAGCTTCAATTATATCACCGTTTTCCATTACAACCCCAACTGCCTTTCCCTGCTCGAGCTTTATTCTATCTACAGCTGCATTTACAGCCAAGACACCATCATTCTTTTCAATAAGATCTGATACTGTCTCTGCAATGCGCCTTGAGGTACCAGTTGGATAATTTCCTCCATCAAGATAATGTCGGGCAACAAAGGCATGCATAGCAAAACTGCTTTGGGCTGGTGGGAGACCATGGTCACCCCATTGACCAGTAAGAACACTGATCAATTTTGGATCGCTGGTCAAACTAGAAAGGACATCAAGAGTGGTACGATCTGAGTATTTAAAGAATTTCTTGGTCATGAAAGGATATGACACTGCTCCAATAAAGCCTGATAGTGCTTTTTGTCCAAAATAAGCCCTACTAGTTTTGGCTACATCATCTAAAAGGTCCATATAGGTTAGAATAGCTGATTTTTCCTTAGGAAAATAAGATATCATATCATCAATGAATCTCTGCCTTGGAGCAACAAGATCATAAGAACGTTCTGGGAAAATGATACGATCATAGTTGTCATCCATTTTCGACCATTCAAGTTTATTATCAGATATAAGGTCGAATAATCTCCTGACCACTGAATGAGTTTTATTGACCTGACCAATATAATGGATGCCTACATCCCACTCATATTTACCTCTCTTAAAAGTATGCGTCCATCCCCCTATTTTAAAATGCTTCTCTAATACGAGAACCCGCTTGCCTTTTAATCCCAATAAAGCAGCCGAACATAGACCTCCAATACCTGATCCAATAATGATAGCATCATATGATCTTGCAGATAGTCCGGACTGATATGATCTCCATTTTTTCATTATTCAAATATATGATCTTGTCCAGCCATCACAGTTCTTAGTACCCTGGAGCGAATTAATTCATCATCGGATGCAGTAATAAGGTTTGATGAATGGACCACAAAATCAGCATACTTACCAGCGGCTATGGATCCGGTTGTATTTTCCCAAAATGCTGCATATGCATTATTTATAGTATAGCAGATCAAAGCCTCTTCAACACTTATCTTTTCATTTGGAAACCATCCATCTGGATGTTTCCCGTCACGAGTTCTGCGAGTCACTGCTGCATAAATACCTTTAACAGGGTCTAGCGGTGCAACGGTCCAATCTGATCCGAAGGTCAGATTAGCACCGCTATCGATGAGTGACCTAAAAATATAGGTACGGCTCAATAGATCATGTCCAATTCTTTTGTGGGCCCATGAACCATCATCGAATAAATGATATGGCTGCATAGATGGAATAATACCATCATTAGCAAATATCTCTATGGCAGATGGAGAAAGATGTTGTGCATGTTCTATTCTACTTCTTCTATCTTTGTCTCCATGTTCCTCCCTTATCTTTGCGTATTCTTTTAGTATCCAATCATTGGCCTTATCTCCTATTGCATGGACAGTATGCTGGATATTTGCTTTATCTGTTTCTCTCAATAAATACTTAAAACCTGTTGTATCATCCAGTGTGATGATACCTACTGTAGGCAGAATTTCTTTTTCTTTTGAACCGGTCTCTGGAAGATATGGTCTGTGCATCCATGCTGTTCTGGACCCTAGTGAACCATCCAACATTCCTTTGATGCCATCCCATCTTAGCCAGCCATCTCCAGTTCCATTTTTCCTCACATTATCAATGATATCTTTCCAATTGGTATACCATGGATATATCTTGATACGGATGTCTAGCTTACCATTACTACGATTACGCTTATATGTCTGAAGGTCACTCCAAGAACCCATATCGTGCACCTGTGTAACACCTAAAGAGTGAGCGTGCTCAGTAGCTTTTTGCAGCGCGAGGTCTAACTCTTCTAGTGATGGCTCGGGTATGAGTTTATTGCAGAGGCCCATTGCGAGGTCTTTTAAGATGCCTGTAGGCTGCCCGCTACTATTTTTAAGGATGATCCCACCAATGGGATCTTCTGTCTCTTCAGTGATATTGGCAAGAGATAGCGCCGCACTGTTTGCAAGTCCCATGTGTCCATCTAATCTATCTAAAAAAACAGGTCTATCATTCACTACCTCATCTATCCATGATCTGTCTGGGTACTGACCACCCCAAAGCTCATGATCCCAGTTCCCCCCTTGCATCCAGGCACCTTCAGCTAAGTCATTATCTGCTTTAGTTATGAGCTCCTGAAATTCTCTTTTACTTTTTACATTACGTAGGTCCACACGAGAAAGTTGAAGACCTCCACTCATGAAATGTACATGGTTATCAATGAACCCAGGCGTGACAAATCGACCCTCTATATCGATCTTTTCAGCTTCATTAGTAGACCGGGATAATACCTCATCATCCGTGCCCACAAAGGATATTTTATCGCCTTGTATCAGTATTGCACTTGCACAAGGATTATCCTTATTTCCTGTCCATATGACACCATTATAATAGACCTTTTCTATTGATTTGTTTGAAGAGCAACAAAGGATAATAAAAACGAGTGGGAATATTTTTTTTATCATAGTCTATAATTAATCTTTGAAATAGAACCATCCACCCATGCATGCTATATAGATACAAGAATATAGAATCGCATTATTCATTGTGAGTTGGTCAGTGTAATATCGCCAAAGTAATAACGAAATTACAATGACCTCTACTATTATTAACTGTCTCTGTATTGTATTCATGGTCTAGGATAAATGTAACTAGATAATATCTTTTTATATTTATCTATCTTCATAATCCTGCATAGCCTTGATAAGTGCGTCCACTCCCTCAATTGGCATTGCATTGTATATAGATGCTCTAAAACCACCAACCGAACGATGTCCTTTCAATGTTTTGAGACCACGGGCATCACAAAATTGCAGAAATTCATTATCATCCATTGATCGATCATTGAAAACAAAGGCTACATTCATAGTTGATCTATCCTCAATGGCCACTGGTGATCTGAAAAGAGTATTTCTTTCAATCTCTGTGTATAACTTATCAGACATGATCTTATTAGAATTCTCTATGGAGACCACACCACCTTGATCTGCTATCCATTTTAATGTCTCGTTAACCACAAAAACCGATAATACAGGTGGTGTATTGAACATGGAATCTTTTTTAACATGGGTATCATAACGCATCATAGTAGGTAGATGGTCAAGTTCATTAATTACCAGGTCATCTCTAACGATCACCAATGTAACTCCCGCCGGTCCCATATTCTTTTGAGCACCTGCGTAAATTAGTCCAAAATCAGAAACATTGATCGATCTAGAAAAAATATCGGATGACATATCGACTACGAGATAACCATCTGTGTTTCTAGGTTTAGGAAATACTTTATACTGAGTACCATATATTGTGTTATTACTAGTTATATGTAGATATTTTGATTCTATATTTTGATTGTATTCCTTTGGTATATAATTGAAGATTTCCTCCTTAGAACTAGCTATCACATTAGCCGTAGCCACTCTATTGCACTCTGTAATAGCTTTTGTGGACCACGCTCCTGTTTCTATATAATCTGCAGTAGATCTTTTACTAAGCAGATTCATAGGCACCATAGAGAATTGCATAGACGCACCCCCCTGAAGCCATAATACATGATAATCTGACGGTACATCAAGAAGTGTTCTAACTCTTGATGTTGTTTTGTGGAAAAGGTCGACGATAGGTTCCGAACGGTGGCTCATCTCCATGACACTCATACCAGTTCCTCTATATTCAATGACTGCTTTTTTAGTGGCATCTAGAACTGTATCTGGCAGATGGGCTGGTCCTGCGCTAAAATTGTAGATCTTCATATTAATTCAAATTGTATTTATAAGTTAGATCATAAATTACCGGTAATAGATCGGTATATAAATAAAAACCCCGCCAGTTAAATGAGTTATTTAATGACGGGGCCTCTTGTTTCTAAAGAAACAGACTTAAGGTCTTTCTACTCTATAAGGTATTGACCATACATTCGTATTATATCCACCATCAGACACAAACATGGTCGCAAGGTCAACCGTCTCTATAAATGTCCTGAACACACCTTGGACCTGACCTGGGCCAGGCCCATGNACCCTCATACCACCAGAATGTATATTATCATTCATGANCTGATCAAAAAATAAACCTGAATCTCGCAAATGTCGTCTTCCCCTCTGNTGACTNCTCCTTCCATAGTTAACGAATACCCATTCACCTACNCCCGTATTATCAGTAGTGNATTCNGGNCCATTNTTNGTNACACTTACGTAAGCTACAACCCTTGAAAAAGAAGTGAATACNGGTAAAGATTCCCGGTCAATGTATANATCACCTAAGTCGTCTGAAGANAANGANTAGAGTAACTCATTTAACTCCANGCTATCNGTCAGTGAATAATACGATAGNTCAACTAAAGNGACCTTNTCTCCAGAGCCGCCTACCAGTGGGGTCAATGCATCGATNTTCCANCTATANCCATCNGGNTCAGAAGGGTCATCCACTTTAACAAACCTTACTTTACGCGTNAGCATNGTTGTGAATTCTTTAGANAAACTNAGNGAGTCGATCTCATCTTGATTNGTATCGATCNCGGTAGCTATNAACTCGCCATTNACAGTATGCGTTACCAGTCCAATTGCTGTATCCTCTCCAGTTTCAAATTCAACANTCCTTTCNCGATCTATAAGCTGTCTTCCAAACCTGANTCGGTATCCATCTCCAAAAGATAATGTATCACTAAAAGTACGTGCCACACCTTCGGTCTCAAGTCCAACATCATGATCNAGATCCATATCTCCATCAGAATCAAATCCATCCACGCCAACGGCCTCGTCTTCATTAAGAAGTGCNAGAAGTATAGATTCTGTATCATCTACCGATGAACTATCCACACATCCATTAATAACAAAAATAGANAGCGATGTTANAGTAATTAGTTTTTTCATNTCTTTNTCCTTTTAAAATCCACGACGTCCGCGCTTGCGGTCTTTTTTCTTATGGCGTTTTCTTTTTTCTTTCTTACCCATTTTATCTCTCACTTCTCCTTTCATCTCACGCATCATTCGCTCTTTGAACACGCCCAACTTTACCATTTGGTTCGGAGTTAATATATCATCCATTCCCAAAACAAATTTTGTTTCAAGTTCAACACGCTTCTTACGCAGATCAGCGACCCTATCAATTACCTTTCTTACCTCTGATCTGGATAATTCCTTATCACCNGAAATTTTCTCGCGAATTTGCTCGTAGTCCTCTCTTTCATCTTTACCTAACTGCCTCATATCTTCACGATGTTCTCGAAAACGTGGGAAAAATTTTTCTGCCTGATCAGAAGAAAGTTCTAAATGGTCTGTCAGGCGCCAGATCATCATACTCTCCATTTTTTCAGAGCGCACGGGTGCTTCCTCCCAANGNTCTTTTTCATAACCCTGGGCCATAAGNCCAGANAGAATGAATAATAATAAAATATGCTTCATAATGCTATCTCCTCTTCTATTTTTAGTTCATCTAATAATTCAACANTATCCCAAAGATAACCCTCCTGCAAAAGGAAATAAGCTACCTCATNTGTATAGGANTCATCATGATNNAAGGAATCACTNTTGATCGTCCAGAAGTCTGTTTCTAAAAATGTTTCTACATCTTCATCGTAAAAGTNATCTGTCTGGTTAGTTGGGNCCCCAAATTGGGTGAAGGTCATNAAGCTGACNACNATNAGCATNCATAANGATGTTATGATGGTNCGGCGGTTATCNTTTGATTCAGATACTCTGTTNTGAAGCCTTTTCAAAAAATCATCTGNATTCGTNTCATTGGGGCTATCTGAATGGTAGCTNAATATTTTTTTCTCAAAATCAATCATCATTNAGCCATTCTTTTAAAGANCTTACNGCATGGTGAAAGTTTACCTTTGCTGTCCCTNCTTTCATACCAGTNACCTCTGCTATATCTTTGTANGGCATTTCTTCAGCTACCCGCATGATCACAACAACCCGTTGTTTATTTGGTAGCTTAGCAACTGCATCCCATAGTTCTTTTCTGGTCCACTCATTTTCGAGCTCAGTATCCCTCTCACTTTTTTCTGGTGCTTGATCAAGGTGNAATATATTTTTCCATTTATTTCTNTTAAGCCAGCTATTGGCTGTATTGAGATTGACCCTNTAGAGATAGGTNGAGAAGGATGACTCAAATCTGAATTTTTTAAGATGCCNATATAATTTAAAAAANACATCTTGAGNAAGATCNTCTGCTNCCATCCTATTACCTGTAATATTAAAAAAGAATCCNATGGTATTCGAAAGATGGCCTTTAACAAGNTNATCATANGCGGATAAATCTCCGTTTTGATATTTTTTNATGAGTTCATGGTCATTNTGCATGTCATTTCAAGCTATAAGACNCATATGGTCACTAAAGGTTAAAAAATAAATTCTTTTAAGACCATTCACATTTTAATAGCATATGATTATTCGTTATTTTTTATNAACCATTTTCGCANATCAATTATCTTTATGNANACCCATCATACTAAACACCCACCAAATANTAAACAGCNATCTGCAATAGAACATCCTCCTGGCCCTTTGATGATCTTAGCAGGTGCAGGCACNGGTAAGACATTTACNCTAGAAAATAGGATCATATANCTTATTGAACATTACAAGGTTGATCCGCAACATATTTTAGCCATCACNTACACNGAGAAAGCTGCAAAGGAACTGAAAAATAGGATCATTGATCGNCTTGGACCCAAGGTTTATAATATGACNGTCAGCACTTTCCACTCNTTTTGTTTTAATCTTCTAAAAGAATTNGATGANNGNCTACCTCAATTACTNGACCAGAGTGAAGCTATTCATATGTTTCTNGAAAGNTTTGACCAATTAAAGCCTTTTNAATCNGATGANTTTCCACTTGATCCTCAAAGAGCTGTCACTGAAAGTTTTATTCCCTTTTTTAATCGTGCNAGAGACGANCTNATTGATCCAACGACAATGNANNACCCTATNCCTTCNGANGANGGCCNNATTANNACCGANATCGCNAATCAGATAANAGATCTAAAGCGTATCTTTCCTTTNTTCCAGTCTTGGAAGAAGGATATNAATGTAGTGGATTATGGAGATATGATATTGTCTGCATATAAAATGCTTTCATCAAACGAGANNTTACTTAAAAATGTTCAAGACCAGTACCGNCATATTATTGTGGATGAATTTCAGGACAATAATTTTGCTCTTAATACAATTATGTCCCTGATTTCTGGAAATAGAAAATTTATCACAGTTGTGGGAGATGATGATCAGGTCATCTATAGTTTTAGAGGAGCTAATTCATATAATATTCAAGCATTTAAAGAACGTTATGAAAGTCATAAAGGATTTGCCTCTATTGCTCTAGAAAAGAATTACAGATCATCACAGGCGATACTTGATCTGGCAAATGCGAGCATATCCAATAATACTGAACGTATTGAAAAAACACTGTCTGCGGGTCTTAAAATGCCTTCCCAAAAGCCAAAAATATTTTGGGGAGACAAATCTGAACAAGTAGAATTCTTGATATCAGAGATCCAGTATTTAATAAGTGAAGGCAATTCTTTTAATGACATAGCAGTCTTATGCCGAACTCATGGACAGGCAAAAGGCATAATTGATGCCTTATCAAGGTCACATATTCCTGTACAGCCGCACTATAAAGGTTTATTCAATTGTTCAGGGGTAAGAGATATAATTGCATGGTGCCAATTGGTCTCAGGTGGAAGTTTTCAGGATTCAGCTTTATATCGCATCATCAAAAGGAAATGTGGCTATAAAACTGCACATATTATTTTTTCAAAATTCAATAGATATGACCCTAGCCCAAGGTATGACCAACTTAAAGATGATGATGAAATAAGGGATGTATTTCCAGAAATAGATAATATAGTTAAAACCATAAAAAGCCTCAGTTCAATTACTCAAAAGAGGTCAGCCGGTGAAATGGTCTGGGACATAACACAACAAGCTGGATTCCTAAAATCTGCTGCTGAATCATACAATATGGATGACCACTATACATTATTGAATGTTGGAAATTTTCTAAAAAGGGCACAAGACTTCACTCGAAGAAATAAAAAAAATAATAGCATTACCGCATTTAATATCTACTTGGAGGCGATCATGAGATCAGGTGGCCTCCCTCACATCAAACCCGAGTCTTATAGAAACCAAGATGGGATAATTGTCAATACTGTTCATGGTGTTAAAGGAGCAGAATTCCCTATTGTATTTATGCCTTTTCTTAGGTCTGCAAGTTTTCCTCTTAATTTTCGCTCAACTAAACGAATAAACCATCCACCGGATAGTTGGCTCGATTATATTCAGGATACAGATATAACTCCAAAAGAACACCACATTGAAGAAGAGCGAAGATTATTTTATGTCGCGATCACACGAGCTCAGAAGAAACTTTTTCTTTTGGCACCTAAAAAAGCAACATCACCCTTTTTAAAAGAATTACCAGATATACTTATGGAGGAGAGAAATATGACAGAAACTCAATCAACCACTAGAACACACTCGGACCTAAAGGTTAAATATGAACAATTTAATCAAAAAGCACTTTCTAGGGAAGCCTATGACCAGGTAAAGGACTA
>NHCZ02000044.1 GCA_002167345.2 bacterium TMED46 | reverse complement strand
CCAACAAATAGCTGGCCAGATAATACTAATCTAGATAAGGCTCGTAGGCTTCTTTGGCCCATCAAGCAGAAATACGGAAATAAGATCAGTTGGGCAGACCTGATCATACTAACAGGTAATGTTGCTATTGAGTCTATGGGTGGAAAGACCTTTGGCTTTGGTGGTGGAAGGGCTGATATATGGGCACCTGAAGATGATATTTTTTGGGGCAAAGAAATAGAATGGCTTGGTAATGAACGTTATACTGGAGATCGCGTTCTAGATATGCCCCTTGGTGCAGTCCAAATGGGNTTAATATATGTTAACCCTCAGGGTCCAGATGGTAATCCAGACCCACTCGCAAGTGCTAGAGATATTCGTGANACNTTTGGNNGNATGGCAATGAATGATTATGAAACNGTTGCTCTAACAGCTGGAGGGCATACCTTTGGAAAAGCACATGGTGCAGCTAGCGAGGATTTCAAAGGAGCTGACCCTGAAGGTGCACCCTTAGAAGAAATGGGTTTTGGCTGGAAAAGTGGCCATGGAAAGGGANTGGGNCGTGATAGTATTACCAGTGGNATNGAAGGAGCCTGGACACCAAACCCNACANANTGGGATAATGGATATTTTGATATGTTATTTGGTTATGAATGGGAGCTAGTGAAGAGTCCTGCTGGAGCACATCAATGGCATCCNGTTTCACCAAAAGATGAAGATATGGCCCCTGATGTTGAANATAGCTCGATNAAAGTGACAACGATCATGACAACTGCAGATATGGCAATGAGAGAGGATCCATCNTATAGNGAAATATCTAAACATTTTCATGAGAACCCTGATGAATTTGCCGACGCTTTNGCGCGTGCATGGTTNAAANTACTTCATCGCGATATGGGTCCTAAAGTTAGATACCTCGGACCAGAAGTACCTCAAGAAGAACTGATNTGGCAGGATCCTGTTCCAGCTGGTAGTACAAGCTATGATGTAGAGGCTGTTAAATCTAAGATCGCTGAAAGTGGACTGAGCGTTCAGGAAATGGTAGAGACCGCTTGGGCAAGTGCTTCAACATTTCGAGGATCGGATCTNCGTGGCGGTGCCAANGGTGCTCGCATACGTCTTGCTCCACAAAAAGACTGGGACGCAAATAACCCTGAGCAGNTATNACGNGTTTTGGGTGTNCTAGAAAATATCGCCTCTGATACGGGAGCTTCTGTTGCGGATGTAATTGTTCTTGCTGGTAATGTTGGTATTGAACAGGCATCGGGTGCAACTGTGCCATTTACGCCTGGTCGTGGTGATGCAACTCAAGATAATACAGANGAACATTCATTTGAGGTTCTNGAGCCATTTTCAGATGGTTTTAGGAATTACCATAAAAGTGATTTTGAGATCG
Source organism: bacterium TMED46 (assembly GCA_002167345.2). GTDB lineage: Bacteria > Fidelibacterota > Marinisomatia > Marinisomatales > UBA1611 > CACEUX01. The sequence continues at coordinate 37,751 of NHCZ02000044.1, read as the reverse complement.
GTGCCGAGCATATGCTGTTAGATAAGGCTCAACTCTTAGGATTAACNGCTCCTGAAATGACAGTCCTCGTTGGTGGTATGAGAGCNTTAGGAATTAGTGCTGATGGTCATGGNCTTTTCACTGATACTCCTGGCAAGTTAACAAATGACTGGTTCTCTAAAGTGCTTGATATGACAGTTGAATGGACNGCTACTGGCAGAAACTCTTATGANGGAAAAGATCGTTCNACAGGTGAAAAGGTAAGGACNGCAACTCGAGCTGATCTTGTTTTTGGNTCTAATTCNCAGTTGCGNGCACTTGCNGAAGTATACGGNTCNGATGGTGCACAAGATAAATTTNTGAGTGATTTTATAGCGGCCTGGAACAANGTAATGAATCTTGATCGNTTTGATCTTTCTTGATCAATTCTGATTCTAGANCTTTAAGATAANATATTTGCACNAGTAGNTCTTNTAGATTTACNCAGCTTCTTAATCTTATTATTTACAGATAAGTAAGCTATTTTCAGGTATTAAAAATCTGAAAAATAAATGAAGNTCTATATNAGTGNAGATATGGAAGGCNTCACCGGTGTTACTCATTGGGATGAAGTAGAGCACGANAAGCCTGCCGCATATCTNCANTTCCAAGAGCGTATGACGCAAGAAGTATTGGCGGCTTGTAACGGTGCAAATGAAGCTGGGGTAACTGAGATTTGGGTAAAAGATGCTCATTACTCAGGAAGAAATATCCTTTCAGAACACCTTCCNAANAATGTAAAGCTTATTCGTGGCTGGAGTGGCCATCCATATTCNATGGTCCAAGAATTAGANNGTAGNTTTGATGCNTTAATNATGATAGGGTATCACTCGATGGCTGGACAAGGNGGAAACCCACTNGCACANACAATGTCCTCATCTAAAATAGATTCNGTTTTCATCAATNATCAGCAAACGTCAGAATTCTTTCTNCATGGNAANATAGCAGGNAAGCATGGTGTGCCNCTTGTGTTTGTATCCGGCGATGCTGGACTNTGNGANGAGGTCAAGGAGGTCAGTCCCAATACANNCACTCATGCGACNATGGTNGGTGTTGGNGANTCTACCATAAGTATTCAGCCTNAGGAATCAAGAAACATGATTCAAAAGAAAGTNACGGATTCGCTNAAAGGTGATATAGAGNCTTGCATTTGGAAACATCCANNATCTTTTGTTCTTCGTATACGNTATATCAAGCANCAATCTGCATATAGAGCATCTCAATACAATGGCGCTACTCTGATCGANNCAAAGACNGTNCAATTTGATACTGAAGACTATGATGAAATNATGCGTTTTATGTTGTTTACTNTATAGTGGGTTTCCCTTTTCAACCTGTAGANAGNGTNTTACTGCCAATTCATGGTTCAGATGGACTATTTCCNGTCAATCAAGTTTATTGTGTTGGTAGNAATTACGCNGCTCATGCAAGAGAGATGGGTGTGGATGATAGAAAACCACCATTCNTTTTTACTAAACCCAGTTATTCCATTACTACAGGTGATGTCAAATATCCTCCAAATACTGAANANCTTCAACATGAGGTTGAGCTCGTACTGGCAGTTGGTGAAGATATGTCTATATTTGGATTTGCTGTTGGGGTAGATCTTACAAGAAGAGATNTNCAGGGTCAGGCCAAAAAGGATGGGAAACCCTGGTTCCGTGGAAAGAGTTTTGTTGGTAGTGCGCCGATCTCTAGAATTATTCCTATTGAAGGGTTCNAAGAACTATCTGGATTTGGAACTAAGGTTGAAGGTCAATGGTGAGTTAAGACAGTCTGGCTCTTGCGCTGACATGATCTGGTCTCCGCAAGAATTGCTCTGTGAGATGGCAGCCGATGTTCCATTGAAAGAGGGAGATCTCATATTCACGGGCACTCCTGAGGGTGTTAGTAAAATAAATACTGGGGATATTGTTGACGCAAGTATTCTAAATAAGATTGACCTAAACTTCACAATCATTTAATCCATGAGATTAGTAAATCTAATCCTTTTTTTATCTTTTTCAGTAGCTCAAGACCTGCAGGTCAAATATGTTTCAGCTTATACGATAGATTTTGATTGGGGAGGAGAAGTAGAATCAGTTGCAGAGGTCACTGCCGCACGAGGTTACCTAAGATTTAACGGTAAACTAAATCCCAAAAGGTGGATATTTCGATTTTTTGGTGGTGAACGGGGATTCATAGTAATTACCGGTACAGATAATAGTATAGGCTATAATGCAAAACGTGAAAGGTATTGGTTACTGCCCTACGGTAGCATGAATATGTTTGCGGATATGAGTTTCGGTAATCCATCAAAAGAGAAAACAGAAGAAACTTCTACAACACAAGAACCTGATGAAAAAGAAACTTCTAAACGTGAAGATCAAAATGATTTTGGTAATATTATAAAAGAAATATTTAAGGATGAAACATCTACTATTCAAATAGACAGGTTTTTAAGTGATGGCACTGAGATAATCAATGGATTTAGAACTAGTAAATGGACAACAACGATCTACACTAAAAATAATAAGATAGTCATTGATGAATGGGTGGTAGATCAACTACTTCTAAAAGATTCACTTTATTCATACTTGTTGCCTATGATAACTGATGACGATTTTGAGGATTTTACCATCGAAAAAGTTTCTTCTCGTGATTTTATTAGACAAGTAGACTCTACATATTCTTTAGAGGAATCAAATGAAAGCATAGTGTTGGCTAAGTTACTGGTAGATTCTGACAATAGTTGGATACAATCAGCTTCCTTTGAGATAAGGGAGCTATACGCAGTGCCATTTGATGCATCATCATTTGCGATACCAGAAGAATATGAACGGATCCAGATAGATGAAGATTCAGATTAAGATGCCCAAGAAAAAGAAATTGAGTGAGTATTGATTCGTTTTAAGCTCAATTAAGAATTATAAAATAACAGATCGGAAACCAGATGAAGCTCACAATTGAAAATATTTCAAAGACCTACCCTAATGGTGTAGAAGCGCTAAAAAGTGTTACTCTAGAGATCAGTAATGGCATTTTTGGATTGCTTGGACCAAATGGTGCGGGAAAATCAACCTTAATGAGGACTATAGCTGCGTTGCAAGAAGCTGATCATGGTTCCATAATGCTTGGAGATATAGATGTTGCTCAAGATAAGCAAGCACTTCGAGAAATCCTTGGTTATTTACCTCAAGAATTTGGTGTCTATCCAAAGGTCTCTGCGATCGACCTATTAGATCATATGGCTGTAATGAAAGGGATTACTGATGCGAAAAATCGAAAAGAGCAAGTTGATTCTTTACTTCATCAAGTCAACCTATGGGATACTAAAGATCAAAAATTGGGGACATTTTCTGGCGGCATGAAGCAACGCTTTGGCATTGCTCAGGCATTGTTGGGCGACCCCAAATTGATCATTGTTGATGAGCCTACAGCTGGATTAGATCCAATGCAAAGGAATCGTTTCCACAATCTATTAAGCGAGATAGGGGAGAATATTATTGTAATACTATCGACACACATTGTTGATGACGTAAGTGACCTTTGCAATGATATGGCCATCATACTGGATGGAGAGGTAAGACTGGCAGGTAAACCCATCGACCTCATAGAAAAACTAAATGGAAAGGTTTGGCAAGGCCTACTAGAAAAAACAGATGCTGAATCATTGAAAGATGATGACAGACTGATATCATCAAGGCTTTATATGGGGAAAATCAAAGCAAGGTTATTATCTGATGAAGAGCCCATTCCTAGCTTTAAACTCAATGAGCCAGAGATTGAAGACCTCTATTTCGCCACTATAAATGACTTTAAGATATAAGGCCTATTAAAATGTTACTGAACATCACACTTTTTGAGGTCAAGACCGGTCTTAGAAAGTTATCATTTTGGATATATTGTATCGTCTTCTTTAGTATATCATTCTTAATTGTAAATATAATGGGCGGTGCCATAGTGGGTTCAAGTATGGTTATGGATAATACGAAATGGAATTCTCCATATATGATAGCTGGTTTTCAGACATTTTTTACAATATTTGGAGCCATTGTATGTTCTGCTATTTTTGGAAATTCGGCCTACAGGGATTATGAAACAAATATGCATCCCCTTTTCTTTACAAAGCCAATTAGGCCTTCTTCATATTACTTGGGAAGGTTTAGTGGTGCGCTGATTTTGAATATTATGATACAGTTGAGTGTCTCCATTGGTTTGCTATTTGGTTTTTTAATGCCCTACCTAGACCAAGAGGTTTTTGGCCCTTTGAGATTTGATGCATTTATACAGCCATTCCTTGTATTTGTTATACCCAATCTTTTCTTTATAGGAAGTATCATTTTTACATTAGCCATCGTAACAAGGAGAATGTTGCCGACGTATTTAGGGACCATTATATTATTTTTAGGATATGCAACTGCTGGTACTTTAATGATGGATATGGAGACCCGATGGTTGGCGGGACTTCTTGACCCTTTTTGTGATCAGGCGGTGGAGGATGCTATTCGCTATTGGACTCCAACAGAAAAAAATAATCTCCTGCTGCCAATCTCTGGATGGGTTCTCTTAAATCGTATTATTTGGATCTCGATAGGAATAATATTTTTGTTATTGGGTATAAAGAGGTTTGATTTTGAACATGTGTCTGCTAGATCTAAAAAAAAGAAAAAATTAGATAAAACAGTAGCATTGCCAGAAATAAAACCGCTTGGTTTTTTCAAACCTATTTTTAAGCGCTCAACTCATTGGATGCAATTCAAGAATAAGGTGCTGATTGAAATAAGAAGAGCATTTTTAGACCCTTATTTCTTGGGCATTTTGGCTACAGCAATTGTTTTTATCATATTGAACCAATGGGCTGGTTATAATGTGAACGGCATAAAAGTTTTACCCGTCACAGATCGTGTTATATCCCGTCTTTTGGGGAGTATAAACCTTTTTATGCTTATCATTGTTATTTTTTACTCTGGACAGATAATTTGGAAGGAAAAGGAATTAAAAGCTGACAGCATTCTAGATGCTCACCCTGTGCCAAATTGGATACCCATGCTTGCAAAAATGATAGCATTAGTTCTTATTCCTGCTATCATATTATTTATAGTTATGATCTTGGGTGTGTTGATTCAAACATGGTTTGGGTTCTATGATTATGAGATATCATTATACTTAAAAAGACTGTTTCTCTTAAAATGGACTGAACTCATATTGCTGTGCATTTTAGCATTTACAGTGCAAACTCTTGTGACCAATAAATACTTAGGCCACTTTATAATAATTTTATATTACCTTTTTGGAATGTTTAGAGGTATGGTAGACCTGAATCACACCCTTTACTTTTTTGGTTCAGGATCTGGCGCGACCTATTCAGATCTAAATGGTTATAGTCCATATTTATCTAGGTTATTTTGGTATAAGCTATACTGGGGTTCCTTTGCAGTATTTTTAGCCCTATTATCTAATCTGTTTTGGAAACGTGGTTTGATCGGCGACATCAGATCTAGGTTGCGCAAAGCTATCCAGCGTTTAACACCAATTCTTAAATACAATCTAGGTCTTTTTATAGTTCTGTTTATTGGTGCTGGATCATACATCTTTTATAATACAAATATATTAAATGATTATCACCCTCGGGAGCATTGGGAGCAGCAATCAGCAGATGGTGAAAAAGCCTATAAAAAATATGAAGGAATGCCTTTACCCAAGATTATTAGTGTTGATTGCACTATAGATCTTTTTCCAAAAGAGGCACGTCTGGAATTCAGCGGAAACTATATTCTAGAGAATAAGACAAATGTTCCAATAGATACAGTATGTACTCCACATAAAGATTGGCAATTCAATGAGTTTATCTGGGGTAGGCCAAATGAACTCGTTTTTTATGATAGCACGCTTGGGTGGAAAATATTTGTTTTTGATAAACCACTAGAGCCTGGTGAAAAATTGACTCTAAAATTTTCAGGAGAAAGAAAGAGGAAAGGCTTTAATAATAGTGGTGTGGATAAGTTGGTTATTGAAAATGGAACCATGATACAAAGTAGCCGATTATTTCCAAGTTTTGGTTACAGTGGCACTGGTGAATTGCGTTCAAAGTATAGAAGAAAGAAATACGGTTTAGAACCAAGAAAAGAACTCCCAAACTTTGATGATGTTGAAGGAAATAAAAATGGGCTCTTGGGCGATAATGCTGACTGGGTTGATTTTGAGGTTGTGATGAGCACAGATGTAGACCAGATAGCCATGGCACCAGGATATTTACAACAAGAGTGGGAGGAAAATGACCGCAGGTATTTCCATTATAAGATGGATAAACCGATATTGAATTTTTTTACTTTTGTATCAGGGAGGTATGATGTTTTTAAAGAAGACCATAACGGTATAAGTCTTGAGATATACCACCATCCCAAACATACTTATAACCTAGAGACAATGATGGATGCGATGAAAAAATCCATTGACTATTACGGATCGATCTATGGGCCATATCCATACAGGCAATGTAGAATATTAGAATTTCCACGTTATAGTTCTTTTGCACAGTCATTCCCCAATACCATTCCCTTCTCAGAATCTATGGGATTTATTATGGATGTAGATCCAAATGATCCAGAAGACCTTGACATGCCATTTTGGGTTACTGCACATGAGATGGGTCACCAATGGTGGCCTCATCAATTATCTGGCGGGAATGTTAAAGGTGCAAATTTTATGAGTGAGGGACTATCAGAATATTCTGCAGTCTCACTATTAGCGAAGGAAAAAGGTGAGACCCAGTTAAGAAAGTTCTTAAAATATGAACTTGATCAGTATTTAAATGGAAGGGCATTTGATTCAAAAGAGCCAGCAATCATTGCGACTGAAGGTAACGAGCAGTTCATTGTCTATAATAAAGCAGGTCATACACTTTTTACACTATCAGATCTTATTGGAGAAGAAATTTTCCATAAAGCATTAGGAAAATTCATTAAAAAATTCAGATATCAATTTGATCCATATCCTAATATTGGTCAATTTATTACAGCTATAAGGGAAGAAACACCTGAAGACCTACAGTACCTCATTACAGATACATTTGAAAAAATTACCCTTTATGAGAATAAGGCTATACTAGCAAATGCTTTTGAAAATCCTGATGGTAGCTATACCCTAAACCTTGAAGTTGAGGCAAAAAAAGTATATTCTGATAGCTTAGGAGTTCAAACTACTGCGGAACTTGGAGACTGGCTAGAGATCGGTGTTATGGGTGAGGAAAAAATCAATGGAAAGAAAGAAGAAATACCTATATACATAGAGAAAGTTTTTATAACAGATAGCATTTCTACCTTTGAGATCAAATTAGATAAAAAGCCCGTTAAGGCTGGTATTGATCCATTGTTTAAATTTGTCGATAGAGATTCAAAAGATAATCTTATTAAAGTCTCATTCGATGATCCCCACTATGACGATAATTAACATTAGTTCAAATTCTCAAAGAGAACTCAACTGCCCATGAAATATTATATTTTTATCTTATTCATCCTATTCAGTTGTTCGACTAGTTTACCTGAACTAGACTATGATCCAGTTGGAGACTATTCTTTAGAATTATATTCATACTCTGTTGACCTGACAAATATCAAGGATGATAAAGCAATGGTAGCTCTTGATTGTCCAGGACTTAATCAAGAGAAAGTTATTTTTCATTTTCCTAAGACAATTCCAGGGACCTATAAGGAACTTGACTATGGAGAAATGATTGACAACATCAGTGCATTCGATAGTCAAGGGCTAAAGTTGCCAACCAAAAAAATAGGTAAAAATTATTTTGAGATATCTAATGCAAAAGATCTTACTAGCATCAATTATTGGTTAGATGATACTTGGGATCACCCAAAAGCAATGACACGGATCTATCCAATGGGAGGTACAAATATTGAGGATTCTGCCAATTTTGTAATCAATGCCTCCGGCTGGTTTGGTTTCTTTGATGGTCTTGAAAATGTTCCTGTGGAGATTTCTTTTATTGTGCCAGATGGGATGGGATCATTTTCTGCATTGCCAATAAAGGAAAAAAATGGCGACACCATTGAGTTCAAAGCACGTGATTATCATCAGCTGATCGATTGTCCTATTATGATATCAACAATCGATACTGCAACATTCATGGTATCTAACACAAAGGTATTTATTGAAGCATACCATGCAAACGGAGAAAAAGGATTTGCTGAAGTAATAAAAAAAGATATCCAACCATCTATGGAAGCGATTGCAAGTTTTACAGACTCTTTACCTGTTAGCGAATATCATTTTATATTATATCTAAGAGATGGAAAAGCGTTTATGGAGACCTTGAGGTCTAAAGATATTGGGATTTTAAAAAAAGTAAGTACCGTTTGGAAAAATCGCTCATTAATGGGTGCTGGAGCCCTAGAACATGGTAATTCATCTTTCTATGTCCTCCCTGATTTTGGTGATACTACATTTACGTCAATGATCAAACGTGTAGCTCTGCATGAATTCATGCATATTTTTACACCATTAAATCTTCATAGTGAGCAGATAGGAAATTTCGATTATGTTGAGCCTAAAATGTCAAAACACCTTTGGCTCTATGAAGGCGTAACAGAATATTTTGCAAATTTGATATTATTACAATCTGATCTCATAACGGATAGGGAATTTTTTACACAGCGAATACGAAATAAAATATCTTATTCTATCCGTTATCCAGAAAAAAAAATACCCTTTACGGAAATGAGCCAGCGAGTTTTTGAAGAAAAATATGGTCGCCACTACCTTCAAGTATATCAACGCGGTGCGATCATTGGCTTACTTTTAGATATTGAGATCATTCGGCTGACTAATGGACGCAAAACCCTTAAGGATATTATATTGGAATTATCAAATAAGTATGGTCCAGAGAAATCATTTGATGATGAGGGTTTTTTTGATGAGTTCAGTTCACTAGTTCATCCAGACCTTAGGCAATGGTTTGAAGATCATGTTGAGGGGATAATTCCTCTAGATATACAAGGCGGCCTTGATCAGATAGGAGTGAATTATTCTAAAAAAGGAAAGCATTTTGTACCTAAAAGGATTTTTAAGGATTATGGAACAAAAAGTCATTTTTTATCCATGGGTAAATATCAAAAAATTAAAAAAGTTGGTAAAAAAGACCCCATTGGTTTCCAAGAAGGAGATAGTGTAAATACGGATATATTAGATTCTTTATTATATGATGAAAAAGGATACCCAAGGCCTGAGGGTACAAATATCAATATAAAATTAAAAAGGAATGGAAAGAGTATCTTGTTGCCATACAAAATTGAATATAAAGAGAGAAAATATAAACATCGACTTCTGATTTCTAAGGAGCTCAGTAAAACCCAATCTGATTATTATGCCATCTGGAGGTCTAAATAATTAAATAAAGTCGATTCTTTCTTAGGCCATTACTTATTTATTAAATTCTGCCTAGCCCCTTTACCATCCAATTATATTTTGAGAGGAATCGTATATGTCAAACTGGGATAAAAATTTATTTATTGACCATTTGAGAGATCAGTGCACCAGAGAGGTTGCAAAAGTTGGAGTCGCTATCATTGAGTTCACAGAGAAGCATGCTGATGATATTTCCTGGGGCCGTGGTACGGATCATGGTACTCTCACATTTCGCTGCGATACAGATGTAGGGCCTCTGCCACTTTTCCATATGACATCTACTGGGCAGTTAAACCTTCAGATCAATTTTATGAGGAATAAAGAAATTCCTCCAATGGTCTTACGTGATGTGGTTTTAAAACTAGAATCAAATTTTTTAAGAGATTATGATGATATAGAATATCCCAGTGATGTTTTTGTTCCGATGGATGAATTATTTCATACTGAGAACCAGATTGAAAAGTTTCTTAAAACAATGGAAGGTGCGACCTATAGGCTAAGACAATAATTACAGAATATTTGATTGTCTGTTGATAGGGATGGCACATCCTTCTTATCCAAGTCTCTTATATTTAAATCATTAATTTTAATTACCGTAATACCAAGGTAATCCAATTATGAGACCTTTTACATTCCTCATTCTCCTAAGCATTGGGATATCAGATGACCCAATTGTTGAACTTCCAATAGGATTAACAGAAGACGAAATGTTACGCGTGCATGAAATATATTCTATGGGTAGAGAAACTGACCCACCGCCAACACCAGTTCGAAATGTTGCTGAATATGAGCGGATGCAGGGAGTACTTATTCGTTATCCATTCGGCATATCCACCGAAATGATCTCAGAGATGTCCGAAGATGTTACAGTCTACTGTTTGGTGTCATCCAGTCAACAAAGCTCTGCTTTCAATGCATTAGAAAATGGAGGCGTTAACCTAGATAATGTTGAATTTGTAATTGGGTCTACAGATAGCTATTGGACACGTGATTATGGGCCTTGGTGGGTTGTGGATGGTGATAGAAATATGGCAGTTGTGGACTTCACTTACAATCGTCCCAGACTCAATGATAATGATGCACCTTTAAAAATGTCAAATCATTTAGAGGTGCCATTTTATGCCTCTGATATTGTGCATACTGGAGGAAACTATATGACTGATGGATTGGGTATTTCTGCCTCTACAGATATAGTTTACACCGAGAATTCCATACCGGATGAAGATGTAGATTCTTTAATGCATGGCTACTATGGTATTGAGACATATCATGTGGTTGATGATCCAAATAATACATATATCGACCACATTGATTGTTGGGGTAAATACCTAAGTACAACAAAGGTATTGATCAGAGAAGTCCCCGAGAGTCATCCTCAATATGATGAAATTGAAGAAGCAGCAGAATATTTTTCTAATTCATTAAATAAATGGGGGGAGCCATGGGAATTATTCAGGGTTTGGACTCCTGGGAACCAGCCCTATACTAATTCTTTGATCCTCAATGAAAAAATTTTTGTTCCTATCACCGGTGGTAGTTGGGATGATGAAGCGCTGACTGTTTATGAAAATGCATTTCCAGGCTATGAAGTTTTAGGTTTTTCAGGTAGCTGGGAATCAACAGATGCCCTGCATTGCCGAACTAAGGGTATTCCTGATCTTCAAATGCTTCAAATTATCCATAACCCATTAAATGATGGTTCAGAACCTGATATTAATGGATATTCATTGGATGCCTTATTTGATGATCTGAGTGGAACTGGGTTAATTGAGGATTCTATGAAAGTATTTTGGAAAACCCCTGGAGCAGAGACCTGGGATTCTAATACGCTATCTCGTTCTAGTGCACCCGAAGAGCAAAATGTATGGACAGGTTCAATCCCAGCGATTGTAGATTCTGGTTTGATACAGTACTTTGTCCAGGGCGCGGATTCTTCAGGTCGAATTGAGAAAAGCCCCCTTGCAGGTTGGCATACTTTTTTTGCTCATCCAACTGAAGCCTGTGATGAGTGGCTCATTGGTGACCTTGATAATTCAGGAGAACTAAATATTATAGATATATTGCTGCTGTCGGAAATTGTAAACAATAATAGCTTCGGTCTCTGCCCGCAATCTATTTCAGACATAAATAATGATGATCAGACCACAGTTGTAGATATAGTTTTTCTTGTAAATATTGTCTTAAATCCCTGATTTAATTTATAATATTATAATGATAAAATATTATTTCTTCCTTAGGCTAAAGTAAAACATCTCCTAAATTCGCCAGCTACTTTTTTAGGATCTAAAGTGAAGATAAAAGTAAAAAAAGAAAATGACTATACAAGGGAACTAAAAATAGACATTCCTTGGACAGATCTTGAATCTGATTTTGATGATACGATCAAAAAGTTCGGCAAACAGGTCAAGATGCCCGGTTTTCGATCTGGAAAAATTCCCAGAGATAGGTTGTTAACCCAGTTTAAGCCAAATATAGAAGCTGAGTTTATGGATGCGAATTTTCAGAAATACTACCTTATGGCAATTCAGCAGGAAGGATTGATTCCGGTAAATAAAGCTGACATCAAGGATGTTCAATTTCGTATGAATGAGCCTTTTACTTTTAGCGCAACCTTTGAAATAGAGCCTGAATTATCCCTTCCTAGATTAAAAAAGAGAATGTTATCTGTGCAGCGCACTACCTACGTTCATGATGAGCAAGATATTGAGGATGCGATCATGCAGCTTAGGAAGTCCCAAGCTACNATGACAACTNTTGAGGAAGGCGCTATTGAAGGGGATTATTTAATATGTGCATTGCAGAAATTGGATGAGTCAGGNGTCCCTATTATTGGGAAAAAATTTGAAAAGCAATACCTACGGGTTGGAAAAGGTTCATTTACTGATGATCAGAAAGATAAAATGATCGGTCTCAAACCTGGCGATACCACTCGCCTGAGATTGCCAGTAAATGAGGATGGNGNAGATGCTGATTATGAGCTTNCTGTGNATAATGTTGAGCGCGAGGTCCTNCCTGAANTAAATGATGANTTCTTNAAACGGATCAATCCTGAGCTNGATTCTGAAGAAACCTTAAGAAAAGATGTTGAGAAAAAAATACAAGAGAANTTTGAAGAACGTTCTAAAACTGCATANGAGCGAGATATTGCAGATGCGCTTATTGCAAAGGTGAATCCATCGTTTGCTCCATCNATGGTTGAAAATTATCTNACAAANCTTGTTGAAGATGTGAANAAGCAGAACAAAGGTGAGCCAATGGATGAGGCAAAAGTANGAGAGCATTANGCTCCTGTTGCAGAAAGGAANATGAAATGGTACNTGATAAGAAATAANTTAATTGANAGTCAAAGCCTAAAAGTTTCAAAAGAAAGTATCGAACAAGAAATTCAAAGGCTTGTAGATCGAACTCCTCAATCTGAAAAAGAGATCATAAAGTTTTATAAAAAACCAAGTAATCGAAAACATATAGAGGATGATNTGATGGAAAAGATAATCTTGGATTACTTAGAACAATTTGCTAAAGTTAAAGAGGTGGAAGTATCTACTAAAGATCTTCGTGGAAAAGAANATGCATATTGATGANAAAATATTAAATCAACTTGTCCCAATTGTTGTAGANCAAACAGGCCGTTCAGAACGCGCCTTTGATATATACTCTCGTCTNCTCAAAGAAAGAATTGTTTTTCTAGGAACNCCAATAGAGGATTCTATAGCATCCCTTATCATAGCTCAGTTACTTTTTTTAGAAGCTGAAGATTCAGAAAAGGATATCTATCTCTATATTAATTCTCCTGGAGGAATAATCACTTCAGGTATGGGTATATATGATACGATGAATTATATAAAGCCAGANATTGCAACTATATGCCTAGGGCAGGCAGCTAGTATGGGCGCCTTTTTATTAGCAGGCGGTGCAAAAGGCAAACGTTCNGCGTTACCAAATTCTAGGATCATGATTCATCAACCCATGGGTGGNGCTGAAGGCCAGGCCACTGATATAAAGATACAGGCAGAAGAGATACTNCGAATGAAGAAACAATTGAATACAATTCTAGCCAAGAATACCGGACAAACTCTAAAAAAAATAGAGGCAGATACAGAAAGGGATAATTACCTGACATCTAAAGAGGCTAAGACCTATGGTCTCATTGATTCTATTCTCACAAAGAGAAAATGACTAAAATTAAGAAAGGGAAAAAGCCAGAAGTAAACCTAGATTCTGAGCTTGANCAACCGCAAGCNGGCTTTAAAGTAACACTTCAAAAACCTTCAAAAATCAAAGCCAATCTTGACCACCATGTTNTCGGCCAAGANAGAGCCAAAAAAGCTATAGCTGTATCAGTATACAATCATTATAAAAGAATAATTCATCAGTCGTATTTGTCAGATATTGAGTTAGATAAGAGTAATATTCTGATGATAGGATCTACCGGTACGGGGAAAACCTTAATTGCTCAGACCTTGGCTCGATTCTTATCAGTTCCATTTGCNATAGCAGATGCTACTACTTTGACNGAAGCAGGTTATGTGGGTGAAGATGTAGAAAATATACTAGTTAGATTGCTCCAAGTTTCAAATTATAATCTAGGTGCAGCAGAGAAAGGNATAATCTATATTGATGAGATNGATAAAGTAGGCCGTAAAAGTGCCAGTGCGTCAATAACTAGAGATGTGAGTGGGGAAGGAGTTCAGCANGCTTTATTNAAAATACTTGAGGGNACAATTGCGAACGTGCCGCCTAAAGGGGGTAGAAAACACCCTGAACAAAGTTTGATACCCATTGATACATCAAATATACTTTTTATTTGTGGAGGGTCATTTTCGGGCTTGGAAGAGATCATATCCAGACGGGTTGGAAAAGGGGAGCTTGGTTTTGGTGCAAAAAGAAAATCAATTCAAAAAGATATCAATGGAATTTTTAAAGATGTAAGGCAGGAAGATCTGATCACCTATGGATTGATTCCTGAACTTGTCGGTAGACTACCTATACTTAGTACTTTGGATATCTTAGATGAGAGCGATCTACTTCGCGTATTAGTTGAGCCAAAAAATTCAATAGTCAAACAATATCAAAAATTATTTTTACTTGAAGGCGTAGTCCTTGAATTCCATGACAACGCTCTAAGAGAGATCGTCAAACTTGCAATTAAGAAAAAGGCTGGTGCTAGAGCACTCAGGTCTGTCATGGAAGAACATTTAATGGAAATAATGTATCAGCTCCCTGAAATGGAAGGAATAGAAAGGGTCATAATAACCAAGGATACTATTCTGAAAGGTAAGGACCCTCTATTTAAAAAGATTCAAAACAGAAAGTCAGCATAGCTATTTTAACAGGCTTAACTTTCTGATATCCCTTAAAGAACCTACCTTGAATTCTAAGAAATAGATTCCTGAGCTTAATTTTGATGCACCCCAATTAAGTTTGTAAACGCCACTTGCATATTTCTTATTTGTCAGGGTCTCAACCATTCTTCCACCAATATCAAATACGCGTAAGCTAACTTTATCATTATTGTTCTTAGGTACAGAAAATTCAATAGTGGTTATTGGATTAAATGGGTTTGGATAAACTCTATTCAATGAATAGACAGTCGGCTGATCTTCGCTTTGATCATTTGATAATATCTCGTCAATAGTAACATTTCCGTCACCATTTACAAATGGTACTCCACTATTCCCCCATGCATCAAGAACTAATAACACGTTAGTATTCACAGTGGTTACATCATTTAGTTCCGCTTCATCACTGACAGAACAGTTCACCCTAAATAATTCATGTGGCGCAGGTTCAAGTGGTTCTGCCCAGTTCGATATTGCTACCGTTACATTTGTGCCAGAGACGGTCACATCTATTTCCCAATCTTCAGATAAAGAGATCGGTTCAACAACAGGGGACCATTGTCCGTTTTGGTTCCAGTCTGTGTAAGGTTCGCCATCATCATATTCTCCATTTTCATTTAGGTCTTCATACGGCTCAGCGCTAGGTATAAGTATTTCTGGGTCATTGGATAATTGAAAAACAGTCAGAGCAATAGGCACGGTATTGACCAAAGAAGCAATATATGATGCGCCACCACCAACAGCGCCAGTTCCATTTTGTATGTTATAGAACTGTTCAACAGCCTGAATATGATAATCTGCTACATCCTGTATTGTGATACCTACTTCACTACCATCGCTAGTATAGCCTAAACACAGATCATAGCTAACTAGAACATCAACTTCGATACCTACATTATTAAACAGTTGGAGGTTTAATATAGTGCCAGTGCCTGGCGAAATAGTTGGGTTGATCAAGGTGACAGTTGAATTCTCAATAATAACAGAATCATAGCTTGTCCTCTCAGTGGGCGTTACACCTGTTATCTCAACAAATGAAGGGTTAAAATCCAATTCAAATTCAAATTCCTCAAGAGCCATTTCATTATCCAATCCTAAAGAAATAGATCCTTGATTATATGCAGAGCCACTTCCATCTTCGATTGAAGCTGTAGCAAGAATAATTTCATTATACTGAACATCAAAGGTCATGAATTCACCTGGGTCTGAAATGTTATCAATTCGCAACATAGAGGGCTCACCATACAGACTTGTTGTGTTTGGAGAAGACGAATGACTGAATTCCCGATTATCAGTGTTACCGGGGAAGACATCATTACCGTCACTTGGTCCCCCATTTTCTAATGCAAACATTCCATCAGCTTGTTCCAGACCCACCCCGTAATAGGGTTCATTATTATTTGGAGCCCAACTACCACTTTGCGCAATATCATCATTTATATGCCATATGGTAAGTCCATTTGAGGGCATTAAGGTATCAGAACCAATATTTTGTCTGTTCTCAATAAGCCAATATTCTTCTTCAACTTGAGAGTGATTTACTCGAAAAATTGTGTTGCTGGAATATGTTTGTTCAATTGATACACCATCCTGGTCATCCAGGATCTCAACAATATCTACCCAACCTAATTCATTTTTACACCATCCAACCATTGTTGCTGGATACCAGGGTGANGTACCACTCGTACCCCANGTNCCAGAAGCCATTAGCGCGAGNTTGCCAGANCCACTTGATGAATAATCAGTGTCATATANATCNGGAAGGCCGAGTGCGTGACCAAATTCATGAGCTAAAACTCCTATACTGCAGATAGTCCCAAGCTGTGTNTCAGGATTCATGTTATAACTGTTTATNGTTACACCNTCATAGGTTACTGCTAGATTTCCAAGGCTAGACTTATGAGACCAAATNTTTGAATAATCACCTTCTTCTGCACCGGGACCCTGNTGAACAAGATTTAGTGCATCCACATAGCCATCCCCATCATTATCGTATCCNGACCAATCAAANCCTGAGGCTTCTAAAGAATCAACCATGGCTCTAACTAACTGGCGTACNACTGCATATCCATTNTTATAAGAGTAATGGTCATGNNCATNAGGTGCAGTGAACCATTCTGAAACTTCAGCAATTGGTAAAAATTGACCGTACGAAATNTCCTGGTAAAAGTCACGAAAGCTTCCAGTGTTCTCGTAGTTAAGATGTGTNTAGCCTTCTTGGTTCATAATNAGNTCGAATTNCTCAGGAGAATATGTTGCGTTTGCATCAGGGAANTCNACAAGTATCATGGGAACATGGAATGTGTCAATTCTTGTANTTTTTATATCTGGTATGGGNGCNTCATCAACCAAAATNATTGGTTCAGGCCGGATTCCCCTTTGGATAGATGATATTTGAGTATNTGGTTCTTGGTCAATACCTACTTTTATGTTAGANGGNATCAGATNCCTTCCATTATTTCCTNGAGCATAGACCCACCATCCTTCACTGTTTTTTGTTANGGTCCATCCGTTATGCTCGCGCCAACCTTGAAGATGATTACCTCTATTNTTTATTGTAATCNTTTCACCATTTGGTTGTTGTACTNTAAATGGTTCGGGGCTTGCNAGGTCCGATTTCAAGAATGAAATAAAAATTATGGAAATAAGGAATATATNTTTTGTATTATTCATANCATTTATCTGATTNTTTTTAATTAAGCAAAGATATATAATGCTTTAGTCATTATATTTACCNCTTCTATCTTGGGCTGAACTTGTAATTAAATCAATGAAAATACAAATTATTAGATTATCATTAGTTTTTGGAATAGCATTCTTCCTTTCTTCATGTGACTTTCTAAAAGAAGAAGAAGAAACACAAGAACAGCAATCAGNACAATATACAAACACATTGAACCAAAGCTTGGGCGGGGCTGAGGGCGCTATCACAGATTATTTTTATAATTTTGAAAATGATGTGAATGCAACATTTTTTCGCTACAACCCAAATCTTATGGCAAACTATAACACATACTTAGATTATTACAATTTGTTTGGTGAGGACCCCACTAGGATGAGCTTTAATACATTTCCGAACCATCTACTTGCAATGACCCCATCGGATGAATCACANTTTACTGANAGGAATTACATCGATTCTTTATCAGTTGCTGATTCAGTTGTATATGANTCTGTNCAGATGACATCTACTCCATTTAAGAATTTAGAGTTGCTNCAATGGAACTTAGAGGCAGAACCATCTCTGCAGAGGTATAAGCTTGTTAATTCAGATTGGATTGTTTCAGATACTATGCTTTTCTACAATGATACATTTGATGTAAGTGCCTATTGGGCAGTTGTTGACACCCCATTTATCGATAATGGGCTATTATTTGTGGACTCCTCTGAATGGAATGATACGGACTATGTCTTTATNGCTGANGAGCAGCTAAGGTTTTTAAATACATTCGACTTTATAAAGCAACAACTTAGTTCAGACTCATTGGTATTTCGCTCTAANACTGACTGTAATGATAANGGTATGTGGGATNAATCAGANGAAACTATAGATGACTATAATGGCAATGGTATNTATGAAGTTCTTTATGANTATTCNGATAACAATAANAATGGTGAATATGATTCAGGAGACGATCTGATTCTAGATTACGATGGTAATGGTGAGATATCTGTAGCATATGAATTTGAGGACAGTGGAAACGGGGTTTGGGACCCGAAAGAACCATTCTATGATATCGATTCTTCTGGCACATATGATCTAAACGAACCCTATCAAGACCGTAACTGCAATAACAAATGGGATGATGCGGAAGAGTATGAAGATAGTGATGGTTCAGGCAGCTATACAGAAGGGGAGTCTTTCACTGATCGAGGCAACAATCTCTATGACAGCGAAGAAGAATTTACTCTTAAGGATGCAAATTCAGATGGCACAGCAGATACCCTGCTTTACTCTATAGGTGATAAACCTGATAATTTGATCGTAGATTGGAGCGATCCGAACTCTCCGCAGGTTATTCTAGAGATAGCACTAGGCGATGATATTACCACTAGATGGGGTACAGTATATAGTGATGTGATAGAGGAGATAGATTTTTATGACCTAAAACAGCAATTTGTCAATGACGTAGACTCTCTGGTCACCTTGTTTACAAGAGAAGAAGTAGGCCATATAAATGATCCAGGTGCATCACTTTCTCCCGATGATTATTATATCACTAAGTCAGAATGGAGTAAAACAGCAGGGGGCCAAACTGAAAGGTTCTATAACTACCATATCTTTCATGAGCCAGCACATTTAAATCAAATAATCTATCCATCCTACTTTTTGCCGGTTGGTTTTTATTTTAGTCCTAATGATATTGAAGATGGGTTTTGGCATAAGAAAAATTTAGAGAGTGAGGTGTTATATTATACATCAAATGGCTACCTAAGGGATGGCGAAATGGTTGATACCTCCTATTATGACACAACAGAGATATCAGTATACTTTATCGAAAAATCCTACCAAGTTGAATCTTCAAGTGTGACCGTTCCCGCTGGGCATCGGGCAAGCATGGATGAAGCCGCGCCAGATACAACATTCTCAGATTGTTTCAAAGTAACTCAAACTATTACAATGACCATGGTTGGGAGTGGTGTTGATTTTGGACAAAGAACCGTATCGTGGTTAGCTAAGAACAAGGGGCTTGTAAAAAGCGAGGTTTATATAAGATGGACTGAGCATCCCTATGATTCTGATTATACACAAAATAATAGTTATCTTGATACATTGAACCAGGCTTGGGTTGGCCTCAATCGCATCGAGTTGACCTCGGTTGATATTCAAGCCGAAAGTGGGGTATTTAGAAAGTTGACCCAGCCGGCCAAAGCCGTGAGGTTGAAGGACATAGCAGACCACCCCGACTTCGATTTTGATCCATTTTATATTAATACCCAGAGTGGTATCCATACATTAGATCTACGGGAGCTAAGTGAATGAGAAGGTCCTACAATACTTTATTTTTAACTTTATCTCTCATAACATTTTTGAATGGCGGAACTGATGGTACGATTCGAGGGAAGGTCACAGATGATGAAGGGGCACCTCTTCCTGGGGCAAACATATATGTTCCAGAAATAGGTACAGGTGCAGCAGCAGATTTTGACGGAAACTACATTATTCTAAACATTCCTGTTGGGGAATATGATGTGGTCTGTCAAATGATGGGTTATGCAAAAACAACTACTACTAATGTCAATGTTGTAATGGACCAAACTGTCTGGCTTAATTTTAAAATCCGTCCTGAAAGCGTTGAAGGTGATGAGGTTGTTGTCCTTGGTACGCGTCCTCTCGTAGAAAAAGGTACTACTTCAAAAAAGGTAACTGTTGATAAGGAAGCTATTCAGTCTCTGCCCATACGTGACCTGACTGAGCTATATACCCTCCAGTCGGGTGTTGTCAAGGTTGAAAGTAGAACGAAATCAGTCCCAGATCATGAAGAGCGTGGTATCGAAGAGATACATGTTAAGGGAGGTAGGTCTGGTGAGATCGCGTACATGATGGATGGCATGTACCTCCGAAATCCTATTTTTGGCTCTATTGGTTCTGGTACAAGACTTAATTTATTTGCGGTTAGGCAATTTGACTGGCAACCTGGAGGTTTTAATGCAGAGTATGGAGACGCACAATCAGCTGTTTCCAATTGGCATACAGCTGCAGGTGGTAAAGAAATAGAGTATCATTTTAAATACGAAACAAGCCAAGTTGGTGCTGCCATAAATTCAGCATTGGGAAATGACCTTGAAACGAATAATTACGACCTAAATCGTGGCTATACTGATTTTAACTTTGGACTAGGTGGGCCAATTATTGGAATACCAAGACTTACTTTCTGGGTCTCAGGACAATATACTATTGAGGACAAGTATAGTGTCTATGAATTTGATGATAAAATATATAGAGGCTCAAAATATTTTCTTAATGAATCTGATCTAGACCTTGATGAACTGCAGCAGAACAAAAAAGATCTTGTCTATCCTTGGGATGATGTAGCTGGGTTTAGAGGTTTTGGGTTCGATGATACTTGGGATGTATTTGCAAAGCTAAGTTATAAGTTTACAAATAAGCTTCGATTCCATGGCTCATATTGGCAAGTCGCAAATCATAGACAGGCCTTTAACCCGCGGTATTTATATTGGGATGAAGGAAGAAATGAGCTTTTTCGCGATACATACAGGTATAATTTTGAGATGAACCACTCCGTAACCCAAAGCACATTCTACACATTCAGGTGGTCTAGATTTACTCAGGATCAGTTTCAGGGCGTGAGATGGAGAGACAATGACAAAGATGGTTATCCTAATTGGTTTGAGTGGAGGCACCCTGCTGGATATAAGCAGATATCAGACCCAGAGAACAAATACGTAGTCCCTTACTCTATAGGCGAAGACGGCGATACAATTCGATATACTAATATTGATGAGAGAAGTGGTTGGTTCCATGGTGCAAAGCCAGGACTTTGGAATTGGGAGCTTGCAGAGGATTTTGATGACCAAAANGGTAATGGGGTCTGGGATTTTGGAGAGCAATACACCGATGNTGATGGCGATGGNGTCTGGGANGGNCCAGAATTAATNAAAGAATTGATCAATAAGGATGGAGATTACTGGTTAGAGCCAGAAATGTATGAAGATTTTGAACCATTTTACGATTATGAAAGTATAGACCTTCTTTGGCAGAATGTTCCTGGATATTACGGTACGCCAAATAACTTTAGCTTTATTCCAGGATTAGCGAANCCTTACTATTACATGCCTGATGTGACTGGTGTCGCCTGGGATGAAGGCAGGACATTTGGAGGTCATGATACNTTTTATGCGAGTTCTACTTCAATCACNGATGAACTNCGTTTTGACATTACTAGTCAGNTNACTGATAAGTGGAAGGTCAGAGTAGGTGCAGACTATAAGTCCCACAAACTTAATTTTTATGAGGTGAAATATCCATGGTTAGGCGCTGGCGCTAAGATCCAGACGTTCGCTGAGTATTGGCAAGATACCGGCCCGGATGGATTGCTGCTGGGTGATGAGGGATACGAAGAAGCCGATGCTGGTGAAAATAATGGTAGATGGGATGAAGGTGAGAAATANACTGATGCGAATGATAATGGTAAGTGGGACGATTTTCGCGAGCCTGAAGAATTTTCAGCATACATTCAAAATACTTTTGAAGTGCCTTGGATGGTAATCAATTACGGCATTAGGNTCGATATGGTCGATTACAATTCCCAGGTCTGGTCCGATACCCTAGGTAAGTTTAGTCCTGGTAGGCCTTGGTTTTATTCNGATCTGAATGATAATGATATATGGGATAAAGGAGTAGAGGAGGCATCGGATATTGCTGGTCTAGCAAGGCAAAAGATCATGTTGAAAAATTCAAACTGGTCTTACAAGATCAGTCCCCGTGTCGGTTTTAGCCACGTTATTACGGACAAATCAACTTTTACCTTCAATTACGGTCTTTATTATCAAAACCCTGTTTATCAAAACGTATATTTGAATACTAATAGTTTGGAAGATCCTGAAGAACTTTTTGAAGAAGGTGAGGGCGCAGTAGGGAATGCTACTATGAATGCTCAAAGGACCCAGCAGTATGGAGCAAGTTTTAATGTCCAGGTTGGAGAGAATTGGGCCTATTCCTTTGGTGCTTGGGTAAGAGATATGGATCAATTGACGCGCTATAACAATGAAAGGTCAGGTGTATACTCTTATCAAGTCGCTACAAATGGCGATTATGGCTCTGCCAAAGGCCTTGACCTCACACTAGAATGGAGATGGGCATTCTTAGGCTCCATGCTTCAGTATACTTATTCTATTGCAAAAACAAATAGTGAGTATGCATGGGCAAGTATAAGTGGGCAATATGTTGATGCTCCTAGCCAAGAAAACCTTGCTTATTATGACCGTCCACATGACCTGACTTTTTATCTTTATACATTTTTGCCGTTTGGCGTACAGGCTGGCCTAACTGCCTTCTATCAGAGTGGATACCCTTATACCCCTATCATCTTTAAAGGAAAAGATCCTGCAGAAGACCTCAGGCATCCAAACTCAAAGAGGGGTCCGGCCTATCGCAATGTTAATCTATCTTTCTCAAAATATCTTCAAGCCTTTAAGCATAAATTTGCTGTAGGGTTGAATATTTTTAACATATTAGATATTCGCAATGCCTGGGATATCTATGCATTAACAGGCAAGCCAGATGATCCGGGGACCTACTACACAAATTATGTAGGATTGCCGGGAACTGACCCTAATGGGGCCGGTGTTTATGCCGATAAATCCAGTGCCTACTATGATAGACCATGGCGCCAGTCCACACCGCGAGAGATAAACTTTTTTATAAGGATCGATTTTGACTAATACTTTCAAACATATACCCATTATTTTTATACTGGTTTCCATTATTTTAGCAAAAGATGGTAGCCTTAAAGATGCGCCGAGTCAACCAGATCCATTTAGAAGGACTGCAACAGCTAAGATCGGCGACAATCCATTCCCTACTAACCCAATGAGTGATAGAGCGAAAGGTTTTATCGACCAAGGTCGTGTAAAAAGCGCTATAACTAACTATGGTAGTGTGATCAATTGGGACGTCCACCCCTCTGGTATTTGGGGCGAATATTCATATTTACCGGCAGTATCATTTATAGGTGCTGTTCCAGGGCATAAGAATACTGCTCATTTTTTGTGGGAAAATGTGGAGACAGTGGTTGATGAAGAAGGTTTCCCTCTTTACAGCATATGGGAATCCTCTAGCGCATATGATGATTGGTATCCAGCCTCGGGTGACACAAGTTACAAGGGGATATTATTTGATCTAGGTAATGATGAGGGTTCATACAATCCAAATAATGAGGTTTCTTCAGTAGATGCTATTAACTCTAATAATCAGTATTATTTTAATAACGAAGATAGAAAGATCGTGCTTAGCACTTTTGGGGATTCTGACCCGAATAAAACAACCGCCAGAGTTGGCTTCATTTATCCATGGGCTCTAAGACCTGCATTAATTAGTAGAGAATCTCAATTTGACTTTTATGATTATGGTGAGGATCTAGAGGAATGGACAGACGATGATAATTACGTATACTATGGTGCAAATGCTGCTGAATCTCATTTTATTAGCACTGAATACAAAACAGATTGGCATGCTTCTACCATGGCAAGAACGAATTCGCATCAGACTGAATACAATGCAAGTGATATTTTTGGGGATACACCCTGGGTCTCTGGTGACGACACATATCCTGTATTAGCTCATTCAGCATATTCCAATACATGGCCTACAAGCATGAATATGACAACGGGTCTAATGGAATCTTATTGGCCTGGATGGTGGTCACAGGATTACAATGTCAATCTTCCCGGTTGTTCTTATTCAAGAAAAGATCCTAATTGCTGGGAAGAGGTGCCTGGTAGATTCGTCTCTGATATGGATGTCTATATGGAGTTTGATGATCGATGGTCTCATAGGGCAAACAATGTTAATACTAATGATAAGTATGAGCAGACTGGCTATCCAATGGGGCTTCGCGTTAAAGCGACTGCCCATTCCTATGGTGTCTCATATGCCGAAGATATTATGTTCGTCACGGTTAAGGTGCGTAATGAAAGTGGTGACTGGTGTGCTGAGGATGAGGAAGGGAACCCAATCCTAGACAAGGACGGCAATCAGGAATGTGGCGAGGCTATGATCATGCCGGATGGAACAAAGCTCAATCGAGGCAGGGGGTTTGACTACAGTGGAATGTCCCTAGGGTTTTATATGGATGCTGATGTTCTAATGGGTGATTGGGATGGCTATAATGGTGGGTTACATACAAATGACGATGATTTTATGAAATACTATTGGGAGATNTTTGAAGTNAANAATGATCGCATGTTGATNAGTATGGCTATGATNGGTGATCATGATGGACTTTCAGGNGTNGCTGGCTATACACTNGATGAACCATCTGTCACATCNCATCCGGGTAATGAATTTGGNGTNGTNGCTACTCANTTACTTGATTCTCCAAGAGCAACAGATGCTGTNGATCTTGATNTNGATGGTACAATNGATATTTTCCCAGGAGAGCCNTTNAANATGACTGATTGGCACTGGGTAGANTGGTACCAGCGNCCTGGAGTTGTCTCTCCTGAATCCAATTCAAGTAGTTGTTATGCTGGCTNTGAGGGNTGTCCAGTTGCAAGNAATAAAGAAGAGATCCTCTACAAATTGATGGTCGGGGATACCTCTAACCTAAGCGAAGGTGAAAAAGCTTGGCATTTTCATACTCCAAACCCTGGAACAGATAGTGGAGATGAATTAAATCCTCATTTCGATTCTGTNGAAGGATTAAAGTTAGAATCAGTCTATGAAAGAGATCCCGAAGGTTTGGATTGTGTGCTAATAATGAGTTGTGGACCTTTTGATCTCCCTGTGGGTAGGGAGGTTCCATTTTCATTTTGTATTATTTTTGGGCAAACTGAAACAGATTTGATAAATAATGCTAGGTTTGCACAGGTCATGTACAACTCACGCTACCAAGGTTTTACGCCTCCCTCTANNCCAACTGTGCACGCAGTCACTGGGCAGGGGGAAGTAAATATTTTCTGGGATGACGCTGCTGAAGAGTCCAGAGATGTTGTTACTGGTTACGCAGATTTTGAGGGTTACAANATATATAAAAGTGGAGATGCTGGCAATACATGGGGTAATGCAGAGGACATGATCTATGATACAGATGGTATTTTTGCAGGTTGGAGACCTTACCAGCAATATGANCTCTCCGCACAAGAAGACTCTCTCCATTGTGTATACGAAAGANGTTTTGATTGTCCTGAAGAATTNTCACGAGGGCATGCAATCAATGGTCAAGATCCCTATTTCCCTTGGTTNAGNCTTGGTAACGATACAGGCTTTGAGAGTATCAGACTAGATGAACCAGTGGTTGTTAACGGGGATACAATGCACTATATGTTTAAAGATNAAAATGTCGTTGACGGCCTGGAGTATACNTANTCAGTGGTTGCCTACGATATGGGNGTTGAGCCACCTTTTGAAGAGATCTATAATGATGTTGGCGATGGACAGTATGTAGTTCAGGTCGACACTAATTATTCCAANCCTGACCAATGGGCAAGTCCTGATGGTTATGCATCCATTGAAAANTCTAAAGGGACNACTGTCTTAGACCNTAACTTTGTNCAGGTCTACCCTGGNGTAATGCCTGTCGCTTCTNTAGGNGATGTGGGCGTTGTACCAAACCCTTACAGAGTAAACTCGGGTTTTAAAGAGGGAGAGCACTTNCGGCAGATCAGATTCACNAACCTGCCAGCTCAATGTACCATTCGTATATTNACATTGACTGGAGAAGCTGTAGGNANTATTGANCATGATGACNCTGAGTCAGGCAATGCATGGTGGGANATGAGAAGNATNAATAACCAAGAGATCGCGCCNGGACTTTATATTTTTCATGTTGAACAGGTTGGNCAATCAAGCGACCCATTNATTGGCAAATTTGCGGTGATACGATGAAGAGAATANTNATACTTCTTTTCCCTGTTTTGCTTTTAGGTCAGTACCGTGATATTCCTGATGTGGTNACTAAAGTGGCTACAGCAGCTGGTGGTTTTTTAAAGTTAGAGACTTCCGCTCGAGCAATTGGTATGGGTGGTTCTTTTGTTGCCTCAGGTCGTGGTGTCTCAGGTATACCCTATAACCCTTCTAGTATTGGCTATATAGAGAAAAGTGAGGCATATTTTTCTCAAGTCAGTTACTTAGCGGGTATCACACATGGTGTTCTGACCTACGGTACACGAATGGGCCCATCTAATTTTGCAGGTCTTCATCTATTTTATCTGGATAGCGGTCCTATGGAGGTAACAACAGAATTATTCCCAGATGGAACTGGTGAGGATTTTAAGGTTCTATCTCTATCTGCAAGAGCGACCTTTGCTCGCAATCTTACGGATCGTTTAAAAGTAGGGGGGTCGATCAACTACATCAGCGATAAGATAGCTGAGACCCAAATGCAGACGATCTCTTATGATATTGGTTCTAATTTTCAGACGGGTATCTATAATACTATCCTGGGGATGAGTATTACTAATTTTGGCCCTGAGGTGCAATATACAGGTGAGGATCTGAGTGTCCAGGTTGCAGATACTATTGATGTAGATGGTAGTTTGCAGAGGATCACAGATAAGTTTCCCTTACCACTTACATTCAGGCTTGGAATAGAAAATAAGGTAATGGGCCCTGAGAGCCCATTTTTAAAGAATGATAAGCATAGCTTGATCATTAGCGTAGATGGTATCAAACCCAGTGATTATGTTGTATATGGCAGTATGGGTCTGGAATATGGTTGGCAAAATCTTGCTTTCCTACGTGCTGGGACACACCTAAACCACGATACTGCAGGTTTAAGTCTAGGTGCAGGGGCGAATGTTCGCTTGGGTAAATGGGCATTGACCATTGATTATGCATTCGTTGATTATGATATTCTGAATTATACAAACCAGCTAGCCATTGGACTGAAATTTTAATTTTATCTCTGTCCTTGCTTATCATATAAGAAGCAAAGTATTTTAGTTATCCTACATACCGCCTTAATTTTTTTTTAAATATCAATAATATAGTGTGGAGTAAACCAATGAAAAGATCAGTTATGTTTGTTTTAGCATTGTTAATTGCGATTCCTCTTTTTGGACGCGGTGCTAGGCATACTGGAAAAAGCGTAGCAAAAATGTCGCCTAAGAAATTACCAGTTAAGCATGAGCCTGCATACATTAATACATTTGGAGCAGACCATAGGTTTGGTCCTATTACTCATCATTCAGGAAATTCAGGAAGGGATAGTGAGTGGTCTGCAGCCTTGCTTGATTCATCATTAAATGGTTACGGCCCTTACAATCCAACTCCAAATCCTTTATCATATGCTCTTGATGAAGGTTATTTGGCTGTTTACAGACAGTTTCAGGGTCTAAATGCGACCGCTGGTTATATCGGTGCTTCACAGTCAGAGGACGGTGAAGAGTGGTTCACGGAACAAACTTTGAATACACGATATCCAACGGGAGAAGAAGAGCCAAGTCTTCCAACAGCTACGGGGACTCCTCAAGGTCGTTATCCAAGCGCTGGATTTGCACCTGGGGGTAACCCAACAGCAATTTGGAATGAATATACCAACTCAGATCATGGTGGAGGTACTTATGGAGGATATCCACTCTATACATATGACTCCCAAGGTATTGGTGAGTTCTCAACTTGGGTAAATCCTTTTCATTTAAATAATGGTTGTAATACTACCCCATGTGACCCTATGGATCTTTGGAATGGAAATTCATGGGTAAATAGTGGTGGTGGAGCAGACCCCAGATTAACTTCAATCTATAATGCGTGGTCAAATACGCCTGCAGATTACTTTTTCATATCAAGTAATTTTCATGCAAATGGATACTTTATTCTTAATAATGCCTACATCATCGCAAGTGATGGAGAAACAACACCTAATGGAGATCCCCTGTGGTACGACTTTGGAAACTATACCTCCAGACCTGATTTTCACATAAACCCTGATGGTATTGGATATATGGGGCAAATCAGTTACTCATATTACAGCGATACAGATGAACCTAAACTTCACACATTTTTTTATAAGAAGACTGAAGATTATGGTGAAACCTGGACACAAGATGAAGGATTTGAAGGTTCAGGATATAATTATATAAATGATGAAACAATGATCAGACTAACAGATTCTTTATTCCAGCTATTCACTGATAGCCCAGAAGACTATCCAAACCAACTATGGTATCCTGATGCAGTATGTGATAGCGTTGACGAATCCACAGGTGATACAATTGAAATAGCATGTGGTGACTCAATTTTCTATTCAAATGTAGATGGTCCATGTTTCTTAACACCTGGATTGTTCATGTACTATGATTTTGATATTAGAACTGACCCAGATGGTGGGCTACACGTCAGTACTGTAGCAGTGCCAATGCTGTGTCCAGACTCTATTGGTGGTTGTGAAGATTCTGATGGTGATGGCTTAGCAGATACTCTTTACACAGAAGGAAGATTTGGAAGTGGAGGACATTACTATTTCTACAACCCAGACCCAATGGATCAGCCTAATAACTGGAGATTGAGCTTATTGAACGACCTCTCTGACACCTATTATGCTGATTGGGGTGTATCTGATATCCCTCATATCAATTCAGGCTCCTATCCACCAATGTATTACTTCTATCCTCAGTTAGCTTTAAGTGGTGAAGAAGATAGCCAGGTTATGTGGTATGCAGGTTACGAAGGTTCAGCATTCACCTGGAGTGAAGACACAATGTTTTACTATCCTCAAGATATAGATATCTATATGGCGAAATCAACAGATCTTGGTGCCACATGGACCGATCTAGAAAATGTTACGAATACACCAGGTGGTATCTACCCAGATAAATCTCTAGAAGTAGGTATCCATATGGGTTCAAATGGAACTGATGATGAAGTCGCTGTCTTTTTCCAGATGCCTGACTTCTACACTGAGACCTACCCTCCTTCAACGGGCTATGAAGACTTTATGAATAGAGTCTATGTAGGAATCTACAGTAATGATGCTCAAGGAGAAGGTGGAAATGTTGGAACTGATTATGAGGATCTAAACCCAATGAGGTTCACACTACAGCAAAATTATCCTAATCCTTTCAATCCAGTCACCCAGATCAAATATGATATGGATAAGGCCGGAGATGTTGTATTAGACCTGTTTAATATTCGCGGTGCAAAAGTAAGAACGCTCCTAAGTGAACGCCGCGAGGCTGGTTCTCATCAATATACCTTTGATGGTTCTGAATTAGCCAGTGGTGTATATTTCTATAGCATGACAGCCAATGGGATCAATCAGACCCGTAAGCTCGTGCTGATGAAATAAAGATATAAATATTAAATATAATCTCAATAATAAAGTGGAACTTTGTGAGGGCAGAGTTCCACTTTATCGTTTTAATACTAAATTAGATGGAGGTCCTCATGCGATCTTATAAAATATTATTTATCATGTTCAATCTTCTTTTAGCAAAGGATATTACCTATAAGATCCATAATTCAGGAGTGCAAGAACAACATATAATTTCATTGAATGGTAGCGTGAATGATAATAATATTTTACAAAACTCGCGAACTTCTCGAGAAGATACATCGACTGTGTGGTTACAGGATTTTGAGGGTGATATCTCCGACTGGACAATAGAAGAAGGCTGGGGACTAACAGAAGAGTCAAGCTATAGTCCAAGCCACAGTTTCAACTTTGATGATGACAATTATGGTTTAGTATCTAGTCTTCTTTCGCCTATAATAAGTGTTCCAAACCTAACGTCAGAATTTGAATTACTTAAAATGAATTTTGCCCTTTGGGTTGACTTTCCAGATTTTGATGGAGATGCGGATAACTACCTTGATGACTATTACTGGGTGGATATTGCCAACGTAAGTGATGTACCTGTTTATTTTCATCAGACATCCTCTGATGCCTATGATGGCCAAAGTTGGTGGTGTGGTGATGCCGGAGTTGGCGGGTATCTAGATGCATGGGCGCAGGTTCTCCAATCACCTTCCATTACAGTTCCAGTGGGTGGAAATCTATCTGCTATGATGAAATGGGGAATTGAAGATTATGCTGGTGCAGCAGTTGGAGGGACATGTACTGATGGCTGGGATGCCGCAAATGTACGTATATCTAATGATGGAGGGGCAACTTGGAATATCCTTAATGGAGATGATCCATATGATTTTTATTACGGGTATGGATGGATATATAATGATGCCGAATATGATTGCGGAGGTTCCTTAGAGCAAGTAGCGGCAGGATGGGGGTCTCAATCCGACTGGCATGAAGTCAATTTTGATCTAGGTAATTATGCCGGACAGGATGTCCTGATACAATTTGCTTTCGGATCAGACCCTGCCTATTCAACCCCTGATGATAACTCTCTTACAGGATTTAGAATTGATGATATAAAAGTCACTAATGGTGATGGAGATGTTGTCTTCCTTGATAATGCCGACGACGAAATAAGTATGATACCAATGAATGGTCTAGAATTTGCTTGGGAGCAGTATTTTTATGATTATGGAGATATAACAAGACCTGGAAGTTTAGGTTGGGAGGAGTATCCTGTGGGTGGTGCATTTAATGGTAATTCACAATTGGATATATCAGACTATGCTGGTGACGATATCAGGGTCAGATTTACTGGTAGGGTGGACGATAATGATGATGGTGGCAATGGGAATGGACTCTACATTGATGATCTTCATATTTGGAGTATAACATATAGTGATGTGCCACTGGTTGATAATCTTGAGGCCTATGCCTTAGATAATCAGGTGACTATTACCTGGGATATGCCTGCTGGTGGCAGCTATGAGAATGAGGAGATATCCAACGTTGATGGTTCATTTGAAGATGCTATTATGATGTCCTCAGGCACATCAGTTATGGGTCAATATTTTGATATGCCATATGGTGCGGAAGCAGCATATGCAAATTCATGTTCTGTTTGGGGAGAGCCTGACTTTAGTGGTACTACAACTTTATATGGCTTCCCTGTCCTTGCTGGTATACCTCAGCCAGAGGCGACCTATACATCTCAGATCACACTACAAGAAGGGCAATGGAATTATTTTGATCTGGGTTGGACATTCACAGGTGACTTCCTCTTAGCCGTTGAGGTTAGTACTACGGTTGGACTCGGTATAGATTCTGATAATGCACCTGGACAATACTCTTGGGCAAACCTTGGCGGTTGGCAGCCTTGGACAGAAGTGGCCTTGGAGTATGGTTTAACGGATGGTGAGTTCGGTATTTCGGCAAACGTGACTACTGTTGGTGCGCAAACACCCGTTTTTAATCTATACAGATCAGTAAATGGAAGTGAATACAATATCATGTTCAATGGCTCTGGAGTGGAAGAGAATCAATACACCGATAATACGGTTGAAAATGGGAATGAATACTGCTATGAAGTGACAGCGGTATATGGCCAGAATGAAGGAAACCCTGCAGGGCCAATTTGTGCTATTCCTGAAGCGCAAACTGTTTATGAGATAGCTTATGATGATGGTACTCAAGAGCACAGTGTCAATGCTGGAGAGAATAATCCATTATGTGTAAAATTCACACCAAATAATTACCCAGTGAATCTATATAGAGCAAATTTTTATTGTATTGGAGCATCTTCAGGCGTTGGTCTTGTAAATGTCTGGGATGATGATGGAGAAGATGGTATGCCAGGGTCCCTTTTGATAGAAAACTTGCCAATAACATTTGCTGGCGAATCTTGGACTCCTGTCCCACTAAGTGTCTATGCAATTATAATTGAGACCGGAAGCTTTTATGTTGGTTGGACTGAGACTGATCAGACCCCAGAAATTGGTGTTGATTCAGATAGCCCCTCAGATAATAGTTATATTGATATAGGTATCGGTCTAGGTTTTCAACCCTTTGGTGATTACTGGGATGGTGCAATTATGATTCGAACAGAAGTTGACTCATTAAGCTCTACATCTTCTATTGATCTCAATACCAATATACCAGGGTCATTCGAATTGAGGCAGAATTATCCAAATCCATTTAACCCGATCACTACGATAGAATTTTCTCTTGTTTCTGAGGGCCTAGTCAATATATCCCTTTACGACATTGCAGGAAGAAAGGTAAAAGATATTCATAGCCAAACTATGGGTAGTGGATATCATTCCATTAAACTGGATGCAAGCGGGATAACATCAGGAATGTACCTTTACTCATTAAATATGATCGGTAAAAATAATGACCTACTGTTCTCTTCAACCCGTAAGATGGTACTATTAAAGTAGGGGGATAAAATACTATATTCTTAATCTATCCCGAATAATCTAAAAAGAGATGCCATAATGAAATACTCCTTAATAATAATTTTTTTCTTGATTTTCCATATTGTTGAAGCAGATCAAATAGCGGACAATCGGTTTATTGTATATATTAATAACTCAGTAGATAATTTTCATATTAATGACAATTCTGGTAAAACAAATGTTGAGGAACTTAATAAGCAGTTAGATGAAGTAGGTTCTAAGAGCATATCTCAATGGTTAAAAAGAGCAAAGGCTCAAGATCGAGATGGAGATATTTATTTAAATCGTTTTTACATTATTCATTTATCAGAAGGTCATCCGGATATTCAATCGTTGTTGAAAGATTTTGAGTCCCTAGAATGCATAAATACCGCGGAGATAATTGTAGCAGCAAATCCTCACTATACACCTAATGATAATTATTGGGGTACTCAATATGAAATGACCCTGATTCAAGCAGACCTAGCTTATGATCTCTGGGATATTGATAATGGCGAAATACCTGGTCATAGCGATACCGACCAATATTCAGTGGCAGTTGTTGATGGAGGCCTGGATTGGGATCACCCTGATCTCATAAATGATATATGGCAAAATATGGGCGAGGATGCAGATGGAGATGGTGTTGTCCTTGTTCAGTCTGGAAATAACTGGATATTTGACCCAGATGATGTGGATGGAATAGATAATGATGAGGATGGTTATGAGGATAATTTTATTGGTTGGGATTTTGGAACCAATGACAATGACCCTGTTCCACTAAATAACAATTACACCCATGGGACTGAAGTTGCAGGTAATGCAGGTGCATCCACTAATAATCAATACGGTTTAGCCTCCGCTGGTTGGGGCACTAAGGTTATGGGCGCTAATTGTGCTACTGGTACAGATGGGATTATGTGGACAACTGAGGTCTTTCCAGCGCTTCTTGGTTCTGCTCAAATGGGTGCAAATATCATAAATCTTAGTATGGGTTACGATAGCTATGTATCTTATGGCCAAAATGTTGTTAATAGCGCATATAATAACTATGGTGCTATCATAGTTGCCTCATCAGGTAATGGAGGTGCTGATGGCAATACTAATTTTGATACGCAATATCCAGCTGGATATGACAATGTAATATCTGTTTCTGCGGTTGGTGCAAATGATAATTTTCCTTGCTGGCCTACGGCTGGTGAGACTGTAGATATTTGTGCACCAGGTGAGTATGTTGTTACCACTGAAATTGGAGGAGGGTACAATTTACAAATATCTGGTACTTCATTTGCTGCTCCAATAACATCCAGTGCATTAGCTCTTGTTTGGAGTCGGTTTCCTGATGCTGATAATGCATTTATTGAAGAAAGGGTGTTGTCTAACACTGATTATTTTTCAGATATGGATGGAAGTTGCCAAGGAAACAGCTTAACCGGGATGCTAGGGGCAGGTCGATTGAATGTTTATAAAGCTTTATCTGCGGGACTTTTCCCTAGCTTATATATTGATGATATAAGCTACCTAAATGATTCAGATGGAGATGGAATATTTAATCCGGGAGAACAAACTCAGCTAAAACTTGTAATAGGAAATGAAGCAGGTTGGGCAGATGCCGAAAATGTAATTGCGACCCTATCAACAGAAGATGATCGTATAGCCATAATTGATAACCAGATTACCTTCTCAAATACTATTGAAGCCGGCACCAATGCCTTTACGCTTTTAGATCACTTTCTTATATATGCTTTTGAAGATGCTGAATTGGGAGATATCGAATGCACAGTTTACCTGCAATCAGGGTCAGATGAGGCTCCTTATGAATTAAGCGAGGAAATAAACCTTGTCTTATCAATAGACCAATATGGTTTTCCGACTGACGGTATGGTGATCAAATCATCTCCAATAATAGGTGATTTTGATGGCAATGGAATTTCAGAAATATTTTATGGCAGTGATAATGGTAATTTATATGGTTTTACCGTTGCTGGTTATCCTCAATATGGTTTCCCTTTTTCAGCAGGAGATGACATTCGCTCGAGCCCAGCGGTGAAGGATATTGATCTAGATGGTGTCCAAGAGATCATTTTTGGGTCATCAAATGGCAACCTTTACGTATTAACTCCTTTTGGTACGCAAGATTTACTTTTCAGCACACCAGGCAGTATCATTGGTTCTCCAGCTGTTGTTGATCTAGATGTGAATGGTGACTTCGAGATTGTTTTTACAAATCAAGATGGTAATTCAGGTAAGGTCTATGCTATCCATCATGANGGGAGTGATGTGGAAGGTTTTCCGGTCAACATCGATGAAAGAATGATGGTTGGTGCAGCAGCAGGTGATCTGGAAGGGGATGGTGAACCTGATATTGTAGTATGCACCTGGGATGATAATATTTATGCTATTGGTCATGATGGAAGTATAAAGCCTGGTTTTCCATTCACATCGACCAATCGTTTCAATGCTCCTCCAACTCTGGTAGACCTGGATGGAGATGGTGACCTTGAGATCGTAGCAGGGAATGATAGCGGACTATTGCACGTTCTCCATCATGATGGTACGGAAATGACTTCCTATGATGTAGGTGATGATATCAGGGGTGGTATCTCAGTGGCTGACCTGAATGATGACGGAAGTTATGAGCTTTTATTTTCAGGTTATGATGATATGCTTCATGTTTGGAATCCTTTGGATGGAGCGGAGTTAGATGGTTTTCCAATTGATATGGAATATAACTCACTAACAGAGCCTGTTACTGCGGATCTGGATAATGATGGTGATCTGGAAGTAGTGGCTGCAATGAAATCTGGTACAGTCCATATTCTTCACCACGATGGTACGCCTTTCAATAATTTCCCAACAAGTTTGGGTGGTAACATAGAATCTTCACCGGCCATAGGTGATCTGGATAATGATGGGGATTATGAGCTTGTATTTGGAACCACTGTTGGATTGAAGGTTCTTGACATCAAGTCTGATAAAGGGGACAGGCTATCCTGGAAATTACATCGTGGTAATTTAGAGCGTACAGGTTCATTAGGAATGACATTGGTCTCTGTGGATCAAGGGGAAGGTATGATTCCGGAAGAGTTCTATGTCAGTCCAAATTACCCTAACCCATTTAATCCTTCTACCAAGATCGATATCCAGACTCCAGAGCGGAATGCCCTGGAAGTGAAGATCTTTGATGCAACAGGTCGTTTGGTGAATACATTAATGAATAAAGAACTTGATGCAGGTCACTATACAGTTAAATGGAATGGACTAGATT
The DNA here is from genome assembly GCA_002167345.2 of bacterium TMED46. Taxonomy (GTDB): domain Bacteria; phylum Fidelibacterota; class Marinisomatia; order Marinisomatales; family UBA1611; genus CACEUX01. Next base: position 1,816 of record NHCZ02000044.1, on the reverse strand, counting down.
CTAAGGGAATAGGCATGCCGACAGGAGTATATTTCATACAAGTAAGATCTGGTATTAAAATAAGTAATCAGAAAATGATTCTGATTAAATGATCTTACATTGTGATAAAGTTTACCAAATCTTTCCTTTTTTTATCATTAATCATTGCTCAACCTTATCAATTAGATAAATATAATAAAACTGATAAGAGATTTGATCTCTCCAACAAAGATTGTAAAACTCCCTCGCTAACACCTGAGCAAATAATTGATACAAAAGAAATAGTCACGAACTGGCGTTCCAGAAATCGGGATCGTCCTCAAGAACCAGTCCATATTCTAGTAGCTTTTCATATTATTCACGCGAGTGATGGAACAGGTAATATTAGCGATGCCGCGGTGTATGACCAGTTTGACTGGCTTAACCTTGCTTTCGAGTCTCACAACATCTTTTTTACCGTTGATACGATTGATAGAACAGAGAATGATGATTGGTTCAATAACTGGTATGGTAGTGCCTCATGGGCTGGGATGAATGAACTTGCAATTGATCCCTACCACTATCTAAATGCTTACAGTGCTAACCTATGGATAGATGGTATAGATGCAAATGGATGGGCATATATGGGGCAAGCTTATGGGCCTTCTGACTATAGGCAGTGTATAAATCTTGCGTATCAGGTGGTACAATGGGCTCATGATACAGCAACCCATGAGACAGGCCATCATCTGGGATTAAGTCACACGTTCGAAAACGATTGCACATACCCAAATGATGGAGTTGATGACACTCCCCAAATGCATTCTGATTATAATGATAATTGCGATGATAATCAGGATAGTTGTCCAAATGACGAAGGGAATGACCCTGTCCATAATTACATGAACTATACCAGTCAATCATGCAGGGATAATTTTACTCAAGGTCAAGACGACCTGATGAGCTCAGTGATATCTAGTAACCATTATGGTTACTATGAAAATGAATTTCGTTTCCCCAGCATACAGTTCAATTCGATTAATGTCAATCAGGATTCAGATGGAGATGGTGTGATCAACCCAGGAGAAACAGCTAGCATCTCAATTAGTATAACAAATGCATGGGGCCTAGAAGCAGATGGCGTTCTATTAACCCTTTCCTCTGAAGATGAGAGACTAATTATTATGGATAGTATTGTTCAGTTCGAAGAGCCTCTAATTCCAGGTGAGACCTCATCTGGGCCAGTAGGAGATTATTTTCAAGTTTATGCTGAGGATGGTGATTTGGGTTTCATTGATTGTAACTTGAATGTAAATACAGCAAATGAGGAATATCCATATAACATCGATATCCCTTTTGAGATAAGACTCAGCTTGGACCAGTATGGCTTTCCTATCAATTCCATAGCGATCAAGTCTTCTCCGGTTCTGACAGATATTGACAATAATTTGATCGGTGATATTTTCTTTGGGGCAGAAAATGGAAAGCTCTACGGATATATGGTAGCTGGGATAGAAATACCAGGATTCCCTTATAGTGCTCAGGGTGATATTCGTACCAGTCCGGCAGTAAAGGATATTGACTTAGATGGTACTAATGAAATTATTTTTGGCACAACTGATGGTAAGCTCATCATACTTGATGCATCTGGTACACAAGAAATAATATACACTGTAAATGGTAATATTTACGGTTCTCCAGCTGTTGTTGATCTAGATGTGGATGGTGACTTCGAGATTGTTTTTACAAATCAAGATGGTAATTCAGGTAAGGTCTATGCTATCCATCATGATGGGAGTGATGTGGAAGGTTTTCCGGTCAACATCGATGAAAGAATGATGGTTGGTGCAGCAGCAGG
>NHCZ02000043.1 GCA_002167345.2 bacterium TMED46 | reverse complement strand
GAGCGGCCAGAAAAATTACCACGGCCCCATTTCTTTTTTTGTTGTTTACCAAAATTATAATTTAATACTATGGAAGTATTTCGTTTTTGTCTTTGGCGTTCTGCATACATCAATTGAGTATATGTTTCTTGGGTAATAGAGTTTGTGACATCGGTTGATGTGTCTATTATGAATTTCCCAGTATCAAAAAGGTCATTTACTTTCAGCGTAACTGATAATTTATTTTTTAGAAACGATTTTTGAATTCCAAGGTTGACGCGATAATTACTAGGGATGGTCCCAGTTGTTATTTTCATTTTCCCACGTCCATTTCCTGATAGTTCAATTCGGGCAATGGTTGGAATGTTTAGTGTGAGTCGACCACCCAATCCCATTCCTCTTGAGTTACCATTAAAATCTGCTTCACCTTTATCAGAGATCTTTGAATTCCAACTATATCCCCAAATCATTATACTTGCTAAAGGCATTGGTCGATACATGATGTTGCCACTAAAGTTCATGCTTTCTGAATTTTCAGCATTACCAGCAGTTAAGATTTCATACATAGTTGAGTCAAATGTGACATAGTCTCTATCCCACCACATGATCACATCACTAGTATTCTTGTAAGACGTTGACATATTTAAATTTAATTTTCTAGAGTTACTGGAAAATGATAATTCCATTACGTCGCTATACTCTGGTCTTAGNTAAGGATTTCCATTTCTAAGTCTGCTGATATCCTGAGTATTATTGGGGAATGGACTTAGTGTCCGTCTATTTGGCCTGTTTACTTTCTTGGAGTAACCAAATTGCATACTCTGTCTTTCTGTTAGTTTGTAAAGTAAGAAAGCACTGGGGTATACCTTGGTATATGGATTATCAAAAGGTGATTCAGATATTGCTTGGTCAAATATCTTTGTAATGATATTTGTTGAATCATGTGAAGTTGGCCCGCTNAGGTTTGCCTTTGTTTCAACNTGTTCAAATCTAGCTCCTAGNTTTAGACCAAAACGATCAGTAAGATCATATTTTGTAACTAGATAAGCAGCGTAGATATCNTCCTCATAATCGTTATCATATTTATCTTCTAGATAGTTTAAGTCCTCTCCAAAATTTCTAATTGAAAACTTTAGACCTGTTTCAATACCCAGTTTTTCACCATATTCATTTTCATAATCCACGGCCATGGTTATGTTATTGTTATTCTCCAGTGTTTTGCTGTCACTATTTCTCAAATCAGATCCATATTGACTTTCCATTGTCCCAGTTTCGAATACATCATCTATCTCATGAGCAAAGCTTGCATAAGCTTTTAATAATTGTTCTCTGGAATCAAACTTGTCTTCATATGAAATGACATGATCAATATGGTAACCGTTATCACTTTCTTCCATTCGGTTTTCACCAATGAAATCGGGGTTAATGGTGTTTATAAGATAGTTAATTTCATTTTGTTCTAATTCTTCATGATCCAAAATATCTAATGTATATCCGATTGTCTTGTTGGTCGAAGGATAATAATCTCCACCAATTCGAAAACCAATATTACTTGGAGTACTTACTCTACTCGTATTCTGAAACAAAGAATCTGTTCGGTCAACATAAGCATATTGAAATTCTCTTAGCCCATCACCAACTCTGTCTCCTGTTCGATAATTCATGCTAGTGAATAGATTGAGTTTATCTGTTCGATAATTTACATTTCCACTAAGATTTTGTTGCTTGTAGTCTCCTTGCATAGCTGAAACGTTTCCATTGAACCCATCAAGAGCTCCTCTTTTCATAACAATATTAATTATACCTCCAACACCATCAGGGTCATATTTTGCAGATGGGTTTGTGATAACCTCAACTTTCTCGATCATGGAAGCAGCTATGTTTTCTATCTCTCCTCGTCTACCACTTCCGGTTCTTCCACTTCTCTTTCCATCGACAAGGATGGTCACATTTGCGTCACCAGCAATGGAAATAACTCCATCAATGTCCACATCAACAGATGGGACTTTCCTCAATACATCAGCACCAGTTCCGCCAGAGGATGATAGGTCTCTACCAACATTAAATATTTTTTTATCGATTGTTTGAATAAATGTACTTTCATCGCCAATAACATCAACNGCAGCCATATTCAAAGAAGAGATACTCATTTTTATGGTCCCAATATTTTGCCTAATACCCCCTCCTTCACCAGGATAGATGTTCAGAGGGCCAACCTCTTTTTTTGCATATCCCATGAACTCGATAACGGCGACATATTTACCTAATGGAATTTCAGTAATGTTCACTCGACCGCTCTTATCGCTTAGACCACCTGTGATTAGTTCATTATGTTCTAGATCCACCAACGATACAGATGCGTACTCAATAGGTTTCATTGATGTTGAATCTAATATCTCCCCTTGAACTATACCGATTGCAGGCATTGCAGGTTTATCTTTATGGTTCTTGTGTGCATATAAAGATTGATAGTTTATTGATAGNGTAATTAATACTATTGCCCATTTAGATATCTTGTTCATTTTTTCCTCGGGATAAAAGATTATGATGAATATTAATAATTAGACTGGNATGGTTTAAATAAGTTAAATATAAAATTTAGTCAAAAACGGATCGAATATTTTCATCTACACTGTCTCTAGTGATGAATATATACATTTCTTCGATNTGATTAATATAACCNATCACGCAAAGTACTGGAAAAACTTGTGATGCTAGATNAGGGTATAATATGGCAATTATCATGAAGAAGTAAAGAGACGCTGCAAAGGTTTTTCCACCAATGGTATGAAAAACAGGTATTTCTCCAAACTTTTGTTTACCGAGAACCATTTTGATAAAAAATAGCGCCATCAAAACATAGACCAAATACCACCAGCCCTCTACAACTTGAGGTGAGAAGCGATATAGCCATAAAGCAATAAGTGGATAGAANACCATATCAGCCATTGTATCAAGTTTAGCCCCTAGGTGGCTGGTTTGATTCAGGTATCTCGCAATGGTTCCATCAAGTTTGTCTGTAACTCCAATTAGGATGAACATTCCAAGAAATANCATTCGAGCCTGATGATCATCGTTAACGNAAAAAGATGGGATCAGCATGGCNGGCATTAATACAAGCCTACTCAAGCTCAAAAGGTTTGGGATTGTTTTTAGTTGGTTTAGCGTTGTGTTACTATTGTCACCCACTCTAGAAGATAATCTAAAAATCTATATAAAAGGTATTATTTATGGAAGTGAATAAAGTAGGCTTGCATGATCTTCAAAAATATTCATTATCTCTTTTACTTTTACCTCATCACTTAAAAAATGGCCAATAAACGTTTTATGGTCATATTTAAATTGCCCTATAAAATTCCATACCCCTGGTTCTATCGATTCATATTTTGATAAGTNGATCACTGGNTCGGGTCCATGCTTTCCAGTAAAAGGTCTTTTCATAGAAATTGTATTTACAGTGCCATCATTTTCATACCATGTTGAATCCGTTTGTTGTCCATCACCTATATCAACTTTTGATCTTCCTATAAGCCAGGACCATGGGTAACTTGTGGTGTGAGTGTATTCCGCAGGTTTGTGGTGACCAGAACTTGTATCTAGAATACTTGCAACTGTACTAGAGGAAAAGTAATAAACATCTGGATCNATGACTAAAATATCATTCAATTCCTTTGCCCCTTGTATACTAGAATCCCAAGCAATGCTATTTTTTGTATTCCATGCTGGATGCTTTGTCAATCTGCTTAGATATTCTTGCAGTGTCTCATTTTTACTTTTTGAAAGATTCCATTGTTCTAGATCAAAATCATAGAAGCTTGTACTTATAATATTTGCAATAGGAATTAAGTTGTCTGTGAAAGGTAAAATATCTACCACAATGTCTGAAAGAGTTGCTCCATTATTTGGTGTTGACATTGTTGTTACAGACGTAACCCAATTATTTAAATGTTTACCCAACAGTTCACTTTGGTCTGGTTTGCCATTAGATTCATCAATGAAAGTTGAATTCAATAAGTGAATTAACATTCTAGCCGTTAGTCCACCAAAACTGTATCCGACCAAATGCACAGGGTGATTTTCATCCCACTCTGGATAAAGGCCAGAATAATATTTTTCTTTAGGTTTTTGGGTCAGGTTATAGTTTTNAGAGTGTTCAAGGCCATAATCAACCTGCCCACCTTTTATTTGATANAAAGTTTCAATAGCGCAATCATAAGTTGATGATACTGGACCCAAAGAAACAGAATAGACCTTGAAACCTTCGTCNATCAAATGTTGTTCAATATCATANTCTCCNCCCCAGTAATTCATTTCACCAACTTCATCTTTTCCCCAGCCTAAAAAGCCATGGATTAGGATAATTGGATAATTATTTTCACCGTAGATATACCCAATTGCAGTTAAATGAATGATGAGAAGTGGATTTATTAATTTCAAGATCAGTTTAATTATTGGAAGTTAAAGTGATCATATTTAATCAGGAGAAAATCGTAACTGTTTCCTGTGCTATTTGGTCTATTGTTTTGGTTTGACAACTAATCTGAAAATGGGATTTGTATCGGGCGCAATTAATGCGTTTAAAACTTCAAACTCTAATTCAAACTTCCTTTTTTTATCAATGGTCCTTACATCAATGATAGATTCACCATGGGCTGGTACTGTTATGAGATTTGTTGCATTATAAAAATCAAAATTACTTTGGTTCCTTAGTGTAAACGGAGCATCTGAATTATTAGAAAGCACAACATGTACTATCGTAGTATTTGATATATAACTCGCAGATTTAATTTCTAAACAATTATTTATAAGTGGTAAAAGAAAATCACTCTTGCCTATTAATTTTTTATTGAACCATACAACTGTCTGTCCATTCCTTAATGCTTTTTTTAATGAACTTTCGTTTTTTTCTCTTGCGAATACTAAAGTGACTGGACGATGACCACCGGATGGTATGCGGTATTGCCANTCTATTATTTCATGGATATCAGATGTGCCAAGTATGGTTAGGTCATAATCCAAGGCAAGTTGAAAGGCTTCGTTCGAATAGGTTGTATCATTGACAATCTCTATACCTTCAATAAGATCATTATTGATCATTTCTATATGAAGTTGGTCTAATGGNACGCTTGCATCAGGTGATTGGCTAGCCCAGTGAGGGTGATTCCAAAAGATAAAGGCATCTTGTTTACGGGCTTCAAGGAATGCTTCTATTGGATCATCTGTGATCAATTTATTTGCATCTTTTAAAAATATTGCATTGGCATGCCCTGGAGGCATTTCTCTAGTTATTTCAGATCCATTCAATACCAATAGGTCTGAATTCTTAGCAAACCCTTTGGCGAGGTCATACGATCGGTTTCTATCTGGATGNGGGATATCAGAAATCCATGACTGGTATTCTATGTGTTCTGTNGTCGCAATCACATCGAGCCCATCTTTATTCGCTTCCATTACCCGAATATTTGGCCAAACACTCCCATCAGAAAAAACAGTGTGCATGTGAAGGTCGCATACCAATGTCTTAAATCCAGGGANATCAGGGAAATCAATAATTCGATCATTTTTACCAGAATGGGCAACAGTAAATGATATTAGCAGTGAAAGTAATAAAGGTTTCTGCATTTTATTTTGTTTTCTCCCAATGTATATCCATAGTATGNTACTGAGCTTTTTGTCCTTTTTCTAATGGTANCACGAGCATGTAAGAAGCTGTCTGGTCGGGTTCAAGTGCTGTGTCAGCAACGACATTTGATTCATAAGCAATGCGTGTGCCTTTTACAAAAATAGAATCTGATCCTGTATTTTTTGTGGTCTGGTCAAATAAATTACCGATCACTCTTACAAAATCAGCACGGACCTCACCAACATTCTTCACTCGCCCAGAAAAGACCTGCATATCTGGATAATAATCTATGAATGGATCGCCTAAAAAGACTACTTTGGGTCCTGGTTTNTCTAACTCATCCATACGTACTACCATTTCTTTTTTCAACACCAAAGTACCAATCTGTGTCTTGAGAGTGAGGGTAGAATCAGATTCTTCTAAAAGTTCACCAGAGACAACAGTGCCATTCTGAAGCTCAACGCGATGTTGGTAGTCTGGTACTTTGATCAAGTCTAAGATATCACGGCTAACATTTGGCATGGTCTGACCCTTCTCATATCCTTTTACAACGCTCTTTAAAGAATCAATTTCTGTCTCTANTGCCTTAAGGTTAGATTCGTATTCAAAGAAAAGATCTTCAAATTTTAGTTTTTGCTTTCCAGCTTCTTTCCTCTGCTGTGGCAACATATCCATCTCAGGTGNNATACTTATTTCTTTATCTGTTAATACAGGTAGGTCCAATATCTCACCAGGTGGAATTTTTAGTGTTAGATCGACATCTTTTGTTGTTATAGTAAAATTAATTTCAGCTTCACCTTCTTTTTTATGAATTCCTTTAAGTACATAAGACCCTGCTGGAATCTTTTTAAACTTAAACTCTCCATCGCCACCGGTTTTATCCTTATCCACTTTTTTCCCCTCTTCATTCATGAGACTAAGTTTTACTTTTTTAAGTCCCTCACCATCTTTACCAAGTACAATGCCTGTAGCCGTAAATTTTGTTTTCTTCTTACTCTCCACTTCTACGGCAACAATCATGTTCAAAAGGAGTATCCAAGATAAATATCTAATCATATTCTTTCCTGGAAAAGTGTGCTTTAAATGCCATTCGCCTAACAGATTCTGCATTTTTCTTTTCTTCACCTAATGCATAGACCATATTGATAATATTATCATAATAAATATAGTTTTCTTTATCCTCAAGTAGCGGCAGAAGTCCGTCAACCACGGAAGGGTCATTGAATGCGGCTAGATTATCTATAGCTTTTTTTCTTATATCTACAGGGTAGTCATCACTATGTGCAATTTCAATAACTGCCTTTTTTACCTCTGGGTCATCAAATTCCCCAAGTGCTGCGAGCATGGTATTCAATAAACTATAATATTGTGTTTTACCCATGTTGTAAGTATTCAAAAGTGAAAGGACAAGGTTTTCTTCTTTAACGCCCTTCATTGTATTTAGTGCGAACTCTCTGACCTCTAAGTTGGTGTTTGGATCTCCCAACAATTCAGCAAAAGCAATGGCTACTTCATTTGGATTTTTCTTCCCTAATATTTCTACAGCTTTATTTCTAATTCCTATGTTTATATTTGGGTCTCTTGCAACAGAAGTCAATATGGGGACCACTTGATCTGTACCTATTGCTCCTAGAGTTTCTGTCAACAAGCGTTCAGTTCTAGACATATTGCTCTTTGCCACTTCATAGAGATCTAAGAGAGCCAAAATCTGATCTTTCGTTCTAACACGGTTAAGGCTCTTTACCAGTGAAATATGAACTTCATTTGTTCTACTCTCCATTGTTTTCATGGACCGAACNAGTGCGGCAGCAGCTTTTGGATTTTCACTGAACATTCCNAGCATATTAATAGATTCATTTAATAGAGTGTAATCCACTGCAGTTGTGGTCGCAACCATCTCAGCGATAGCATGTAAAGCTCTTGGGTGTTGAGTTTGTGCAAGTGTTTTACCTGCAGCTACACGTAGTTTAACATGAAGATCTTCATCATCGTATACNTCTATCAATTCATCTAAGGCCTTGANATTACCTCCGCGATATGCACTTTTTAACTCTTGCACTCGGTTTAAAAAATCTGGATCATTTGGGTCGCCAATCGATCTTTTTCCAAAAAGTCCTTTTATACTTGAACAGCCTTGAATCACGAGTGTCATGNATAAAATTATNTGGGTGAACCTATTCATCTTTCTCCCATAGGACCATATTGAGGTCTTCACCATCNTAGACCGCATAAGATGGACGAAAGAACCAATCGCCTAAAACAGCCAGTTTCCCTTCATTAATTGTAAACATCTCACCTAAATGATAATGCCCCGAGATCATGTAATCAAAGCCATTATCAAAATGTTTTTTTGCAGCTTGTTTTAGTTCAATACGTACATCTTTATTAAAATCTTCAGAATGGGNGTGGTAATGCCCNCTTCTTGATATAAACCTTGCGATCTTATATGATATGGTTGGGTGCAACCAACTAAANGGCCATATAAAAGTATTTGATCGTATTACTTTCTTTAGTANNCGGTAACCGTGGTCCCAACTGAGTAATCCATCTCCATGTGTTAAATAAAATTTCTTATCATTTATTTCTATCTGGGTATCATTATGATAAACCTTATTCATNATCTCATGTTCCATGTATTCTCCTGTCCAATAATCGTGATTCCCCACAAGAAAATGTAATTCGACACCTTTCCTTTTNAGAGANATGGCTTTAAGATAGAAATCCNCATAAGCTTTTGGAATCACATCGGGGTATTCAAAATAAAAGTCAAACAGGTCACCTACAAAAAAGCAGGTTCCACCAGTTTCAATTATCTTATCAAAAAGACGATAAAGCATTTCTCTTCGCTCTTTCTCTTGTTTATCTAAAGATAATTTCAAATGAATATCTGAAATAAAATAGACGGGCGTCTTCATAGCGGTTAAAACTTACCGTTGGATAGCATTGATAATTAAAAAATATTTTTAAATTAAAAATTTTACCTCAATTGGGAAAATCCTCAATATCTTTTAGGTCACTTAAGTTACTTTATTAAAAAGTCCCTTTATAAATTTTTTAGATTAAAGGAATTATCTTTTTTAAAGCTACTGACTAACTACTGTAATTTTAAAATATGAATAAAAAAAGCATTCTGTGTTTTGGGGACTCAAATACTTGGGGCTTTGTACCTGGTGCATTCGATCTTAATACTTTTTATATGGAGCGTTATCCTAGAGATATCAGGTGGCCAGGGGTCATGGAGAAAGCTTTGGGCATTAACTATCATGTAATTGAAGAAGGATTAAATGGCAGAACAACTAACGTTGAATATCCAGATATTGAGGGTAGGAGTGGTACATCATATATCTCACCATGTTTATACTCGCATTCACCGTTAGATATTGTCATTATCCAACTAGGTATAAATGATCTTAAAATTATTTTTGATAGAGAAATTGAAACGATTACAAATGGAATCTCCGAAATAATTGATATGATCCAAGCGACAACTTTTGGGCCAGACATGCAGAGTGCTCCCCAGATACTTATATTAAGTCCGCCTGCCTTAGCCCATGAAGGTTATAAAGATGTTGACAATAAACTGATTTTTATTGGGGGTATGAAAAAATCCTTTCAATTCCATGACTATTATTCAAAACTAGCAAATGATAAAGAATGTCATTATTATGACCTTTCATCAAGGGTAGAATATTCTCAAATAGATGGTCTCCACCTAGATGAAAAAGGACACAAAAGATCAGGTGCTTTGATCGCTTCAAAGATTCAATCTATTTTTGAATCAGAAACATAAAAACATATTTTTACACTGATATTCTATCTGAACGTGAATTATTGACTTTTTTTATAAAAATGATCTAGAATCAAGGAACCCATTATTGTTTGGGTGCGTATCTAAATAGACAATGAAATTATTTTTTACAATAGTACTTTTTCTTACCACTTTCTTAAGTGCTCAGTCTTTTGGGAAGAATAAGATGCAGTATAGAGATTTTGATTGGAGCTTTATTCAAACTCCTCACTTCGATATTTATTATTACGGTGAGCAAAAAGATCTCGCAGAATTTGCTGCAGAGGTTGCAGAAGAGTCTTATGAGCAAATATCCATACACCTTCGCTGGGATCTAAAACGTCGAGTCTCTATTATGGTATATAACTCCCATAATGAATTTCAACAAACCAATGTAGTTGGTGCCTACATGCGCGAAGGGGTTGGGGGGGTCACCGAGCTGTTCAAGAATAGGGTTGTTTTCCCTTTTGAAGGCAATTATGAACAATTCCGCCATGTCATTCACCATGAATTAGTACATGCCGTAATAAATGATATGGTCTATGGTGGGAGAATGCAAAATGTTGTTTCTAGTAGAACAAAAATACGTGTCCCAATATGGTCAAATGAAGGGCTTGCTGAATATCTAAGCTCAAACTGGGATACCAAGGCGGATATGGTTCTAAGAGATGTTGCTGTTCATGAGAGAATGCCCTCTGTTAAAGAATTAAATTATTTCATGGCTTATAAAGGTGGGCAATCCCTCTGGAGATTTATTGCAGGGAAATATGGAAGGGAAAAGATTGGAGACGTATTTCGTTCTATGAAGCGAACTCAAAATGCTGAAAAAGGTTATGAAAATGCATTGGGTATGAATTATGAAGACCTCACCAAGCAGTGGCATAAGTATCTGAAAAAGGAATACTGGCCTGATGTTAAGGATAGAGACCCACTTGAAGATATGTCAGAGAAATTAACGGATCATAAAAAAGCGAGGAACTTTTATAATGTAAGTCCGGCACTTTCTCCNGATGGAAGTATGGTTGCTGTTCTATCAGATCAAAATGGGTATTTTGATATACACATACTTGATGCAATGACCGGTAAAAATATTAAAAAACTTGTCAAAGGTAATCGCTCTGTTGATTTTGAAGAATTAAAATGGCTACAGCCTGGTCTATCCTGGTCTCCCGATAATAAAAGTATCGTTGTTGCAGCAAAAGCAGGTAAAGGGGATGTATTACATATAATCGATGTTGAGACTAGAAAAGGTCAAAAATATGAAATTGATATTGATGGTGTATTTTCTGCATCATGGAGTCCAAAAGGAGATCTAATTGCTTTTGTTGGACAGTCCGGTAAGTCGAGTGATATTTATCTTTTTAACTTAATCAATAAATCGACAAAGAAGATCACAGACGATATTTTTTCAGACGCCTACCCTTCATGGAACCCCGAAGGAACAGAGATCGCTTTTGTTTCAGATCGAGGAGATTATGTTTCAGGTGGATACAATGGCGCCATGCATGTACATGATTATAGCCAAACAGATATTTATACGGTAAATATTGAAAATGGTAAAATAGATAGGATAACAGATACAGAATACAATGAGACCCATCCAGTTTGGGCTAATAAAACTAATAAACTTTTTTANACTGCTGACTATAATGGGGTTTGGAATTTATTTATTCATTCCCTCGAAAATGATGAACAGTCAACCCCTGAAGATAATGAAAATCAACCATATCCATTAACCAATGTGTTAACGGGTCTTCAGCAGCCAACATTATCAGGTGATGATAATATGCTTATTTTTGCAGGTTATTCAGGAATCGGGTGGGACCTTTATAGTCTAGCTGAACCTTTAAAATTAAAAAGAAGGTCTGTTGAGCCGACCCAGTTCATTCTTAATCAAAAAACAGAAACAGAGACACTGGTTGACCTTAGAGNTCATAAGTCAAATCTAAGATNGGAAAGAGGGCAGCAGCAGAATGATTATTCAGGTTGGATATTTGCAAATGGGTACCAGAATTTTAATTCCACAATCGATGAAGGAGCAGCAGTTGAAAAAATAATTTCCGTTGATTCTTCAAAAGTAGATGGTGAGTATGTGTCAAAAGATTATAAGACAAGGTTTACCCTCGACCTGGTAAGTGGTAATCTACANATCAGCAATGTTTTTGGTACCAGCGGTATGACCTATTTTGCATTTAGTGATATTCTAGGTGATCACCAGATAGCATTTGGCACAGAGATGGTATTGACACTTGAAAATAGTGACTACTTTTTTCAATATGGTTATCTGAAAAATAGGATGGATTATTATTTTACCGCCTTTCAAAACGCGAATTTTTTCAATGTGGATTACTTTTCGTTTGCACGATTAAGGCACTATGGTCTTCAAGGAATTGTGTCTCAGCCTTTCAGTCGTTTTCAAAGACTAGACTATGGCCTTTCATGGCATAATATTAATTATTCAATTTTAGAGCAGACTTTAGTAAATGATTTTGGGCAATATGAATATTCAACAACATATTCTTCCACATATTCTACCGTATTNCCAAGATTAAGTTGGGTGTATGANAATTCAGTTTTTGGNTTTACTGGTCCCGTTGATGGTCTNAGGCAAAATACGACCNTGACCATAAGCCCTGGATTCGGCTCAGATCAATTAAAGTTCCAAACTGTNAAATCAGATGTGAGAAAATATTGGCGTTTTGGTCGAGATTATACCATTGCACTAAGAGGTTTCATAGGTAAGAGTTTTGGGCCGAATAAGCAAAAATTCTTTTTAGGTGGGATTCCATATTTATTAGGTGGAGGTGGAGAGACCAATGGAGTTCTAGATAATAGCAATTTTAGAGAAGTGATCACAGATACATCAAATGCNACTCTAATACANGATGTTTATTTTACGGAATANGCTTGGCCNTTAAGAGGCGCTCGATTTGCTGAGAGGTACGGAAATACAACCTCTCTNTTTAATATTGAAGTGCGGTTTCCATTCATCAATTATCTCGCACTCGGCTTCCCATTAAAAATGATATTCGGGAATATTCGAGGACATGCATTNGTAGACATAGGCGCAGCATGGGACAATCCTGATGAATTTTCTTCAAAGATATGGCCAAGTAGATATGGCCCAAATGTATCTGGGAACTATTCNCCGTGGGTTTCNACTGCTGGACTGGGAACGAAAATAAACTTAGGATATTTTTTATTGAAAATAGAAATGGCTTGGGATAGAAATTCAAACGGTTATTCTAAACCACAATGGTATTTCTCTTTGGGTCCTGATTGGTAAACCTTACTTGATTAGGCGTGCCATGATGATCAATTTCCTAGCCCATCATGGCTAATATTAGACAGAAAACAGCTTATCTTTGCAGTGCTTGTGGAGATGATTTCCCAAAGTGGAATGGACAATGCCCTTCATGTAAAGAGTGGGGAACCCTTTCTGAATTTAAAACTACTCGCAAAAAGAACAATAAACGTATCGATCTAAAGGATTCAAGATCNTTAAATGATGTATTAAACACCAATCCTGGCGATAGAATATGTACTGGCATTNATGAGGTGGATCGAGTGCTCGGAGGTGGACTATTAGCTGGGTCACTAATACTACTTGGGGGTAACCCTGGAGTTGGAAAATCAACCTTAGCACTACATATTTGTTCAGAATTANATCGAAAAGCGCTCTATATTTCTGCTGAAGAGAGNGAAGAGCAGGTGGCATTGCGNGCTAAACGCCTCAATGTAAAATCAGAAAATTTATTTTTATCCGGCGCGAATGAACTNGATGGAATATTAAATCATCTAGAACGAATTCAGCCGGACCTACTAATTATTGATTCCATACAGACCGTTATGAATTCCGAGCTTGATTCACTCCCAGGCTCACCGAGCCAAATTCGGGATTGCGGTCAAAGACTCTTAGAAACAGCTAAGCATAGGAATGTAGCTATTCTGATTGTGGGGCATGTAACAAAAGACGGTACCATAGCGGGGCCNAAGATGCTTGAGCATATGGTAGACACGGTATTATATATGGAAGGAGATGATCGTTATGATCATCGCATATTACGNTCAGAAAAAAATAGGTTTGGAGCGACACATGAAATAGGAATATTTCAAATGGATGAAAAGGGACTTTCAGAAGTGAAGAACCCATCTGAGATGTTTTTAGCAGAGCGAAGCATTGAGGTTGCGGGTACCAGTATCTATCCATCCTTAGAAGGTACAAGACCAATATTGGTCGAAGTGCAAGCTCTGGTTTCAAGTGCAAACTATGGAACCCCGCAAAGGAATGTAAATGGGTTTGACTATAAACGGCTAGGAATGTTGNTTGCAGTTTTAGAAAAAAGAATGGGACTTGCAATGGGTAGTAAAGATGTNTACGTGAATTTAGTTGGAGGTTTTAAAGTTGATGATCCTGCGTTAGACCTATCTATNATTTCATCTATCGCATCTAGCACNATGGATAAGCCAATAGATCAAAAAATCATACTTTGTGGAGAAGTAGGTTTAGCAGGAGAAGTACGTTCTGTTAATCGCCTGGAGTATCGTTTAGGCGAAGCTGCAGCATTAGGGTTTGATACAGCAATTGTGCCAGTTGCAAATATGAAAAATNTTGAAAAGATGGAACTAAATATTGGTNTCCAAACTGTCAAGTATGTAAAAGATGTATTCCAATTANTATTTTAANTTTTTTTGAAATTTTCATTAAAAAAAACTGACCCTAATTCTAATGCAAGGACTGGCATCTTGTATACTGGGCATGGAGAAATAGAAACTCCAGTATTTATGCCAGTTGGTACAGTTGGAGCTGTAAAGACCTTTACTCCTGAAGAGCTAAAGGATATCAATTCACANATCATACTAGGGAATACATACCACCTNTATCTTAGACCTGGCACTCCTATTATAGAGCGTGCTGGAGGGCTCCATTCTTTCATCTCTTGGGACAGACCAATCTTAACTGATAGTGGTGGCTTCCAGGTCTTTTCCCTTGCAAGGNTAAATAAGATATCTGANGAAGGAGTTGCATTCCAATCNCATTTAGATGGTAGTAAGCANTTGTTCACACCAGAGATATCTATGAAAATTCAACGAGATCTAGGNTCGGATATAATAATGGCATTTGACGAGTGCCCNCCNGGTAAATCAAGCCTTGAAACGGTCAAAAATGCCGTACGAAGAACAACTGATTGGATGAGTCGTTGCCATAAATGGCTCTCGAAAAATCCGGAAAGATATAGCCATGAACAAGCAATCTTTCCCATCATTCAGGGAGGGACTCATCACTCCCTTAGACTTCAAAGTGCAGAACAATTAATATCATATTCAACTATTGGTATGGCCATAGGGGGCCTCGCCGTGGGAGAGGAAAAAGACGCTATGCTTGATACAGTGGAATATTGTGATAGTATCCTACCAAAAGATCAGGCTAGATATCTGATGGGTGTAGGCAAGCCATCCGATATCCTGGCTGCAGTGAATCGCGGAGTAGATATGTTTGATTGTGTAATGCCTACGCGCAATGGTAGGAATGGACATATCTTTACCTCAAAAGGGGTAATCAATATAAGAAATGAAAAATTTAAAGAAGATTTGGGTCCTGTAGATAATGAAAGCTCTCACCCTTGGGGGCAGAAATTTTCAAGGTCATATGTTCGACACCTTTTCAATATCAATGAAGTGCTGGGCCTTAGAATTGCATCAACACTTAACCTTGTTTATTATCATGATCTCATGAAAAGAATTAAGAATGAAATAGTGAAAGGCAATTTTAATAATTGGTCTAAAGAAACATTAAATAAAATGAAAGATATGAAAGGGATGTGATGCCAAAGGTCGTTGTGAGGGTTATTGATGCTTATGTGTTTAATAGGAAGAATAATGAGATAAGGTTTCTATTGCTCAAGCGTGCTAAAACAAAAATATACGAGCACTTATGGCAAGGTGTAGCAGGTAAGATAGAGGCAGGGGAGACATCATGGGAAGCAGCCATACGAGAGCTAAAGGAGGAAACAGGATTTGAACCTGTTAGAATTTTTGTAGCAGACCATGTCAGTAAATTTTATGAAGCACATGGTGATCGGGTCAATTTGGTGCCTGTCTTTGGTATTGAAGTTGAGTATGAAGAAGTAATATTATCTGATGAACACTGTGAATTTAAATGGGTGGACTTTAATACGGCTCACCAAACTCTCATCTGGAGTGGCCAGAAGGATGGTATTGCAGCAATATTTAATATGTTAAATTCAGATGATGACCGAATCAAGTGGTCAGAAATTTCATTTTAAATAATTAGGAGAAAAAGATGTTAACAGAAGGAATGAAAGCGCCAGACTTCACTTTAGATGACCAAGATGGTAATCAGGTTAGTATGAGTGACTTTCAAGGTCAAAAAGTATTGATATGGTTTTATCCTAGAGCAAGTACACCCGGATGTACCACTGAAGGACAAGGGCTCCGGGATGAGTTCAAAAATTTTAAGAAAAAAAATGTAGTTATACTCGGTATGAGTGCTGATAAAGTTAAAGCCCAAAAGAATTTTTGTATCAAACAAGAATTCCCTTTTTCACTTTTATCTGATCCAGATAAAATAACCATTAGAGCTTATGAGGCCATTGGTTTGAAAAAAATGTACGGTAGGGAGTATGAAGGTATTTTTAGAGTATCATACTTAGTTGATGAAAATGGAATTATTGAAAGGGCATATGACAAGGTCAAGCCAAAAGACCATGCACAGCAAGTCCTAGAAGACCTAGCTTAAACAGAAATAAACAGCCCTTCTCTTTTAAAGGATGATTGATTTTTTAATTCATCCAGATACCCCATCATAACAGAGTGTCCTTTTATTTTTACTTGTGTTTCCTCTATACTAAAACTTGTTAAATGTATTGGTGCATTACCTATGAATACAGCAGCAGTATTTTCTGGACATATCCCAATATCATTTTTAGAGAATTCAGATAATTTTTCGATGTCTTTTCGAAGATTATAACTATGATCTGAATCCCCAAAAGTAATATCTGGCTTCGCTCGATCAAAGATACACCCGGAATAAATTGGTAAGATCGCTTGAAATATGACCCAAGCAGTTGACCGCGGCTTTAAATCGCAGTGCAAACTAGTTCTGCTTTTTAATTCTATAGCTTTTTGTATTCCATTTGTATTAACTAATAGATTGTAATGAGATAACCGGATTCCACTCTCATTTTCAAAGGTTAGCAGTGCTTCATCGTCAAGGAGAGGCTTGTATTTAGGTTTATAATTAATCGGATAACTTTTTATTTTTTCAAATAAGCTGGTCTCGCTATCTAGGTTTAGTTTGGTATTGCATAACTTTTTTATCTTACTCCTATTAGCATCCACAGCTAACACACCTACAGCACCTAAATTCCAAACTCCAAATAGAAAGATCTCACTTTGCGGATATTCGAGTTCAGGAATAATGATCCTTTGTTTTGGCTTTAGCCCTAAAATATCAAGCCAATGAGAAGTTTGTTGCACATAATCATAGAAAATTTGGTTAGTAATATTCAATTCCTTAATGATAACCTGATCAGCATATTTGATGTTCTGTCCTTCGATCAAGGACCGCATTGATGGGTAGGGTATCATATATTCAATTGGTTCAACATTCCCAATACACTGTGCCTGATAAATTTTACTTTTTATATCTATTGCCATCATCAAAACTAAATAAAATCTATAATTAGCATCTTATAAATTTTCTTCGTATTCTGATGCATAACTATTGAATTTGTTCTATGAAGAAAACTATAATATCATTGATTATCCTAAATATGCTCTTTGGAAGTAATCTTGATCAGCAATTAAAAATTGCTGGGGGAAATGCACACCAGATTAAGAAAGCGATCACAGAAGTACCAAAAGAGCAACTCGCTGGTATGGAATGGCTTATTAAAAATATGCAGAAAGAAGATCTAAAAAGTCTATCAGCTGAATTTTTACTTACGAATTGCGAACTTGCTCATGATGTATGGCAGAATAACAAGTGGGGTAAGAAAATACCAGAAGATATCTTTCTTAACTTTTTGCTTCCTTATGTAAGCTTAAATGAGCGCCGAGATAATTGGCGCCAAGATTTTCATAATAGATTTTCAACTATCATAAAGAATACTAATTCAATTTACAATGCTGTGGCTTTATTAAATCAGAGTATCTATGATAATGTGGGGGTAATATATTCCACTGACAGGCCAAAAGCAGACCAATCTCCCTATGAGAGTATTGATGCGGGTATGGCCTCTTGTACGGGTTTAAGTATTCTTTTAATTGATGCTTGTAGGAGTGTTGGTATACCTGCACGATTTGTGGGGACCCCACTTTGGTATAATAATTCTGGAAATCATTCATGGGTTGAGATATGGGATGATGAATGGCATTTTACGGGTGCTGCAGAACCAACTGGAGAGAAACTCAATGAAGCCTGGTTCTCCGACCTGGCGAGTAAGGCAGTTCAAGGTGATATGACATATGGTATATTTGCGGCAACCTGGGAGAAAACAGATATATATTTTCCAATGAATTGGTTACCCCAAGTAAAAACATATAATGCTATAGATGTAACTGCTAGATATAGATTACAAGAAGTCGAAACTGTGTTAATTCCGATCCGAGTCAGGGCTCTAGACTCTTCTGGCCAAAGATGTGAAGTAAGAGTTACAGTAATAGGCGATGACAATAGTATCAAAGAGGGATTCAGTAAAGATAAGACGTGCGATGCCAATGATCATCTTACCTTCATGCTCCCAAAAGGTAAAACATTCAAAGTCCAGTCCGAAGAGGTGGAAAAGACGATTAAAGTAATTAATGAAGAGTTAATTGACCTTAAACTTTAGTGCTACTAATAAACCCTATTTAATATCTAAGCTTAACCAACAAGGCTAATATGTTGGTGAATGAGTTCATATAACTTTTTATAGTAGGGCCGATAATCCATAAAACTATAAATGTTTGGTATCCTTTTCTCTAGGGCTCCACGATTGTCACTTAAATAAGACTGCATATAATCATCGCCAAACCCATTCATACTGGCATGCCCACCCCACATTGGATTAAGCTCTATAAATACAGGTTTATTATTCTCTATAAAAAATTCTATTGCTCCTAAATTGCAACCAAGCAAAGCAACTGCTTTTAAGATTTCAGGTTCAAGCATAGATATTTTATTCGGTAATTGTTCATTTAGCATTATGAACCTGTCAATTTCTTTTAATGTCATATCAATATTATGAAAAATATCCTTTCTACTTGTTATTGCGTAATAAGAGATTATTTTCCCGAATAAAACATGAACACGATAAAGATCAGCATATTGATTCTCTCGATGTTGTTGAGAAAACTCAACAATCATTATCTTAGTTGAGCTTCTTTCTGATTGATGTTTTTTACATCTATCAATTAAAGATACTAAAGAGTTTTTGATCTCATCTTTAGTGCTTGAAGTAGTCAGAGTATGCATACCAAGGCTTGCTGTCTCATTATTTGTTCGTAAAAATATTTTTTTATATTTNCTNAAAAATTTTGATATTTTTCTTATGATTTGATCTAAATTATTTTTATCGTCATCTTGTTCAATGGTCAGGTAGTCTGGGCACAAAATTCCGTGTTCTTTCCAAATGCCAAATGCAATATCCTTGCAATCATAATTATCAAAGATNGATATATCATTAATAATTGATTTTTTGCCTCTTACATTTTTTAATCGTTTTTCTATAAGATATCTTTGTTTGTCATTGGTATGCTCGGGCCTAACTCTGACCCAGATGACATCGGCATTTTGAATAAACCTTGTCTGTTTTATCTTANTTTTNGCATCTTTAATTCCCTCAGGTTCAAATCTCCTACGGTTCTCTAAATGACTTAATCTANATCGTCTTAAGCCAATGCCTTGTTTTCTACCGATAAAATAGATTTTGGTTTTCTTATTCATTTCTACATTTAGCACACTTTTTTTGTAATGAAATCCGCAAACATATCTGAACTACTTTTATCTGCAGTAAAGATAAATTCACTTTTTAGAACTTTTTGTATTTCGTTATACTGGTTGTAAGAAATAGACTCCGTGANAGCCTCCTCAAATTCTTTTAATTCATTAACTACTTTTCCAAATTTCCACATNTAATAATTGTCATTATTTTTCCANTTAACATTATGTGCGTTAATAAATATACAGGGGCGTGGTTTTTGCAAGACCCATTCTGTCACCATGCTACTTATATCACCAATATAGATATCAGCTATAGAAGTATATGTCCCATCAAGGCATTGANTGCTTCCCATATCAACTAATATATTATCTTCAGCTATATTTTTTTCATTTATTTCATATCCNCTTTTTGTAGATAAATGTCCNACTAGTGGATGAGGNGANAATATCAAATTATAATTTTTGTTNTTTTTAAAAAATTGTAGGATTATCTCTTTCCACTTTAAATAGCTAGAGAGTTCTATTTCCCAATGTGGATTATAGTAAAATATTGGATTTTCATTATTAAATAGTTTTTTATTTTCTGAAAGTTTTATTTTTAAATAATCGAGTTTTGGCTTACCAATCATCTCTATTTGGTCATCCTTTAGGGATAAACTTTTTTTCAATCTGTCCCTATGGTATTTCCCAGGAATAAGAATATGATCAAACTTTTCAAGGCTTGTTTCAAATCCATATTCTCTAGTACCTGTTCCGTGATAAAGATAAAAAAGAGTAGGTACCTTAATTTTATATCTAGACAAATAATCGGGGAAATTATGGCTGGTTGCTATGATTGCATTTGCATTTTCTAAATATTTGATAATCTTTTTTATCCCCGTATACACCGGAGGATATAATCTGTTCTTATAATTCTTTAACCTATACCTCAGGGGTAGAGGTATATCCACCAAAGTGAAATTATTGATACCAGTGATTGCTTTTGTATCATTGATGATTTGTGTATTAACAGGATTTCCAGAAATGAATATTGTTTCTATTTTATTATTTAATGCCGCAAATCTTAATGCTGGTATTACAAGATGGTAAACATGGTGTGGCCCATTAATAAAAAGAAATAAAATAGATTTGTGTTGTCCCGCCAACTTGAAGATCAATTCTTCTGTTCTTTGATTGTCTTATTGCATATTGTTTCTAGATCTTCAAAGAATGTATCAAGATGGTGCTTCTGAAGATTGAAATTGACAACAATTAATCTTATACACGAGATATCATTAATAGTTGCGTAATTAACCATTATGTTACCTTCATCAGCTAATTTATTACGTACTTTTACGGTGAAGGCATTCCACTCGGATTCATTCAATTCTTCAGGCTGTAACTGAAAGCAAAGATTTAAAGATTCAACAGGAGAGATCATTTTATATAATCTCGATTTATTTACTTTATTTTCAGCATATTTGGCTAAATCAAATAATTTATCTATTCTTTCCTCATAGCCTAAATCTCCAAAATATTTCCATGTAAGCCAAAGCTTTATGGAATCTGCTCTTCTACCACATTGGAGCGAGTACAACCCTAGGTCCATTTCTTCTCCGTGGAATAAATAGTCTGTAGATGGAACTTCATTGATATCTTTTAGAATGACTTTTTCTTTCATTAGGATAACTGTACACATTAATGGAACTCCCATCATTTTATGTGCGCACCATGCAAATGAATCAGAGTCTTCACACCCATTTAATAGATTGCGATGTTTTTCTGATAATAAGACCGAGCCTCCCCATGACCCATCAATATGAAACCAAAGGCCATAATCTTTGCATATTTTATTTATCTCTTTTATCGGGTCGAATACGCCTCGAACAGTTGTCCCAGCTGTAGCACCAACAAAAAAAGGCATTTCCCCTTCAGCAATAGCATTTTTTATTTCAATTAGTAGTGCACTGGTATCCATATGTCCAGTCGTATCACATGGGACTTTAATGATATNATCAATTCCTATTCCTAATTGATACCCTGCTTTTAAGTAGGAATAGTGAGCATCTTCGGATACAAATGCGCATAAGGTTTTATTCTCAAATAACCCTTGTTGTTTAGTTAAGGGGCTAGCCTTATCTCTGGCAGCTAGCATTGCAACTAGATTTGCATTACTCCCACCCGTTACAAAGGTCCCAAAACCGTTTTTATAACCAACAAGACCAGCCATTTTTTTTACCAACTCCATTTCAATTAGAGTCGCCATAGGACTCATTTCATAGGTGTACATGGAGCTGTTTGTTATAGCTGTTATAACCTCTCCTAGATAGCCCATTGTGGAAAAACCTGAGAATAATTGATTATAAAAATGTGGACTACTAGTATCCACCGCTCTACTAATGTATTGTTCAATTAGAGATTGAACTTTTTTATGGCTACTTGGTCTGTCTAAAGAAAAATCCACCTTCGATTGAATATCATAAAGTGATTTTGAAGGATTAATTAATCCTTTGTTTCTTTGATCTAAATAGTCTAATACGATTTCATGTATTTTTTTAATGAATTCAAGTTCACTTTGTGGTAGCAATCTTTCTTTCGAATTCATTGTGAATCAATATATCTAATCATCAATGATATTAAGCTTGGTGTAATCCTATTTTGGTTTTACGTGACGAGTAATTTTAAGATTATCTGTTGGTCGAGTATACCAGTTACCCGCAAGTCTTCCCAAAGGCTCAAGTTTATCTAAAAGAATGTGTCCATCTTCATATATATCATCATCAATATGAAAAAGTACTATTGTACCAAGAACAACAAAGCCACTACCTGCCGTACCATCACCTATTTCTACNATTTGATCTAATTTACATTCTAGANTTATCTTTGATTCTTTGACCTTTGGAGGCGAGACTTTACTTGAAGATTCTGGCGTTAGGCCAGACACTTGAAATTCATCAATATTTGGATCAAAATCAGTAGAGCACTTCACCATTTTNTCAGNAAACGATTCAGAAACTATATTTATTACAAATTCTTGATTATCTCTAATATTTATAAGAGTATCTTTTTCATGCCCATCCCATCCACGACGAGCAGGTGCAAACATTATAGTAGGAGGGTTAGAACAAACGCCATTNAAGTATGAAAATGGCGCCACATTATTATTTCCATCTTTTGATATAGTTGATACAAGTGCGATAGGCCTAGGCACAATAGAACCGATCATTAATTTATGTATTTCTGAAAAAGGTTTNTCAGTAGGGTCAAAGATCATTTATCNNTCCAGGAANAAGGATATTTANCATCATCTATTTCAATGCAGGACTTTGCAATATTTAGAGGCTTGAAAGTGTCGATCATTACTGCAAGCTCATTAGTTTCTAATGCTCCAATGGATTCTTCTATCTTCCCAGGCTGTGGTCCATGGGGGAGACCCATTGGGTGATGTGTAATAGACCCTTGTTCTATCCCTCTTCGGCTCATGAATTCCCCTTCGACATAATATATGATCTCATCAGAATCCACATTACTATGAGCATATGGTGCAGGTATGGATTCAGAATGGTAGTCAAAAAGTCTTGGTACAAATGAGCAGATAACAAAGCCTTTCCCTTGGAATGTTTGGTGTACTGGCGGAGGCTGATGNATCTTCCCAGTTATTGGCATAAAATCATTAATATTAAATATATAAGGGAAGTAATAGCCATCCCAACCAACCAGGTCAAANGGATGATATTGATAACTATAGGTCTGAATTCCAGCGNTGAGCTTTACTTCTACTTCAATAGACGTATCATTAATAGCATCAGAAAATTNAGGTGTAATAATATCTCTTTCTGAAAACGGGGAGTGCTCAAGAAGTTGCCCAAATTCATTGCGATAGCGGTCAGGAGTCTCGATGGGGCCAAAAGATTCNATAGCAAGTACTTCCATTTCTTCATTTATATCAATTTGCCATATAACACCTCTAGGAATTATAAGATAATCCCCTGGCTTAATATGCATATTNCCAAAATTTGATTTAAAAGTACCAGTGCCAGAATGGATGAAAAGGAGTTCATCAGCACATCCGTTCCTATAAAGTGATNTCATTGAGTCNGTNACGTGTGATTTAGATATAATAATATCTGAATTGTGAAGGAGTGGTATCCTTGAGGATACTAGGTCTCCAGTTGAATTCAATTCGGCTGTTTTTATATGTCTGTGCCTGTGCGCTTCATCTAATGAGGCAATTTTAATTTTATTCATTTTTCCTACAGCTTCAATGCCAGTAGGAGGGTTCAGGTGGTAAACATTAGAATATATGTTACTAAAACCTTCTCTNCTNATCAGCTCNTCCCAATATAAGTTNTTTTTACTATCTCGAAACTGAATGTGNCGTTTATTTGGAATCTNACCACGTTTTTGATANAAAGGCATANTCNATTATACTATTTTGTTTTCTAAAATGCCCATTTGTTCTATTTCCATTTTAACCACATCGCCTTTCTTTATCCAGCCACCTGTATTTTCTGGTCTCAATTCTAAAATACAGCCTGTCCCAACCGTTCCAGAGCCAAAGTAGTCACCTGGGAGGAGCTTGGTGTTCATGGATGCACGCTCTATCATTTTACCAAATGAGTGGTAAAGATCATTTGTGTTACCATCTGATACAAGTTTGCCATTAACGTGGCAGGTCATTCGTAAATGTAGCTTTCCATTTTCATCCCAATCATTTTCGAGCTCATCTGGTGTAACCATATATGGGCCAAAACTTGTTGCAAAATCCTTTCCTTTTGCAGGTCCTAAATTCATTGCCATTTCTTCTCTTTGCAGATCTCTTGCAGACCAGTCATTACAGATAGTATAGCCCCCAATAAAGTTTTTAGCATTATCAATAGAAATATTTGAACCACCGTTAGCGATTATTATTGCAAACTCCAATTCAAAGTCTAATTCGTCGGTCCCTAAAGGATATGGTATTTCAGCTTTATCTCCATATAAAGCCACGGGATTTGAAAAATAGAAAATAGGAATTTTGAACCAATCTGGGTGCATATCTAAACCACGTAGTTTTCTTGCAGAGCGTACATGTTGTTCAAAAGCATAAAAATCTCTAAACGATCGTGGATTTGTAACAGGTGGTAATAACCTAACATTTGTTTCTAAAGTAGCTACTTGAAATTCACCTTCAGAAACCAAAAGTAAATCATGATTTGAAAGGGCCATATCAAGCTCCTTTATTTTTTCAAAATTGGCCGTCCAATCTCCAAGCGCTTCCTTCAAAGATGAAGGTATATCTAAGAATCTCGAATCGTTCTTTGATTGATGAAACCAATCACTTGCATAAACTATGTCAATGATTTGATCATCTTTTTTAAAACCAAACCTAGGTTCAGAATTATCATCGTATTGAAAGGTCACGAATTTCATTTATAGGTTCCCTCTTTTTTGTTGCTCACTCTCGATCGATTGAAATAGTGCTTTGAAGTTCCCCTTGCCAAAGCTATTTGACCCTTTTCTTTGTATTATTTCAAAGAAAAGAGTGGGTCTATCTTGAAGGGGTTTTGTGAAAATTTGAAGCATATAGCCATTTTCATCAGCATCAACAAGTATTCCAAGATCTGCTAAAATTTCAATATTTTCATCAATATCACCGATCCGCTCAGAAAGATTTTCATAATAAGACCGAGGCGTTGGNAGAAAGTCGACACCCTTTTTACGCATTATCTTGACTGTGCTAATGATATCTTTCGTAGATAGAGCTAAATGCTGAATACCAGCAGTTTCATAGTAATCAATGAACTCCTGAATTTGTGATTTTTTAAGTCCTTCAGCTGGCTCATTAATAGGCATCTTTACTATCTCATTATCATTTGCCATTACAATAGAACGAAGAGCAGAATATTCTGTAGAAATATCTTTATCATCAACGGTCCAAAACCTATGCCATCCAAAAACCTTTTCATAGAAATCACAAACACTGTTCATTTCACCATCTGGTTGATTTCCAACGATATGATCAATGTGTACTAATCCGGTCTTGTTTAAATTTTCTTTATAATCAATGGCCTTAAACCCNGGTAAAAAAGAACCGNTATAATTTTTTCGNTCNACNAATGTATGTATTGTATCACCAAAGGTCTTAATNGCTGAAAGGACNGTTTCGCCATTTTCATCCTTNANCTCTTTGGGNTCCATAGCACTTTNTGCTCCNCGTTCNANTGANGTCTTCCAAGCTTTNTCAGAATCATTNACAGTAAATGCNACGTCCTTNATACCATCTCCATGACGGTCAATATGTTNACCNATCTCAGTGTTTTTNTCTAATGGTGATGTGATNACTANATTAATATGNNCTTGATTAAGNACATAACTTACTTTGTCACGAATACCAGTTTCGAGNCCCCGGTATGCAACCGGTTTAAAACCCATAGTACTTTGATAGTAATANGCTGTCTGCTTTGCATTCCCTACGTAAAGCTCGCAGTGGTCAAAGCCATTAATAGAATATGGGATATTTTTCATAGAACTGTCTTTAAGGATTTAATAAACCTATTATTTTCTTCCTCAGTNCCTATTGAAATACGTATGCAATTTGGCCATCCAAATGAGGAAAGTTGTCTTATAATCACACCTAGTNCCAATAAACTTTTTGATAATTTAAGTGATTGCTCTTCTGATTCCCATACAGTTGTGATGAAATTTGCTGCTGAAGGTATATGCTCCACTCCTAATATATTTAACTCTTGTTTAAAGAATTTCATTCCTTGTTTGTTAGCTTTGATCGTTTTNAGTAAAAATTCTGGATCATCTAAAGCTGCAATCCCTGCTACTTGTGCTGTANATGAGGGCTCAAAAGGGACCTTGACCTTAAGTAGGTTAGATATCAATTCATCATGTGCTAGTCCATATCCAATACGTACACCACCAAGCCCATATGCNTTTGAAAAACTACGTAATGTGATCACGTTATCATATCTATATGTCATNGAGTCAGGGTAATCATCTATCTCATCTGCGAACTCAAAATAGGCCTCATCTAAAATAATTAATACCCTATCAGGAACATATTGATAGAATTGATCAAATTCTTTTCTGGTTACATAAGTCCCCATTGGATTATCAGGGTTTGCTATATAAATGATCTTGGTATAGTCTGTTATCTTGGTCGCCATCATTTCTAGATCATATCGATATTTTTTCATAGGGACCCAATGAATTCTTTTTCCAGACGCATTTGCTAATACACGGAAACCTATAAATGAATTTTCAGCACTAACCAATTCATCATCACTTAATAAGAATGTCCGCATAATAGTAGACATTATTCCTTCCGAGCCTGCGCCTAGAACTACGTTANCTACTTTTACTTTGAACCNATCAGCAAGTTTTTTTCGTAATTCATATCCAGAGGCATCTGGATAACGATGTATGTTTTCCAAAGAATCCTTTATAGCTTGAATAGCTTTTGGAGATGCACCAAGTGGATTTTCATTAGAAGCTAGTTTAATAATATCTTTTATACCGGTTTCTCTACTAGCTTCACTAATAGGTTTGCCAGGCCTATAGTTTTTTAATTTTTTGATATATGNAGGAACTAGTGGCACTTGAAATATTTAGATTTTTATAACAATAAATTTACAAATAATTATACATTAACAGATGCCAGATAAAGATCTTATAATTAAAATAGTTTATGATTATTGAAGGACCCTTAATAAATGCGACCTTCTTTGAAAGGCCCAATAGGTTTATAACTATAATCAAAATAAATGGTGAGTTACACCGGAGTCATTTACCTGATCCCGGTAGATTAAAAGAATTATTAACGCCTAATGCTAAATTATTGGTTAGGCCGGCTCCAGAAGCTTCTAATCGAAAAACCTCATTTTCTACTGTAATGGTTGAGCATAAAGGGCAGCTTATTTCTCTGGTCTCGACTCTACCAAATAAGTTCATTGATNATGCTCTAAAAAATAATAANATTCCTATCCTTANACCCTATACCTTCATTCGTTCAGAGATTACTGTAAAAAATCATCGATTCGACTTTTTATTAAATGATAATAAAGCAAATAANTTTTACTTNGAGGTNAAGTCNGTTACTTTGGTTGAANATGGTATNGCAAAATTTCCAGATGCAATTACAAGACGCGGAATGAATCATGCCAAAGCTCTGATGAATTTGGTCAGTAAAGGATTCCAAGCAGGAATATTATTTGTTTGTCAAAGACCCGATGCTATATCATTTTGCCCTATGTGGGATAGAGATCCAAAGTTTGCAATGGCTTTGAGTGATGCATACAANGCGGGTGTTAAAGTTTGGTGTATTACATTGAATATTTCGAAAACAGAAATATCATTTAAACAACAGATTCCTGTAAATTTAGAGAGAGGTCAATAGATAATTGAGTTTATCCAATAATTCTATAAATCATTTTTTATACCTGGCAGCTGTTATTTTATTGTTGTCTTGTGCTGCAGTGATGGCACCGCCAGGCGGACCTAAAGATATAACACCTCCAGAGCTAATTGAAACATCTCCACCAGATGGCACTGTGAATTATGTAGGTAATCAGATCTCATTAGAATTTTCAGAATATATAGATGAGAGAAGCATACAGCGAGCGATTCATATTTTACCNACTCTTCCAACAAAACCTGAATTAATATATAAAGGTAAAAGAGTTTATGTTGATCTTCCTGACTCGCTACTTGAAAACCAGACATATATAGTTGTGATCAATCGAAACTTATCTGATGAGAATAAGGTAAAGCTCTCTCAAGGTATTCAGGTGGCTTTTTCTACTGGTGACCAGATTGATCAGGGGTCTATTTCAGGGCAAATATATTATTCAAAGTCTTCGACAGTTCATCTTTGGAAGATAAAAAATCAGTCTGATTCTTTGGAATTCTATAATAGGATACCAGATTATGCGATCGATGCTTCAGATGAGGGTTATTATGAATTTAAGTTTCTTTCTCCAGGTAAATACAGAATTGCAGCTGTAGATCAAATGTTAGCGGGATCCATTATAGTACCAGATNGAATGATATATGGGTTAAGCTGGTTAGATGTAGTTGAACTAAAAGAACAAGAAAAATTAGACAACATTAATATTCGTATTCCAGACCACGTGGGTGCAATANAAATGACCAATGCAGAGTTTGTTAAAGGCTCTTGGGGTAGGGTTACTTTTTCACAAAAGATAAGTCAGTATTCTAAAGACTTATTCTTATCCANTATGAATCAAGATTCATCAACCTCCAATATAAAGGTTTTTAATGATCCACTTGATGAGACGAAGCTAAACTTTANTCTAGATAAACAGAGCGGTGGTTATATTNCTGTAATGACACCAGGAATTATTGAAGGTGAGACAGTGATAATTGATTCTGGCCTGATAAAAATAAAAATGGACACAACTCAGGACACCTCCAATATTAATATATTGCAACCAAACTCTAAATATGTCCTTGATATTGAATCAGAGAATATTGTGCCACTTAAGGTTGTTTTCTCAAGTTTGGTTGAATCAAATTTAATCACAGTTTTAGAAGATTCNATTNCTGTACCAGTTGTGACAGATCTAGAATCGCCGGTTGCAGTCAACCTTATTCCAGTAGAGAATTGGAAACCNAGGTCTACATATAATATCAACATAGAAAAAAGTATGTTAATCCCTTTATACGGTAGAGGTCTAAAAGACTCATTGACGACGATAAAGTTCAAAACATCAGAATATAAAGGATTTGGGAAACTTACAATTTTTACCAACAAAGATAGCTCTAAGGACCTTGTANCTAAATTGACAAAAATGGAAAGCGATCACTCTACTTTTAGAATTTTAGTAAATTCGGAAGGTATGTTTAATATTGATCGCTTGCCTGAAGGAAATTATTCATTACTTTTTTTTAAAGACCTAGATAACAATGAAAAATATTCNTCAGGTAACATTTCTCCATATAAAGCAGCAGAATGGTTCTATGATTATCCAGACACAGTTAAAATACGGGCCAATTGGGAATTAGAACTTGATACAATAATAATGGATAATAATTTTTAATATGAAATGTGTAATNCTAGCAGGGGGTAGTGGAACTCGTTTNTGGCCTTATAGTAGATATAGTAATCCAAAACAGTTATTAAATATTATCGGTGATAAATCTATGCTGCAAATGACCATAGAGCGCCTAGAAAANATCAAAAAAATAACTGACATTTATATTGTAACCCGTGAAGATCTTCATGATCGCATCATTAAAGAAGTAGTTGGTATCGATAAAAATAAAGTAATAGTAGAACCCTCAGGTAAAAATACGGCGCCTGCAATTGGAATGATGGGTGCTTACTTTGCAATGGAAGACCCTGATGATATAATGGGTGTTTTCCCTGCGGATCATTTGATAGTTGGACATCGCAAATTTGAAAAAGCGATTAANACAGCATACCACCTTGCAAAAAAAGGTAAAAATCTTGTTACTATTGGTATCAAACCGAATCATCCCTCCACTGCATATGGTTATATACAATATGATGAAAAAAGTGAGCAGGACCATATTGATGCTTATCATGTAAAGACCTTTGCTGAAAAACCGCATAAAAAACTGGCTGAGCGTTTTGTGGCNAGTGGTGATTTTATGTGGAATGCAGGTATGTTTTTTTGGAGAGTTGGAACATTCATGGATAGTCTTGAAAAGCATATTCCTGACCTCGTTGAATCGTTAACNAAGATAGCTACNAAGATTCATTCTGGGNAATCTTTTGATGACCTNTGGGAATTTATTGATCCAATATCAATTGACTATGGGCTTTTAGAAAAGGCTACAAATATTTATGTAATCTCCGGTGAGTTCAAGTGGAATGATATTGGTTCATGGAACGCACTTTATCGTATATTGAGTTCTGATAAGAATGGTAATGTTATTATGGGTAATGGTAAGGTAATGNATGCAGGCAATAATCTTATCCATTCNAACGATAGATTTACAGCTATTATGGGACTTGATGATGTGGTTGTTGTGAANACTGATGATGCTACTCTAGTAATGCACAAAGATAAAGTAGAAGANGTCAAAGATCTTGTAGAGTTNTTAAAANCAAATGGACAAAAANAATTNACATAATGAAAAATGAAAAATTATATGCTGANTTTGAAGACCTTGCCCAACGTNTAGGTCTTAAAATATTAAAAGGCAAAGGAGATTTTGCAGGNGGGACATGTACTGTTAATGATAAAACNGTTATNGTTGTNAATAAAATGAAACCCATTGAGCAGCGCTTAAGGACTCTTGCGATNAGNTTNNTNGANTTTGATCTAAATGANATATATATGGTACCCGCTCTTAGAGCATATATAGAAGAGTCTAGGTCGCTAGGATTTTAATTTTCTTGATTTTCCTCATTTGAGTGTTTACACTCACCACCCTTTCATCTATAATTATTNGATTTGAATGANGATANNATATGAAACAATTTGTAGCATCTGATATTAGGAATTTTGCAATAGTCGGGCATGGAGCTTCAGGAAAAACTTGTTTAGCNGAAGCAATGCTCAAAATTGGTGGAGAGATCAATCGCTTAGGCACTATNGAGGATGGTTCAACTACTTCAGACTATCATCCAGGAGAGAGATCAAGACAAATATCTATCCANAGTACCCCNCTTCATATGGAGTGGATGGATAAAAAATTCAACATGATAGATACACCCGGATACTCTGATTTTATTGGTGAGGCTCTCGGTTCATTAGGTGTTGTAGATATGGCCGTAATTACAATACACGCTGTTAATGGAGTTGAGGTTTGTACTGAGACCATGTGGAACCATGCTTCAAAACTGGGCATTCCTAAAATGCTTGTTGTAAATGGTCTAGACAGAGAACATACAAAATTCGAAAAGGTACTTGAGCAAGCTAGAAAGCGGTTTGGAAATAATGTTTTTCCTATGCAATTGCCNGTAAATGAAGGNCCNGGNTATAATAAAAATATTGATGTTTTAAGATCNGAGTTGATNTCCTATAAAGAAGATAGATCAGGGCAAATGACAGAAAGTGAATTGCCTGAAGANTTAAAANAGAGAGTAAAAGNTCTGCATGAAGAATTAATAGAATATGTTGCTGAGTCTGATGATTCACTTCTNGAAAAATTCTTTGAAAAGGGTAGTTTGACAGAAGAGGAAATGAGAGAAGGAATTCACCACGCCATACAAAANCAAACATTTATACCATTATTCTGTGTCTCAGCAACATCCAATATTGGAGTGGCACGTNTCTGTGATTTTATATCTAAATATGGTTCCTCGCCAGATGACAGAAAAACAATCACGGCTAATGATGAACAAGGGAATGATGTAGATGTCTCTCTTGATGGCTCTGAAACAGTATTACAAATATTTAAGACCATGTCTGAATCTCATGTTGGAGANTTCTCATTATTTCGTGTTTACTCCGGTAAAGTGAGAACGGGGNAAGACTATCACAATACAAATAGAAATATAAATGAGCGATTTGGGCAAATGTTTATTTTAAATGGTAAAAATAGAACTCAGGTCGATCAGCTTTCCGCAGGAGATATTGCTGGAGTTGTAAAATTAAAGGATACACATACTAGCAATACACTTTGTTCAGGAAAACATGTTACTCTACCTGCATTAGATCTCCCAAGCCCAAACATCCATGCAGCAATTGAANCAAGCGCTAAGGGAGATGAGGAGAAACTAGCAGTGGGATTATCTACTTTGCATGAAGAGGACCCAACTTTTGTCTACAGAGTGGACTCCGAAGTTAAACAGACCATTATATCTGGCCAGGGAGAGCTACATCTTACTGTCACAACAGAGCGATTAAAANGAAGGTTTGGTATTGATATTGCTCTTNAGGAACCGAAGGTACCATTNAGAGAAACTATCATGGGTAATGGTTCAGCTAAGTACAGACATAAAAAACAGTCNGGTGGAGCAGGACAGTTTGCTGAGGTCTGGATGAGAATCGAGCCAAAGCAAAGAGGAGAAGGAATNGAATTTACCCATTCCCTTGTAGGTCAGAATGTTGATCGCGTATTTGTTGTTTCTGTTGAAAAGGGTGTTAAAACAGCTTGCTCAGATGGAATCCTTGCTGGTTGTAAGGTTGTAGATGTAAAGGTAGATTTTTATGATGGGAAAATGCATCCAGTTGACTCTAAAGATATTGCTTTTCAAACTGCAGGCAAACATGCATTCCGAGAAGCATTCCTTAGTGCACAGCCCTGCTTGTTAGAACCAATAATGGATATAGAGGTCAAAGTCCCTGAAGACTTTATGGGAGATATAATGGGAGATATTTCAGGGAAGCGAGGGAAGATTATGGGAATGGATGCTGATGGAAGTTTCCAAATTATTAAAGCACAAGTTCCCCAGGCTGAACTTTATCACTATGCAACCACCGTTCGCTCATTGACAGGAGGAAGAGGTATTCATTCTGAGTCTTT
Organism: bacterium TMED46; assembly: GCA_002167345.2. Lineage (GTDB taxonomy): Bacteria > Fidelibacterota > Marinisomatia > Marinisomatales > UBA1611 > CACEUX01. The sequence goes on along the minus strand of NHCZ02000043.1, from coordinate 62,582 downwards.
TAGTCATTATGAAAAAATGCCAAAAGACATTGAGAAAAAAGTTGCTCAGGAACGTCAAAAGCAAGAGGATGAATAAACTCTGGGCTCCATGGCGTATAGATTATATTCGCTCTCCAAAAGAGGAAAGATGTGTTTTTTGCAAAAAATCTCAATCAACCAACTTTGAAAATGATCTTGTTTTATTTAAAGGGGAGGAATCTTTTATCCTTATGAACCTTTACCCCTATTCTAATGGACATATAATGATCTCTCCTTACAAGCATACATCAGATACAAATGATATTTCAATAAGCTGTAATAATGAAATAATGTTTTTCGCAAATGAAACAATGAATATTCTAAGGAATTCAATGAACGCTGAAGGTTTTAATTTTGGTGCAAACCTAGGAAAGGCAGGTGGAGCTGGAATTGAAGAGCACATTCATTATCATATTGTTCCTAGATGGATTGGAGATACTAATTTCATGCCCGTAGTAGGTAATACTAAAGTAATTGTTCAAGGATTAGTTGAGACCTGGAAAGCACTTGCGCCTAGATTTGATAAAACTTTAGGAAACCATAATGCTTGATTTTAGTAGAGTATGGTTGCCTTTCATTTATTTATATGGTGTAGGTGGGTTTGGTTTCTTAGTTGGGATGTATCTTATAACTAAATCCAATGCATTAAACTTGAGTAACCAAAAGCATAAAAAGTGGTTATTGATTCTCATATTTGGGTTCATTTACTATGCTGGAATACATTCAGTCTTTATACTTTTAGCGCTAGGTAGTTGAATTGGAAATATCTGTAGGAACAGGAATCGACCGTGTAGTTATACTAATATATTTTTTATTGGTAATGGGTTTTGGTGCATATTTTGGGAANTATAGTAAAACAACATCTGACTATTTTTTTGGTGGNCGGAGGTTCTCTTGGTGGCTNATCACAATTTCAATCGTTGCAACTGGAATAGGTTCACATAGTTTTGTAAAGTATTCAACAAAAGCATATCAATATGGTTTTTCATCAACAATGACATATATGAATGATTGGTTTTTTATGCCCTTATTTATGTTCGGCTGGTTACCAATTATTTATTATACAAAAGTTCGATCTATTCCAGAATATTTCGAAAAACGGTTCAATAAAACTGCTAGGTATTTAGCTACAACTATGACCCTTCTATATATGATTGGGTACATCGCAATTCAATTGCTNACGCTTGCAACTGCTTTATATCGGATATACAATATTCCACTGATGGCNACAGTTATCATTATTGCTATAGCCACATCGATATACATGCATTTTGGTGGGCAGACATCTGTAATATTTACTGATTTGTTTCAAGGATTAATTCTTTTGTTTGCAGGTCTTCTTTTATTCTTTCTTGGAATTCAATACCTTGGTGCAGGACATTTTTCATATGGTGTAAGTTCTTTTTGGAGCTTTTTAACGCCTGAACAAAAATTACCGTTAGCGCATTTTAATCATCCTCCAAACTTTAATTTTGTTGGGATCTTCTGGCAAGATGGTATTGCGGGTTCGATAGGTTTTTTATTTTTGAATCAAGGGCTAATTATGCGTTTTATGGCAGCTAAAAATGTAAATGAAGGTCGAAAGGCAGCCGCATTTAATGTTCTATTAGTCCTTCCAATATCAGCAATAGTGGTCTCTAATGCAGGATGGATTGGTAGAGCCATAGCAAATGGAATGCCTGGAATCCTCCCTATGGACCTTCAGCCAAATGATGTCTTTGTTGCCGTAACAAATATTGTAGCTAGCCCAGGTGTTTTCGGATTTATAATTGCTGCATTATGTGCCGCTCTTATGTCTACGGCTGATACATTGGTGAATGCGTCATCTGCTATTGTTGTAAATGATATTTATGGACCGTTATCTAAAAAAGAGCAAACAGATAAGAANCAACTAGAGGTAGCTCGTTATGCTTCGATTGGTATAAAGGTCATTGCGATTATTTTAGTTCCATTTTTCAATTCTTTCGACTCAATATATGAAGCACATGGATGGTTTCATTCNACATTTACCCCGCCATTGGTTGTCGCTGTCTTCTTAGGAATTTTTTGGAAAAGGTTTACCACACCAGCTGTTATTGCAACATTTACTGTCGGTGCATTTTTAATGATACTTGGCCAATTCAATCATGAGCTTATAGCACCATTCTCTCATGGTATTGAGTTACGACCAGGNAGAGGGTATTCCTACATTGGTGCTCTATATAATATATTTGTTTGTGCTAGTGTTGGAGTAATTGTCAGTTTCTTAACAGCACCGCCTACTAAGGAAAAAGTAAATGGGCTAACAGTATATGATGTCGCTAACCTAAAAGAAAATTTCAAAGGTGGTAAAGTAAATGAGGATGAAGGTGAGATAGTTATTGTTGATTGGGAAATTTCTGATTCGGATGAAAATGTTATAAAATTTTCAAAAAATGATATGGGGAGAATGAAAGCAGAGGTAGGTGATTTAGTATACCTCTGTGATAATCGAAAGTGGCTTGGTGGTTTAAAGTCAATTCACTCTGTCTATGGCAATCCNCATGATGAAGATGGNGTTGTAATTATTACAAATGAACAACAGCAGAGTGGANTATTTGATAANGGNAGAAAATTATTTGGAGAAAAAGAAATGTGACTTTGAGGGCTTATGAATAGACTATAAATTCGCCAGCTTTTTTAGTATAAAATTATCATTCCGGAGTAGCTCAGTTGGTAGAGCAGGTGGCTGTTAACCACTTTGTCGGGGGTTCGAGTCCCTCCTCCGGAGCTTNGNAAAGCCCCTAAGTTTTAGGGGNTTTNCTATTTATTGACCCTTCATAGACTCCTTTTAAACCTAAAAAAAGTGAATAAATAAATATTGCCTGAAATAACATCTCATTAACCTGTAGTAACCCCCCTGACCAGCCATAACCCTTTATAAATAAATACCCTAATAACGGGGGTATGAAGCATAGAAATACATGATAGATGATCAGCGCANANGACAGATCTTTATTTCGTATTGCTATAAANAAACTGAGAGGTAACCAAAAATATCCACCAAAAGGNATACCAAAACCTCTAGGAACANCATATTCATCTTGAAGAATGTCAATTCTTCTGGAATTATATTTNAATTCTACGTTGTGTGATATAGNAAGTTCAGAAAATATTGGATAGATGTATTCAGTATTTATTTTGATNCTAACAGGTNTAATNATCAGAATATATAAAGTAGCAATAACTATNANGCTAATNAAAACTCTGACGANGAGGGGGTAGGGGTTTCTTCTCCAGTTAATGTCCATTGATACCAAAGCCATAGAATAAGTGGATAAAAGAAAATGAAAGGACTGAACTCATGAAATAATTCCCAATGTGGCTGAAAATATACGGTAGCCAAACTAAATGCAATAATACGTATTACATTTAAAAAATAAATAAATAATATACCGACTGTTACAAACTTGACCTTATTCTGTAGTGACCCTTTGAAACAGATAATGAACCCTGAGTATAATACCATTAAGGTAAGTGCATTACATTCATTCAAGACCTCAACACCTCTATATCCATTGATAGTGATAATCCTACCTAAAGAATGGATATCCCATCCAAAAATATTTAAAATAGTCTTACTTATATACACAACTGATAGGGAAAGAAATTCATCTAGTTTTCCATTTGGTAATAAAAACAGGTCATAAATAACCTGCCAAACAGTATAAAAGATAGCGGCTCTAACTAAGAACCGGAACATAGAGTAGTATTGCTTCAGTTTATTTACTGCGATTAAAATAACTTTTCGCTGCAATCAAAATTCCAATAATAGCGAGGAACATCAAACCATTGATAGGACCTTGGTTAGGGGCATCAGGTAATGGGGGTGGGTCTTGCGCGAAAATTACATTTAGACAGCAGAATGCAATAATGATGATAAAATTAAGTTTTTTATTCATAATAGCTTTACTTAATGTAGGTTATTTTTTGGTTAAATGATCTATCGCCAACAGCCAATTCTACAAGGTATACGCCAGATGGTAATAGTCCAGGATTCCATGAGATCTGGTGATTGCCAGGGATCATGAACTCATTAATCAGAGAGGCTACTTGTCTTCCAGTAAGATCAAAAATATTTAACGAAACATTATCCATTTCTAGAATATCAAAACTAATGACAGTACTAGGGTTGAATGGGTTTGGATATGCATTATGGAGTGTAATGTCTTCAGGGATTATTAGATCTTCATCGTCATTAGATGCAATATCCGTATATACAGACAAAGTGAATTGTGATTCTCCAACTTCAGGATAAGTTTCCATTAGATTATCCGGGAATAAAAACCCACCTTTATTAGGTAGAGCTACATTGATAGATGGATATCCATAAAGATTTATTGTTTGACCGGTTACATTATTAACAAGAGATAAAGATATTCCTTCAGGGAGATTACTGATATCCCACGTCATGCTAACCTGTTCAGATTGAGTTTCATACCCTTCATCATTTGGACTTAGTGACATTACATCAAGATCAAATGAAATATCCGTGGAAAGATCAGATGGTAGGTTATTGATTGATAGAGATTTTCCAGACTCATGTATCATGCTAGTCAAATGTTCTGCGGGTGACATGGGTATTATTTGCTTTGCATCAGCATTATCTAGGTTAATATGACCATTCTCTGTGAATGAAAGATATACATTGCTAGTGAATTGATCATTAGCAAATGTAAAAGTAGCAGTCCCAGTCGATTCATTAGTAGTGCTTCTACCACCTTCAACATTCATATGCCCTTGTTGCATACATTGTTCAGTGAATTCAAACACATCTCCATCATTATCAGCTTGTACCCAAAATCCGTCAAAGGGTTTAATTAGACCTTGGTCTATATCTCCAACTGTACCATTATGGGTTCTATAGCCAGGGTTAGTATCATCCAGTCGGTAGACCGTAGAATGAAATTTTGAACTATTATCTGAAAGCATTTGGTTAATGTTAACGTGAAGTCCATAGGGATTACCAACCAAGTTCCATTTTGTTGGGTTAGCAGAAACTGTAACACCTGTTCCATTTATTGTGCCATCTACATTTAAGGTAACTGGAAGGTCATCAATTCCATCAAAATCAGTGTCAGCGAATACATAAACTACAAAACCTTGTCCTGCTTCTAGTATATCATTATTTAGATCTTCTACTGGGATCCAACCATCATCGTATGTCCAAACATTTGCATCTGCGCCTTCATGGTCTGACCCTTCTGATCCTTGGGTCCATAACTCTTCAAGAAGGTCTCCAAATATTGCACCTGATACTGGACTAGATAAGATACGGAAACCTGAATCCCCTGTAATATCGATATGTGTTACTGCAACTGCGACATTAAACTCCTGCGTTGTGTAACCACCATTCCCATCATTTGCAATGATCTGGATATTATGGAGCCCTCCATCATTGAAAGTTGGCGTACCACTCAATGCCATGGAAGAGGTGTAAGCTACACTATTGCTCCAGTTTGCACCGTTAATTGTTCCATGATTCCCATTGCCTGAAATATCATGAATTTCATTACCTGACCCTTCATTGAAATTCCAATAGGCAACGAGACCGTCCTGGTTGGGATCAATAGATTGATTCATACCAGCATTAATCTGGTCGGCAGTTCTGGAAGTATTCCATAGCCTAATATCATCTAGGCTACCATACCACCACTCGGTGTTCCCCGGAGGGTCAGCGCCAATAACAAGAGCCTCGTCATTGTTATAAAATTCAAAATTACTTCCAAAATTATGAGTGGCATCAAGATTGCCATTAATATAAAAATATCCATTCCCGTTCGATTCAACAACACATGCTACATGAGTCCAGGTATCTAGCGGGATGGTTGAACTTGTATAAAAATTTCCACTAGGTGAGCCATTCCAGTTATATACTAGGCGCATATAACCTCCATATCCTTGCATTAGTGAATAAGGAGCCACTTCTGAATATCCATTAAAGTTTCCCTTTGTGATGACCGCACCATAATCTTGGTATCTATCGATCATTATCCAGGCTTCTATGGTCATTGCATCAACAATGTCTTGGTTTTCAGAATAGGGGACTATTACACGGTCGTTTCCATTAAAGTAAAGTGAGTTTGAATTTTGATCGCTGATACTAAGCCAGTCGGGCTTGTTGGGCGCAGTGACAGATACCATATCACCATCAACATCATGTATTGCAATTGAATAGTGATAATCGTGATTTTCTACGGTATTTAGTTGGGGTATGCTATTAAAGACTGGAGAATCATTTACAGGAATTATATCTATATCAACATCAGCTGTAGATGATGTTAGTTCACCATCAGATACCTTAAATGAAAAATGGTCTGTTCCATTAAAATTACTATTTGGAATGTAGGTAACTATATTCCCATCAAGGTCAATAGACCCATTTGAGGTATAAGTGTCTAGTATGAATGTTAATGTACCACCTTCAACATCACCTCCGGTAAGAGTTATGATCTGTGTTTCATCTTCATTAACGGATACATCCTGCCCATGTGCTACTGGTGTATTATTTACATCAACCCCTTCAAGAGCGATAGTTACAACACCATGACTACTACCAATACCACTTATATTTGTTTGGTTTGACCCACTATTGTAGGATCCACCACCACCGCCTGCACCGCCTTGATGCCATGCACCGCCGCCGCCACCAGAATATCCGCCACCACCACCAGCGCCACCATATCCGCCGCCGCCGCCACCATATCCGCCACGACCACCATACTGACCATTTCCACCATTTCCACCACTCCTAAATCCAACACCTGCCTCACTATAATGATTATGATTACCACTACCATTACTAAAGAAGCCACCGGCATTCCCACCATAAGTTGATCCAGTTGCACCCATCCCATTGCTTCCACCTATTCCAGGTCCACTGTAATTATATTGGGTCGCATTTCCACCATTTGAACCGCTTGTTCCAGTTTGACCATTTACGTAGCTGGAACTATTAAATCCGCCGCCGCCGCCACCAGCAGCAATGATGAGCGGGGTCGCACTTCCATAAGTTGTGCCTTGTGCAACAAAACTACCACCACCACCACCACCACCGTAGTAATTACTATAACTGGTGTAACTTCCTAATTGACCAACTAGTATATGTAGAATGTCTCCAGAATTAAGTTGAAATGTGCCTTTAACATATGCACCATCACCTGGTTCTCCAGAAGCATAATTTGCACCAGGTCCCCCTCTGGCACCATATGCTTCTATTACGTAAGTACCAGTGGCTGGAACCTCCCAACGCTGGATACCATTAAAGACTGTAACATTGATAGTTGGGTTTGTTCCAGAATATGCAGAATTAGCCTGGCTTTGACTGGGGCCAAATCGGCCTGATTGACCGCAGGTAGTAAAAGTATAGACCCCTCCACCATCACGGCTATTTGAATTAACAGAGATATTTGATAGGAAGTCATTGTAAAGTCTTAAAGAGGTTGAGTCGTCGTATTTAGTCGAGGGTCTGTACTGAAGTTCTTCAATTCCATCAGATGGCAAAGGAGGCATTAGGTCTCGGTCAACGGATATTGATTGACCTATTCCAAAGGATAGAATCATTAGATAGATTGTAAAATATTTGCTTGTTTTCATTTTTTAGCTTTTAAATTGTGCTGGTCATGTAATATCTGACCTATATTTACAAAAATCATACCAAAACTACTTAATTTTAGCATAATAAAAAAAGCCAGTAGTATAAATCTTTATTCAACATAGATTGTATTGAATTGTGACACTATTCACCAACAATATTGTCTAATTATGTTACATGTTTATTTTCCTCTAATATTTACTATTCCTTGCGCCATTTAGCACCAGGGTATAAATACTGTGCATATCGATAGACCTCCCATGCTTTCTCGCCGTCACCCAATGCTTCATATGCGGTAGCTAGGTCATAGTAAATGAATAAGTATGGAGAATGACCTACGTACCGTTCTGCCCATTCAATGTAGTCATTTAGTTTTTCTATATTTTTGGTATTTTTAGCGATATTCAGATTCAATTTCATTATTAGGGTTTCATATTTCTTTTGCCATGCATAGGGGTTAACAATCGAGACTAGAAGTGATGGGTCCTTATAGCCTGTCCTCTCAAATTGGGTAATTACTGATGCTGTTTTGAGGGTTGTTCCCATATAAACTGTAATCACAACAGGTATAACGAATGAAAGAAAACGAAAAATAGAGGAGAAGCTAACTTTTGTTTCAAAATGGTTACCAAATTCACTATCGATCAAATAAATAATAAAAATGAAAATGATCCAATGAACTAGAGAGATATAAAAAGGGAGCTCTAGTTGCGAATGGATTAGTATAGGTAAAAGAATGCCCAACATCGCCCAGGTCTTTTTTTGCTTTACCGTCCAAATCATATTTAAAAAACTGCCTGCCATGATCAGTAATCCAACTAGCGGAAGAATTCCTCCCTCAACTGTCCAAAAAAGTAACTCATTATGTGGGTGATCCATGTTGCTATTACCAATTGTCTGAAGTGATGGGTCGTCGCTTTTACGTTTTGCATAATGATGTCTAAAAGCTGAAAGAAAATTTCCGTAGCCTGTTCCAAAGATCGGATTATTTTTTATCATTTCATAAGTAAGCTGGTATGTTACTATTCTGGTATTCTTGGAGTATTCTATCTCTTTTGTTGGCCTGGTATTATTTATTGATAAGCTGCCAATTAAAAGGCCTGTAAGTAGTAGTCCAAACCAGAAAAAAAGAATCCTATTTCTTAACTTTCCATAGAAAATTAGAAATATTATTCCAGCTATTAGAGATAAGTACCCTGTACGAGATTGGAGGTGATATATCTGGAGACCTGTAAAAAATGGTATGCAAAAAACAAGCATACGGTTTAAGGAATTATTGATTATATAATTTTCTTTTACTACCAAAAAGAGGGATATTGCGGCCCCTGTTGATAAGAATGAGGCAAAAATATTTTTTTGAGCCATCGCACTAAACTGCGGCTGAATTAAAGAAGAATATTTTAATAATATCTGAATTAAAACACTTCCAAGAATTACATATAAGAACTTATTTTTTTCTTCTTTGCTGAATTGAAACTGTGAAAAAGATAAATATAATAATAGGCCACCAAAGAGGCCCATTATTCTCATTAAAGCAAGGCTAGCATGAACATTATTTGGATAAAAAAATGGAACTACCAAGAGAGTGGATCCAATTAAAGAGTATATCTGTAGTTTGGTAATAAATAACTTTTCAGAACAGCTAATCTGGTATAAGCCCATCCCTATCAGAAGTGATACAAATATCCAGCCAATAATATTGAAAGGAAGATAGAGTCCATGGCCACCAACATGGTCGATTGAGATATGCATTCCAAGTAGGAAGTAAATCGAAAAAATATAAAAAAAGGTATTCCTAATATTTAGATCAAGAATTTTTTTCATCATATCACAAAATTTTATTGGTCTATTGATAAAATATTGATTTAAAGAATCTTTTGATCAATTAAGTTAACGATAGAAAAAACATATCTTATCCAATTTTAAATATGGTATCAATTAGGCAAATAACTTTTTTCTTACTTTTATCTACGTGTTTTGTGAGTGGGGAGGACCACTCAATTAACTTTGATGGGTTTGATGATAATATACGTATCTCAGATCATGCAGATCTGGATTTGATACAGGACTATACCTTAGAAGCTTGGATATTCCCTGAAACATTTTCTTGGCTTGGAGGCATCATATCCAAATATCATACTCCAGGTGCAAATGGCTATATGCTTAGATTAACATATCAATCACCTTATACCGGATTGGGGTTTGATGAGCTTGTTACAGGTACTGGTATTTTGAGTGCTAACCAGTGGTACCATATTGCAGCAGTCAAGAATGGTGGGCAACGTAAACTTTATATCAATGGTGCCGAGTTTTCTCTTTCTGGCAGTGCATTAAGTGTTACCGCGAATAATAATTCTGTAAGAATAGGTTCAGATTATGGAAGCAGATTTTTTGATGGACGCATTGATGAAGTTCGGATATGGAATGTCTCGAGGACTCAGGATCAGATCATAGCTACGATGGATACAGACCCTACTCAAGAAACAGGATTAGTCGCTTATTTTAACTTTAATGAAGGGTCAGGTGATACATTATTTGACATCTCAGGGAATGGTCATAATGGCCTTTTAATAGGGAATCCATCCTGGGTGGATGGTTACACTTTATCTGGAATTTTAGGTGATGTGAACTTTGATGAGACTTTAAATATATATGATGCCGTCATACTTGTTGCTCTCATGCTCCAGCATGAAAGTGGCACTGATTTACAGCTAGAAGCTTGCGACACAAACCAGGATGGTGTAGTTGACATAGGTGATATTATATTACTCTTTGAATGGTTATTGATGATAGACCCAGGAGTTCGTAATGGAGTTTATAGCGGTAGTTATTTTGTTTCTGAAGACCAAGTAACAATCTCATCTGATGGTGATATAGCGGGGTTTCAGGTTGATCTCTTAAGATCAAATATGGAGGTTGATATTCATTTACCTTCAGGCTGGGCTTGGGATAGCTCAGAATCTAAACTAGTGGCTTATAGCATGGATGGATCTTCTTTGCCTGATGATTTTATATTTATACTAGAAGATGCTTCATCTATTAAGAATATCAAGATCGTAGGCTGGGGTAGTACTTCTGCGTTAGCCGAAAAGGGTGAACAACCAAGAACATTTGGTCTGACTTCATCCCCAAATCCATTTAATCCAGGATGCAATATTCGTTTTGAATTATTGCGCTCAGAAAACATCAATATTCAACTTTATGACATTAATGGGAAATTTGTTCAAAAAATAATGCAAAACTCAATTGAAAGTGGAACGCATGATCTTTACTGGGAGCCAAATAATATTGCCTCAGGAACATATTTTTTAAAGATATCTGGGGATAAACATTTTGAGTACAGAAAGATCTTATTTCTAAAGTAAATATGATGAAAAAATACCTGATAAATATTCTGATAATACATTACGCTTATCTGTTTGGTGATACAACCATAGTAGCCTTTGATAATGTTCATCAATTCTTTGGTGGTTCAGGTAATTACAGAACGATCATAGATACCATCCAATTTCCTGATACAAATTCAGATTATTCAGAGATCATCATGACATTAGCCCTTGAGTGTCCAACCGGAGGGTGTGATCCCTGGGATAGAAAGGCAAAGATCTCAGTAATGCATTTGAATGATTGGTTTGAGATAGGCAGATATGTCACACCATATGGGGTAGAGTGTGGTTGGTCTTTCGATGTGACCGATTATCGGTCATTATTAACTGGTGAGGTCCCCCTACGGTCATACATAGATACATGGGTCCAACCAGGATGGCTTGTTAATATTCAATTTAATTTTATTTCAGGTGTTCCAGAATACCCATTTACTACTGTTCGTAATGTATGGAACTATGATTATGTGGTATATGGTGATACGACCAACCCTGTAAATATATCTTCTGTTACACAATATATCCCAAGTGATGCACAGAACGTGAACTTAAGGATGACCACTACAGGGCATGGGCAAGGCAACACGGAAAATGCAGCAGAATTTTCCCTAAAGATCCATGATATATTTTTAAATGGAGAATTCTCCTATTTTCATAATTTTTGGAGAGATGATTGTGGGTCTAATGACTGCTCTCCTCAGAACGGAACATGGCAATATAACCGCGCTGGATTCTGTCCAGGAGATAAGGTCATACCACAGGATTTTAATCTTTTAGAGCATGTTCTTGTTGGTAATAATGTAACAATGGATTATGTATTGGAAGATTACATTAATTACTGCTCACCAAATAACCCAGATTGTGTGAGTGGAGTAACATGTTCACTATGTGATTATAATAATTCAGGCCACACTGAGCCCTACTACTATATTGGCTCACATCTAATAATGCATACGGAATCCTATCATACGAATGCTGACGCCTTCTTTGAGATTAGTGGGCAAGATGAATCATCTGGAGCATTAGATATATATTTTGAAAATTATGTGGATATCTATGGTGTGCAGTTTAATCTAGAGCTAGAAGGAATAGAGTTGTCTGACATTAATTTTCAAGAATGCTCAGGTGGACGAGCTGAAGAATCAGGTTGGACAATGGGTGTAAATGATTCAGGACTGGTCATTGGTTTTTCGCAAGGAACTGGAGCCCCAATCCCAGGTGGAGAGGGGTTATTAACTCAAATTTCTTGGAGCTCCCAAAACTACTCAGAGGTCTCTGGAAATATTTCTATAAGTAATCTTCAGTTATCAGGATATTTTGGTAATGAGATCTCATTCGAGGTCGGTGACCCTGTTTTTATCGAATCGGGCTTGAATACAGGTGGAAATACACTTTTACCCACAGAACATAGATTGCATGCTGCTTACCCAAACCCATTTAATCCAGTGCTGAATATTCCATTTGATATAGGTAAGACCAGCTCTGTTAATTTGAATATATTTGATACAAATGGTAGACTAATAGAGACCCTGATCAAAGATCAGATCATGATACCCGGCTCGCATATTGTAGAATGGATCGCAGAGTCTCATGCGAGCGGTGTTTATTTTTATTCTCTAATGACTGGGGAATATTATAATACTAAAAAAGTGATATTGATCAAATAGATTTATGGATGTTGGATCCATTCTGCATTGTAGAGATCTACAAATGCGGGTGCAATCTTATTGTTAGATCTTTTTTCTGCTAAATTGTACACCATTCCGATCTTCCCTGTATCTGGTCCAAAGCGGCGCCCATTATTCTGTGTTTTACCACTCCACTCTGCAAGAGCTACCATTTCAAATTCAATAAAGTTTTTTGCAACAATATTATAAATTGCATTACCAATCATATTTGTTTCAATACTATGATCTAATTCATGGTCAGGGGTCCAGTCATTCTCACCAAGCAACCATTGACCCTTTGCAACAGCTTTTGAGCTGCCAGTTATCTTTAAGGTTACGAATGAACTATTATTTTCAGTTACTTCAATGCTAAGCTCAGCGTCTTTGATTTCTTCAGCTGCAAAGGGTAGGGTCTGTCCCCTTACATTATCAACCAAATGAAATCGAAATAATCGATCTTTAATTACTTGAGGACATTCATGGGTCGTACCAATATCATATTTATCAGGCAACCATAGATTCATCTCATCCTTGCTGAACCAAACGTGATCCATATTCCATCGATCCCCTCTTTCAGATAATTTTGGTGGATCTGTTAGTAGATCAGCCTTTGCACCTTTTAACACTAAGCCATCCTCTGGGTAACTATCTTCCCAACGATGTGATGCTCTAAGACTAAAGTTATCAGGCAATTGACGGTCACTTTTTGGTAATTCTTCCCATTTAGATAATCCTGTTTTAATGGTTTCCAGAACTACATCTGGATCTAGAGAATTAACAGAGCTTAAAAGTGAACCATTAGCGCTACAAACATATATGCCCTGTCTTGAACCTCCAACTCTACGATAGTGTCCCTTGTCAGCCATTTCCTGAAATAAAGAGGCATCATTATCCTTCACCCCTTGGAGCCTCCAAACTTCATCTGTTGTAGGAATGAAATTTTTAGATATCTCTATCAATCTTGGATCTGACCAAACGGACCGCCGGCCTGCTGCACCGTTATTTCATGTGCATCCAAGAGGATGACCATTCATGGCCCAAAGTAGAAGAGGCTTTTGCTCAATATCAGATTCAATAAGGCCATCATAAAATGTGGTTCTCCAGGGAATTTGAGCCCAGGCCAATTCAGACTTGGTGGGTGTTATGAACTCTTGCCACATTTCATATGTATCTTCAGTTAACTGAAAAGGTTGTTTATTGTTTGTACAACCAATAAGAAAAATTACGAGCAGTGATAATCTTTTCAATGTTCTGTCTATTGATTAATATGAATGTACATTTAGATAGATAAACAAAAAATATTCAGCCCTTATTTCATCCAATACTAATAAGGTTGAACCTTAATTGATGAAACATCCTTATGAATGAACTTGACCCAGTTATCGTAGCCAGAACTATTTAAATGTACACCATCTGTTGTGAATCTTTCGTCTAGTAGACCTTCATCATCAATAAAAGCAGAGTGGAGGTCGATCAATATAAATGGCCTGCTCCTAGATCTCTCTTTTAAAAGTGTATTTATTTCAGAAATTTGGTCTGGAAGTGGTACAGGGTGATCTGGGAACCATCCCTTTTCCTTCGTGTATATTTTATCGTTTATAGGCAGGATCGTCTGAATGAATATTTTTGTGTCTGGACTCTGATCTACAATTGTTTCTACAATATTAAATATATTATTTGAAACATATGATGGTGTGATCTTTTGACGTTCAGGTATATTCGCATCGAATATATCATTGATGCCAATTAGTAGAAATATAGCAATAGGCTTATAATAAATAATTTCATCAAGACGGTTTAATACTCCCTCAGTCATGTCACCTGAGATTCCTCGATTAACAATATTGCTAGTACTAAACCTTACGTTCCAGTCTCCTCCTGCTTCAGTAATACTATTACCAAGGAAAACTATCTTGCCTTGTCCAATGGGATCATTTTTGAATTCATCAATCCTTTTATTATATAGACTCATTTGCCATTCCTGTTGGTGCTTGATGAAATGACCCTTTCCTGGGTATAGAGACCTCAATGATGTCTTGTCACCTTGAGTATTTGTTCCTGCTACCATCAGGCCAGTGTATAGAAAGGCAGCAAGCAATATTTTCATATCAGATGAATTAGAGTGTTAATTCACATTAAAACGAAAATCTAAAACCTAGATCAATTGTACTACCATAATGTTGTTCTTGGCTTTTTGCCCTCTGGCTTCTTGGCACCCGGCTCAGTAGTTCTGCAATATCTGCGGACTGATCATTATTGTACAATGATGGATCTAGTATTTCATCATAGATTGAATCATCAAAATCGGAATCATAAGGGTTGAACCCTCTAAGTCTTGTAATGTCTACAGCCTCTGAAAGGTTGCTGATATTTAGATATAGCTCTAGGCCTTTGACAGGTAGTTTTTGTTTCATGGAGAGGTCATACCTGCGGTAAGCATCTGTATCTTCTCTGAGGCCTGGCCAGAAGTTTGTGGTTGAGAATACATTAGAAATGTAATTCATAGATAAGCGCCCTGAAAAGCCTTTATAGTCATATCCAAGAGAGTAGTTTATAATATCTTTTGGTTGATCCAATAATCTATCAACATATAAGCTATCTAGGTTGTATGTGATAACCTGAAAGGATGGGTCAAAAACGATCTCTGTTTCGATAACAGTCCTAGGATATTTTACCTCTGATGTGGTCCGTGTATAATTTGCATTAAATACCAATCCTCTTAAAAAACTAGGTAGATACCAGAATCGGGTCTGATAGTCGATCTCAAAACCTTCGAGAAGTACATCATATGGATTGTTGGCCTTATAGTCATTGATCCTATATTTNTCTGTNAAGCCTGGNANCCCATAAAGACTCGGATCTGTAATATATCGTTGNCCACTGCTGAAGATCAAACCTTCNATCCTTTTTGTAAAGTAGCTAAGGCTTANAAGNCCAAGNTGNTTATTNTTAATTGAGACNACATAGTCATTATTTTCAGATAANCCTGGTTCTAAAAATGGGTTGCGATATGTTACAGTCCTTGGTGCNCCCTGTATATTATATANAGGTATCACATCAGAATAGTTTGGCCGGGTCAATGTATTAGTACTTGCNTATCTTAAAATGAGCCANTCAAGTGGCTGATATTTTAAGAANAGGGAAGGCAAGGAATAGGAATTTGTACGNACATGNNTAGAGACNGTGTCAGAGCCCATTGAATTATAATGNGGTAAGGTNGTTTGCTGCCCATGNTANGAAGTATAAAAGGTTCTATTCTNTTCAAACCTAAATCCACTNANTATATTTAGCTTTGAACCAANATTNAGATCGGTCATTACATACCTTGCATCATAATTTTCTGTNCCTGAATANTCATANATCAAAGATTCTGTCTTATGGAAATGATGCATGATGTTTTCATGATATGGGTCCCAANTCCAGTTAGATCTAAAAAATGAGAATANTTGATTCATTTTGTCAATATCTGCAAATGGCCCNAGGGTNTAATCTCCATTTAAAAAGCCATTATCATNATATTCATTATCCATGAATGGATAATATGGGGNATATATTGTNCCTNATGGAATACTATTGAGNAANTCGAAATGCTGGTATGTNGAGTCTCTTTTATNNCCATGTGCAACATAGGTGAAAGCACCATACTCGTAGTCTCTGTCGTGGGTTCTTGANTTTTTTCTTGTTTTAAANCCAAATTTTAATTTTCCTGATATTTGATCANTCAANTTATAGTCAAATTCTAAGTTTGCTCCAAATGCGCGNTCTGTTTCNTCGGTGGAATACTCNTTATAATCATAACGNTCGAACCAAGTACCATTCGTATCATTGACCGTAAAANTTTGAATGTTATCCACNCTCTTATTATTTACACTAGCNGTNTANGCACCGGATTCTCTAAAATTANATACCTTGTTTGTATCNCCGTTTGTGGANCTAGAGAAACTATTNAANATATCGATNCTGAGATCNGNGGTCAGNTCNTGTTCATATTTCCANGTNTCAGTAGTTACATTTATTTTATTGGATAGTTNTCCAGTATCATATGACCTTTGCCCNTCAGGGGTTTGTAATGCATAATTATTCCNATAAGATNTTATATCCTTATNGATAGAGCTATGTAGCCCACTATAACTGATATTNCCATTNAATATATNATAGTCAATTACATANAGGTTATTNTTCCTATCATTNANNCTNGAGANNTCTGTCAGNCCCANATCTGCCAGTGTCAAAGGATTTATGGTATCAAGGTCTGCNGGTGCATTAATATAAGTGGCATTTAGATTATGAGAGCTCCGGTTCCTATTCTCCATATCTAGCTGCGCCAAGACCCCTAACCTATTATTAAAAAAGCGGTTNCTTANGTCAAAAACAAGCTTGTAGTCATCNTGNGTNTCTTTNAGNCCNTTATACATNCCNTGCGTGACNAGGTTACCATGTATGCCTGGCTTTGCCTTTTTTAGTTTGAAGTTCACAGTACCGCCAAGGACATCNNCTTCCTGNTCGGGNGTTCCAGCTTTGGTCACCTCAATACCTTCNAACATATATTGTGATATCATACTNAGGTCTGTACTTCGATCATCTGCATCNGTAGANGCNAGATTCGTTCCATTNACGGTTANCTTATTNTANTTNGGTGANAGNCCACGAATGACAACTTTATTNCCTTCACCNCCTTCCCGNCTTATGGANACACCAGGCACCCTNGCGACAGCTTCTGCGGCATTTGCNTCTGGAAGTTCTTGGATCCTATCAGAAGAAATTATGTTTTTTATCGATTTTGCTTTCAATTGTTTATTGATCGCATCCATTTGACCTCTTGCCTGAGCAGTCACCTCGATGGTNTTTCCTTCAATGGTCTTATAATTTAATTCAAGATCTTGCTNTAGGGTTTCGCCAGCAGAAATAGCGATCTCGACCTCTTTGGATTCATAACCAATATAGGTTGCCTTAAGAATATATGTCCCNGGATTTACATTTGNGATNTTGTAGCTACCATTATCTAANGTCGCAGTACCAAGNCTTGTNTCCTTAATAAAAACATTTGCCCCTACTAAGGGTTTCTTTGTCCCGCTATCTTTGATAACACCGCTAATAGTAACAGACTGTGAAAAGCCCACTGNAAGTGTGATAANTGATAGTAATATATATTTTGTTACTGTTNNATATTTCATAATCTAATTGATTCTCCTTGGTCGATTTGAATTCCTAATCTACGTAGTGAGTCTTTTTTGGATTGTAGNAGTTTAAGGTTATTACATTCACTNTCTGCCANNAGCCTTGCNTGATTGACCTCAAAACACTTTTTTACAAGTTCNATATACTCTTTTGCAAATCCTCTGATCTGTTTCTTTGATTCCTGATNTTTCTTTANTTCACCNATACTATCAAATTGTAATCTATATGTGATGGTCTCATCAAGNATCTTTTGAGATCTCTTATTGCAATCACATGGGTCATAGTCTTGTCNAACTGGACTCTTTAAGCTTAGATTATTTTGTCTGGTTGGCAAAGGANCTTCGTTTAAATTTTTTTTATTCTTTTTGCCTTCATTGGAGCAAGCCATNAAAAGCGATAAGAAAATGGTGAATAGAGTTTGATTAAAGTTTTTCAATTTTTTATGTCTATAATTTAAAATTACAATATAAGGTTAACAAAAAAAATAGGGGGCAGTGAATTGAATCAACNGCCCCCTAAGATNATAACGAAATTGTNTNCGCTATAATTATTTCATTAACGCCATCTTTTTNGTAATAGATCTTGAACCATCAGTTACAGTGTATAGATANACACCTGTAGAAACTGATTGACCAAGTTCATCACGNCCGTCCCACTTGTAAGAGTGTGTTCCAGCTTCTAAGGAAGCATTCTCAAGAACTCTTACTTTNTGACCAAGCATGTTGAAAACAGTTAGACTTACGTCTGCAGCGTTTTCTATGCTAAAACTGATCTCTGTTGTTGGGTTGAATGGGTTAGGATAGTTTTGAGCTAGAGTAAACTCACTTGGAGCAAATATAGCATCATCCATGTCATTTGATAATGTTGCCCATTGTGCCAATGCATCTGGCCAATGGTTTAAATCACCAGCAGGAAGACCCCACTCACTAGCAGTATATGCTACAGAGGATGTACTATAGGTGAAATCCATTGGTAATGGCCACTCTACAACATTCCAGTCATCATCATTCTGATGCAACCACCATGAATCTGGATGGCTGTCGTGTACCTTGTTGTCTAACCAGTCCAAGTTTCTAGCAAAATGTGTCTCAAAGTAAACTGAAGGCATATTGAAACCAAGAGATGGTGCCTCAACATTATTCGCTTCTGATACGCCATTGGCCATCTGAGCTTCAGTTGAATCATCCATCCATCTGGTTTGATTTTCAATCATAGTATCGCAATATGTCGTTACAACATCATTTGTATCTGTTACGTCCCAACACCATGGATCCATGGTAAACATGGTCTGTGCCTCTGGTGTATCGTGATACACATTGTTGTTATAGTGAATATTCCTGTTATTGTTGTCCCAGCACCAGCCTCTTGCGAGTAGTGTACTATCAGTACATGCGCCCTGGCTTAGGGTTGCCATTTTACCGTGTCCACCAGGCCAGTTCAATGTAGAACCTTGCCCGTGTGAGTTACGAGTTTGTCCTGTGGAAACAGTATTGACAAAAAGGTTATTGGTAAAACGGGTATTGTTACCATGTATGTAGAACTTGACCCAGTCAGTGATATTCACAAATGTGTTGTGGTTAATTCTAATTGGATTGTATCCAGGGATCACACCATTGTCGTAAATGACAAAGACCTGCCCCATAGTTCCTTCAACGGTATTGTTCTCAACCAGGAGCTCTTTCCAGGTACCGGTCCAGCCGCCACCACCGCCCCAGAGGAAACCACCCCACCACATTCCACCACCATATGAGGTGAATTGAACAGCGGTACAGTTAGTAACATGAAGACGTTGTGCAGTTCCAAAGTTGAAGTAGGCTACAATGTTATGGTGAGCTGATGTCACATGATCAACTACCACGGTATTGTTTTCACCATATGTTGACAAAACTCCAAATAATGAAGCCGTCTGTCCAGCAGCTACTCCATTAAAAAGGATGTTCTTCAAAGCATATGTTTGAGAATGACCATGTGTTTTAACATGATTTTGTGGCCAGCCTGTAAATTGAAGGTTACCATCGTCTCCTGCAATTGGTTGTACGGTAGCCGGATGTTCACCATCACCATAATCAGCACCAACTAGCTCCATGCTAGAATTCATATTTACTTCAGATAGCTGTAAGTAGACCTTATTAGCTTCTAATACGTAAACATCATGAGCTTGTTCACCAGTAGAGGTTGTGTCGCCATGAATAAATGATTCCAATTCACCAGGCGTGCCGGTCCAAGGGACGTCGACGGATGTCTGAGCAATAAGAACCATTGGAATGACCGCACATACAATTAGAAAACGATTTATTATCGATTTTTGCATCTGTTTATACTCCGTGTTGTTTTAGTTAATATTTATATCTTAGAGAGAAGAACTAATATATAGCTAGTAGCTTTCTAATATTTCTATAA
Organism: bacterium TMED46; assembly: GCA_002167345.2. Taxonomy (GTDB): domain Bacteria; phylum Fidelibacterota; class Marinisomatia; order Marinisomatales; family UBA1611; genus CACEUX01. The sequence goes on along the minus strand of NHCZ02000043.1, from coordinate 42,324 downwards.
CAATATATAGTATACTTCGTATAAGATACATATATTATAAGAACATTCTTATTCTATGCACAACACTATTTTATAAAATTAATTATTGAGTAAATAAGGCTTAAAATTGAGAGAAGATACCAAAACAAGTCAGAATTTGGGTCAAGGCTGGGAGTTCAGGTCCGTTGATAAGAAGTGGTTGAGCGCGAGTGTGCCTGGTAATATTCATCTAGACCTAATGAATCATGAATTGATACCAGACCCATTTATCGGCAGTAATGAATCAGAATTACAATGGATCTCAGATAAGGATTGGACATACAGACTTTTTTTTAGACCTGATAAAGGAATCTTAGGCAAAAGGAACAAAGGGATATGTTTCCATGGGATCGATACATATGCCGATGTTTTCTTGAACGATAAGAAGATTATTAGTTCCAACAATATGTTTCATCCATGGGTTGCTGATATTAATGATATTCTCACCCCAAATATTAATGAGTTGGTTATTGTACTACGGTCACCAATTAAAGAAGTACTCCCTTTAATGCAAAAATTAGATCATGTCCTTCCAGCTGAAAATGACCAGGCAGGTAAGACGAGTCCATTTACTAGAAAAGCGCCCTATCACTATGGATGGGATTGGGGTCCTTGTTTAGTCACTTCAGGAATATGGAAAAATGTAGAGCTTTTTGGTTGGGACAATTGGTATATAACGGATGTATCGGTCATCAATACAGAGGCAGATCACAAGAGCGCTTCTTTGAATGTGTCAGCTAACATTATATCAAACATTCAGGAGGAAGGTAAGGTCTCCATAACTGAATCTTTAACAGGAAAAAGCAAAGAATACCCTATAAACATAATGAATGGAAAAAATGAAATTGAGTTTTTATTCATTATTAATGAACCTGAGCTTTGGTGGCCTGTAGGTCATGGAGACCAGCCTTTGTATGATATTGATATTCAATTCCATTTGGATAATTGTCAGCAAAAATTTAAAAAGAGGATCGGGTTAAGAGAGGTGTCTATCCATAGGCAAAAGGATGAGAAGGGTGAGTCATTTGAGATACATATTAATGGTACACCAATTTTTGCAAAGGGAGCAAATTGGATACCCGCTGACTCTTTTGTTGAGCGTTTAAAACGGGATGATTATGAGAGATTGATAAAGGATGCTGTGTCAGCAAACATGAATACTCTGCGTATCTGGGGAGGTGGAGTCTATGAGCCTGATTGTTTCTATGAGATATGTGATGAAATGGGAGTGCTGGTATGGCAAGATTTTATGTTTGCTTGCTCTATGTATCCAGCAAATGATGAATTTTTGGCTTCTGTAGAGACTGAAGCCAGGTTCCAACTAAATCGATTGAAAGAACATGCATGCATTGTTCTTTGGTGTGGTAACAATGAGATCGCTTCTGGATGGCTAAGCTGGGGGTGGAAAGAGAAACTCCCAGACTCTGTTTGGAAAGATTACGATAAACTGTTCCATCAATTGCTCCCAAGGATATGTAAAGAGTTAGACCCCGGAAGGCTATACTGGCCTAGCTCACCAGGATATAGCCTTGTTCTTCCTGAAACAGATCAGATCTATGGATGCGGTGATAATCATTACTGGGGTGTGTGGCATGGCGGCGATGGTTTTGAGGCATTTGAAGAAAATGTTGGTCGTTTTATGTCGGAGTATGGAATGCAATCTTTCCCTGAGCTATCAACAATAAAGACATTTGCTAATGATAAGGACCTTAGTATTGATTCAGAAGTTTTGGAAGCACATCAGAAAGCGTCTCTAGGAACAGGTAATTTAGTTAAATACATTGAAGACCATTATGCTTTAAAAGGAGACTTTGAATCTACCGTTATTTTGAGCCAGGTCATGCAGGCGCAGGCCATAAGGTCGGCGGTGGAAAGTCATCGAAGGAACATGCCCTTTTGTATGGGAACGCTGTATTGGCAGTTCAATGATTGTTGGCCAGGTATATCCTGGGCCAGTGTAGACTACGAAGGTAACTGGAAAGCACTACACTATTTTGCAAAACGTTTTTTTGACCCGATATTGATCTCCATAACAGAAAAGAATGAAATGTTAGATATCTATATTGTTAACGATGTGAAGGAAGGGTGTTCAGCGGAGTTATCAGCAAGATTATATAAATTTGATGGCTCTATTATTTTTGAAAAAAGAATAGAACTAGATATAAGACCACACTCATCAAATATTGTACTCAGTATCAGTAAGAATGATCTGATCGGTAAAAATCAACCATCTGAAGTATTTATGAAATGTGAGTTATTTTCAAATAAAGAGGTCTTGGGTACTAACAACTATTTCTTCCAAAAGCCAAAAGACTTGAGTATCCCGAAAGCAGAGTTTGATTTTGAGCATAAAAAGGTAGATAATAATTATATAATTACCATTCGTGCACATTCATTCATCTACCAATTACATCTGCATTCTGTGAATGTAAAGGGTCTCTTCAGTAATAATTATTTTGAAATGCTTCCCAATGAAGAGGTGATAATTGAATTCAAACCATCTAAATATTTTGAGGCGAATGGTAACCAAATCTCTTTTGAGGTCAATACCATCCATGAATTAATGAACTAATAATGTTTTTCGATAGAGAATATAATGGAAGATAGCAAATCACTAGACTGGGCAAACCTTGCTCGTTATGAAGATGATAATTTAAAGGTCGGTCTACCAAAGAAAGATGAAAGAAGTGTTGTTTTTATGGGTGATTCTATAACAGAAGAGTGGTCTAATCTCTATCCAGAATATTTTACTGAAAAAGGCTATATGAACAGAGGTATTGGAGGTCAGACCACTCCTCAGATGTTGATTAGGTTCAAGCCAGATGTAATTGATCTCAAACCAGAGATTGTGGTTATTCTTGCGGGTACGAATGATATAGCCGGGAATACGGGCCCTTCTAATGCTAAAATGATCACAGATAACATTTTCTCAATGGCTGAGATAGCTAAAGCTTATCAAGTGAAAGTGGTCTTATCATCTATCCTCCCTGTCTACGAATATGATTGGGCAAGAGAGATAAAAGACCCGCCATCCATTATTCAAGCTGTGAATGATGCTCTTAAACAATATGCCATCGATCAAGGACTGATATATCTTGACTATTTTTCATCTATGGTCGATGAACGGCAGGGCTTGAATTCAGATTACACTTTCGATGGAGTTCATCCAAATGAAAGTGGGTATATCCTCATGTCCAGCCTGGCAGAAGAGGTGCTTTCAGAGTTGCTTAATTGACGTTACTTCAGATAGCTACACAAAGATAATGAATACACTTACAACGAACAAATGGTTGCGGGTCACAACTCTATGTATACTCTATTTTGCACAAGGGTTTCCCTGGGGTTTTATGTTGACCGCGCTATTATCTTTTTTAGCATCAAAAGGTTTAACATTAGCAGAGTCAGGTCAGTTGACCGCTATGGCTTATTTACCATGGACCTTTAAGATCTTCTGGGGGCCTATTATTGATTCTTTTACTTACAGGGTGATGGGCAGGAGGCGCCCTTGGGTCCTATTCGCGCAGCTAGGGATGGCTCTCACCCTTATTGCGATGTTGGGAATGGGTGACCTATCCGCGAATATTGGTTTATTGGGTTGGATGTTCTTTTTTCATAACTGCTTTGCCTCTCTCCAAGACGTGAGTTGTGATGCGTTGGCTGTTGACATATTGTTACCTGAGGAGCAGGGCAAGGTCAATGGTGCAATGTGGGGCTCCAAGGTAATTGGGACAGGAATGGGTGCAGTTGTGATGGGAACCTTGCTTACATCAAAGGGTCTTGCTTTTGCTATAGGATCGCAAACCATTCTCATGTTTGCGATCATTTTATTTCCCCTGTTTATCCTTGAACGCCCGGGGGAAAAGAGATTCCCATGGAGCAAGATCGACTATGGGTCAATTAAACATGAGAGCAGTGTGAAAAACCCAATAGGGGTGATCAAAGACCTGGTGACCGCATTTTCCAAACGACCATGTTTTTTTGCGGGTTTATTCATATTGATATCAGCCATCAACCAAGGCATAAATAGTGGTGTCTTACCAGTTTATTACAGTAGTACGTTAAATTGGCAGTCAGACACCTATGCACAGATCGTTGGAGGGCCGAGCGCGATCCTTGAATTTTTTGGCGCGATCCTTGGAGGGGTATTGGCCGATCGCTATGGGAAGAGGAAGGTCTTCTTTCTAGGATGGGGTAGTTTTTCAGTTCTTTCAGGGGTCTTTGGTTTAATGATCCTCACAACTGATCAACTGCCTTACTGGTTTCAGTTATTTTACTTAGTTGCACATCCTTGCTTTATCGCGATTGGGACTGTATCTATGTTTGCCTTAGCTATGGCTCTATCATGGTCAAAGGCTTCTGCTACTATGTTCACATCTTATATGGCTATCTCAAACATGTCTGTTGTTATTGGAGGCAAACTGATTGGGCCATTGACAGAGTTAATGAGTATAGGTCAGATATATATTATAATGATGTTCGTATGTTTAACACCTGTTCTTTTTCTTAAATCAATGAACCCCAGGCCCATATTGGATATTAAATTAAATGATTAATTAGGACGATCAATGCACCTTATCATTAAAATTTTATTTACGTTGACCTTTCTTTCCATTAGCCATGGCCAAGGCTTCTGGGGTAATGAATTTCCAGAGCCAAAGATCGAGTATGCGCCACGAACATACGTTTGCCATAAGGCAGATTCGCCTATTTTGCTGGATGGTAAATTAAATGACATTGCTTGGACAAATACAGACTGGACAGATTCATTTGTTGATATTGAAGGAGATCTAAAGCCTAAACCATTTTATGATACAAAAGCTAAAATGCTCTGGGATGATAATTATTTCTACTTTGGAGTAGAAATGGAAGAACCGCACGTATGGGCAACCCTTAAAGAAAGAGACGCGGTCATTTATTATGATAATGACTTTGAAATATTTTTAGACCCAGATGGAGATACTCATAATTATTACGAATTAGAGGTCAATGCATACGAAACGGAGTGGGACCTTATTCTTTTGGCTCCTTATCACGACTATGACAAGGTTGCACTTGACTCTTGGGATATCCCCGGGCTTATATCCAAGGTAAATATAGATGGTACTCTAAATGACCCATCGGATATGGATAAGGGTTGGAGCGTTGAGATTGCGATCCCATGGAAAGCCTTTTACAATAATTATCGTTCGAATGAATCTCCAAAGGATGGGGAAGAGTGGAAGGTTAATTTTTCCAGGGTTCAGTGGGATGTTGACATTATTGAAGGCAAATATGTAAAAACAGATAATCCAGAATTCAATTGGGTCTGGTCGCCTCAGGGACATATCTATATGCATTTCCCACACTTCTGGGGCTTGGTTCAGTTTACGGAAAAAGCTCCCGGTACTGAAAAAGTTGAATATATCGATAATGGATTAGATAAGGTCAAATGGGCGCTTAGACAGGTTTATATAAGGCAGAGGAATTACTTTTTCAAGAATGAGCGTTACACGGCATCTCTCAAAGAATTAAATCTNATGACCAANCCAGTAGAAGGNGTANCATGGCCNCCAGATATTATGGTGACNCTATCAGGATGGGAAGCTGAATTAGANTGGAATGGNNNANCNGTTATCATNAGAAAAGATGGAAAGGTCTGGGTGAANTAATTATGCATTTTNTTGATTGGGCNATCGTTGNTCTGGCTCTTTTTGGAATGGTCTATTCTGTATCATTTTCTTCAGGTCTTATGAANAGTGTAACAGACTTTCTNTCTGCTGGAAGGACAGCNGGTAGATATTTAATATCAGTTTCTAGTGGCATAGCGGGTCTGGGNGCTATCTCTGTTGTGATGTTCTTAGAGATGGGTTATGTGGCCGGTTTTAGTCTGGCTTGGTGGGGCCTAAGCCAAGGAATTATTATTTTGATGTTGACCATGTCTGGTTGGGTGATNTATCGTTTCAGATCTACTAGATGTTTGACACTNGCACAATTTTTTGAGAAACGATATAGCCGTAGGTTTCGGATNTTTACAGGTCTAGTTGCATTTTTAGCAGGNATTATAAATTTCGGTATTTTTCCCGCTGTTGGAGCTCAGTTCTTTATAAGTTTTTGTGGATTNCCAGATTCATTTGCAGGCCTTCCTGTCTATCCACTGGTAATGATCATATTACTTAGTGTCTCGCTTTACTTTGTTTACACTGGGGGCCAAATAGCCGTTATAATTGCTGATTTTTTTCAGGGAATATTCGCAACGCTTGTTCTTCTNGTTGTGGCACTCTATTTATTTTTCAATATTGGTTGGGACCAAGTAACTGAATCNCTAGAGCAGACACCGATCAAACTNGCCCAAGAAGAGATCCAAACTCTGAACTCAGACGAATNTTTCCAAGATCTAACAATGGAACAGCAGCAACAGCAGATAGATGAAATAGATGAAAAGTATGAGAATTCATCTAGGATCAATCCATTCAAAACTAGTCACGTAGAGGATTTTAACTTTTGGTACTTTTTGATCGGCATAATTGGGATCATGTATAGCAGCATGAGTTGGCAAGGTAGCCAAGCATATAATTCCTCGGCCAANAGCGCGCATGAAGCAAAGATGGGGTCTGTACTCGCNGGTTTTNGAGGCCTCCCACAGGGGCTCTTTTTCCTACTCGTACCCGTAATGATCTATGTATTCATGAATCACCCATCTTACCAGGATATAGCGAACACTGTAAATATGTCTCTAGATCAATTAGATACAGACACTCTCCGTTCGCAGATGCGTGGTCCAATAGTTTTATCAGCGGTACTNCCTATAGGGCTTCTAGGTGCCTTTGCTGCGCTGATGCTTGCTGCTTTTATAAGTACGCACGATACCTATCTACATTCCTGGGCAACCATCCTCATACAAGATGTGATCATGCCATTCCGCGATAAACCTTTTGATAAGGATACTCATTTAAAAGTCTTGAGATATGCGATATTTGGAGTGGCTATCTTCATATTCCTTTTTAGTCTATTATTTCAACAAAATCAGAAGATNGCACTTTTCTTTGCTATTACTGCCGCTATCTTTGCCGGAGGTTCAGGAGCCGTTATAATTGGTGGNCTTTACTGGAAACGAGGTACGACCACTGCCGCATGGACGGCNATGATCGTGGGAGCTTTNATAAGCGTTGGAGGTGTTTTGGTCAAGCAAATATCATCTGATTGGCTGTTGGACCTCACATCATACAGCGCACTNAAAGGTATGCTCATTTATGTTAGGAATATAAATGGTCANGAATATTGGGGGATCAGTATGGGGATGTCAGCTTTATCTTATATTGGAGTATCGTTAGCGGCCAAAGAAGAACCATTCAATATGGATAAACTTTTGAATCGTGGAAAACACGCAATAGAAGGGGAGACAAAAGTTGTNAATAAGAAAACGGAATTAGGTTGGAAGATNTTTATGATGGGAAACGAATTNACCAAGGCAGATAAGTTGATNTATATTNTTAATTATGTATGGACAGGAATGTGGACGCTTGTATTTATTATTGGGACTGTATATAACCTTTATAATGATGTAAGCAATNCTGCTTGGATGTCGTTCTGGAAAAAATATATTTTCATTCANATTTTCATGGCTACGATCACCTTGATATGGTTTACGATAGGTGGCTTCAATGATCTGAAAATTATGATGGCTAAACTAAGCTCAGACCATAGAGATCATGAAGATGATGGCTGGGTATCAGAGGAATAATTTATGACTAAGAAAGAAACAGAAGTAATTCTCCAACGGATNCAAAAATGGTATGATCGCCTGCCAGGCCTTTTTATCTATGACCAAAGAGATTTTGATGCTCAATATGGCTGGTCGAAAGAAGCTACTCCATTCAANGATAGNNTNTCTCTTGATTATANANCNATNAANNAAGGTGATNCNTGGGGANGTAANTGGGAAAGNGCNTGGTTCCANTTGAANGGNCAAGTGCCNGAAGAATGGAAAGGCAAGAGNATTGCTGCAAATTTGGATTTTTCNGGNGAAGGACTTGTNTTTAATAATGATGGTAAGGTNATTCAGGGAATAACGAATGCATCTATCTGGGACCCTAATTTTGCTCGACCACGAGTTCCATTGATCGATAGTTGCCATGGTGGAGAGAATATTGAACTCTGGGTNGANGCNGCAGCNAACTCATTATTTGGTGTCTTTACCGACCCAGAACCTGAACAAGATAGCCCGAAGCGTCANGGCTGGTTTGATGCCAAGGTCGAGACAATAAAGTTTGGTATCTTCGATGCTGAGCTTTGGCATCTCTATCTCGATGCTAGAATACTCCTTGGATTAATAAAACACCTTGATGACAGATCTGTAAGACGTTCAAGAGCCATCTTGGCATTGAATAATTGTATAAATGCATTTTGTGATGATCGGTCCANNTCNAAAGAAGCACGCTCNCTTCTTGANNNAGAATTAAGNAAANGNTCTTCAGCCTCAGATCTGAATGTGTCTGCGATCGGGCATGCTCATATTGATACAGGGTGGCTCTGGCCAGTAAGAGAGACCGTAAGGAAATGTGCACGTACTTATGCGACCCAATTGAGNATAATTGAACAATANCCAGAATATATNTTTGGTGCATCTATGCCACAGCATTATCAATTTATGAAAGATCAATANCCAGAGATNTATNAACGTATAAAAGATGCTGTGAAGTCTGGAAACTGGGAGCTNCAGGGTGGAATGTGGATCGAGGCCGACTGTAATNTGATNAGTGGCGAATCGATGGTCCGACAATTTTTAAAAGGAAANAATTTCTATAAAGATGAGTTTGATATTGAGGTTGATAACCTGTGGCTACCAGACGTTTTTGGTTATTCTGCTGCTTTGCCACAGATACTTAAAAGATCAGGGGTCAATTATTTTTTAACTCAAAAACTTTCATGGAGTCAATTTAATGAGTTCCCTCATCANACCTTTAATTGGAGAGGCATTGATGGNTCTGAGGTACTAACACATTTCCCGCCAGAGAATACATATAATAGTGAGCTCGATACGGAATTTNTATTNCCTGCGGTCANAGGNTTCAANGAGAANGATAANCTTGATGAGTTCATATCTCTNTTTGGTGTTGGNAATGGTGGNGGAGGNCCNAAGCCAGANAATATTGANCTTGGNAGACGNATGTCAGATCTTGANAATGCTCCAANGGTTCGNTTTGANACNGCAAAGAACTTTTTTGANAGNCTGGANNANNATAAAGATGTTGTNGAGACCTGGGTAGGTGANCTNTATNTAGAACTNCATCGAGGCACTCTTACNACCCATGGANTGGTTAAAAANCAGAATAGAAAGCTTGAGTGGAAATTGCGCGCAGTTGAGATGCTCTATTCTTGTCTACCGATGAAGGAATACCCTTCAGAAGAGTTAGATCAGATGTGGAAAAAATTACTTATTAACCAGTTCCATGATATCATTCCTGGTTCGAGTATCAATCTGGTTTATCAGACCACTCACAAAGAGTACGAGCAGATCCATGAAGGCTGCGATGCATTGATCAAACAATCGGGGGAGCAACTTTTTAAAAAGGATGATAACTCATTTGTTTTAGTTAATACACTTTCATACACATGGAAAGGTGCCATCTGCCTGCCAGAATCTTTTCATGGGTATTCATTGTTAGATCAGAATGGTGAAGTCATTCAACTTCAAAATGATGGTAATGGTATTCTTGCCGCGGTTGAATTGACTCCTTTATCATTCACAACATTCAAAAAGGGTAATAAATCAAGTCTAGAAAGTAATAAGAGTGAAGACCTTATTCTTGAGAATGACCTGGTCAAATATGAATTTGACCAAACTGGCCAACTTATATCCATGTATGATAAGGGTTTAGATAAAGAATTTTTATCTAACTCAGGTAATGTTCTATCACTTTATGAAGATCGTCCTAATAACTGGGATGCCTGGGATGTTGATTTTTTCTATAGGGAGGCCCTGATCGAAACTGCAAAAGCAACTAAGGTTGAAGCATTAGCAAATGGAGAGGTTACCAAACAAATAAAACTCAGCTTTTCCATTGGCGGGTCAAGTGTAGAGCAGTTGGTATCTTTATACCCTCATTCCAAGAGGCTTGATTTTGCTACCCATGTAGAATGGAATGAAAAGCATAAAATGCTTCGTGTACATTTTCCTGTTTCCATAAGATCAGAGCAAGCGACTTTTGATATTCAATATGGCTATGTAAAGCGTAACACACATCGCAATACCAGCTGGGATAAGGCAAAGTTTGAGGTTGTGGGTCACAAATATGCAGATCTTTCCGACCATGACCATGGCGTAGCTCTTATGAATGATTGTAAATACGGTTACATGGTTCATGATAATATTTTAGACCTGAATTTGCTACGTTCACCAAGTAATCCAGATCCAGATGCTGATGAAGGATCGCACACTTTTACCTATAGCGTACTGCCACATGAAAATGATCTGATTCATTCAGATGTGATCAGAGAGTCCTCATGCTTAAATCAAGAGCCGATACTGTTTGAGGGTGTGAGTACCGATAAAGATATCCCAATAAAGCTAACAGGGGATGGTCTAGAATTATCTGTCCTGAAAAAAGCAGAAAAAGAAGATCAATTGATCATTAGGGTCATCGAGACGCATGGTAGAAGTTCTAGTGGTTCNCTTTATNTNNANGGNACTGTTACNGAGTGTGANCTNATGGAGTGGAATNACNTTGATACNCCTNTANAAATTGATGGANAATANGAGNTCACNNTNTCTCCNTTTGANATCAGGACNTATAAGNTTNANNTNTAANNTANTTNTGTNTNGTNTCACANAAATGGNAANCAANTAGTATACTATTTGTANNACANATNAAGTTGTTATATNTNNNTTAANATNAAGNTCGTTANTCGCNATCTTTTAAAAAATTAATAATGGAGTTTTANATGATTCGNCCNGTNCTTTTNCTGTNCTTATCNTTTCTAATAGCNTCAAATAANGANNGTGAGTTTGANGGTCTCAGTAATNATCCTAATATTTCTGNTGAACNNCAAAAAATNAGTAATGGNNNNAGTNATCAGANCCTACNAAAANCTCACCAAGANCGGATCGAGTTATTTCAAAATGAAATGCAGAAGATAAATACTGATGCAANCTCAAAAGTGATGAGAGTCTTAAATAAGAATTTTCCTAAACAGCTTGATTTAAAACAAAATACAAAAAGAGAACNGCTGTTTGATCCTGAGTCTCTTGGTCTTAGGATAAGACCCAATNNTCCAAGAAAGAACTCAAATACAAGGAATTTGAATAATGGTCAATTAAAAAGTGATATCCCAACCAATGACCATCTGAGAACAAAATATTTTAATCAAATTATCCCAGACCAGACCCGTAACANATCTCATGTTGATAACAATTTAAAAAAGAACTTAAANCTNGCTGATATTGCTCACATTGTTGGTGCACAAGAAAAACCTGAAGTTTCAGGTACAAAAGTTGAGAGTGCGCAATCATTTCACAGGCTTACATTAACAAGAGATCAAAGAGACTGGCCNATCATTGCAATCTTATGTAANTATGCAAATGATGGAACTGCCGAATTAGAAGAAACTTTNATTGATCTAGAGTATGATCCAGTTAGTGTTNACAGTGTTGAAGAGGCAATCGAAATTGATGCAGATGCTATTATTGCTGGATATGGTGGCGGTTGTGACGGCGATGAAGTAAGCAATATATCTAGCTGGATAGAATCAGGTAAGGGGTATATCCAAAATGGGGATCATTTTAACTGGTTTCCAAATGCCTGGGAAAATGTTGGTCTGGATACTGTGGAGATAGTTTTGAACGACCTAGATCATCCTGTGACAGCNGGTCTCCCTGAAACTTTTCATTCATANGGGTTCTGGCACTATAATGGTTGGGGATATTTTGCATATGTCACTGATACAANTTTTACAGATATTGCTGCAGTCAATAGTAATGCGCGCGGTATCACAGCNGACCAGATCGGTGATGGCCGAGCAGTTTACCTTGGATTCAATATTTTCGGGCCTGATGCTTCATCAGNGGTCATACAGCTCCTTTCAAACACACTTCAATATGTAACTAACACAGACGACCAAGACGAATCTCAAATGGTTCAGGCGACAGTAGTAGACCATTTAGGCAATCCTAGCGACAGCGCAACAGTATACTTTTTATCAACAGAATCCGATACAGTAATTACTGTAGCGACTGATAGCTTAGGAACTGCTTCTGCAGAACTAGGTATAGGGATGTGGAGCACTTATGCACATAATAATACTGATAATGGAACCTATTTAGATCTTTGGGATGGTGGTGTTTTTTATGTGACACCTGATGGGGTCTCTGAGGACAATATTCAAATGGTCTTATATCCAAGAGACGATTATGGATTTTTGATCGCTGTAGTAGAAGAGTATAATGAACAGGATTCTCTTGTTCCTGTCATGACAAATGTTACAATTTATGATAGTGCGGGTAGNTCGGTTTATTATGGAGCAACAAATGTGTGGGGCGAGATTGGGACTGTGTTAGACCCGTACCAGGAATATGATGTCTCTGTTTACTATGATGGAGAATTCCATACTCAGTCAATATCCATTGACACAGTGGATGCGTACAGATACCTTTCATTTGAATTTGGTGATGGAGGGGATGATGAAGATTCCACTGGTGGCGGTATTGAGTTCCATTTCACATCCATAGATAGCATGTATGGAGCATATGGGTCAGTATTCACCACTATGGGTTCTGATTGTGACGAATGTGCTGGAAACCTATCAAATATGACCCCNGACACAAGTGTCATTATAAGATCTCAATCAGATTTTGAATCCTGGTCAAGCTACTATGGGTTTAATGCTTATTATTTTCAGTTCATTGATGCTAACGATAATGGGGTTCATGACATTGGAGAGGTCTATGCAGTATCATGTGAAGAAGCTGAGTGGGATGGTGGTAACGTGACAGTTGCCTACAACGGCAATGCTTATTATTTGGACTTCGTCGACTTCTGGGATCAAGCCTATGGTTTTGATTGGGAAGGTGGAGACGATGATGATTATGATGACGCTGACGGATTTGAGTACTTAGGAGAATTTGAAGGTCATCATTATTATGCTTCCTTAAATTCACTTTCATGGCATGAAGCTAATTATTTCACAGATACCGTCGAAGTGGGTGAAGGTGCTGATCTATATCTAGCAACCATTACCTCCTCGACAGAGAATAATTTCATACGAGCCTCATTAGACGCTATCAATAGTTATGGTGGGTGGATCGGGATCACCGATGAGCAAGAGGAAGGTAATTGGGAATGGGTCACTGGAGAAGAGGTGGTTTACACAAACTGGAATGATGGTGAGCCATCTAACTCAGGTGGTATTGAACACTATGCAGAGCTAATGGTAAGTAATGGACTCTGGAATGATCTTCCCAACGATTTTCAGCAATCATTTATTGTAGAACTAGAGGTAAATGANGTTGATGATAGTTCCTCAGTTTACTTCATCAAAGAGGACTATGCAGATTATACTGACCCGCATAACCGGGACCATATTACTGAAACCGTAGCGATCACTCGGGCAGACAATCAGGGTCTATTCAACCCATATACTGAAGATAGTTATAATGGTAATGGGCCAGCGGGCACATTATGGTCACCCATGCCTACTGATCAGTCTACAACTGCAGACTATGTTGAATGGGTTGAAGCGGTGAATTATTCCCCACCAAGTGTGTTGGGACAGACCATTTCATTATGGTGTGTTGAAGAGAACTTTTTCTACGATATNCAAATGGAAAGTTGGACAGCCGGTAATAATGGTGGAGGGTTCAGTTACTGGAGATATCCAGCTGAAGCTCCGCCAGAACCTGGCATGATTCTGGTATGGACTGGGGTTGGTAATGACTCAACAGGAGATGGCTCATTTGATAGTCCATTTGCCACAATTGGTCATGCTTTTAATGAAATGAATGATGGTGATATGATCCTAGTAGGNCCAGGTGTCTACAATGAAAATATCAGTGCNAGTAATANTTCAGGGATGCTTTTTTCTTTCGCTGGATCAGATTCAACGGTGATCAATGGCAATGGACAGGGGACTATTTTTGAGATNATTCAAGGAGATTGGATAGTAAGAGGATTTGCCTTTACTAATGGGTCTGCTGATGTGAATGGTGGTGCANTTTATATAAATAACGGCACCATAATGCTGGGCAATAATATCTTCGTAAGTAATACAGCTGAATCTGAAGGAGGCGCGCTTTTTGCAACCAATTCTGATGTTATCATCGATAGCTGTATGTTTTTGAATAATAGTACAAACAGCTTTGATGGTGGNGCTATGAAAGTCAGNAGTTATGATTCACTTTCAAATAGATTTGTTTCAATCTCAAACACACTTTTTACGGGTAATAGTGCCCGTGCCGGGGCAGGTGCATACATAGGAGCTAGTGATGGCGCCTATATGGATGTATTCATGGACAGGGTTACCTTTGTTCAGAACTCCGGTGATTATAATGTGGGTCTAAGGGTCCATGGTAATACATACACATCTGTCTACAATAGTGCTTTTATTGGGAATGAGTCCCAAGGCCATGCAGCTGCAGGAGGGTTTTCCCAAGGAAGCGGCGGCTATATGGATCATTGTTTAATCGTTAATAACCATGCAAATCTTGCAGGCGGGAATGCTAACTCAGGTGGATTCTCTGTATGGAGTGGCTCTAATGTTTATTTTAATTTCTGTACCTTTGCCGGGAATATAGCTGCTTATGGAAGTGCCTTATCTGTTGGTGGTGGGTCATATGCTGATGTGCATGGATCCATTGTTTGGGGTAACCCAGGACAGAATTCTCTGGCAGCAGTACAATGGGATAATAATGGGAGCGGTCTTCATTTACATGAAACCACTCTCCAGGGAGGAGAGAATGGAGTATTTACAGACACATTATCCTACGCAGAATATTCAAATGTGATGAGTAGTCCACCTTTCTTTTGTGAGCCAGCAAATGGCAATTTCTCTATAGATGAAATGTCTCCAGCTGTCACAAGTTGGGGAGAACCTATGGGTGCACTTGGTTATGGATGTACAGGAACGATCCAAGCAGATGCTACTATTCTTAGTATTGAAGATATTCCTAATGATCAGGGAGGAAGGGTATACATCACTTTTGAAAGATCGATCTTTGATACAGATGGTTTGGGTCGCACAGAAATGTATACTATTGAACGCCTAGATGGAGATCAGTGGGTAGGGCTAAACTCAGTTGGTGCTTATGCAAGTAATGTTTATGTCGTAGAAGCAACAACGCTTGAAGACTCAACGAGTGAAAATGATGCAATGACCACCTACCGTGTGGTAGCAAACATGGATGAAGGTAATTTCGAGAGTGAGCCATTATCTGGGTACTCTGTTGATAATATTTTTCCAGGAATGCTAACAGGGCTTAATGCAGTCCTTTTAGATGGTGTTGTTAACTTGAACTGGGAAATGTCCGATGCAAATGACCTATCACACTATAATATTTACCGAAGTCACATCCCAGACCTTAATATTGATGAAACGTATCTCATTGGTGAAAGTAACGATCCGGCCTTTTCTGATGATATAACTGAGTTAGGAGAATATTATTATACGGTCACTGCCGTTGATATACATGAGAATGAAGGTGATCCTTCTGAGGTCGTAAATATTGCATTATTAAGCTTAGAAGATATTCATGGACTTCCACAGGATTTCGCTATTCATCAGAACTATCCGAATCCTTTCAACCCTACGACCACTCTTAGATATGATATCCCTGAAAGTGGGACCGTGTCTATTTTGATCTATGATATGATGGGAAGGCAGATCCGTTCACTTGTAAATCAAAATGTATCTGCTGGTTACCACTTTGTGCAGTGGGATGGTANGAATGATACTGGGTCCCTTGTGGCAGCTGGTGTATATATCTATAGTTTAAATAGTGGAAGCTTCAGAGGGATTAAAAAAATGATCCTACTAAAGTAGAGTATTATTTTTCTATTAAAAAGGGGCCTAAAAGCCCCTTTTTTATTTTTAGTAAAATTATCTATTATTTTTAACTTCCGCGATCGTCACATAAAAGAATTGAATAATACGTTGAGCTATAAAAACAAATTTCTACTTATCCTATTAAGTGCTGCCTATATAAATGGCGAAGATATTCCTAAAGCAGTTGAGTGGGGATACTTAGACTCTCTTGCCGGTGTATACTATCTTGATAATATCCCATATACTGGACCAGTTATTAAGCAATTAGATATTGGCATGCGTGCAGGTGAATTTAAAGATGGGGTGAAGCATGGCCTTTGGCAAACCCTGAACCAAATAGGTGAACCGATCATGATCGGACATTTTGATAAAGGTAAAAAGCATGGAAAATTTGAGCAATGGTANGATGATGGTGATAAAAGGCANNGGGAANTNNTNGCAACCTTTNACCAAAATAAATATATTGATNATTATAAAGAGTGGTATGAGAATGGGGGNAAATCTATAATTGGTTNTTANATNGANGGTAAAGANCANGGNANATATACNGANTGGTATGAGAATGGAACAAAGTCTCTGAAAGCTAAATTCATCAATGGCGAACCTGATGGATGGTATACTCAGTGGCATGCAAATGGGAAAAAAGCATTAAAAATAAAATATTCTAATGGGAAAGAGGATGGCACTTGGACCCAATGGTATGAAAATGGAAGAAAAGAAATGATGATAGGCTACGTCAATGGCATACCAAGAGGCAGAGCGAAATTTTGGTTTCCTGATGGTTCGGTCAAAGGAGAGGGTATAGTAAGGAATGAGGTTCCTGGTGGAGGTTGGATCATAGTAGATCCAGAAGGGAATAAAAGAGTATTTAAATAAAAAAAGCTCCTTAAGGAGCTTTTTTTATTTAAGATCGAAAATTAGTTTATTTATAATACTTTGCCCATTTTGAATCAGGCGAGGTTGCAAGCAACTCTTTTTCATATTCCCTTGCTTTTGAATTATCTTCAAGCTTCTTGTAGATCTGTATAACGTAATGTGTAACCTCTGGGATCTTTGCATGTGAAGGGTCTTTCTCTTTAAGTGAAGTAAGAGTATTGATTAGTTTACCGAGAGCCTTATTTAATTCTACTTTACTTGGACCTTTCATAGACTGTCTATAATATAGGTGGTGAAGTGCTTCATCTTCAGCTTCAGCACCACGTACACCAGCAACAGCAGTTACTTTTTCTACCTCATATCCAGCATCTGCAACATCTTCGATATCATTCCATACGGTATTATCCCACATGGCATCCATGTCTAGATCAAGATCATCATCTTGCGCCCATAGGGTACCAAAGGAAAGAAATAATGTTATAACAAAGATTTTATTCTTCATGATAGCGCAAACTTACTAATAATTAGTCGAATTTATCAAACTTTGGCGTATTATCACCCATGCTTTCAATAAAGTCCAGCTGAGTGACCAACTCAGGTTTGGCCTTTTTTACTTCTTCATAATATTCTACAGCTTCATCGTATCTATACATTCTATATAAAGCGACAGCGAGATTCACTTTGTAATCCATTTCTTTAGAGTCATTATTAATAGCCTTTTTAAAATAGTCGATCGCCATTGAATAATTCCCTAAACGGGCAAAAGTAACCCCAACAGTATTATCGCTCCGTGCCCTTCTTTTCCTAAAATCAACTTTCTTGATATCCTCGGGTTCTACATCTTGAGGTGCATCTTTTATCTCTACCAGGCCTTTCGTGGATCCTTCTGCAAGTTCAGCTTCCAGGTCAGATGAAATCTTTAGTGTAGGTCCATCTGTTGGACCAGCCATGCTTGCTTTTGCGGCGCCAAATACTTTATCAAGCTTTCCTTCGAACATAGGGTCGATCATTACTACTTCATCATACTTTTGTTTGGCAAGGCCTTTATTACCAAGCATGAATTGTGTGATAGCTATATTTAACATATACCCTGCATGCTCACCAGCTTGCTGTAAGGCTTCTTCATAAAATTCAATAGCTTTTGCATACTCTTCTAATTTGGTATAGCAAACACCAAGAGTATTGATAGCATCTGGGAAAACAGGTTTCATATTAATGGCAGTCTCAAGCATTTCAACCGCTTCTTTGAATCTTTTGAATTCCATATACTTTACACCAGCATCATAATAATCTTCCGCTGCGACCAATCTGCTTCCAACGGAATTATATACAATCTGTTCTAACCACATTCCATATTGCTTGATATCTTCTTTTAATAGATCGTTGATGCCATCAATAGTTGGCATAGGCATATCAGGGGTGATATGAGAGCCTGCTAGATAAATTGCAGATGCTTCTTTAACAGAGATCTCATTAACATAATTTTCAGCTTTCATCTCATTATATTTCAGAGAACCTTGTTTCCAGGCAGAGAAGAAGGGTTTTCCTACTAGAGTTGCCTCGATCGGTATCCACACCTTATCATTAAGAACAACAACTTCATTCTCATCTAAAAAATACTTAGTTACATCATCGGGCTTAATACCACTATCAAACATAAGAAATATGTGGCCTGCACCAGGCTTGAAGACATCTAAGAACATGGATTCAATACCAAGGTTTGCTAATAGCGATCCATATAGTGCAGTAAGATCATCACAGTCACCGATCTTGTCTCTTAGCATATCTCCTGGATACTTTACTGTATCAAAAGCAGATTTGTCATCAGCAATATCTAAAAAAGGAGTTTCAAGGTCAATATTATAGACTAGCCCATGGGTACCTAATGCATCATAAAGGATTATTGCACGTCCCAGATTACTCCTACCAAAATAATCATTCAATACAGGAGTATAATATTGTATGAAATTTCTAGCAAATTTATCTACGACCGCATCAGCAGGTGTGACATAGCATGCGATCATGTCTGGGTTGCTCCATGTGAGTTTTCCTTTACCTAGGACATAGGAGGACTCCATTTTTTTCTGAGCAAGTTTCTCTTCTCCACCTTGCTTATAGCTTACTTTAACCTCTGGCTGTACCAAGTTATCAAAGGTTGCCTTTTTTGATGTAAGCACATCACTGCTAAAAGAAATTCCAATATCATATTCTTCATCTGATTTTGGAGGAAGTGTTACAGATTCGGAATGTGGATTATCCATCATCGTAGGAACAAATAATGACACATTTACAGGCAGGTCCGCATCTGAGATATTTTTTAGTCCTACCTTTACAAAAGGCTCTGACTCGTAATACCGATGCAGAGAACGAAAAATAGGATTGTGTGAAATAGTTGTTTTGGTAATGCTAACGACTGCGGGACTTAATTGTAGAGCAAAGGTTACACGGTGCGTGGGTTCTAAGTATGGATGACTTTCATAACCATATTCCATGACTATACTCTTGAACTTTATGGAAAGCCCTGCTGATGGTACCATGATCTTCTCATCACCGCTCATATCTTGTTGTACACCGGCACGTATACTAACACGGCTGGCTATAATATATTCAGCTCCAAGATGAAATCGATCTCCAAAATCACCTGCAAGGGTTAGACCATTGATAGGCATATAGCTAATGCCTAGTTTAAATGCTTGTCCCAGAATGGTCTCAGTTGTTTTATCTTTATAAGATACAGAGGTTCCGCCAAGGTCATATAACCCTAGTCCCATTTTTAGATTCTTCAGTGGCTTTATCAACAGACCTGCATCATACCCGACACCTGAACTTTTTCCATATGATGCCTCATCTAAAAGCATATCACGCATTAGGTACTTAAGTGTAAAACCAAATGAGAATAATTTACTTGGCTGTACACCTACTGCAAAATTCAGTTTATTTTCAGAATAGGAAAGTTCATTATCATCAAAGCCAACGCTAGACCAATCAAAACCGAGTGCTACCTTATCAGAGAATGGTCTTACAAATCCTAGATAAGATTGGTCGATCCCTAGATTATATAAGTTTGCATAGGTAGAAGTGAATTCTGATCTTCGCAGCCCTGGGAGTCCAGCGGGGTTCCAGGTGATCGCATTGGCATCATCTGCAACGGCAATGAATGCCCCGCCCATACTAAGTGGACGCGTTCCAACAAACAATTGATCATATTGCCCTATGGCAAATGAGATCATGAAAAAAATTGGAAAAAGCCTTTTCACCGGTTTAGTACACCTACGGTAGTCCTAGGGATCTTATCCTCTTTCTCAAGTGTCACTATGTAAAGGCCGCTTGGTACGATGTCCCCATTTGAATCCTTTCCATCCCAGTTCATGACCTGATGCCCTGATCGAGAAGGGAATTCTGGTCTTAATATTCTTTTAAGACGACCAGAAAGGTTAAATATCCTGGCTGTTACCTCCTCAGTCTGATCTAGGGAGTAGATGATATTGGTTTCTGTGAATTCAAATACAGAACCGTTTCCCCCGGGAGAAAAGATCCTTGGTTGACACACAATTGATTCAATATCTATAGAGTCAGAGAGTAATGTGGAATCCATTGACACAAATGCTCCATAAGTGCCAAAAGTATCTATCTGAACCTGCATATATGGATTGCCGCTAACAGATATTTGCGATCCACCCAGTTTTAAAACAGGCAATACTCCAGAAATGGATGTATCAACCATTCCTATAAATGGGACCATTCCAGAATCTGGCATTGCGATCCACTCACCATTTGTCTCAATACATGTTTCTTCATCCTCAAGTCCCAAGTTAAAATACTGGTTGAGTGGTTCTGTTATGAGGCAGATACTATCCGGGAAAGCGATTCTCAATATACCAGGCTTGTTAAGTGACTGATCAAATGGTTTGATATCATAAAGGTCAGATATCAAGTAAGTTATCCCGCGGTCTACTTCATATATAAATGAGCTTGTATCAGGGGGCACATCCTGGCCAGTTATAGAAATAGAAATATCACCTGTAACAGCATTTTGTGGTAGAAGAATACTAACAGTACCATCTTCACTGATCGCAGTACCACCATACTGAGAAATAATACTTTCTGGCGTTTTGAAAATAGAGGTGGGCATCATTTTATTCTGACGATCATCTTGAGCACCATAAACATGTATCTGGATGGCTTTCCCGCTATAATCATCTGGTAGTATGAGAACACCTGTCCATTCATCACCATTAAAACTTTGTTTTTCTACGACAAGTGAATCATCTTCCGGTCCTGATTCACCTAGGTCTGGATAATATGGATGTGTAGCAAGAACGGTTGGCTCTGTGTTTAGATCGAGATAGAAATCCTCTTTGAACTTGACCACAAGTATGATCTGATTATCAGAGACATAGTTTGCTCGAATGGTGTCCAGGGTGGGAGCGGTCACATCAATATAAAAGTCCCTTGTATTTGACCAATTTGAACTAGTCAATCCATGATCTATGGCGCGCACGCGCCAACTATAATTTCCTTCATCTAAATTCTTTAACTTTTTCTGGGTTTTGTTTAAGTAACCGATATCATTAATACCATAATGGCCAGTGCTAATGGCGTGTTCATTATTTTCTTCATTGGATCCAACTTGAATTTGATACCGAAGCCCTAATTCAGGAGTGTAACCCCCATTAGCATTGGTAGGGTCTACGGGTGCACTCCAGGTCAATGTGACCTTATCATTATTTATATTGGAGTCATCTAGTAAATACGGGGCGTTAGGTGCTTTATTTGGATTTTCAAGTGATTCAAGATTATCATAAACCTGTGAAACAACATCTTGGTTTTTCTTAAAACCAGCCAAGAAAAGATCTAAGTCTCCGTCTGCGTCATAGTCTCCCCACTGAGAAAAACTGATTCCAACACTATCAATGGAAAGAGTTGGGTCCAATGAGAAACCATTCTCATCTTGATAGTAGACCATAGTTGCAGGATCGGATCCTAAACCAGGGGCTCCTGATTGTAAATATGTTAAAGTCGTTTGGCCCGAAATTAGAAGGTCCAAGTCTCCGTCCGCATCATAATCACCCCAACTCGGTTTCCCGTAATAAACACCTGATAATACATGTGTTATACTAAAAGTATTGATCGCATTTTGGACCACATAGGTTATTAATTCTTGATTAGAATTCAACCCTGTTAGGGCAAAATCATCATAGCCATCACTGTTATAGTCACCAAAGGCAATGGCACCAGCGGTAACCCCATATACTTCTGCTTCATAGTTCAATGAAGGTTTTAAAATATGGTTTGGGTCACTTAAGTAACCACGCATCCTTAACGATTCAGTCTCATCAGCACCTATAGTGACCAGGTCTAGTCGGCCATCTCTGTTGAGATCTGTCCATTGGACTATGCCGGGGTAAATAGGAACCAGATCTGTTTGGTTAGTATCAAGCCTGAGGATACCACCATCATTGTAAAAAATATCAAGATGTCTTATGTTGAAATTATCATTACCAGCTTGCACATAATCTAGGTCGCCATCATTATCATAGTCTCCCCAATGATGGCTATTAGATCCACCTGCAATCCAATAGTCCGGCCAGTAGTTAAAATCCTTATCCCAAAAAAGTTCTGAATCATTATCTTGAATCAACTTTTCTTGTTCTTGATCATATTTATAAAAGAATGTTTTTTTGTAGGGGTAAAAATCGATAACCTGAAAACCGGTCAGGGAGAGATCTAAATATCCATCATTGTTGTAGTCTACCCAAGAAAGATGTCCTCCAACCACTGCCTCGATGACTTGGTCAATATCTTGGTTCAAAAATCCATTTTCATTTGAAAAGATTTTTGTAATGCTTCCATCTGAATAATCTTGGCCACTAAGTCCAAGATCTAAATTTCCATCGTTATTATAGTCAGCCCAACCACCTGTGGAAAAATAAACTCCGGGTAACGATTGAGTTGATTTAACCAATCTACCAATAAAAAGAGTATCCTCTTGTGACCAATTTGATTTCTGCCCTGAACCATCTATTGTCTGCATCGCCCAATAGTAGGTTCCATGGGGTATTTCATTGAATTCACGAATGAGTCTTTGTCCCACATTGGATTCATTGAAAGGGACAGAAGACGACATGAGTTGGTTCCCGCCTGATGTGGTACCAATGCGTATGTTATAAGATAGACTGGCATTTTCGTCAATATCATCTGATCCGGATCCCCATGAAAATATTGCTCGCGTACTTACTGCAAATGCAGTAAGTGCACTTGGTGGTTCTGGGTCTCCATTGGTACCTGTATTTTCATTGATATACACATTGGAGAAGGTACTATCCGAATTCCCTATCTCTGTTGTGCCATTTGCAATAAGATCGGGTATACCATCTTGATTTATATCTAAAAACTTTAATACTCGAGCACCTGGGACCTGTTTTATTTCATTAAATGTACCGTNNCCATTATTCAGNTATACTCTTCCTTCTAAAGACTGGACTCTTCCAGCATTANAAGTAACAGAATTAGCACCAGCAATAACAAGATCTTGNAGNCCATCAAGGTTTAGATCAATAGCATCTATTGTGCCATAGGCGACTGCGAAATCAATTTGTTCAGGGAAGAATGAAAACGTGCCTAAAGGTTCATTCTNTAATATTTTTGTGACCAATCTATTTTCTATTTTATTCCAACCCGTCATGATAAGATCCTTATCTCCATCAGCATCAAGATCAGAAAAATGAAATGCACCCGCCTTTAAACCAATCAAAGATTCAGCAGTTGTCAATTCGGAAAGCCTACCTATTGGATCATTTTTTAATAATCGAGTTACAGAAGCACTNNTGTCTGCATTCCTACCACTTATTATAAGATCAAGGTCCCCATCATTATCATAATCATTCCATTNGCTTGTGCCATTTACAAGATTTGGGAAAATATTAGTTAAGTCATTATCAAAATTATCTCCATTATTAATAAACAGCTTGTTAAGGATCTGATCAGTGCTTTCATTCACCCCCATTATAAATAGGTCAGGTTTCCCATCCATATTTATATCTCCAAAATCCCCATTGCTATAAGATATAGACATATTTTGAAGCCATGAAGNTGNTNGATTAAAACTACCTGATGAATTGAGGAATAATCTTGACCTCNCTGAACCATTCAAATAAATATCAATACTGCCATCCAGATCNACATCTGAAAGACTTATATTNCCGATCCCTCCAAAATATTCAGCTATGGTATCTGGAAAAGTATTATAGTTTGTTTGATAACCTTGAATTAAAGAACCACTAGTACCAAGCTTTATATCAATATAGAGACCAAATTTTGTAGAATCATAGCCTGATATTATGATGTCAGTGTATCCATCATTATTTACATCTGCTATTTCAATGGAATTGGATAGGGTCTGTGGAAGGGAACTAGAGAATGATGAATCAATTACAAACGTATCTTGTGCATTTAAAAAGGATACGATAGCCCAAATTAAAAAGCTATGCAGAAAATTTTTGTGCCACTTCATATAGGGCTGTTGATCTATTTACTTGTTAGTGTCCAAACACCGTCCCAATCATCACCAGGAGGGTTTGAAAGATAGTGTTCACATCTAGGAATATAGATACGGCTGGGGTTGGTCTTTCTTCCTGGGAACATATCCTCAAGAGCGTCAGATGCTTTAAAAGCTTCTATCGCCTTTTCCCATTCTTGATTCTTATATAGATCTAATGCTTCATGATAGGCTGGTAAGATCTTTTTGTACGGCTCTGGTTCTTGNCCNATCTCTGAGATCAACTCCCATACTTTTACAGGTTCATTTTTACCCATGACCACTACATTGTCAAGGTCGCGAACCACAACTTTATCTTTNACTGGCTNATAAGTACTATCNGCGATCTGGATATAGATACCGTATTGCTTTGCAGATGATTCTAGCCTTGCAGCAGTATTTACATTATCACCCATCATGGTATAATTCATTCGCGCTTCTGAGCCCATATTACCGGTCACCATCTGCCCNGAGCTGATTCCTATCCGATTCTGCATATTATGTACGATCTCAGGCCAACGGTCACCCTCATCTTGCCAACCCTGGCGCAATATTGCAAGGTTGTCCTGCATCTTTATTGCAGTTCTACATGCCCAGAGTTCATGGTCATCTACTTCTATTGGTGCGCCATAAAAAGCGACAATAGCGTCTCCAATATATTTATCTAATGTCCCATTATTCTCAAGTAATACATCTGTCATGTCCGTAAGGTACTGGTTCAAAAGTGCCACCAGTTCACTGGCTGTTAATTTTTCCGAAAATGCTGAGAAACTCTGAATATCCGTAAAGAATGCAGTATGATATCCTTCTTCTCCTCCAAGTGATGGTTCTTCACCGCTTTCATACATCTGATCGATCAACTCTGGTGAGACATAGGTCCCGAAAGATTCTTTAAGGAAGTTCTTATTCTTTTCTTCCTGGATATAGTTATAGACAGTTATGCCTAAGTATCCAATTGCAAGTGTAGAAAGAGGGCCGACCATATCCAACCATACATGCTGGGTTGAGAATAGCCAGAATGCAAACCAGCCATAGGCACCAACAATAATAGCAGTTGCAAGACCACCAAGGGCAGCGCTAAGCGCGGGGACCCCAAAAGCAAGTAGGAGAGCAATAATAAAAATAATTAAGGCTACCTGTTCTTTCGATATCTCATNTATGATCTTATTATCAAGAATTGTATTCAAAGCATTCGCGTGCAAACCCACCATAGGATATCTAGGGTCNAATGGCATTGGGTTNAGGTCTGATGTCCCTGTGGCTGTTAATCCGTAATAGAGTTTCTTTCCTACGAATTCAAATGGGACAACATTATGAACATTGTCTTTTTCTTCACTACCAATAAATAGCCTCTTTTTNTTCGAGTTAGGGAAGAAGGTCAGAGGGCGCTGTTCATTGATCATATCATGCTTATTTAGATTTGATATGATCTGGAAATTNCTTTCGGTATTTTTTGCATAGCCACGAGCTTTTGCAAGGGCTTTTCTATTCTCACCATTTTTATCGATTTCATTGTTAAGGTCGATCACATGTTGTCTAAATGATGTAAATGTATAATTATCCAGGCCAAGATCATACACTAGCGAGCCACTAGATATCAATTCATCAAGTGTTGGTGCCTCAGTCCGGTTTGTATCTAAGAACGCATCTGCAATATTATTATTATTTTTAAGCTCATTAAATATGAAGGCAGGAACTTTTTGAGGAAAATCTTGAGCGGTNGCATTGGGNTTTGNTNTCATCCATTTTTCCATCATTCCCATTCTCATNACTTGTTGNACAGCTTTCTTTATNTCGCCTNTTGGTGCATCAATATAACCTATAGCCGGTTTATAGGCGGCCTTTACATCTCCATCAAAAGAAAGGTTCATAAGCTTTTTGAATTCAGCTAGGATATAGTTAGAGTATTCGCTTTCTTGAAATTCTTTTAAAACATTGTATGGNTAGTGTACCAGGTCAAANTCACCCGTCTCTTTATCNTGCCAGTTACCTGCCCAGTTGACCTGCATTTGACCTTTGTCATTGATAGGTATGGATATCCTTGTCCGTCCATGCTCATCAGGCTCAGGCAGGTCAAAGCTAATATATTTCCCGGGTACGATCTCAACATCCTCAAATGATACTCCGTAATGTCTAAGAGCAATAGCCAGAGATGCTGCGGGGAAAATCCGATCNTCGTAGATACCGACCAATGGGTATTTCCTCTGGAGTCCATCAGGATCAGGGTCNGACTGAAAGAAGTATACTCCTGCTGAGCTCTTAATAAGTGTGTCTACAACGGTCTCAATATCATAAAAATCGAAGAGCATTGAATATTTATCACGATCAACTGTGCGGAATAGGTTTTTTTCTTCAAGAAGCTTCAGNCGCCTTTCCATCACGTCTGTTCGCTTTTTGACGGGTTCTTTTTTCTTTGGCTGAGGTTTGAAACTNTGAGCAAAGATAATATTACCTGCTTTTTGGGATGCNTCAGCCAGATCATTATCTGGATCAGGAAAAAGACTTTTGACCTTGTCCATGGCCATAGAGGAGTCTGTGATGCTATTAAGAACTTTATANTCGAGTTTCCGCTCACTGTCTTCAATGAAATAGACATCAAAAATGAATGCATCCAGGCTATGCTCTGCAGCTAGCTTTACCATTGGAATATGTTTCTCTCTGCTCCAAGGATCCCATTTACCTTCTGTCTGAAGAGCTCTCACGTCAATATCAGCCGTTGCGATGTCTTCTCTGGTATCCATTAGCCCGCGGCTTTTNAATCNCATATCTANNAGGCTATGCTCAAAATTATCATAGAGATNGAAAAAAGATAGAAGGGTTACGAGGNTAGCGACTCCAAATGATATGATAATATAAGGTATGTTTTTCTGCATGATATCTTATCCAACTACATTAGGTGTNATAAATATTAATAGTTCACGCTGTTCCTTATCGATNGATGTAGATTGGAATATTCTTCCAATGAATGGAAGATCACTAAGGACTGGTATAAATTTTCTATTCTCGATTGCATTTTCAGCAATAAGACCACCAATGATGACGGTGTCTCCCGCATTAACGGTCACTTGAGTACTAACAGTTCTCCTTGTGGATCGAGGCTTGTCAGTCGCTACTTCTGCAGCAGAGAGGAGCGCCTCAACAGATGCATTCACTAGAAGAGTGATGCGATTCTTGTCATTTATTCTTGGTGTGACATTTAGATCTATTCCAACATCCTTTTCAGTTATTTGTCGAGTATTCATATTGTTTGATAGATTATTTGCGGCGCTACCAGTAGCGGAAGCAGTAGCTGACGAATTATTACGATTCATGTTGGAGACACTTCCTTCGATGTAGATGGTCGTTGAAATTTGTGTGCTAGCTTCATGATTATCCAGCGTGGTGATCTGTGGACTAGCTAAGATCTTTGATTCTCCTCTTGCCTGCATTAGTTTCCAGGCCTGCCCAAATTGAAATGGATTCAAGGTCGCAACGGTCATATTATCAACCTTAAAAGGCCAGAGTCCACTAATTGAATCGTCTGCTCCACCTAAAAATATTGGAGTATTTTGAGACCAGTCAATGCCAGTGCCCTTAGTAGAGTCAACTCCAGACTCAATAAACCTAACAGATATATTAACATTTGGGATAGGCTTATCTAGTTCTTCAACCATTTTGATGATATTTGGAATTCTTTCTTGTACATCAGAAATAATGACAACATTTGAAACCCCACTACTCCTAGANAGAACTACTGGTGTGAATGACCGTATTTGACCCTGGTCTGATAAAACCGCTGACAAGGGTTCTGTTAGGTCACCTGAACTGATATATTTTAGTTTTAATACNACGGTCTCCAGTTCTCTAACGATGTTATCATCAACGCCTTTTACGATAACAATATTTTCTTGAGTGAAATAACTATATCCATTTGGTTTTAATATTACATCTAGAGCCGCTTTTACAGATACATTCTCAAGATTAGCTGTAATTGTATCCTTTACNGNGGGGCTCACAACAATATTTAAATCAGTTAATTCTCCAATTAACATAAGAACATTCTTGATATCTGAATCTTGCATATTAATAGACATTTTCTGTGTCAGATCATATACTTCTCCATCCTTATCCAAAAGAGAGGTCACGGAGTANTCTTGTCCAAAAGATATGGAGAGTAAGAAAAANAGTGTAAGTGAGGTATGCTTATTAAGTGCCAACGTCNTTAATGATCCTTGTTTTNCCAACCTTAAAAGTTATCTGNTCATTCTCGATCTTCTCGATCATGGCATCATTAATAAGNTCACCCTCTNTGAAGGTTTGACCATTAATAGTTACAAATGCCTTTTCTCCCATTCGAACTGCCGTTTCTATAACAAGTCCATCTAAAGCATTAAGTGCTGGCTCANCATCTATATCTATACTAATATTTTGACTTGTTCTGGNCTTGGCAATTGCTTTGGGTTCGTACACCTCAACAAATGGGTTTCTATCCCAGCCGTCAAGGTTTGAAATTTGGGCAGATAATGGTAAAAACCCATCCGTTGTGCTAGAANTTTCACTTTTAGATTCTTCAGTTTTATTTTGACCAATACCCTCTCTGGCCCACTTTTTTTTGAGGTTATCGTATCTTGCTTTACTAACTCCCGCTGTACGAGCACGTTTCTTACTTTTCTTAGCCACCGCGGTTTTGGGCTTATTGCTTTTGTTTCTATCAACATAATCATATATTGAATAAACAAGGGATATTGCTAGTCCTATGGATAAAATTTTAAGTCTAGGTGTCATAATGTTGTTTTACGGTCTAAACTACCTCAAAAATAACAGTATCTAAAATCTTTTTATCGCTATCCGTTATCTCTATTTTCCATGTCCCTTTATCTGAGTTTGCCACTTCTCTATGCGAAACGGCAGGTATCTCTCGACCANTCCTGACCCTGATCCTTACTTTTGCCTTAAGATTGCCATTCATATACCATATATGGTATATATCATTCTGTTTACCTGAATTATTATTAAGCAGTGAATGACAGTATACTTTACCAATATCAGTGGGGAACCGTTTACCCGGATAAAGGGGCTGGTTGTTCTTAACCTTTTTGCAGGCCAGTGAATTGATGACCTCAATATTNTCGTAAAAATCAGTTANCTTATTTGNCTCTAAGGGTATCTGTTTTTCCTCAGCTATANTNTTAATTTCTTTTTTTTCANTGATTTTTTNTTCTGTCTTTGGCTTGGAGTTCGGGATCGGCGCTTCAACTAAAACTGATTCCTCTACTGGTTCAGTTGCTGGTTCTAGCCACATTTCAGGAACACCCTCAAGGCTGTCCGGCAATGATTTCAACTTTTTATTAACTGCAGCTTTTTCTTTTTTAACTTGTGATTGCTCTCTAGAGCGATCGGTAATTGAGGGTTTCGAGGGTTGTCTAATTGAGTTGATTTTTTCTACAGTTCTATTGGGTGCATTAATCTGAGATTTGAAATATGCATAGCAAATAAATTTGATTATCTGGTCTCGAGTTTTGGTTTTTGTATTTATCTCAATACTAGATGCTGTAAGTCTATAGGGGCCTGTTGCCATAGATTCTAACAATTGGCCAAAATTTATAAATGATCCACTTACATTGATATCTATGGGTATTTTTTCCATAGTGATCTCGTTACCCGAATCTGGAATAATTATGGTCTTTTTTTCCACACTTGCCCTTGATGGCTCAAATTTTTGAATCTTAAGTCCATGGTTAACGATCATTGTATATAGAAAGTCGTTCACACTATCATAGAGTCTTTTTTCCGGTATCTTTTCAATAACATTTATGAACTCGCTATTTAGTGCTTCCCACTCTTCCTGCAATGATATTAGCTGTGATTCCATACCACTAAACTTTTTTACCTTTGTGGAAAAAACTGCTTTTGCATTTGTTTTCCTTTTATGTTCTTTAGCAAGATCATATTGGATCAAGTAATACCAAAACAGATAGATCAGTAATAGACCTCCAAATATAAATAGAGATAATAGTTTTTGATTTTTTAGTAGCTTATCCATTATATAACGCACTTAAGCTCAAATTGTAGATTTTCTGCTCCAAGACCTATCTTGGAGGCTTCAGTCATTATCTCAATATTTTGAAATAGACCTGATTCTTTGAGCGTGCTCACAAAATTATCAAAGTGGTCTTCTATAAGAACCGGGTTTGCACTTACATTACCTGCCAGACGAACCAACCTTAAATGCTCATCCTCTTTTTTAACCACCTTGACTATGTCTCTACCAACTTTCTTGTACCCTTCTACTTCCCATCCTTGCTGAAAATTCAATTCATCTATGATGATCTCTTTTGGAGTGTAAAAACTTAAAAACTTGTTTATTGCCAGAATACGATTGAAATATTCAATATCATAGCTCAATACATTCATCTGTTCTTCAACACTTGTCTTATTACTTTTCAATGAAGTATGCTCTGATTCTACATAGGATAGCTCATTATTTCTTTCTGCTATTGGTATGATCTCTGCCTTGACAGATTCAAGGCTGAGTTTTGTGGATATAGAAGTACCAATAAAGAATATTAAAGATGCTGCTACACTTACCATACCAAAGCGATTGACCCATCTCAAGACAGCATCTTGCTTTAGGTCCTTTGGCATAATATCTACAGAATTTTGTAAGTGTAATGCTGATCCTATGGAAGCGGTCAATGCAGTTGGGTGAGTATCAAAACTCTGCCTATCAAGGTCTTCAGGGAGTGCAAGATTTCTTATTGGGTTTAGAAAACTTGTAACAAGTCCCATGCTTCCTTCAATAAATTTATCCAAGAATAATATTTCACCTGCAGAACCACTCAGTAATATTTCTGTTCCTTCAGATATTTTATATTCTTTCCTAATGCTATTAATGGTCCTGTCTATCTCTTGCCTCCAACTATCAAAGACGGGTCTAAAGATATCATCATGTATGCCAGGCTGAACTTTTAGGCCCATAGAACGTAAAAATGTCTCGGGGACCTGGAAGTCTTTCCTTTTATGCCAGTCCTTAATTGTTAGGCCGTTATCTCTTAGAGAATCAGTAAGGCCCTGAATACCAATGAACATTGGCTTAATAATCTTGATCTCTGTTTTGGAACAACCCAAAATAATGCTATTTTTTTCTCCTAAGTGAAGAATTAGTGCATCCTTCTTACGATGCTCAGGGTAGCTCCATATATACGCATTATGAATCGACTGTGCGATTGGGTACCAGGCTCTTATCCCCCATTCAAGTTCTTTACCACACTCACTGATAACATTTAAAGGCTCTTTCTCAGCTATGCCAACATGAAATGTATTTCCTTTGGCAGAAATATAATTTAGGACACTATCTTCAAGTTGGAAGGGTAGATTCTTTTTAACAGACCATTCAATGATCTGTTTTTTTTCTTTCTGATTTTCCTTAGGAATATCAACCAGTCTAAGCATCATCCTATTATCATCTATGGTCAAGGCCAAGGTGTCCGTTTTTTCAATAGAGTTTAATGCCGATACATAGTTATCGTTCTGCTCAGATAACTTCTCTTTAATATTCTCCATCATTGTACGGAACGATTCGACCAGCTCATCTCTTTCTACTGCAGGGTCAAGAAATCTGTTTTCTGAAGAATGTATATCACTGGCTACAAGTGTTTTTACCCCGTTCTTCTCAAATATGACAGATGTTGCTAACCTTCCATTATCTATATGAACACCTGCATAGGTTTGATCTAGAGGGATCATATTAAGTATGGAGGCCTTAATATATTGAGGATACTTTCCTTGCGTTGGTAAAAAATCATCAAAAATATTATTTCTATCTTCTAAATTTTCTGCTTCATCTGGCTCAGGTTCCGCCTCTTCTTTAACTTTTTCTTGGACTGGAGGCTCAGCCTTTGGAGGAACATCTATTTCTACTTTTTCAGAAAGAGGTTTTTGTTCTAATGCAGGTGAATTTTCTTGGCTTGGTTCATTCCCTCCTCCTATCCAATCATCGTCTTCTATTTCTTCTGGTAATTCATCCGTGATGGTTTCTTCTTTGGTTGGCTCATCTTTTCGAAGAACATCTAATAATTTATTTACTGCGATCTCATTGTAATTTTTCTTTTTCTGTTTCAACAGACCGCCTGTATCAATCTTTCCTGATATGACTCTTTGCACCATTTCTTCATTTATCCCACTTTTTTCTTCACTGATCATTGTCAATAAAGCTTGGTGGCAGAGCTGGGTTACTTTTCTTGGATATCCTTGAGTATTCTTATGAATTTTAACCAGTGCTTTTTCTTCAAACCAGCTTCCAGGGTTGCCTCCAGTGGTCTCAATGCGGTGATCGATCATTCCCCTCATATCATCAATGGATATGGGTCCTATTTCAAAATCAAATGAGATGCGATCCTCAAAATTTGGGTATTGATGTATCATGGTCCCCATTTCAGGTTGGCCAAAGATGATCAGCTGTAGAAGCTTGAAATCATCGGTCTCAAAATTTAAAAGGGTTCTAAAAACATCAAGCATTTCCCCAGGCAGGTTTTGACCCTCATCGATAATAAGAACAAGTGTTTTTCCCTGCTCTACTCCAACCTTAAGTAGGTGATTTTCAATGATGTTTCTACATTCTTGAACTGAATCGGCTGAATCGTTCACTCCAAAGAGTTCAATAATATGCTTAAGAAGGATGATCTCGGATTCAAATTTTGGATCTAAAATAAGATAAAAATCAAAGTCGTCTGATTCGTCTTTAAAATTCTGAATCAGTTTTCTGCTGATAGTGGTCTTACCCACACCGATACCCCCTCGAACAACTGAGAGTCCACGACGCATTCTTATCGCTAGTTCAAGACCTTCAAGGCACTGACGATGTTCTACCGCAGGATAAAATAGATCGACATTTGGACTTGTCGAGAAGGGATCTGCAGCTAATCCGATTGAATCAAATAGATTCAATGAAAGTTCTCCAATTACCTATGTTGAAAAAACTAGATAGGTCCTGATCATAAACGCTGATGCGCTCAGAAGGCCGGCTCCGATCACAACCCTATGTTTAAAGAAAAATGCATCTGTCATGTATAGTTTATTAGCATGTTTCTCTGCCTGTAGGATCGTATCTGGAGAAGCAATGAGCAGAGATCCAAAAACACCTGCTGTAATGGCTACCACCAGAAAGAGGATCTCGTTTAAAGGATCTGCCGCATAAGTATATCCCAAAAAGGCCGATGCAGCAAGCATTGCTATACCAAGGGGTATCCTATTATTTATTAAAGTAGTATCTGTCATAAATAAGCGATTGGCTTGACGTTCTGCTTTTAACACAATTGTAGGTGCAAATATAAGTAGGACGCCAAAAATGGCAGACAATACACCTATACCTAAAATAATTATCATGGGATCTACCATATTAAGACCTCTGATTTCATCATTAGCTGGACCGTATTCCTTTTAAACCTTGAAAGACGAGTAAAACACCCCTTTGCTCGGTTGATTAATTTAATGAAAATTACAGACAAAGATAACCTTCTAGGGGCTTTATATCTTTTTTGCAATCTTTTAATACTTTAACAGGATTTTATCAAGGGTTTCAACAAGAAATAAGGCATCTTCATCATTGAATACCATTGGTGGTTTTATTTTTATAACATTATGGTCAGGACCATCCGTACTTAGTAGAATACGATTTTCTTTCATTTGCTCCACTATGTGCCTCGCTGCTAATCCAGATGGGGTCAATGAGTTTTTACCTTTAATAATTTCAATTCCAATGAATAGGCCCTCGCCTCGAACATCCCCGATCAGATCATATTTGCTTTTAAGCTCATTTAGCATTTCAATAAGTCTGCCACCGACTTTCATAGCTTTCTGTTGCAATTCTTCTTCATCAATGATCTTTAGTACAGCGTGTCCTATTGCACAAGAAACTGGATTCCCACCGAATGAGTTAAAATACTCCATCCCATTATGGAACTTTTCTGCAATATCACTAGTAGTAACCACCACCGATAGAGGATGACCATTTCCAATGGATTTACCAAGCGTAACAATATCAGGTCTTAAATCTTGTAGGTCAAAGCCCCAGAAACATTTTCCTAATCGCCCAAATCCGATCTGCACCTCATCAGCAATACATAACCCACCCTCAAATCTAATAGCATCATATGATGCTTTTAGAAAATCACCAGGAGGGAAAATTTGACCACCGCAACCCATAACTGATTCTGATATAAAAGAAGCGATATTCTTTTGATCGGACTTTAATTTTTTAAGAATGTTATTTAATTCTTCGAAATATAGAGGTCCTGAATCTGGGCCACGGTACTTACCGCGAAATGGATCAGGCATGGGCACCGGGTGAACATGGTCGGGAGGGCCATCACCCCCCGGACCGTTGTATTTGTATGGGCTTATCTCAATGAGTGATATCAAATGCCCATGATAGGCTCCCTCTAAAACAATAGTCTCTAAGCTATTCGTGTATTTCCTAGCCAAGCGAAGTGCAAGATCATTGGACTCGCTACCAGAGTTTGTAAAAAAAAATTTATTCAATCCCTTGGGGAGTTTTTTTGTTAATGACCGTGCATAGTTTAATATGGTCTCATCAAGATAGCGCGTATTTGTATTAAGTAGTTTGAACTGAGTATTTGCAGCTTTTATGACCTTAGGATGTGAGTGTCCAACATGTTGAATGTTATTTATTCCATCAAGATATTTAATCCCCTCAAAATCATATAAGTATTGTCCCTTTCCACGGACAATGTGAAGTGGATTCTTATAAGACAAGCTAAATGAAGGGCTAAGATATGAATCTCTTAGATCAGCTAGTGAATCTTTAACTCGCATATTTCACTAGCCTATTTGACCATTCGTCCAAATCCTCTTTTTTCATCATTTTCAATAGCTCCCAGGCAGATATTTCTGAAATTATAAGGTATTGATTATTTGGGAACAATTTTTTTCTCCATGCAGACATGCAGACGGTTATGCAAAGCCTAGAGCACATTAGATATATAGTGGATGCTAGTTCATTTTCTTGCAGCGGGAAAATAGAATGGTAGTTTTTTAACATGGAAGCAATAGCTTTAAAGGGGTCGTTATGTTTAAGAGCGATGTACGCCATCCCAACTGCAGGCTCAACAGATTGAAATGTATAGACCATATCTCCAAAATCGATTATTCCGATGATATCATCCTCTTGGTCAACAAGAATATTATGATCATTACCATCATTATGTATAACAGACATTCTAAGTCCATTTATCAGAGCAGGCATACTCTTTTCAAATTGACCTAAGAAATGATCTACAATGTTTCGATCTTTATTAGATACAATATGCTCTGAAATGCCATATATCAGATCTGTTTGCCTGCAGTCCCACTCAAACTTTCTATGCGCATCAGCATGGTCAAACCCTTCGAGTGACCTGCTCAATCGACCTAAGAATTTCCCTAGTCGACTTGAACCACTAGTATGGGGGTTTGCCTGAAATAGAAATTCACCTTTAACATAGGTCATTAATCTGATCAAGTATGTTTTACCTCCTCTTCTTAATTCAAATATTTTACCAGCCAGTTTTGGTATCTTAATAGTAGGATCATTCCTTGAAATATACTTTGATGCAAACTCTTGCAGATCTAATTGGGATCTTTCTTCAGCCGGGTTTGAGACCTTAATTATGAATTCATCCACGCCGTTGCTTACATGAAAGTTCTGATCTCTATCACTGTAAAGCTCTGTTACAGTACCATGGGTTGAATATTCCTTATCGAGGATATCTGATATTTCTGGTATGCTAAAAGAAGGTGGGGATTCATTAAAGACTGAATACATATACACGAAAATTAATAAAGCGGTATGTATCAAAACATTGCATTTTAGTTGTAACACAATGAATCATTCTAACACAGTTCTAATGTAAAAAAATGTGACACTTAATGATTTTTTTGTTAAGTTTTGGGAATTCGAGGTTCTAGGTGAGCTACTATGACAGTTAGTAAACCTATCAGATACATGCCAGACGACAAAAAACAATCTGTTCTTATAATTGAAAGTGATAGTCAGATACTTAAGAATCTGACGGACCGTTTTAAAAAACGTGGGATGCTTGTCATCACTGCTAAGGATGGTTATGAGGGCTATATTCGTGCCTGCAATGAGTCTCCTGACTTCATCATTATGGAGGTCCTTTTACCCAGCATGAGTGGATTTAGGATCGCTCGTTTATTGAAGTTTGATGAACGGTATAAGGATATAATCCTTGTCATAATAACAACCAATGATCTTGATACTTTGAATGAAATGTTTATGGCTTGTGGTGCAGATAGTATAATCAGAAAACCATTTCGGTTCAAAGAGTTAATGGAAGCAATGAACAAGAAAGTGGCAGCATGATCATGGTTCCTGACCTCATACTTATTCCATTACTTTTTGTTCTTGGATCGGCTTTTGGAAGTTTTTTGAACGTAGTTATTTACAGAGTGCCAAAAAAAATGAGCATCATAAGTCCAGGCTCCCACTGTTTCTCATGTAAGGCGCCCATAAGAGTATTAGATAATATTCCGGTCCTAGGATACTTTCTACTGAATGGACGCTGCAGAAGTTGTAATGAATCTTTCCCAAGTCGTTATGCATTTGTCGAACTGATAACCGCTTTATTGACCATTTGTATCTATATCATTTATGGAGTAGGGCAGGCTTTTCTCATTTACCTAGCCCTAACCTATTTACTTATTGCTATCACTTTTGTGGATATAGACCATTTCATTATTCCAAATGGTTTTGTCCTGTTCGGTCTAGGAATGCTTGTAGCATCACTTTACTTTGACTGGGTCACTATTCAATGGGATGATGCTATCTCTGGTTCTTTTGTCTTTGCAGGATTCCTCTTTGGGATAGGATTGATAGGGCAATTCATCCTAGGAAAAGAAAGTATTGGTTTTGGGGATGTGAAACTAGGGCTTGTACTTGGAGGCTTTCTTGGTACGGAGTATTCAATATTAGCGCTATACCTTAGTTTTGCTTTGAGCGCCATCATCATTTTTATAATGATGGGTGGAAAATTGCTCAAAAAGGATTCAAAAATACCATTTGGCCCCTATTTGGCTGCTGGTACATTGGTTGCTCTATTCACTACGACACCTCATGGAGGGAATTACATTTTGAATTGGTACTACACAACAATGTTCTAATATGGCTTATTCCGGTAAACAACCAATTGGTACGATGCTAATTCAAGCAGGGAAACTTGACGAAGATCAGCTTCAAAAAGCCCTGAGAGAACAAAAAGAAAAGGATGGCTATATTGGTCAGACTTTTGTAGATCTTGGATTTATTGACCCCAAAGAATTGAACCGATATA
Source organism: bacterium TMED46 (assembly GCA_002167345.2). GTDB lineage: Bacteria > Fidelibacterota > Marinisomatia > Marinisomatales > UBA1611 > CACEUX01. Next base: position 4,554 of record NHCZ02000043.1, on the reverse strand, counting down.
TCAGTTACCAGCTAAAGATCCCTTATTTACAGCTTGGATATTTCAAGATCGATGATACTCTTATGAGCCTTTTCCCTGAACGCCTAGTGCGTAAACAAAAAATGCTTCCACTTTTTCGATTGAATAATGTTCTGAACCTTGCCATATCTGACCCCCTTGAATCAGGTCCTATTAATGCCGCCCGCGATGCTACCGGGCTAAAGATAGAACCGGTCATTGCCCTAGAGACTGAAATAGAGAATGCCATAGACCTGCACTATGGTATCTCAGGCTTTGTTGATATTGATTCTACAAAAGATGATAGTACTGATATTTCAGATCTGTTCGATGAGACAAAAATTGTTGAGCTTGTGGATAGTGTTATTACACAAAGCCAGAAATATGGTTGCTCTGATATTCATATAGAACCTCGGGAAGAAGATATACGTATTCGATTTAGGATCGATGGTCGTCTTCAGGATTTTCAATCACTGCCAAGTGATATACATACAGCGCTTGTATCTAGATTAAAGATCATGTCAAATATGGATATAGCTGAGACAAGACGCCCCCAGGATGGTCGAATACTATTCAATTCAACTCTGGGACGCTTGGATCTTCGTATATCCACATATCCTACGCTCTACGGAGAAAAGACGGTCCTTCGTCTTCTTAATATATCTGAAGCACTTCATTCATTCCAGGCCTTAGGGTTTGAGACAGATTCTGAAGAAAGCTTCAACAGCATGCTCATAGGTGGGGAAGGGATAATCCTGGTATCAGGTCCTACCGGAAGTGGTAAAACGACAACACTTTATTCCACGCTAAATAAACTTGAGTCACCTAATGTTAATATTGTAACAGTAGAAGATCCGATCGAGTACGATCTAGATAATATCAATCAGGCACAGATAAACTCAAAATCTGGAGTAACCTTTGCCTCCGCACTAAGATCGATATTAAGGCAGGACCCTGATATTATAATGGTGGGTGAGGTCCGCGATGAAGAGACTGTTGAGCTTGGGATCCGTGCCGCTCTCACAGGGCACCTGGTCTTTAGCACAGTTCATACCAATGATGCCGCATCAGGTTTCACTCGTTTATTAAACTGGAATGTTGAGCCATTCTTGATCGCATCTACCGTAAAAGGTATTTTGGCTCAGAGGCTTGTTAGGAGAATATGCAAGGAATGTAGTCGTCCTCATGAACCTAGTGCAGAAGAATTAAAGATGCTGGGACTTGAACCAGAAGATAAGATCAAAGCATTTAATGGAAAAGGCTGCCTATCATGCAGAAATACTGGTTTTAAAGGACGGATCGGTATCTATGAATTGCTAGTTGTCGATGCAGAGATATCAGAACTCGTGCTCAATCAGGCTCCAGGATACAAGATCCGTCAGCAGGCCCGTAAAAACGGAATGAGAACACTTTTAGAGGATGGGATCTTAAAAATAGAAAGAGGCGACACGTCTATTTCCGAAATATATGAGACCCTGGGTACAACCAAGATAATGATATGATAAATGTTCTTTATGTAGGCGGAAAAGAGACTAATATTTCTCAGCTTTCAGACATGAATGCCCAACTGGACTATGTTCAGAATGGTATGATAGCTCTAAGTGCCGTACAAACAGGTGAGTTTGATGCGGTCATTATTGAAGATCGACTTCCCCTTATGACACCATCTAGGCTTATAAAGGAGTTAGTAGCGGTAGATTCAAATACACCTGTGATATCAGTTGTAAGAGGGCCCGAGAGGAAGAAAGACTTGTTGAATGATTATGACCTAGGTCTTTTTAGTTATTTTGAGCCAGACAATAGTAGCGGAGAGGAAATATTTTCTATCCTGTCCTCAGCAAAACAGTTTAAAAGTTTTAAAAAGGATGTGCCTAGAACCACCTTAAGACACTTCTCAGGAGTTGGCTTTGAAAAGATCGTTGGTGTCTCTCCCCGAATGTTAAAGATCTATCATCTAATGTGCCAGATAAAGAGTAAGGACGTTACCACTGTCCTTTATGGAGAGAGTGGAACAGGAAAAAATCTTATTGCCAGGACACTGCATAATATCAGCCTAAGAAGAGAAAGGCCGAATATTGCTGTGAACTGCCCAGCCATACCGGGAGAACTTTTAGAAAGTGAGTTATTCGGCCACGAGAAAGGGGCTTTTACAGGGGCTGTTGAGAGAAAAAATGGAAAATTCCTAGCTGCAAATTCCGGTACTATATTTTTGGATGAGATAGGGGATATGAGCCCGTCCCTTCAGGCAAAGATCTTAAGGGTGCTTGAGAGTGGTGAGATCGAAAGGGTAGGTGGGGCGGAGACCATCAGAGTGGATGTAAGGATCATATCTGCAACGAACCAAAATCTGGAGCAAAGGATCAGTGATGGTGCTTTCCGACAAGATCTGTTTCATCGCATCAATGTTTTTCCGATCACTGTGCCTCCTATCAAAAGTAGAAAAGAGGATATTCTGCCCACAGCTATGTCTATCCTCAAGAGTTTGAAGAAAAAGCATAAGCTTTCCGTTGAATATTTTTCACATGATGCTCTTAGGACCTTAATGGCATATGATTGGCCTGGCAATGTAAGAGAATTAGAGAATACTATCGAGAGGGTTGTATTGATACACGATAAACCTATCATCGTAGGTGACGATATTAAATATATTATCGATGAAAATAATTCTTCCCTACAGTCCACTGTGAGTGAAAGTGAACATAGTCCAGCTGCAGCCTCAGCAATTAATGTCAATGAACCTGAATCAGACATTAAAAATATACCAACTGAGCGATCAGACATCGATACTTCAATAGTGAGGACACTTAAGGAATTAGAACATGAGGCCATAGTGGCTGGTCTTGAACGTACAGACTGGAATATGACAACAACAGCGCAGCAACTGGGTATCAGCAGGATGACCTTATACAGAAAGTTGGATCAGCATGGCCTCAGAAAAAAAGACTAATAGTCTAAATCTATACAACTATATCGCAACAAACCCTAGTACAGGTGTTGTTAGAGGAGAGCTGAGGGGTATAGGTCAAGATAGTGTGCTTATCCAGCTGGAGCGAATGGGACTGGAACCGATTTCTGTGACTGAAAAAAAGCAATCAATACTGGATATGCAGATCACTCTCTTTGAGAAGGTCCCTCCAGCACAGATCTATAATTTTACTCGCCAGTTATCAGTCATGTTAAAAGCAGGTGTCCCTATTGTTGATGCGCTGGATTCAGTTCATTCGGAAGAGACCAATGCTCTTCTAAATAGAACCCTCGATGTTGTTATCGATGATGTCTCAAATGGGGTATCGCTTTCAAGAGCTATGGATAAACATCCAAAAGTGTTTAATTCAATGTTTGTCAACATTGTAAAGGCAGGCGAGAGTGCTGGTGTACTCGATAAGGTCATGTTCCAGCTGGCAGACTTTATTTCTCACGACCTTAAGCTCAGGATGGGTATTACTCAGGCGATCCGATACCCCTCGATCGTTGTAGGCATTACTGTTATGGTCGGTGTATTTGCTGTCACATATATCTTACCCAGATTTTCAAGTCTTTTTAGCAGCACAAGGATCGAGCTGCCTCTTCCGACCCGGATCCTTTTGGGCATCGACCAATTCATGAATGATAATTGGGCAGGGATCATATTTTTCATTTTGTTTTTCGCGTTTGTTTTTTGGAGGGCATTACAAACAAAGGCTGGACTGTATCAGTGGCATAAGTTTGTTCTTAGTTTGCCTATTTTTGGGCCCATAGCCCAGAAAATGGCTATATCAAGATTCTGCCATGTACTAGACACGCTAGATAGAACAGGTGTACCCATTTTAGAGGCCCTTGAAATCGCTGGAAAAACTGCTGGTAATACATTCATAGAGGGAAGACTTTATAATGTACACTCAGACGTTCAAATGGGTAAGAAAGTCGCACTTTCTATCAGCACCCATACACATGATATTTTCCCACCCCATGTTTTGAAAATGATACAGGTTGGAGAAGACGCAGGTGCAATGGATGATATGCTAGGCGAGATAGGAGAGATGACCGATGCAGAGGTCCAAGATAAAGTACTCAAGCTTACCGCCACCCTTGAACCGGTTATCACAGTTGTGATGGGTGTGATGATATTGGTTTTGGCTCTGGCTATCTTTCTACCTATATGGGACATGTATGAAGCTTTGTCTAAAGGTTAAGTATGTATCATTTCGTTACGTTTTGTAACAATTTATGGTCACTTGATACATAATATTTATTGGCATAATATTTGCTATAAATAATCTGTATGTATCTATCCAACCAATATTCCACGTTTAAGTCTACCATTAAGAGCCTAGCAAGTATAAAAGGTAACTCACTTGCTGAATTTGCAGTGATTACTGCTATGATGGCCACGTTCGTCATGACGGCTCTTCCTAAATTCTCTGATGTGATGGAATCAGGCAAGGCTAATAAATCTATTGATGAGCTAGACAAAATATTACTTCAGGCCAAAAATTTCTATGAAGAGACCTCTGCGCTAGAAGGCAGAGGTAGGCTTCCCGGACAAGATAAGTTTGACATGCCAGTCGGTGACTATAC
>NHCZ02000042.1 GCA_002167345.2 bacterium TMED46 | reverse complement strand
TCACGGATCTGCACTTTATAAGTGCCATAGCTATAGTTGAATATGCCCATAATATATTCCAGTTCTAGTCCCTCTGATAAAGAGCTCATATGACTATTTGCCTCCATATTAGCCATATCATCATCAATCAATGCTTCAAAACCCGAAGCATCTGTAATGGCCCAATCATATTGGTTCACAGATGATATAGTCACATTATCAAGCTTGACCAAGACGCCTTCATATGACTCGATCTCTTCTGCCGTTTGCATTAGATCTTCGCAACTTGCGACAACTGGTGTAGGAGTGTCATTTCCAGAAGAGCTAATTGTTACGTCTGCATGGATCAAACGCGTATTGCCGTCCAGCTGATATCCAAATTCATCGCCATGTGCGTATTCAGTGACCATACCCGTTACGACAACATCATCACCTCTGGATATCTGAACCATTTCATCAGTATCAAAGATCATACCATTCCACTGACCTGCCCCGTCTTGTAATGCATATGCGCTGTAGGAACTGTTATATTGAGCTGTATCGGCTGTGACTATACCTGTGAGTATCACATTGCAACCTTCATAAAGAGTATTCCCTGCTGGCCAAGGGGTTTCTTGGACCATTGCAATTGTTAAATCATCTGTGACATGAAACCCAAGTTGCTCATGCTCAATATCATAGGGATAGATACTGGTTTTAGGTTCTGACTGATCTGCACCATCATCCGTGGCTGAAATGTAGTAATAAACAGTATTCCCACTTGCAACAGGGATCACGCCTGAGAATGTTGAATCATCATCAGATGTCATTGTAACAGAAGCATAATCTCCTCCATCTATAGAGTAGTGTACTAATGCTTCTGAAATAGTAGAATTATCCATTATTACACAAAAAACTTCTACTTCAGTATCATTCGCCATCGGTGCACAAGGTTCCCTCAATAGCCCAGTGATAGATGGGGGACCTGATCCAAATTCAATATCATCTGCATATAGAGGACATAGCTTGTATGCCGTTGAATCTGCATAGCTTCCATAATGATGGTATAGCCAACCCTCCATTGACTGGATCAATGAACCGACCGGCGGGGGCCCTAAAGCTTCAAAATATGTGGCTATGCTATCTGAATCATCATCAACTAAAACTGAGCCGGAACCATCATCAGCTGCAAAAACTTCATACTGAAAGTCATTTCCAGTCACAACAGCATCTTCCACCCGGACCAAGACATTACCCCACTGCTCTGCCTCTGTTGGCCAGCGCAAATCCCCTGTCTGGACTGTATCTACAGCAGGAAGAGGCTGTTCAAAATCAATTATATTTATTGGTTCAGTTATAAACAATTCCGTCATATTAGCAGGGCCTGTTGTATACTCATATACATAGCCAGTCGCTTGAATGAGATCTCCTTCAAATAACGTTGGAAATGCCGAACTATCTGGATCATAAGACAAGACTGCGCTCCACGGCCCACCATTCTCATCAGCAAAGATAAACTTTACTCCACTTCCAGCGTANCTTAATCCAGTTGGCATCGTCACGATCCCTTCAAGAGTAACCGTATCCTGAAGCATGTATGACATGTCTGACTCTGAATCTTCTCCTGCTCTCATCAAGTCACTATGTAACACTTGCTGAACACGTTGGATTCTTGTGACACCTTCCTCCACCACATCTCGCGCCAACCTNGGTTGTAGCTTATAATTACTAAAGTTATAATCAAGAACACCTTCAATATCTGCAAGTTGATGTCCTTCTTCAGGAAAGTAGTAATAATCCCATTTATCATCACATCTCGCTGTTAATTCTCCATCACTAAATTCCCACTCTCCATATCCAAGATCAGGGTTGGNGACGACTACATCTTCAACCCGTATTAAGCAACCTTCATACGCTTCACCAATTTCANNTAAGGATACAAGAGTTGGCGTCAACTCACCTTCATACTCTCCATGAACAATTCCAGAGGTTACGCTCGCAAGCTCTGTAAGGTTGTAATATTCCTCTACTGTTCCAGTAAGAGTGACTTCGTCTCCTTCACCTGGACCTGGNTGAGCATTACCGCTTGCATCCACCCAATCAAAATTATCCCAACCGTCGTATTCAAAACATACTATACCATCCCAAGGGCCGTCATCATCTTGGACATTCATGTACCTAAATTGGTCAGAACCCCAAAACTCTGCAGTAACAACACCATGTATGGTCACTTCCTCCCCATTTAATGGGCTAGCATCGTCCGAATCTGGATCTTCAACATATTGGATGTCATAAATAGCAGTAATTACACCTGCCTCAGAAACATTAAAGCTTAACGTATCACCCGCAAAAGGATCTACGGGTTCATGATTGCTATCTACTAACCAAATATGAAACTGATGATCTCCTTCGCTTACATTAGATATAGTTATCGGTTCTGTAGAATAGTGCATTACAGNATTATCATCATCAAGAGCATAATGGATATGCCCATCAACGCCATCTCCATCTGANCCAATATTAAAGTTAGCCACAGAAAACTCTATTGTTACCTGNTCAGANAATAGAGTNGCACCTTCTTCAGGAGACAATATACTAATTGATGGCTCATTACCTCCAATAACATGAGGATGCGAACCTAAGTAATCCCAGGTGTTATTATCTAAAACAATCCATTCGGAATCTTCCTCATTTGATCCGGCTGAAGATGACCAATCACCCTCATTGCCTTCGGCTACACTAGACTTTCTAACTAAAGTATGATCTTTGGTNCCATTAGTAATACCAGCGACATCCCATCCNTCTCCAGGATCTCCTCCCATATCTCCAACAATATCCACAATTGTATAATTATCCGCAGTAGCCCCGGCTAAAGTAATTGCAAAAGCATCATCNCCATTTCCTANATACATAAATGTTTGATCTCCCTCCGNAGCAATTAAATCATCTGCATCCTGGTGATAAATAACATAGACATCTCCTGCTGATAGAGTAGTTCCAGCATCAAAAGTAATATTNTCTGGATAATCAAATTCATTTTCAGAATCACANCCATTATTACAACTTGAAATAGAATANTCACTAAGATCCACATCTGAACCTGTACCATTATAAATTTCTAAATATTTATTGTATGAACTCCCTTCAGCATATTCACTAAAAAATAAACCTTCAAAATCAACCGGAACCGTAGCAGGAACAATTATTGCATTTGTATATACATCATCACCTCCATTCCCATTATTGCCGCCAGTAGCAAGACCNGAGGCGCTGAAAGTAACATCTCCTACATCTGATGAAGGGGCCACCCAATCAAAGACCCATGATCCAGAGCTTGTCCTAGAATTATGTTGTATATAACTACCATTTAGTTCAAGGTTTTCAGAATTAGAATTAAGCGATATTTCACCTACAGCATCATTACCACTTTGGGCAGNGGCTTGAAAGCCATACCCTCTTTCATTCGAACCAGTCACAGTAACACCGATAGAATATGTCTCTCCAGGAATATAGCTTTCAGGCAAGCCCGTAAAGGNNACATTACCGTCTCCAGAGTTAACGGTCCCACTATGACAGTTTGTACAATTATTAAAATTCGGTGCATTATGGGAATACCCTTGGCCTGGACCACCTGAATTACCCATGATCATTACGTTTAAAAAAATAATTGATATCAACTTTCTCATTATTTCTCCCTGTTTAGTTACTTAATTATTAAAAATTTTCCTTCTTTGATCTCTCCGGATGCCTTATTCTCAACTGTAAACAGATAAAGCCCAGATGCTGTTGCTTGATCATACATNGTNATCATATCCCAAGCATGCTCACCTCCAGACATNAGAGGGTTTTTTCTTTCATCAATATTATTAATGTCTTGTCCTTTATATGACTCATTATGTTGGATAATGTCAACTAGGTCACCAGCTAGTGAGAATATTCTTATCTCGGCTTCTACAGGCAAGTTTCTAAACCATATCATTTTATTTCTACTACCATAGCCATCCCATAAAGCCTGCCCTCTATAAGGATTTGGATAGACAGTGGGTTCACCCGACCATTGGGCATCAACTGATGCTGATTCACCAGGATAAACGTAGATCCTGTTAGAATAAATCGAACTTTCTAAACTTGCAAGATTCGCATCAGGGTCCCCACGATCATACGCTGTGATCGCATAATAATTTAGCCATCCATCTTTGATGTCTGAATTCTCGAATTTATAATGATAATATACGTCATTAATATTAATACTGTCTGCTTCTCCATAGCTATTTTTGATCTCTATCATTGAAAAGCCAGTGTTATATCCTATATCGTTGTTTGTATCTGCTTCTAAAAGTAATGAAAACTCACCTAGTGATCCATTATCTGTTTTTCTTGCTCCATAAATTCTATAACCTTCAAAGTCGGCTTCCTGGCTTATCGGGTCTAAAAATGATTCAGAATTATTCTGCCAATATAAGGTTACTTTTCTTGATTCAATGTCTACATACATATTAGGAACAGGCGGTGGTGCAGGTAAAATATACCTATCTATCACTTGATTATCATTAGTGTCTTCGCCTTCATCTAAAACATTATTTCTATTCTTATCTTCTCCATCATATGCTTTCTGAGCCCAATCATAATTAACATATAGATTATTTCTCCTTCCTGGTGAATCACCAGTGAAACCGTCCGACCAAAGTCCACAGACTACTGTAAATGCAATACTACATGAATCTCCGGGTGCTAGAGTCCATGAAGTGGAGTCCGCAGCGTTTGGTTTTGAACCAATAGGCCCTGCTGAAATAAGAAATAACCAGCTATTTTCGGATGAGGGATAGCCTTCAGAAGTATAATCTAGTCCAGTCCCTTTTGGAACCGATGAAGACATTTTTTCATATCTTTCATAATCGTCTATGGGCATACTATATGCTGGATAATCGCTATTATTGGAATTTGTCCAAACCCACTGATAGTAATTTGTTTTAAGATAACTCATAGGTATGGAACCCCCCAATACAGAAACACCAAGGTATGATTGTGCCCAGCCATCATCTCCATCAGCATCATACTGATATGCAATATCTCTATTGAACCCATTGTCATCTTCAGATTCATCAAATGCATTTAGATTATCGTACCATGTGAAACCGCCTCCTGGCGTATAATAATCTGTATAATTAAAATTGGCCACTGATGGATCTACCCATATACCAGAGTATATATTATTTATAGTATCAGCTGATGAATTCTTAAAAGTATAATTTAAGACAACAAACGCATCTGCATATGAATAATTCCATGCATAACTTTCTAGATGGATATCTAGTCCCAGAGGATTGTGGTTAGGTATTCCCATTCCATCTTCTTTAGTCAAACCATAATCCTTAAAATCTGCAAACATATCCTGGTGAGATATAGCACTAGGAGAATAATACTGGGCCATTGAATCTTGAGTCGTGGAAGATATAGATGACTGAATAGTAATTGGGGTCTCAGCAAATAATTCAAATCCCTCATTGCCCGATTCAAATACACCATCAACGATAGATGTAGATACTCTTCTTTCACCATTAACAACACCACCAACCCAAAGCCCTGCGTATGAAAAGTGCTCCACCTGTTCTCGGGCTATTTCGGTCTGTTGTTTATACTGACATGAAGGATGAATACTACCATCTTCCATTAGATTCCACCCGTTTCCAATAATACCAAAATTCGTTATTGTAAGACCTAGGTTGCCAACAGAAGTATATTTATCATACTCATCTGATGCTATCTTGACTCTATTTAACGTTCTTTGCTGACCAATTAAATTGGATAAAAAGAACATGATACAAAATAAGGAACGCACTTTATTTAATTAGAATTGCTTTTTTAGTTGAATAGCCTGAACTAGTAATAAGTTTGAAAAAATATATTCCACTCGACCTATTGGTTGCATCCCATTCAAATTCATGAGTTCCGGCATGCATATAAGTATTTTTTAGTGTCTTGACCTTACTTCCTCGAATATCGTAAATCTCAAACAGAATATGCTCACTATCCTTAATATGAATTTGAATTGTAGTCGAAGGATTAAATGGGTTGGGATATGGAGATTCCAGAATGAAGATTTCTGGAGGAGTATTATTTTTAAAAAGGTCTAATGACCCATCATAGGCAATCCCAGGAGAGCCATAGTCTCCTTCACCATAACTAATAGTGGAAGCAAACCATTGATCGATGATACTATTATCAATTAAGAGATCATGAATTTCCATCGATGACCCACTTGAATATGGCCATGAACTTGTATAATAAACTTCATCTACAATAGCTCCTAATGTATCGGCCAGAATAATCTCATCTTCACTATTAGACAATGTAAAGTCCTCATATGTATAATTCACACTGAGTCCTCCATTAAGGTCAGGGTCATCATTTCGTGCAAATACAAAATATTCTCCAGGCAGGACATTGGTAACTAATTCATCGGAAAAAATACTATGCTCATCTTGGTCAGAATCCTTTATTACCCAGCCTTGAATATCAATGATTGAATCAGAAGTGTTGGTTATTTCAAACCATTCCCCATAAGAATCAGAAACGGCAGCTGGATTAACCATGATCTCTGAGATCACAATACCATAATCTGAATATATTAGGTCATCGAACCAAAGATCCATATACACTGGTAGGTGGTCAGAGGCTGCGTGAAGAGCATCTGCGATCTCATCACTTACTGAAGTATTATTACCATCATTGATCGCATCATTAAAATGATTCCCATCATTTCCCACAGCCCAGTAAGTACCTTCTGTATAATACATATCAGATGAATCATTTAGAATCGCTTCTGAAACAAATAACCAATCAAAGCGGTCATCCATCCCTCCATTTGCACCACCGCCAAATTGGGTAGTGCGAGTGGACTGAGTATGAACATCAGCATAAGAACTATTATTATGCCAATGTCCAATGCGATCTATTGGATCAAATAGTCGACCATCATTATCATCGCTATCACCAATTAACATTTCAAACGCAGGCTCTGAAGAAGAGCTGTTGGAGTAAATATTAAAATCTCCGCCAACAATAAAATAACTATTTGAAGGTAACTCGTTTAAATAATCTCTTAGAATCGTAGCTTCTGCTAATCGTTCTGCTGAATTAGAGGTCCCAGAGCTGGCCTTAAAATGTGCGCCGTATACTCTAAACTCAACCCCGGACTGTTCATGTAATAAGACCCACTCTATAACATCCCTAGTGCCTGACGATTGTGCTGAATAAATAACATTTGTACTTAAGAGGTTGAATTGATCATGTTTATAATATAGCGCAATGTCTTGTTGAGCGGTTTGATTAGTAAAGTCTGCTCCAGTCCAAATATTCGGTTCCATTATGTCTAACACATCTGATTTAAAATGTGAAAATCCAGTTACGGCATTTACTTCTTGTGCAATAATGATGTCTGGCTGTATAAACTCAATAATCGTAATGAAATCATCTTCACGGTCATCCTCATCTGAAAAGTTCAAGAGATTATATGTCACTACTCGAGCGCTGGAGGCATATAAAGAGCAATAGAGTATAAAAAAGAAAAAATACCTCATCAGAAATCTATATAGGCTTCAATGCGCCCAACCTCAATTCCATTATGATTAGTCAATATACTACTTTTAAATTGATCTAATTGGTCTAACTCTTTCCTTTCTAAAAGTTCCATATGTTCTAATAATTTCATGGTCGCAACTGGTAGTGCCCTAAAATTGCCATCTAAGACCTTGATTGCAATACCTATTGGCCCGCTTTTTTTTGTCTTTAAAGAAATACCTCGTACGGATTCTCCACCTACTTTTGTAACACCTCTCCCTTTTAAAGCGTTAATAAATAAAGAATCAAAATGGTTTGTACCACCAACCATTTCTGGGAATGATGACATAGCATTGTAGACTCTTGTGAGCTCTGGATTTTTATCTGCCGCCAGTGCCTGAAATAAAATCGCAATATTTTGCAATGTCATAAATGGAGTGGGTGCAGAACAACCATCTATTTCAGTAGGGATGTCTTCCAAGCCTGAAATACTCTTTACGTAATCTAGAATAGTCTGTTGCACAAGGTGTTCTTTTTGGATATAGTTCGAAATATCATCAGATAAATATTTTGCGAGGGCTAGCATCCCCGCATGTTTACCACTGCAATTATTATGGATAGGTTTTGCTACTTTATTTTCTCGAACCATTCTATGGCGAGAAGCAGTATCGGAAGGATAGTGAGAACCACATTCATAGACATCTAATCCAAGCCCTAGCTTATCAAGCATACTCTTCGCAGTTGCTATATGTATGTCTTCGCCTTTATGGGAGGCGCACATCAATGCTAATTCCTTATCGTCAAACCCGGCATCATCAATAGCACCTACTTTAACAGAGGCTGCAGCCTGAAATGGTTTTAGGGAAGACCGTATGCAGGTTAAATAGTGTGGGTCACCAGTACTAAAGATTATGTTACCAATTGCATCTACAGCAACAGCATATGCAACATGGATACTTTCGGTTAGATCACCCCTGGTTACTCTACATCCGATAGGCATATAGTTTAATGCAACATGTTAGAAACAAATTCAAATACAAATCCCTTTTTCTGCAATTTAGGGATTTCTTCTTCTAATACATGTAAAGTTTTTAGTTTTACATGACCAATACCTATAGCAGCACCTGATTTTTCAGCCCTTTCTACAAGCTCCATAAGTTGCTTTAATATTTTTTCCTCATCATCTTCATTATCCAAAAATACATTTCTTCTTGCAGTGGGGACCCCAAAGACCTCCATAGTAGTTTCAGCAATCGTTTCTCCTGTTGTCCTACTGTCGATAAAAAATAATTTTTTTTCTTTTAAGACTCTGGCGATATTTGACATCACATGCTGATCTGCGGATGCCTTAGAGCCTTGATGGTTATTTAACCCAATTGCTGTTGGAATTTGGAGAAAGGCATTCTTCACTCTTCTTTCGATCGTCTCATTATCCATGTAGGTCATTAGAACAAACTCTTCTTCTCCATAGGTCCTCCCAGTATTTTCCATCGGCATATGCACTATGACCTCATATCCAGCAGCGACTGCTTTTTCACCAAATGAAGTACTATGCGTATGACCAGGTATGATCGCATAGGTCAATTTTGCATCCAAGTTTAAAAAACCATCGGATATCTCATCATTGCGATATCCAAAATCATCTATAATAATTCCTATCTTCCCTCTTAAGGTTGGAGCTGGTGCTTCAGGAAGAACCTTATCTTGTCTTTCTTTTTCTTTTGTTTCTAATTTTCCAATTTTTTCTTTTAAAGCCAGTTCTTTATTTTGATCATCCTGTTGTTTTAATACAATCAATAAAACCATAATTATAAAAATAAGTACATATATGATCGGTGTTCTTAGATCAAATTTCTTCATGGCAATAAGAGCCTCAGAGAAAGTGTTTTTGGTATCCCAAGGTCTTGCGACCCTACACGTATACCATATGCGATATGATAACGATTTAGATTCAGCCCAATACCAATAGACGACTCGACGACTTCATTTGAAGCTGAATAACCAGCAAGTATATCCAAGCGGTTCCAACTAAAACGATTTCCCAAATATATCTTTGGTCCCGATATTATTGAATTCGACTCAACAGATCCAAAAATATTATTAGTGAACATATTTGATCGAATAAGTTTTGAAAGTCCGGTCGAGATCCTTACTGGCAAAGCAGGGCTTGATGAAGATAACTTCTTCATCCAACCAATATTTTGTCCTGATAAACCAAAGGTAATGTCATTTTTTAACTCTAACGCATATCCAAGGTTTAATGCAATACCACTTGAACTTTCAGTATACAAACCAAAATTAATGTAGGAAATGGAAAATCCGAATTTTTGATTTTCACGACTTATCGATGCCCCGCCATCGATTGCAAGACCATAAGCACTAAATCTTGACGAAGCATCATCTTGAGGTGATTCTTGTCTGAATTCTAGATCTGTTAAACCCGAATACTTTATGCCCAAATGAGTTGTTCTATTACCTGAATTTTGATTATATCCTAAATGAGTTAAGGTCACGTCTCCTAACCATGTTCCTCTATCAATAGAAAAGTGAGGATACTTTTTTGGTGCGAAGAATAAAGCAGGGTTTACAGAAAATAATCCTGGTAATGTAGCGTGGCTTCCCATACTTAGCTCTTCTGCCGAAGATGGCAATACTAAAAACTGAGTTCCCATTCCAGTAAGAGGAACAGAAAGCACAATAATAAAACTAAAAATTAAATGCATAAGAAATCGTATGGGCTGCCTGTGAAACCCAATCCAATGAAAAAGCATAGTCTATATGTGAATCACGTGATTTGAATAATCCATATTCATATCCAACTCCAAACGCCATTCTACCATTTCCATATCCACCTCGAAAAAAGTATTGATCAAGAAAACTGTATTCCACCCCAAGTCTTGGAAGTAGACCCGAATAAGAATCATGATCAGTGATTAACCCTATATCTCCTACGATAATAAGTCCCTTGCTATTATACCGAGAGCCTAGACGATAAATAGTCGGGAACTCTTCTTGATATGGACCTCCCTGTGCAAATAGCTTATTTGTATCCCATTGATAATTAGAGCTAAGGTCTTGGACCATAATCCCTAACGTGCTATTAATGCCCGTTTTGATCAATAACCCAATATCAAAACCAATTCCGGAACCGGAGATCTGGTCTGATTCCGTAATTGGAAGATCATAACGTAATATTTTAAAATTTGCACCTATGGAGAGCCAGGGAACTAATTTTTGTGCAAATGTTATCATTAAAGCATTTTCTCCAGTCTGCATCTTTGATGACTTCATACCAGTACTATAACGACCTTGAATATCACTTACTCCTCCATAGACCCAAGCCAATCCAATTCCAGCCGTTGGTGGTAATGCCATAGCAAAACTAGTAGAGGCTAAACGACGATCTAGGGTTAAGTTTGTGTAAGAACTTCCAAAATGGCGTTTTACTAAAAATGCTGCCCAGGCAGGGTTGTGAAAAGCGGGAAAACTTTGGTCTAGTTCTGCAGTAAAACCTCCTCCCATTGCTACGGCCTTTGCAGTTGAACCCATCCTCAAAAACCCGCCTGATTGTCCACCCCAGTCTTGGCTGTAAATAATCGAGGCTAAGATGGAAATGTAAATTGCTTTTTTCGTCATTTGACCACAATCAGTTTGTCCCAAAAATATTGAGGACTTTTATTAATAGAAGGAGCATATTTTATTCGGATGAAATAAACACCATTATCAACAAGGACACCATTCATATCACGGCCATTCCATTTTATGGCACCATTATATAAATTGAAATCATAATTATACTGGAATACTTTTTCCATTGCAAAATTATAAATATCAAGTTCTACTTGAGTATTGACGATATTGCCCGTATGAAATTTTACATAACCTTCCCCTCCAAGCTGATTGTGATTGAAAGGAGAAAATGGATTAGGGTAGGCATAGAATTCTGTTGAATCATATTCAGTTTGAAAAATAGTCCAGCTAGTGCCATGAAGATCGGATGAAATGGCTGCACCATTAGATGTCCCGATCCATAGATTTGGTATACTATCACGCTCATCCAATACTGAAGTATATACAACATCTGTTAGTATCTCACTCTGAGACATAAATGTTGTATCAATAGCAGAATCAAAGACTGCCCAATTCTCCCCATCTAAGCTTTTCCACAAGCCTGATTGGCTAGAGGCAAATACCAATGAATCTTTAGCGGTAATATTATAGATCCGTTCACCTAGTAATGCTGTTTTCCAGGTTAGCCCTCCATCTCTCGTATAGCTTAATCCTCTTACTTCACCAGGTGTATCAGCGTTCATGGTTGCTGCCCAAATAGTTGAAAAACCATTCCATACTTGTCTTGCAAGGCCAACCACAAAATTGCCAGACAAGTTATCGTGAGGGTAAGAATAATGGATCCATTCTATACAATTTAATAATTTGAAATTGCCCGGTGGATCTTCTACCCACTCATTAATCATAATACCTCTATTGATGCCATTAGCAGTCCCAGCCCAAACTGTATCACCATGAACTAAAACAGAGAAGGCTTTATGATTATGGTTCCCTCCATCTGCGGGGTCTCTCGGGTTAAGGTAATATCCAGGTAAAATATCGCGACCAAGATCATCCGTTTCATCAAAACCATCACAAAGAGATAAAGAATCTTGATTGTCCATTGGCATAGGTACATTTTCCCAGTTCTTACTACTAAGATTATAGCGCCTTAAACCACCCGCCCAACTTGCTGTCCATAAATAATCACCATACAAAAAAGCATCATACGTAACATTTGCCTCTGGCACTGTGACAGGAAGAGCCCTGTAGAACCCTTCTCCAAAAGGTGGAACAGTATCAGTTTCTGCATCTATAGGCTGTTGTAAGTAGGTCCAAGATATTCCTGAGCTATCGCCGACCGCTAGTGCATCATATGTCAAAGTTATACCATATCCCACTTGAATAGTCCCATTATCGCCAGAATAGGCGACTGCCATTGTATCTCCCATAACAGCAATAGCCGGGATACCTCCATAGGGAACTAAGTTTGTATTCTCTCCATCTGCTATAGAATCAGTTGTAAAATGGTGATTGTAAATAGATTCTCCATCATGAAGTGCGAGCCCTTGCCCTGTGCCAAGCCAGGTAAGGGAATCACTCATTATTTTTATTTCTGCTACGATGTTACTTAATAACCCTTGAGACATAAACGTGTCTTGGACTGTAGTACTCAATGAAAAACGAGCTGGCGAAAAAGACTGCGCAGATAACTGCGAAACCAGAAATAAAATAAGATATATTCTACTGTATAACAATTTCATGTAGATATACTTGACTGTATTCATTTGCCAGGTCTTGCGTTAGGAATCTCCAGTAAAATGTTCCTGGCCTGGTCTGGAAAGATGGATCGGTGAATCCTGTACCATAGACAGGTATTCTAAAAGAGAAAATACCATCACCTCGAGTTACATCACCGCTGGTAATATTTGGTTCGTAAAGAATCTCATCGCTGCCATCATCATACAAGTAGATATAGTTTCCATTATTCATTACTGAGTCTCCCTCAACATGAAAAGAAGTAAATCCAACCCATTTGATTGTTTCTAGGCCATCTGCATCAAAGACCTCAGCGCTTACTAAGTAAAGACTCACAGTCTCATCAGATGTACGAACAATAGTGTCTGGAGCACTAACAGATTCTATCCTGGGGATAATATTCCCAATCATAAATGTATCTTCAATAGTAATAATACCCTCTCCAAAGATAGCATTATAATCCACAAATACATTACCTGTATGGTCGTTTAAGGGATTTAATAGATTTGAACTATTTGATACTTTTCGTCCATAAATATTATCATTTACTATGATATCTCCATGTGTCCCATCATCACGAAGACTAATAAGGTCAGGTTGATTACTCTTACTAGTACCATACCAATAAATAATAACACTGTCTAATGATGATCCTTGATATTTAGGTTCGACATTAATAGAAAAGTATAACTTGTTCAAATCTTGATGGAATGTGAAATGAGGGTCAATGACGGGGTCAATTACTTCTTGGTCTTCCGAGCCCGAGCAGGATATTAAAAAAATGCCGATGAGCAGGACATTGTTAATGTATTGAAATAAGATATTAAGCAATCTTTGCATTTTGAGCTTACCAGTTTTGGCCTTCTCGGTTATAAATATAATCTACCATTAGCCTCCCAACCTGCCCCAGGCTTTCTGCACTACAATTTTCTGGAACGTCATCCATTGTATGCCAAAAGTTGGCATACGAATTTGGATATTTGAAATCAATCAGATCTATGGATGGTATACCTGCTATTTGATATAGAGGAACATGGTCATCATAAATAGCATTTTGCGGTCTAATATCAAAGGCATCTAAACCCATATCATCAGCTCGTTTCCATAAATATCGAACCAGCTCTGGGTGAAACTCTAAAGAATATTTTTCAACAGGAAGATGTAACTGTTTATCTGCAACCATGTCCAAGTTTATAGCCTCATTTGGCTTTGGTATAGGTAGGTTTTTTGCAAAAAACCTGGATCCCTGACAATAAGTTTCATTCTCTCCTGGCACACCCATATCTTCTCCATCAAAGAAAACTAAATTGACACCTATAGGTGGTGGATTATCTCCGAATATCTTTGCTAACTCCAATAGCACCGCCACACCTGAAGCTCCATCATTTGCACCCAAGATCGGTTGATCTCTATCTTTTCTATTTGGCTCACTATCGGCCCAAGGACGAGTATCCCAGTGGCAAGAAATTATGGTTTGAAATTCTGCATCTGGATTATAGCGTGCAATTACATTTTGGAGATTATGCCGGGTTCTTTTCTTTCTTTCTTGGTAAGAGAATTCTTGTATAATGATATCATCAGCAGTTTTGTCTAACTCATCGACCATAAAGGTTAAACATTTATAATATCCTTCGGATGACGGATTTCTAGGACCAAATTCACATTGTTTTAAAAGATATTCAAATGCGTGATCTTCATCAAATTTTGGGTTACCTGTACCGCAACACAATGCCACTAATGATATTAAATTTATTAATTTTTTCATTTTATCCTGATATTGCTAGATTGACATCAAATCCAAAATCCCTATCAACCTTTTTCCCTGTCGTTCTTGTATCACTTTCACGATATTCGTAACGGACTCCTCCACTTACTTTTGTTGAAAATTGATATGACATTCTTAGGCCAGTTTTCCAACTTTCTGAAAAAGATCCTACTTCTAAATTAATTTTATCTCCAGATCTTTCTTCACGGCTCTCATTCAAGTCGAAATTTAATGTAAAACTTATGGTATTATTAAGATTCAGAGTGCCATAAAACGGCACAGGTATATTCATACCACCTCTATGAGTATATGTTCCAGTCGATGTATAACTATTATCATTTTGAATCGTAAGACCTGTTGGCGTTTCATCTAGGGATTTACTCATATTATTCCTGAATGTTAACGATATATTCTTTTTCAGGGTCAAGTTGAGGCCTATAAGTGGTGAAAAATTCTGATTAATTCTGGAAGACCTTTCATTATCTTTATATTCTGAGGCAAATGTACCAAAGCTAAAGAAATTCATTTGCTCAGGAGAACCATCTTCAAACTGCCATGAACGAGTTTCTTTTCCTGAAAAACTATGCTCCATTGAAGCGGATTTTGCAAACCTTTTTATGATAGGCCATTTCTCAAGACCGGTAAGCCTAAAGCTCCAACCGGGGAAAGGCAGACCTTCATTTAAGAGCTCACCATAAGCCACATAATCACGGGTCATGGACATCTGTTCTAAGCCTGTGCTGTTTCTAGTCGTAGAAAGGTTTTGGGTAAAATTTGCGCTAATTGTAATTGCTCTTGAAAGTTTAATACCACTTCGAACTGAACCATCTCGTTTGTGATCCCAGGAGCCTAGATTGCTTCCTACTTCACTTGATTGTTCCAAACCGTGCTCTGGTATCCAGCCAAACTTATAGCCCGTAGGCACATCACCAATGATCTGATTAGCAGAGCGGTTTAAGGTCTCTGTATAACTTATGGACACTGGACTTATCTTCTTAAATAAGCCATGAACTGAATTAAGAACATTAAAACCTTTTTTTGAATCTTTTTTCTGGTTTTTTGTATCAACCGTAGGAGCTTTTCTATTCCTTGTCCTTGATCTTGAGTTGCCAGTTCTTCCTGAAGAACGGGACTTTTTTGCTGATTTAGGTTTAATTATGAATTCAATCAACTGAGCTGGTGTTAAGGTAAAGTTTGAACCAAACCTTAATTGAGTACTAATATTTTGTCCTTCTCTAGTAAGATCATCAGACCAACGAAAATTGGCGGTATAATTAAAGGCAGGCTTTAACCACTTCATAATAGATGGATTATATGTAGTATTAAAACTCTCTGTTGTCTGCGTAACTGTACCCGGGTCCAATTCCCTTAGTGCCGTCAATATATATCCTCTATAATCATTTAATTTACTTTGCCCACTCCAACTATATTTGCTTGCTAAAGTGTTAGTGAACTTATAGTCTAGATTTAAATTCCTATTCAAACCAAAGTTATATGTTTCTGGACTTTTTACACCTGTTCTAGTTTCGTTCCATGTAAGTTTTTCACTGAGGTTCATTCCCGTCTTAAATGATGTAGGTGTATAATAAACGTGAAAATTGCTAGCCGCATTACCAACAAAAGGTATTTTTTCAGCCCATAAAAGGGGTTTTATATAATTATTTCTATCAAAAGAAAGGTTATAACCAAATTTACCCGTATAGGTTTCGGACCATTTTTGCCTATAGGTTACATCAGATGACCTTGACTGTGAAGCGCTGAAATTCAAAGAAATATTATCGATAGTATATTTCATCAATTTATTATCTGATTTACCAGTTTTCTTTAGCGATGTATTCAATGATACTGTATTACTAAGTATCATAATTGAGTCTGGTGTATTATCTGGATCAACCAGGATATCTTCACCAGAAAAAAACTTAGGACGACTCTGATTTTGGGTGAATGAACCATTGAGTGGAATAGAAATACCTAAGGATCTAGGTAAAAATCGATGCAGATCAATCTTACCATTTAAGTTGAAATTTTCGGAGGTATTATTTGATTTTGAAAGTCGTTCTTGCAACCGATGATAATCAGCATCTTGCCTGCTGTATACTATTGTTGCTGATCCAAGGTCTGATAGCTTTAAACTAGATTGAACTCGCATAGCTACTCCCTTTTCTTTTTTGACTCCGCTTAAGCGTAACTCGTCCAACCATACCTGACCATTGATTGTCTCATCTCCAATATTTTTGACCCCCACCGCAAAATACTGAAGCCGGTTTAAAGCAGGCCTTCCAGCTATCTTGACTCGCTTGCCTGTTAATTGACCATTATCATCTGTATATAAATATTGCCTTACATTCGCTGAATCTAAGATCCTGTCTTGGTCATTCAATTTATTTATCTTTGTTGTGTCAGATATCTTAAGTGCAGTGAGCCAGTTTAAATCTATCTTGAAACTGTTCCTATTCTCATCTTCATCCCAGCCAGAGAAGATCGGTTGAGTAATCTCATAATAATCATCTCCCAAGCCAAACTTTAAAAAGAGTTCCACATCTGTTTCTGCAAAATTGATCCAAGGGCTATTCCCATTTACATACATTTTCATAAAATCATATGTCATAAAACTACGTTTCTGATTATCATTCAAGGTGTATAATGTCTTCTGAGCAATCCCAGTATGTTTTGGAGGAAGGTTTGAAAACTTTAGCACCAGCGACTGTTCTTTTGACTGTATCTCGTTAATACGATCATATTCCCCTTTCACACCCTTTGGAGGAATATAATCTGCATTATCCTCCGTATTGATCACAGCGACTTGAAATTGAGGCCCATCCTCATCTGATAGATTTGATAAAATTGAGCGAGACTGGTCATAAGCCGATGTGTCAGGTGAATAAATGCCCATCTCTTGCCATTCATTACCAACAATTTCCATTTTTGCGATCTGCAATGTTTTATGTTCGGGCTCTAATCCAGTTATTGCAATACGTACATAACGAATCTCATTCCATTCAATATTCTCTACTTTTTTAAAATTTGATAGAGGTACCCGAAAAAGCTTCCATCCTGTTGGGACTCCATCCTTTTCTGTGGTGCCTGCAAGGTAGGTTGTGTCAGTTAATAAGAAGCTGGAGGAAAAGTAATCATTTGTTTTATCCAAGAAAGTTGATCGGTCTAGATCTTCAGTATCAGGGTATTTCCCTCCTTCCTGAATTTTAGAACCTGTTCCATTAGATTCAGTTCCATTTACCTTTGAATAATCTAAACTACCTGGCTCATAATCCCAATTATCACCATTTGGATCCTCTGGGTTCAAATCACTAGAGTAATTTATAGTGACAGTATCTCCTTGGGCATAGTATTCAGCGTAGGTTCCACTTTCTAAACAACTTCCCCATCCATTTTCACTCTCATCAAAACACCCATCTAAGCCAGTATCTTCATTATCCTCTAGAAAGCCATTACCAAGAGTAAGTCCTGCTGCAGGAATATCTTCCGTATTCAATTGTCCGTTACCATCAATATCTTCCGAAATTTTTCCTAGGTCAATATGCATTTTTCCTGTATTCCCCTTAACCCATATCTCAAAAAATTTACTTTGTATTTGATCATAATCTCCTGAATAGAGTGATGTAGTTATACCAACCCATAGTGAATCAGGGTCTAAACTATATTGATGTTCTTTTGCTTTATAACGTAANACTANAACNTCTGTCGTCTCATTTCCNGCTCTCAGTGATGTGGATTGATTTGGCCAGATATCTTTTGTNCGAACTGGGATATATGGATTATACCAATATAGCTTTCCTCTATTTCTTTGATTAAAGGGGTNTAGAAATAATGAATCCTCTGCAACATATTTAAGAGGCGCTGATGAAGCCTTCCAAAATCGACGTTGGATGGATGGTGAAGTAGTCCTTTTACTACCCTCAAAGTCATCGATAAAAGCTACCCCATCTGGNTCACCTGTTNCAGCATTACTTATAGAATTAGGATTGGGTAATACCTGAGCTATTTCACCTTCTACTGAAAAAGAGGAAACCTTTTCTGCCTCNATCAATGGTAATCTATCCAACAAACGAGTAACACCATCCATTTCCCACTCATAGCGNCCATTTANATCCCAAATAAAATTTCGTGTGGGTTCATAACCAACTTCTACCTTCTCATTGATGATAGATTGATTAAAATAAAGAGCTGTAGCACCGATAAAAGAATTAGGCTTGCCAAGGTTCATTTGGGCTCGTGTGCCAAATATGGTCTTTTTATCGAATGAGACCAGTTCATGTTTGTCATAGTTGACCTTCAATTTTGCATTGGGGTCATTTGCTGCGTCTCCTAATAAGACAATGGTCCCTGTAAAATAATCAATATTATAATCCAGCCCTCGTTTAAGTGTAACACCATTCTGGATAACTTCTTCGCTTCCTTCAATAAGCATAAATCCAAGATTAATCGTCGAACTTTGATTGGTATATGCTGCTTCGATCATCCACCGATGATCCCCATTTACCTCTGGTGAAGATGAAGAAGTATACATGGTACCCGAACCAATCTGTCCTTTTAATTGCTCAGATGTTTGGCCCCCCTCCANNGAGTCACCGTCTGCGAAGGGATGTAAACTTGGAAACATCAACTCTCCATCCATCATATTCATTATGTTTGCCATATCCTTATCTATCATCTCATCATAATTACGTGTCCCATTCTCATCTAAACTATCAAGGCCAAAAAGAGTGATATATGGGAAACTAGTTCCTTTATCTCTATCAGATACTGGTGTTGAATTTTTATTTATAACTTTGATATCAAAACCCTCAGGNTTGATNTGAGATGTTCCAAGNTAGTANACATTCTTGAACATTAGTGGCCAAGTTGAATGATTTGGATGGCTATTGCGAGGTTTCAACATCATTAAGGCAAGGTTTGTCCCAGCGGAATCNGGGCCTTGCCCTACCTCGAATAACGTTTCACCTGTTTGACGATGTTCTAGTGTAAAGGTACACCCTAAAATATCTTGTGAGACTTGTTCACGTACCCTTATAAAGCCAAGATCCGGACTAACATAATAATTAGTACCTTGTTCTAATCGTATGAAACTGCCTTCCTCATTCTCATTGGTAGATAACGTAGTATCAGTTGGGTCGACATANGCCATACCAGTCATTGCACTTGGATCATTAATATTAATGGATTTGTATAATTCAAAATTTTTGACAACAACATCTCCAATGAGATGGAGACCATTTCTTAATGGGTAAAAAGATGGAATTGATANTGGAGTAGAAACAGANAATGTATCAACACCATTTCTGAACCATGGATGAATGAAAAAGTATCGATTTTTCATCCAATCCACATCGCGTATCTGCTGTGTGCTACTTTGACCACCACCCTCCCATTCAGACTGTTCCTTTTTTGATTTTTCAATTGAAGCAATAGTCGTTATATCTACTGGACCAAGCTTTGAAATAGCTTTAATACCAAACAGCCCCTGGTTCTTACCTGAAAATGTCACGTATTTTGTAGAAGGTAATGAAAGAGAGATATTACCAGCCTCTACCTTTTGGACAATATCATCTTCATGTCCTTCATATGATATACGAATATTGTTTTCCCATTCAAATTGACGTTCAGAATCCTGATCCATGGCAACAGTGATCCTGTCACCTATCTTACCTTGAATATTTAAATTTTGTTTTTGGTCAAACTCAAGGTGAGTATTTTGAGTTTCATTTAGTGTCGATCGTACCAACTCTTGATCTTGAAATACCATCTTACCATTTATNTTTACATTACCGCTTACTTGAAGAGAAGCTCTCCCTAAGCGGCCAATNTCAACACCCACAACCTCTAACATCTGCCCTCTTCCTTTTCGAGNGTCATCTTTTCTTTTAGAATGCATTATTTCCAATAGTTTTGTNTGCCATTTTTGTTGTTGCATCATTTTTATATACCATTCCACTGAAGATGTAAATGGAATTNTTAGTTGCTGGCCACCAACGGTTTCTGAGATTGTAATGGTAGACCAATCTCTGGACAACTCAGTCTTTGTACTTTTTAACCCAAAATTATATNNAAGGATGCCCTTATAAGTATTGACAGAATCTAATGATTGAATAAGANGAACAGGCTTCCNAGGAAAAGGGTCAACTACAAAAAAGGTTGATGGGACATACTCAGGGATTAATATCTCTTCCACACCTGATGTATNAGNNANACCNNTTTCTTGGGATATTAATCCTGNAAGGGACGTAGATATGCAAAAGCCATATGCTATGATCTGGCCTAACGCAAATTTATATTTTTCTTTAAAATTCAAGGTCAGTCTTGATTAAACTGATATCTATTTATCCTATAGGGTCTCCTTTTTTCAAATAAGGCTCTAAAATGTTTTTCATTTTTTCCAAGGCTAATGCCCGATGACTGATCAAATTCTTTTCATCCTGAACCATTTCTGCAAATGTTTTATTATAAGAATTTGGCTGAAAAATAGGGTCATAGCCAAATCCACTGATTCCTCTTGAACCNTTGATTATTATACCTTCAATGACTCCTTCTGAGATGAGTTCCTCATTTCCATTGACAAAAGAGATGACTGTCCTAAATCTAGCATTTCGCTTTTCTAGTGGGACACCCTTTAACTCAAATAATAGTTTNTTAATATTATCCTCAAAAGATGGGTCATTACCCGCATAACGCGCAGAATAAACACCCGGAGCACCATCTAAGGCATCAACTTCTAAACCTGTATCATCTGCCANTGAAGGTAAGCCAGTTATTTCATGCACAGTACGTGCCTTTATNAATGAGTTTTCAAGAAGCGTGCTTCCTGTTTCTTCTATCTCTCCAATTTGGGGAAAATCATCCAATCCTACAATAATAATTCCCAANTGGCTAAGAATTGCATTCATCTCCCTTTGTTTATGGGAGTTATGTGTGGCCAAAACCAATTTTATCTNTCGAGACATGGTGAACAAAACCCTGCTAAAAAATGCCGAGAAACCTATGCGGAAAGGNCTAATCAATCAAGTAGTATATATTTAGGCTTATTTTAGATCAAATCTTTTTGTTTTCCTTAAGTGACCGGGTAATTTTGCCCCACTTTTTTATATACCATAAATATAATATCGTTTGTGGCTCGGTAGCTCAGTTGGTAGAGCAGTGGACTGAAAATCCATGTGTCGCTGGTTCGATTCCGGCCCGAGCCACTGATATTGTGACCCAAGTGATTCATCATTTAATTCACTAAATTTCAATTCTAGATTTTGCTTTAGATAATGATTCGAATTACATATATAATACTTTTCACTACCTGCTTTTTTAATCAATCTTGTACAGAAGNTAANNGTCATGAGACAACTGNGGATATTCNTCCTGATACCACTTTGATTGATATCCACGGACTTCTTGAGGTAAATGGCAATAGAATCGTTAACAAGAATAATGAGCCTGTATCTTTAGCAGGAAATAGTTTTTTTTGGAGCAACGATGGATGGGGAGGAGAAAAATACTATAACTCATAGGTCGTTTCGTGGCTTAAGGAGGATTGGAATACATCGATTGTTCGGGCATCCATGGGTGTTGAGGACCCTGGCGGATACTTAGACAACAAAACTGCAAACAAAGACCGAGTAAAGATCATTATAGATGCGGCTATTCAAGAGGGAATATATGTCATTGTTGACTGGCATTCTCACCATGCAGAAGACTATGTGGATGAGGCTATTATATTTTTTGAAGAGATCGCTTCACTTTATGGCGATAACGATAATGTTATCTATGANATCTATAATGAACCTTTAGATATTTCTTGGAGTGAGACCATAAAGCCATATGCAATTAGTGTCATATCAGCAATTCGCGCTATTGACCCTGATAATTTAATAGTAGTTGGCACACCTGAATGGTCACAAAGAATAGATCTTGCTGCAGCTGATCCAATTATAGGGTTCCCAAATATTGCATACACACTTCATTTTTATACAGTTTATCATCACCAATGGTTAAGAGACCGTGCNAGTGCAGCATTGGATGATGGGATTGCNATCTTTGTATCAGAATGGGGNTCGATCGGATATAGCATTGTGGATACAGAGGCCAATGATTGGATGACTTGGTGTTTTACAAATAANATCATTCATTGTAATTGGNCTGTAAATGACAAAGAAGAAGAATGGTCTATACTTGTACCTGGTGCAAGTACAAATGGAAACTGGAATGACAATGACCTAACTGAAGCAGGAAAGCTGGCAAAAAATATTATTTTGAACTGGCCATCGGCAAACTAATAAATATTTTAATCAAGAATAATCTANAAGTAGCGGAATTCCACTTTTTTTATTCTGCTCTAATGCAAGAACTCGTTCTCTGTCTGTNGCATAACTTTTATCCCACTCGACGAGTTTTTTTGCCATCATTTTATGAAAAAAATAAGGTAGAAATAGAGCCATATAAAGCATAGTAAGATATCCCTGTGGCATCATGGGAGCATCATTGTAAGANCTAAGCTCCCAATATTTCAAGTTTGCTTTTTCATGGTGAGATGAATGCCGAGTAACATTGTATAGATAGATGCTACTCATAGTACTATTTGAATTCCATGAATGCCTTGGATACACAGGTTCTCCTNNGACTCTTATCAGCCCGTAATGCTCTGAATAATTAATTACCTCTAAGAGTGATTTAGCAATAAAGGCACAGAGGAGGAAAATAAGGAGGCCACTAAACCCTCCAATAANATAGGCAATACANGTTATTGATAAACTTTTCAAATAACCAATCAACATTCTATTGTGAATACTGAAAAGTGGCTGCTCTCTTCTCCTAGCTTGACTCAATNCGATATTCCACGCATCNTTTTGTTCTTTTATTATTGCTCGTAGGATAAATANATATATATTCTCTCCTCTTTTTGCAGTCGCTGGATCACTAGGAAGNCCTACATGCTTGTGATGNCCATATACATGCTCTACAGCAAATGCACAATCCCAAGAGAATGCTAAAAGCCAATTACCCATGAACATATCAAACTTACTTTTTTTTCGATGAACCAANTCATGNCCAGGAACTGTACCCATAATTCCTATNAATAATCCAGTTAATGCTGTAAGGAATATTGAATCTGATAGAGTCATCGATTGTCTCATATTAACAAGATCTATANTTAGATAATTCTTTAGNATATCAGCAAAGGCAATAGATGGGTCATTACTCAGTACAAATACAGTAATTGCAACAAGTATCATTAAAAGTGGAAAATTTATATACATAGGAAGNTCTAATAAANAGNCATGTGAATATTGATCTTCATTCGCATCTTCTCTGACAAAAATATCTCCAAGAATGATAAATAATGAGAATCCAATAAAAAAAAGAGTGGAATGGTATGCCCCTGAAGAGCAGGTATAGATGGCCAATATGATCGTTATTGGTGAAATATAATATTTAAGATATTTCATAAATTAANGTTGNTAATTGAATGAAAAATATAATCGATCACCCAANATATATTCTATTACTTTATTGAGAAACCCTTTGCTGTGATCTTGTCTTTTAAAGCCTCTTCATCAATGCCTGCCCCAGAGACTAAAACCTTCCCGGTCAAAAGGTCAACAGAAGCATTCACCACACCCTTAAAACTNTATATTGCACTCTCTACACTTTCTTTGCAATGACTGCAGGTCATTCCATCAACTGTGATCGCTATTTGCTCTTGTTGATTTTTCATTTCATTTTCCAATTCTGAAGAGGCCTGTTTTTCTGGTCTAAANTTAGCAAGATATGCATTTACNAAGACNANAAGAAAGATCAATGCTATAATTGTAGGGCCCCANCCCTCCATGCCATGATGGTGACCATGGCTTGATATCTTGGGTAAAGTGATNGTGAAAAAAGNATCAAGAATAATACCAAANAAGATTGCNGTAAATGAAATAAGAGCTACATAATNATATAGNGTTCTCTTGCCTAAAATATTTTTAATAATTGCGATCGAGGAAGCATTGGTTGCAGGGCCAGCCATTAAAAAAACAAAGACAGCCCCCGGCGTGATACCTTTGGCCATNANTGCAACCGCGATNGGTATTGACGCTGTAGCACATACATATATTGGTAATGATACGGCTAACATCATTATAAACTGGATATAGGTACTNGAAGAAAAATGTTTAGCTATAAAATCAGGAGGTATAAAAATAGCTATCGCAGCTGCAACAATAAGCCCTTGAATAAGAGGAGTCACTATATCTTGTGGCAAGGTTATAAATCCATATTTGATCCCAGATAAGATTCTTTTATCAATTGGGTCTTTAGTTTTTGAATTCTCACTGGTATCTGAAGAGTGGTGATGAATATCATCATCAAGAGTATTTATCACAACCCCNCTAAAGATTCCTGAAAAAAGAGCTGCAAGAGGCCTAAATAATGCAAANACAGGACCTAGCATTCCATAGGTCAAAAAAATGCTATCCACGCCTGTTTGGGGAGTAGAGACAAGGAAGGATATAGTAGAGCCTTTTGAGGCGCCAGATTCTCTAAGTGTTGCGGCAACGGGGATAACACCACAAGAGCATAAAGGCAAAGGAATTCCAAACATAGTTGACTTTAGGATAGACCCTATATCTTTACCGCCAATATGTTTATAAATAAAATTGCTATTGATAAAAACAGATATCAACCCAGCAACCAACATTCCTAACAACAGGTAAGGAGCCATTTCTACGCAAAGATTCCAAACCTCTTTCACAAAGAGATCTATATATTTGAAAATAATATTTAGCATTTATATGATTCTATCATGACAGTCACATTATAATTTAATAATTNCTTTTGACACTTAGGGAAAATCNACTACAGGTAAAATACCCTAGCAATATTAAATCCAAGGTAAAGATCTAGATCTTNTAATGTACCAGAAGCATTTTCTATGTATTCACTTTCNAATGANCCTCGAGCATTGGTGAGCATTAATTGAAAAACATGACCTCCAGTTTCAATATCATATCCNATCCCCCAACCCTGCCTGTATGTTTCCGACCGTNGTCCAATTGGAAAAAATGTATCAAAATTTACTGAAGTACGTTTTGTCATTTTCATNCTGCCACCTACNCCAATAGATATTAGATCATGGGAATCACTATTAGTTTCTACCAGGTTCCTATGAATTAGGGTAGGCATNAACTGTAATGATAGGGAACGATTNAATTTTTTTGCCAAAAGAAATTGAAAATCATATGTAATTCTATCATTCATTGACATNTCTTTTATTATTGTCTCTATTTCCATTTTTGAAAAAAACACCAANGTTATTGGAAAAGATCTATAGCCTGNCTNTTGACNCATAATTTTTACTTTNGTAAAAATATCAAAGGTCTTNTTNAGACTACTNCGGCCTATTCCAANAGATATTNTATCACTTAAACCATATTTTAGATCAAATCTGATCACAGCTTCATCCATGCCAAATAGGTCATANGCACCATTAGACATTGAGCCAAAACGATGCAGTATCATAAAATCTAATATTCTGGGTTTAGGCATTTCAATNGATTGACTATTTACAATTCTTTTAGCTTTGAAGGTAGCATTTACTGGATATGTATTTTCAAACCCATCATCAATTAGATCTAAAAGATCATCTTGGGCATATAGAGTTGTTGAAATCCCTATAATTATAATTAGTATTCTGATCATTTTTTCTTTAAGCTGAGTTTAACGTTCACATCAACTACTTTTGCAATATTCTCACGAACGATCTTTGGTATTTGTATATCATAGTCTGCCACAATGACCCTAAACATCGCCGTACCGTTTACCTTCTCATTTTTAAAAGATATCTTACCAGTTTCTTTTATCTGTTTGCTGACACCATGAATCGTCATGACGCCTTCTATGGATATTAATTGGGGTTCTTCGTTTAATGTAATCTGATNCCAGTTATTTATCACCCCTTTAAAACCAGCATCTGGGTATATATCTGATTCTAAATAATTCTCATTGAAATGTTCTTGCATTAAACCATTTTTAAAGCTGAAACCAAGAATAGGTATCCGAAATGATACGTCCCCTGTTTCCATATTTAGNACACAGGTAGTCTGTTCATTTAAGGCCTTGATATCTTCTATAGGTGTAGATGAAAAAAAAGAAACCTGTCCTGATCTGGTATAGAATATATNTTTAGCNATCANAGGTNNTATNAATATCAATAAAAAAAACGTTCTATTCATTCACATTCCATTTCAAAAAATATTTGAAGAACAGATATTTCATTATCTGTTAGTTTGTTACCACCTTGTGGCATAAAACCGCTTGAACCCTGTTCGCGATTCACTCGATCAAGCGTAGCAGCCATGGTACTTCTGACAGACGAATAAGAATCTAGTCCAAGCCCACCTGATGGGGCATTACCTGAGTGGCAGATTGTACAGCTTTGCTCAATGATCGGCAATACTGACTCAGAATAATAGGTNTCAACGTTTGTACAATCCTCTAATTGATCAACCTGGTCCTCCGCTACGTTATTTTCACAACCAAGAATAGTTATTATCATTAAAATAACAAATGGACCACCAGTTTTTAACATTTTAAAATTTTAATAAGTTAGATTAGCTATGCTTTTCGCAACATCTATGAGATATTCTATCTGAAAATTAGTTAATTCAAGACGATCTTTAAAATAGGTTTCAATTCTCGGATTCATTTCAAATTTATCACCATCTGTTCTTGCTGCATGTACCAATCTAAGCATACCGCCGAGGACTGCGTCCAACTGATCTGCAGGGATTCCTTTATCAAGCATATTATTTTTAAGTTCATTTAAGTCATCAACACCAAGCTTCTTAAAATTCTCCACTATTACTGGGTCCTGTCTTACATTCCTTTTCCCTGACATCTTTGATCTATATTGAGAATATTTTTCATCCGCTTCTTTCTTGGTAAGGTCTCCTCGTTGTACTGCTCTCTCAATTTTCTCTCTAAATTGTGTCCATTCTACATTATTAACGCTTTGCCCTTTAAGAGAGCTGGATCGTTGTGCTATCAATACAAGTGGAAATACAAGGATTATAACTTTTAGTGTATGTTTCATTTTAAGCTACCTCTAAAAAATAAAGTCCTGAAGTTATCAGGACCTTATTATAGTTAAACATATAGAATTATTAATGGTTTTAGGGTCGATCGTCATCCTCATAACATTCTGCATATGCTTCTTCTAACTCTCCTCCGTCATTAATGGTTATGGTCATATCACCATCTTCTGTCTCATATAGAATATCTACAGGGTATTCAAGCGTGGGCTCTGCTCCATCGCCTTCAACTCCATTCTCTTCATACCAGTTTCTCAATTCAATGTATCCTTCTTCATTCTCAACTGATATCGTTGAACCATCAGGCATTATATAGGTCACCGGAAGTACTAATTCAAAACAGTCTTCATCATATTCATCTTCTTGCCATTCTTCCTGGCATTCATTTTTTGCAGCTTCCATTTCTTCTTCATTATTAATAGTCACAGTTGACTCTCCGTCTTCTGTTCTATATAAAATATCAACTGGATACTGAAATTCTGGCATAACCTCTTCGTAACCTGGATTGTCATCATACCAACTTTTTAAATCATTCCATCCATCCTCATCATCATTTTCTACAGTAATCGTTGAACCATCAGGCATAGTAAAAGTCACAGGGTAGACCAAGGCAAAGCATTCTTGTTGTTCATCTCTATCTTCCCGGTCTCTCCCTCTTTCAGGACGACATTCAGAATAAGCATCTCTTAATTCTTCATTACTATTAATGGTACTGTATTCTTCGTCAAAAAAGATTACCACAGGAAATTGGATGGAAGGTCTTTCTTCTATTTCTTGATTGCCATTATACCATGCCTTGATTTCTAACCAACCCTCTTCATCATCGGTCTCTACGATAATGGTCGACCCATCAGGCATTTCGAAAGTAACAGGGAAGATAAGATCAAAACATTGCCAATCTTCTTTCTCTTCTCTATCCCATCCAGAACGTTTTTCTCCCCAATCATCAGGGTCAAGCTTCCTTCCTTCAAGATTAAAATAAAATTCATTACGATCACCAGACCTATAACCATTACCTACTAACTCTACCTCATATCCTAGACCAGATGCCATCCAAGATGCAACTTCATCATATGAAATATCATTATTGATATATTCTAGAGACTGTTCAGGTAGATCAATCATACCTATTTCTAACTTATTTGCATCGATGATCATTTGTATCAATTCTGCATCAGATAAAGGTTCATTATTTTTGTCACCAAAATCACAGCCTGAAAACATCATGAGGCTTAGAATTAGAAAATATATTTTGTATTTCACGTTTATCATTGTATCCTTTTATTATTTCTGGTTTGTTAAAAGAAAGTAATATTATCCAAAGTTATTTATTTTACTTATCTATATGCAATTGAATCATTTTTCCTCATTGAATTCAAATATTCTTCTTCCTAAGGATAGAACACTGATAAAACTGAGTGACCTATCTTACCAGTAAAAGCTTTCTACTTTGACTTATTTGTTAATCTGTTAGTTTAAAGAAATATACTCCACTGTGAACATGGACTCGATAATTATCTAAACCATCCCACTTAACAACATGATCTCCAGATTCCAAGACACCATAATTGAATTCCTTTACGATCTTACCGTCTAAACTATGTATCGCACCTATATGTTCCCCTTTTTTACTTACATTAAGTGATAGGCGTACATTTGGATTGAATAGGTTAGGGTAAGCATTACCGAGTTGAAAACTTTTAACGATAATTGGCTCATCCTCTACTGAAACTAACGATTCAAATTTAATCCTTGTTATATTAAAACCTGCCTGAACGATCTGTATCTTAAAGAATTGCTCACCGCTTGAAACCTCAACGTCTGGGATGACCACATTCTGCCAATTATACCATCCGCCAGNACCTGGNACATCTACAACGGCCAGATTAGTCCCATTCAATTGCACAAAAAACATACTGACAGAATTTTGGGCTGCGACCCTGATCTTAATATNATAGGTACCTGGTGTTACATCCTGTATAGTATACCCTAACCACTCTCCGGCATCTGTCCACCCTACAGTATACGGTACCCCACCAACATCACCATTGGCTTCTATGTCAACCCCATCATTTCTAACTGCCCATCATCTGAGTCGCCTGACCATCCTGTTAAATTAAAACCACCACCGTCCCAAGAATCATTTCGAACTAGTGGCATTGTGATCTTATTCCAACCNGGCTCTGAACTCAAGACATTATGAAATGAATAAAAATATTCTCCAAGACCAGTATATGTATCANCANGTGCACCCGAATAATCTCTCAGATTTAGTCTTAACTCAACATTATTTGTTCCTGATTGAGCCGATGAAACATAATAGCTTAAAGACAATGAATCATACCCAGACCAATCATACGTACCTCCGTTGGCAAGCTCCGGATGCATATNATATATTTTTACATATCCACNCNAACCTTCTATATTGTGGGCACTGTAGTCTAATTGNAGCGNATGGCTACCTTCNGAAAGAGGGTCTGTTACATAACTGGCATTAATAAAACTAAGAGTACTATCTGCACTTGCAGAGACCTCATAATCCCAATAGCTTGTATCAGGGACTGAATTGAACCCATCGATCTGTTGGCCGAAAGAAAGCACCGGAATCAAAAGGGCTATGATCATTGTTAACACTTAATTCATTTTTTAATCCATTTTTTTGAATTAATAGATTAGTTTGAAATCATCGATAATAAGATATAGATGCCAACTGTTGAGGCCATGATCGCATAGGACGCATTCTTGGCGTGCTTCCATGGTGTTATATCCACTGGCGCAGGCTCCCTTTCTTCACTCGCCGCTATCTCTGCTTCACTTTTTGGTCGTTGCTGACCAATTATCAGCATTACACCCACTGATAGAATAAAACTTATAAAATAACCATGCAGCCAGTGGAGATCACCATCGCCGTTTGCAAAAAATGTTGGCACATCCTTAAAATTAATAAATGTAAAAAATGCATAAGAGGCCATACCAACCACCATACCGATCTTCGCTGCAATTGCGGGGACATGCTTTGTAGCGATTCCTAACATGAAAATCCCTATGATCGGAACACTGTAGAGGCCATTCACTTTTTGAAGATAAGTAAATATTGATGTCATCTGCGCTAAAAGTGGGGCAATTATGATTGAAACAACTGCAAGGATCATACCAAAACGTTTACCCGTAACAACAATCTGCTCATCTGTGGCTTGCGTATTCAAATATCCTTTGTAGAACTGTAGACTGAATAATGTGGATGCGCTATTCAATGCGCTATTGAATGAACTAAGTATTGAGCCTAAGAGAACAGCTGCAAATAACCCTATTGACCAGCTGGGCAGAACATGGCGTACAACGGCACCATAAACTTGGTCTTGTTTTTCAATATCTAGAACATCTGTCATATGCAGTGCAATAATTCCTGGTAGACATAACATTACAGGGCCTACCAATTTCATGGCTGATGCAAAGAGCACACCTTTTTGTCCTTCAGCTAGGCTTTTAGCTGCCATAGCACGCTGAACGATAACTTGGTTGGTTGACCAGTAGAAGACTTGAATGAACATCATTCCCGTTAAGAGCGTAGGCCAGGGAACGGATATAACCTTCTCATCAATATTTGTTTGGGTCAATACTGCAAGGTATTCAGGCTTTGAATTAAAAAGGGTTGAAAGACCTGCAAAAAAAGATCCATCACCTAGCTTAGCAAGCGCTAGAGCTGGAATAGCTAGACCACCAATCAGTAACCCTACCCCATTTAATGTGTCACTAACAGCAACTGATTTTAATCCTCCAAAAATCGCATACGAACTTCCCAAGACGCCAATTGTAGCGGCGATCATCCAAATTGGAAATTCAAGATCAAACATCCCCTTCAGGGCAAGTGAGCCTGTGTAAAGGACCACTGGCAGAAGGACTGTCACATATCCGAATAAGAACAGGCCTGATACCATAGAACGCGTTGTTTTATCAAACCTTTTTTCTAAAAATGCTGGAGTTGTAGTAAAACCAGATGCAAGATATATCGGAAGAAAAATCAGCGCAGTTGCTATCATTGCAAAAGCAGCCAGAGCTTCCCAGGCAACGCCAACAAGCGCCTTGTCACCAAAGACATCACCATTTAGCCCCACTAGCTGTTCAGTGGATAGGTTTGTCAACAACAGTGATCCTGCTACAACAGGCCAGGTCAGGGCACGACCACCGGTAAAATACTCCTCAGTGGGATTATCTGACTTTTTCATTCGCTGCACAATAGTGTAGGTAAAAAAAGCAACTGCAGCCGTTGCCAATATAAAGCTTAAAAGTGCAAAATTATCCATAGTTTAACCCAATACCTCTCGTATAGTACTTCTATGATTTAACAGTATAGTTATTTAAGGTTGTGTTTTACCGTGAGTGGTAAACCTAACTTAAATAAATAAAGCTATGCAAAAACTATCTATAATGTTTCTGGTAAAAGGATATTAGATATACCAATCGAAAATATGGGTCCGGGTGATTATTATGTTTCATGGGTTGGCCAGAACCAAATGGGTCGTCAAGTTGGTAACGGTGTTTATTTTATAAGACTAAACATTGATTTGAAAAGTAGTTTTCAAAAATTAGTCTATTTAAAGTAATTTTATTAGAATGAT
Source organism: bacterium TMED46 (assembly GCA_002167345.2). GTDB lineage: Bacteria > Fidelibacterota > Marinisomatia > Marinisomatales > UBA1611 > CACEUX01. The sequence goes on along the minus strand of NHCZ02000042.1, from coordinate 72,493 downwards.
TTTTGCTTTAATCTGATTTTTATAATTTATTTTATTTACAATATTCATTTGCATGCGTATAAAGTATTTTTCTTTTATAATAATTTTTATCAGCCTGTTAATTGGCCAGTCTGAAGCGACAGGCATATTAAAAGGAAGAGTCCTCGATGCAGATAATCAGCTGCCTTTAGTTGGGGCGAACATAACACTTAAATCAACTGATATTGGATCGGTTTCAGATGAGGAAGGCTATTTTAATATTAATTCAATTCCAATGGGTGATTATACAGTTACGTTCAGCTATATGGGTTATAAAACACAGAACAAGGCTGATATATGGGTAAGGCCCAATGGCTATGAATTTTTAAATATTGAACTTGAATCCCATGTTATTCAAATCAATGATATTCTAGTTCAAGAGTCATACTTTGAACGTTCAATGATCAAAGAATATCAGGTTGTATCATTTAATAGCGATGAACTAAGAAGATATCCTGGCACTGGGCAAGAGATCAGCCGAATTATTAATACCCTACCAAGTGTTGCAAGTGTGGGTGAAAACCGGCAAGATATGATGGTGAGAGGCGGTGGACCAACTGAAAATGGTTTTATCATTGATAATATTCCTATTCCAAACGTGTCCCACTTTCAACAGGCGGATGGAAGATCGAATGGCCCTGTTGGATTGATCAATAGTGATATGATTGAGAACCTAGACTTCTTCAGCAATGGATTCTCATCTAAGTATGGTAATAAGCTTTCTAGTTTTGGCGATATTACATATCGATCCGGAAATAGAGACAATATACAAGGCGAAGGATTTGTTGGAGTTGGAGGTCTTGGTTTTTTAATTGAAGGGCCATTAAGTGATAGGTCTACATATATCGCATCTTACAGAATGAGCTATCTTGATATAATAGCTGATGCAATAAATGCTAGTGGAGGGATGCCTTCCTATGGTGATTTCCAAGCCAAGTTAGAGTTTAAGTCAGATATCTATAATACTTTTTCAATACTTATTGTGAATGGAGGAAGTCTGTATGATAGAGATATTGATGGTGCAATCGATGTTGGAGAATCAGATTATGGGAAGTTAAAGAATAACCAAAATACAGTAGGGGCCAACTACAAACATATTTGGGGGAACAGAGCATATACCAATACAAGTATTTCTACTTCAATAAAAAAATCAGATGCTCATTTTTTAAATATTAGATCAGGAGAATCAGTTTTTAATGTTATTGAAGATCAAGATGTTAAAAACCTTCGCCAAGTAACTCATTTAAAGTTAATGCCAATGACCAAAATAGAATTTGGTTTCGATGCTGGGGTAAATGAAACATCCTATGATTATTATCGAAAACTTACAAACAACGAATCTCCCGCTAACAAGATTGAATTTGATAAAGTAGTTAACACCACTAACTACGCAGCATTTTTAACCCTAAAACAAAATCTTTTTTCAAGGTTGATCTTTTCAGCTGGATTACGCTTAGATTACAATAATTATGAAAAAATAAATCTTTGGTCTCCAAGAATAAATCTTGACTACGAGATTTACAAAGGTAAAACAAATTTTATAATCAATGCTGGATTGTATAATCAAAATCCACCACCCATCTATATTGCAAACGAGACTTCAAATGACTTAAAAAGTGTGAGTGCCTATCAGCATTCTCTTAGCCTAGAACACATGGTCACACCATCTACAAAACTTTCATTTTCTGCCTATCAAAAAAAATACACTAATAGTCCTATACTCCCTGGCGCAACTCTGCACAATGACCCTACGTTTCTTTTTGATGAACTTCGCATGTATAATGGAATTATATCGAGTGGGTCTGCAATTTCAGATGGATTAGAGATTTTGATACAAAAAAAGAAGGCTGAAAACTTTTATGGTCTAGTTGGAGGATCTATTTTTAATTCTACATTTACTGATTATAACGGAATAAAACGGAACAGAAACCACAACTATCGTTATATTTTTAATATTGTTGGTGGATATAGGCCAAATACAGACTGGGAGATCTCTATCAGATGGTCATATTTTGGGGGAAGACCCTATACGCCAATCAACTTAAATGCTTCATTATTGGCCGATGAACAAATATTACACCTCGAAGATTTCAACGAATTTAGAACTCCAGATTATCATTCGCTCTTTATCCATTATGAAAAAAGGTATAATCTAAAACATTCAAACCTTGTTTTATTCTTTGAGGTCTGGAATACGTATAATAGGGAAAACATAGAAACGTATTTTTATAGCCGTGTAAATAACAACATTGGAAAGATAGTATATTTCAGTACAATCCCAGTAATGGGATTCGGCATAGAGTTTTAAGAATATAATTGTGAATTAAGAATTTGACATAAACAATCATTTATTAATCAATATCACAATATATTTGGTTCCATATAGTGATATATTTTAATGAAATGGAATTTTATATATATACTCTTTATAAGTCTTCCGCTCGCGAATATCATTCATGAGTCAGGAGAACTTTCTGAGTTTTTAGGAGGTCATTCTCCAGGTTCATCATATGATAATTGGGTGAGCCACGTGACAGAAGGTATAGCAAGCGATGGTTTTAATGATTATGGCCCAGACTGGCTGGATGTACAGACAACAGGTTTTGGCAATTACAATAAATTAGAGTTTGGCGATCCGATCCTAAGTTATTGGGAAGACATTTTTTCAAGTTTTATTTTGGGTGATACAACGCTTGTTGATTCATTACTTCAGGATTCAATTGAATCTTTCTATTATGAGTTGGTTGTTTTTGAAGACACTGTTTACAATCAAATATTCCATATAATTAGAGAGCAATTGGATACAAACTTCATTGATCTTAACCAATTGGATAATGATCTGGATGATGTGGTCGGTAGTTTTCGGAATGGCTGGGGAATGTATATTATTAATCCTCAATCAACAAGAGAGCAAGTGATCATCCAAGTCCCTCACCCCTGCGATGATTTTATTGCACCCTATATTGCTATTGATATATTTCTTGAGACCAATGCCTTTGCATTCATGATCAATGGGGCTGGTAGAGAAGTTCTATGGACCGAAGTAGGCAATTATTCAAATAGTAAGTCCTTATCAGACCCTTCACGCTACCCTAATACAATATTTCAAAAATTTCAGGAAGTGGCAGCGCATCCATTAATAGGCATTAACCCTCATTGGCCTCTTGTTTTTGCAATACATAGCTTCGATAATGAATCTCACGAAGATCGTAAATCAATTATTGTTGCAGCTGGAGGGCAAAACTCATTTACCACAAAACCAATCAGAGATATTACAGATGATCATTTTGATATAATAAATTTCACATCAGAGTACCCTATCGATGAAGGTCAGTTTGGCAATACAAACTCTTTACATGTTACAGATTACTACGAAGTGTTTTATGATGATCAATGCGTATTTGACAATGGAGAAACTGAGTTTCCCATCACACTAGCAACTGAATTAAAAGGCCCTTCGAATGGTGTGCAAATGGTGGACCTTCAAAATTTGACCAGCAACTTTTCTGTTTATGAACCATGGATCCATATTGAACTAGATGAAAAACCAATGCTTTTTGACAGCATTGGTATTTCGAATGATTCCATATATCAAAGTGGTTCATATCCCACTGGAATACAAAACTTTACTCAGATCAGGGAATATTATCAGCCATTTATCCATGGATTGAATTCCTATTTAACTCACTGGGAAACAGTTAGTGATCAAGGGGCGCCAGACTCAATTGAATTTATTGCAGCTTACAATGTAGATAATTCTGACGAGGTTTATATGAATTGGGCACCTGTTTATGATACAAATTTTAAAACTTTTCAAATACAAGCTGATACGGATACACTTTTCAATGATCCAATTTTATTCGATCTTGAAGATTACGATATACTTCAATATATGCGATTAGATCATCAAACTTTATCAGGGCTGAGCAATACAGGATCTTGGTGGTTCCAAATTCGTGGAATAGATCATTTCAACAATGCTGGACCCTGGTCAGAGTCTGTTTCTAATATCTTACCAGGTCACAGCTCTCCTGACACTATTTTATATTTTTCTGATGGTATTGCGTTAGAAAGTATTATAAATGAAGACATTGATCAAGACAGCTTTACAATAGACTATACAAATACATTTCCAGGCAATAGCCCCACCCTAGAAATTTATGGGAATTGCTGGAAATCTCTACAGATCGACCCATTCATGCCAGATTCAGGAACCATATTACAGTTATTTGCCAAGATCGATAGTATTTCTGAAATCCAAGGTATTGGCTTTTCAAACGGGGAAAATTCTATTCGATACTCATTTTCAGGTCAAGAAACTCTAGATATTGAAGAATGGATACCTGTGTATCAAGGTGTCGGACAAATTGGATCATGGCATTCATATAGGCTCCCTATTGGTGATGATTGGCTTGCTTGGTATGATTCTTTATCAGTTTTAAATGAGGTACATTTCATAAACGATCATGATGACACGAGTAGTGTTCCTGGGAATGTGTACTTTAGCATGGTAAGAGATATAACACCGGACCTTCCTATCGACCCATCTGTTTCAATTGGATTTGATTTAAGAAATTTTAGAAACGAGCGTAATAATCAAATAGTTACAGCTTCATTCCACTCTACCATTGAGGACACTGACTCATATGCATTTTCTTACAATTGGGAATTCGGAGATGGGGAATCATCGGAGGAGGCCAACCCAGTCCATGATTACATCATTGAGGATGACCATGATTATACAGTTATTTTAACTGTTGAAGATGAAACAGGTCGACAAGGATGGGCAACTACAACAATCCAAGTTGATCAAGGAAACTCTTCTTTCCCATTAAAATTTAATTTTGTTGGTGATATCATGATGGGTAGAAGGTTTGAAGAAAATGATGGTATTATCACGACACAAGGCGTGAATGCTCTTTTTGAACCAACTCGCCATTTACTAGGTATGTCAGCAGATATAACGGTTGCAAATCTTGAAATACCACTTTCAGACCAAGGATATCCTCACCCGACAAAAAGTATTATCTTTCGCTCTGCACCTCAAAACATAGCTGGTTTGATTTATGCAGGGATTGATGTTGTCTCTTTAGCAAATAATCATATTCTAGATTATATGGAACCAGCAATGATCCAGACACAAAATATTTTAAGTGAGGCAGGCATCATACACTCAGGCGCAGGTATGAATAGTTATGAGGCTTACCTACCAGCATTCAAATCAGTTAAAGGCCAGACCATTGCTTTCCTAGCCTCAAGTGACCGAACAGGGCAATATAATAACTACCAACCGTACTTGAATGCTGGGGTGAATAAACCAGGGTTTGCTTATATGACACCTTATTATTTAAAACAACAGATCCAATCAGTGGATGAAGTTGCAGATCTAATAGTATTAGAAATGCATGCAGGTAGTGAATATTCCTACTCACCAGGTGCGGGTTATGATTCATATACCCCGATTGAAGACTTTGCAGACCTTAGAACCAACCCTGCCAGTGGGGCCGGTTTTCAAATGATGGAGAAAAATGGAATGGAAGCCGAAGATTACTCATGGAGGTTAGATCGACCACAAATGTGGGATAGGGCCATAAGACATTTTTCAATAGATGAAGGCGCCGATATTGTTATTGTCCACCATCCTCACATTATTCAAGGTTTAGAAGTGTACGATGGAAAACTGATTGCTCATTCTTTAGGTAATTTTATTTTTGACCTTAATTATCCTGAAACCTATCCATCAATGATCTTGAATGCGGAAGCAGATGAATCTGGTTTCATAGCTTTTTCAATAGATCCAGTATATATTGATGATTACCTGACCGTTCCAGCACAGGGAGATCTAGGTAATTATATTCTGGACTATATTGCTATGCGTTCAAAAGAACTAAGCACATTTGTGCATGTAGATAATGACAATCAACGTGCATATGTAATTATTGATAGTTTAGCAATGCCCTCTAACATTGTTGATTATAATGCCTGGATAGTTAATTATAAACCATTTGAGCTTAATGGCGAATCATATTTCCATTCAGACCCAATTCCATTAACAAAACCTGGTAGCTTATCACAAATACTAGCAGGCCACCCATCAATTACACATTATCGCTTAGGAAGAGAAAAAATCTGGATGAAAAACTTCGAAGATGAAGGAAGCTCTCTTTGGAATTTGAATAGTATAAATGAAATGATCCAGGATTCTGTCGTTCGAAGAGGAGAAGCAGCATTATTACATATAAGGTCCGATTCCTCTCCAGATAATATCGTTACAAACCTTGAAGAGCGTATACCTTTCAAAAATGAACATCAACACACAGTGCATGGTTTTATTAAGACTGAAAATGGAAAAGAAGTTACAATTGAGGTTCGTTGTGCAAATGGTAGATTAGGTGAGAGCTTATTTACAGCGTCTGTGGGTGATTCTCTATCAGGGTCTAATAATTGGCAGAAATATTGGGGAGATATACCAATTGATGAAGGTGCAAATTATTTTGATATCAGACTGAATAGTGGTGTGCCAGATTCAGGGTTTGCATTTTCATGGTTTGATGATGTGGGATTAGTTGAATGGGATAGTCTTAAGGAGATTTCACAATATCCTATATCAATATCTTATCCTAATGACTATGAGTATGTACAATTATTTTTTAATGAACCTCAGCCTGAATCATTTGGGTTACAGATACAAAATACAATTATTGGAGACCTAAATCCTTTAACAGCATTACCAAAAGTTGTGGCCCCTATCATAACCACACCNNATTANTTCTNTTTTTATGATGAGTCAACAGGGCCTGTTGGTGAAANGNTNTGGAAATCTNATGGAGAAATAATTGGCTATGGNTCGACACCCGAGCTTTATTGCGAAGATNCAGGTGTTTATGAAATTTCNCTTACAGTTNATGGCCCAAATGGACAAGAGNACANAACATCNTTNTCTGTAATTGGATTAGAACNTGGTTCANCNNAATATGAGATTGGNGATGTTAATGGAGATGGGGTCATAACAGTTGTGGATGCACTNTTATGTTCAAATTANATACTAGGCCTTTTTNATCTCCAACCTCAAGAATTCCTTGCAGCAGATGCAGACGGTAATAATCTAATTGATATATTCGATGTACTACTGGTCTCAGATCTTTCAGATCAGTGAATCTAAGACCTGATTTAAATTTGATATAACTTTTCGATCGGTCTTTTCTAATCGCTCACGACTTATATGCCCATGGTCAACCAATAGACAATCTATATTCATNGCCTCAGCAACCTCGCTGTCATGAAGAGTATCACCCACCATAATGATNTCATCTTTATCATAGGGTAATTCATTTATAAAAGATAGGCCCAATTCTATTTTACCTGTAGCATATTGATTATCAATTCCTTTAATCCAGCTAAAGTATTCTGTTAGTTTGTGGTCTTCTACCCATTCAAGTAAAAACTCATNCTTACCAGCAGAGAGAATTGACTGTGTGATATCATAGGATCTTATTTTCTCCAAAACTGACTTTGTTGACATATGTAACTTTGCGCGATAAAAGTTTTCTCCATAAAACTTAACAAATTCATCACCCGCAATTTCAAATGGCTCTTTTTTAAAATCGAATCCTAAATCCTTGTAGTAATCCTTTACTGGGAANGTNAAAACGTTCATGTAGGTTTCTTCTGTNATNGANGAGAGTCCTCTNTTGACNAGACCATTATTGATTNCATCNACACAAAGCCATCTATCATCAATAAGAGTACCGTTCCAATCCCATATTATATGTTTCAATTTCATGTGTAATNCCCTACGAAACTTCGGGCAGAACAANCAAAAATGGGATAACTTTTCGGTGTATGTTGCCATTATTTATAAATAGACTTTCAAAACGCCTTGGTGAACAACTGCCAGGACAGGCAGCCCATAAAATAATGATGATCGAATCGAAGAATTTCACCTTCACTGAAAATAAGAAAAAGAAACCTGCTGCTGTATTAATACTCCTATACCCAATTGATAATGAATGGCATTTTTTTTTAACAAGGCGTACCAATATAGTGGAACATCATAAGGGGCAGATTTCTTTACCAGGAGGCATGATTGAAAATAATGAATCTTATAAAAATGCTGCANTAAGAGAAACTCATGAAGAAATCGGTGTTGCCAGTGATNAAATTAATATTTTAGGNTCTTTGACACCTTTCTATGTACCTGTTTCAAAATTTAAGATATTTCCTTTTGTAGGATGGGCAGTAAAGAANCCCAAAACCGTTATGCATAGCATCGAAGTAGATCGTATCTTTTCCCCTTCAATTAAAAACTTAATGCTCAAAAAAACNAAAAAGAAAAAAAAAGGTATCTTAACTGATCNATCTATAGCAATCCCCTATTATGATCTGGATGGTGAAGTAGTTTGGGGAGCGACCTCGGTTATCTTGACAGAGTTTAAAATGCTACTCGAGGATATTGTATGAGTTTAGGCGAATGGCTAAAATCCTTATCTGCTATCGATCAGGTGATCTTATTAGCTCTTTATGGTTTATGTGTATATCTAAGCAAAGTTACCTTAGAAATGCTAATTGAATACTACGATGTAAAAAAGGAGCACANCAAATTCCGCGTTCAATTTAGAGTATCCCCTGCAGCGCTACTTACATTAGCATTTGTATATAGTTTTTTACTCTATAAGGTTTTGGAAGCGATGTTTGAATTTATGCCATAAGCTATGGAACAACTTAATTTTTAGTTTGCCTNTCTATTGCTAATATTAATTTTCGCACACTAAGTTTAAACGTCCTCAATACCTCTAGATTAATATTCCTTATAAAAATAATTTCATAAAGAGATGTCTGAATCAAACAAAAAAATATTTGTCCTGGATACAAATGTGATCCTGCATGATGCAACTTGCATTGAAAACTTTAAAGATAATGATATTGTGATACCTATTTCTGTTCTAGAAGAATTAGATCAGTTTAAACGTGGTAATGAACAAATACACTATAATGCACGAGATTTTCTTAGAAGCTTAGATGAATTATCAATTAATTCTGAAAATGGAGAATTAGATAAATTTGAGGGAAAGGTTANAGTGGTCGTTAACCATAATTGGCATCCAGATGTAGAGGCAACATTTAATGAGGATTCCCCAGATAATCGAATTATAAACTGTGCTTATAAACTTCATCAAGATAATCTTGAACAGAGTTTGATATTAGTATCCAAGGATACAAATATGAGACTCAAAGCACGATCTCTGGGTCTAGAGGCAGAGGATTATACCACTGATGCTGTAGATAACGTAAGTGAAATCTATTCTGGCATCACACTTATTGAGGATGTTAGCTCAACTGATATTGATTTGATATGTCAATCACATGGGGTTGAGGTTGATGAGATAAAATCAGTTGAGATGCCGAATCCAAATGAAAATTTTATTTTAAGGAATGGACAAAAATCTATTTTAGCATCTTTTGACCCGTTTGATAAAAAGATAGTTCAAATTGATAAACCTAACGCTTATGGGATAATCCCAAGAAATGCAGAACAATCCTTCGCTTTGAACATACTATTNGATAATCGAATCAAATTAACTACAATATCCGGAAAGGCAGGAACAGGGAAAACCCTATTGGCTTTAGCCGCAGCACTTGAAAAACGAAAAGAATTTCGACAAATTTTTCTAGCAAGACCCATAGTTCCTNTAAGCAATAGAGATATTGGATTTCTACCTGGAGATATACAGTCAAAATTAGACCCGTATATGCAGCCACTATTTGATAACCTTTCTGTGATCCGCCACCAATTCAAGCATAATGATAAAAGAGCTCTCAGGATAAATGCTATGCTTGAAGAAGATAAATTATTAATTACCCCACTTACTTATATCCGTGGTCGTAGTTTACAAAAGTCATTTTTTATTGTAGATGAGGCACAAAACTTGACTCCCCATGAAGTAAAGACAGTAATTACAAGAGCTGGAGAAGGAACGAAAATAATTTTCACAGGTGATATTCACCAGATTGACCACCCTTACTTAGATAAGAGGTCTAATGGGCTCACTTATCTGATCAGCCGCATGAGAGGACGTGAATTGTTTGCCCATATTACATTAAAAAAAGGCGAGCGTAGCGAACTCGCTGAGCTCGCAAGCAATGTATTATAACTACAATATCAAAGCCATGAGCACATCAACAATACCTTATCTAAAAAATTTAATTGAAGTAAAAAATTAATCCCCTAAAATATCTTCTAGTTTTTTATCAACCTTTTCTTCAACGATCTTTCGCGTAGATTCCTTAGCCTCATTAATTGATTCTGAGGCAGACTCTTTAACCCTGTCTACACTTTCAGAAACAGATTCTTTTAATTGATCAATATTCTTGGGTACTTCCTGACCTGTATAATTTAAATAAATAACATAAATGATCAATAATACTCCAAACATAAAAACCCATTTAATGATCTTCTTAATTAATGAATATATCAGCAAGATAGTGAGTACAGCTGCAATTGCCATATACACAGGGTTTGAGAATAACGTATCTATTAGTAATTCCATATTAAGATCAATCTGAAAAGGAACCGGTTCATGATTAGGACAAATCTAATTAATTTTAATAATGCGTTATATANAACTCGTAATCCTATTTAGCTGCCTAACAGCACAATCAAANTATCCTGCTGATTCATTANTGAAGTCGAANCAAACTCCCCTCCTTTANAAATTTGGTNTNATACCCATTTCAGCTTGGCAACGNATTTCATATAATACTAATTTTTTCAACTGCCAATTTTACCCCAGTTGCTCAAATTATGGTGCCCATGCAATCAGTGAATATGGACTTATACNTGGAGGGGTAATTGCATCTGACAGAGTCATTCGATGCAACCCTTTTGCAATATATTACCATATAGATACAGATCGTCCATTTGATGAGTTAGAGGGTAGATTAATTGATCCAATAGCACAAACGCAATCANTCACAAAANATCCATCTCCTTTTTATGCTGCATTATTATCTTCAATTATCCCTGGTTCAGGTCGGATTTATTCAGGAAGATTTTTTGATGGGCTTATAGGTCTTTGGACATTTTATTTGACAAGTAGCTCAGCTTATTTCGCGATAAAAGATGAACGAACTGTCGCTGGCCCTTCCCTAGCCATTGTGGCAACATATGTATATTTAGGAGAAATATATGGCGCATGGAGGACNGCAAAATATTACCAAAANTCAAGAAACTAGTATAGAGCCACCGACTGGATTCGAACCAGCGACTTGTTCATTACGAATGAACTACTCTACCAACTGAGTTACGGTGGCAGCAATCAATTATATAAAATTATGACAAAATTTTACACCATAATGATGTAAAATCGTAAAGTGNTCAAATTCTTATCTTTAAATAAAAGTTAATATTCATATTAAATAATGANATTTATATCCTCACAAAATATTTTTAGAAAAATTAGNAAAAATATATATGCTATCNCTGTTTCAGCGATNTTTCTAATTACGTTGAACTCTAGTGTGTTTTCAAGAAATATGAACTATTTGGATTTTGAGGTATTTGTAAACAATGATCCATACCCAGCAAATATATTTGTACATACAACACGTTCTTACCCCAGATATATGGCAATAATTGATACATTAATTAATCCTGCCTGGGTTGTTAACTCTGCCCACCTTGGACTTGATTTTAAGGTCAATCAAGAAAACTTATCTTATTTTAATGGTGAAAATAATTCATGGATCATATTAAATGAATATATGAATGAAATAGATACGCTAGAATGTGCAAATGGGTATTATGCAGATTTTCACGATCTACAATTACTCGATGATGGCGGCTATATTCTTCAAGCATATGATTCAATCACAGTTGATATGAGCGGAATAGACCCTGGTGGACTAACCGATGCAGTTGTGATCACATTGGTCATCCAAGAATTTGATTCAGATAAAAATCTTATTTTTGAGTGGCACGCTTGGGAACATCTAGACATAGCANACTATCAGCACCTTGAACTTGCGGATAATGTAATACACTGGATGCATGGCAATAGCATTGATGTCGATATAGATTCNAATATAATCATATCAAACAGAAGAAGCAGTGAGGTGATAAAAATTGATCGATATAGTGGTCAAATAATTTGGATACTCGGCGGTCCAAATAATGAGTTCAGCATCATAAATGATCCTTATAACGGATTCAGCAGGCAACATGATGTGAGAAGAATTGAAAATGGTAATATTCTCGTATTTGATAATGGCAATGACCATGAACCACCAATATCAAGAGCTCTAGAATACCAATTAAACGAAGGTGAAAAAACTGCNGAACTCGTATGGGATTTTTCTCATCCTAATGGATATGTTGGACTTTCAATGGGCAGTATCCAAAGGTTACCAAATAATAATACTTTGATTAATTGGGGAAGGCTCGCCGAAGAAGGTGGTGTCTTTACAGAGGTNGATTNCGATAAGAACATTGTNCTNGATATTCAATATCCAGAATCAGTTCATTGCTACAGAGTAACGAAATCAAATTGGANTTTTGATNCAAACTTAATAACTGGTGACACAAATTTAGATAACACACTGGATGTCATGGATATAAGCCTGATNGCTGATTATGTGAGCCAAGAGGCGTCTATTCTAGATATTTATCACTTGTTCAGATTCGACATCAATAAAGATCGAAGTATTGATGACATTGATATAAATTTACTTGCTCAAATTATAATTGGTTTATAAGACCTATTTNATNAATAGGCTTCAATTTCTAAAAGTTCTACTTCAAATATCAAGGTTGCGCCTGGTNGAATGACATTGCCTGCACCTCTATCACCATAGCCTAGCTCAGGTGGAATAGTTAATTTTCGTTTCCCTCCAACTTTCATGTCCTTCACCCCTTGNTCCCAGCCTTTTATAACTGATCCGACTCCAAGCGTGAATGTGAATGGNTCACGGCCAGGATTTAATGAAGAATCAAAAATGGAACCATCTTCTANTGTACCTGTATAATTNACAACAACTTTATTATAGTCTTTTGCTCCCTCTCCTTCTCCAACAACCAAGTCTTCAATCACCAATCCATTATCCATGGTCTTAACGCTCCTTTTATTACTATCGCAGCTATTAATTAGAAAAACAATAAGCAGCGATAATATTTGATATNAAAATTTCATTTGATGTCTATTCATTAACTAATTTAAAAGTGCTGTAAATTTACCTTATCATGTCTCGCACACAANCTTTATTGACATAATGAATTCTTCATTAACATNTAAAACTTTAAGAGTTACTCTTTACCTGAATTTATTATCCATATTATTTGCTGGTGAGAGATTATACCTGAAACAAGCAAAGACACTCGAGAATAAAACGATCAAAGGGCAATCGATAAAATTTATTTCTGGAGATGTGATCTTTACTAAGGGCGACCTTATCCTTAATTGCGAAAAAGGCCGGCACTATGAGAAAACTGAACTAGCTGTTTTATTCAAGAATGTTTNGGCCATTCAANAACAGCGNACATTNACGTGTGATACTATAAAATTTTTTTCAAAAGAAGACCGNCTTCTTAGCATTGGTAATTCTCACGTTTGGGATCAAGATTACGATCTTAAAGCTGACTCTATCACCGTTTTCACAGAACAAGATAGTGGAGTGGCTCTAGGTAATGTTATCTTAAATCAAAAAGGACAGATCATTAAGGCAAATAGAATAGAATACCAAAAAAACAAAGAACAAGATGGGGTGTCCTATACTGCAATTGGGANTGTTATTATTGAGGATTCTTCTCGCACTGCAAACTGTGGGAAAGCAAGGTACGACCGTAAAAATGAGGTCACGACATTAGAGATCAACCCTATAATAACCGAAAATGATAGAGTCTTGTCAGGAAGCAAGATCATCCTCCANTACAACGAAGAAGAATTAGATAGGCTNCATATTCCTAAACAAGCACTCGCAATAACTCCAATNGAAGGATACCAGGAGTCAATAGTTGATTCCCTAAAAACGGGTGATACTTTGAGATNTAAAGACCGTATGGAAGGTTCTCAATTGACAAGTTATTTTAAAAATGGCAACCTTGATTCATTGAGAATCGTAGGAATGGCAAAAACATTATATCATGTTTTTGAAGATTCTATTTACCAAGGTAAAAACAATGCTTCTGGTGATACTATAATTATGATGTTCTTGGAAGATGAATTGGATGTGTTGAAAGTAATTGGAGGGTCAGAGGGGAAATATATTCCTGACTCTATCTCAAATGATGTCGACCAACCAATCATATATTCTGCAAACTATATTAAATATAGGTTAAAAGAGGATGAATCAGATTTTGAAGGGAAGGTTAAGATAAAACATGATAGAACAGATCTAGACGCAGGTTTTGTGAGCGTNAATTGGCAAAATAATTTGTTGAACGCTTTACCAAGGTTAGNATCTGATACTACCAGTGAGCCTCTATACCCTGTCATAAAAGAAGATGGGCGTGACCCTATGACAGGTGATGCCATGATATACAATCTAAAAACTCGCAAAGGGAAGATTACCAAAGGACAAACTAAAGCAGATGATGGATATTACACNGGTAGGAAGATCCGAAACGAATCGCAGAAGGTCATTTTCATTGAGAACTCTACTTACACCACATGTGACCTAGATACAGCACATTTCCATTTCGAATCAAAAAAAATGAAAATAATTCAAAATGATATTGTTGTTGCACGTCCTATTATTCTTCACCTTGGCCAGATACCAATATTTGGTATTCCATTAGGAATCTTTCCTCACAAAGGAGGACAGCGTCATTCTGGTTGGATAATGCCCTCCTATGGAGACAATAAAAATCGTGGTCAGTATATACAGGGGTTGGGCTTTTATTGGGCCCCAAGTCAATACTGGGATTCAAAATTCACTTTGGGATTTGGAGATAAACAAGGCGCTACGTTCAGGGCCAATACTCAGTATCGCGTTCGATATAAATTTAGTGGAAGCTTGAATTTCTTTAATCGCCAATACCTGAGTGGAACCAGCGATATCATGGATCTTAAAGATGATCGAAGTACAAGTACTACATTAAGATGGACNCATAAGCAGGAGTTGAGGAATAACCAATCCCTAAATGCTAATGTCACATATTCAACCAGCGGTGATTATAACAAAAAATATGGAATATCTGAGGCTGAGCGCATGAATCAAAAAGCTATATCTAATATGTCTTATTCAAAGCGATGGCCTAAATCAAAAAATTCATTTAGTACAAATTATTATTCNAANCTAGANCTACTCATNNATGAAAAAACAGACCCGGGAAGCAATTACTATGTTAAACCNACCCGAGCGGGAACCCAGATCAATATTGAAAATAAAACTTTTCCAAAATTTTCTTTTAGNCACGGACAGAGCAATCTTTTTCCAACAACCGCAACTAAGAAAAAGTGGTATAATACTATTTCATGGAATTATGGACTGAATTATACGAATACAGATCGAAAATTTTATGAGTCAGTAGAAATTGATAGTGCGCTTTATGGTTGGGATAGAGACCCTAATGGNANNCTANTAGANNAAAATGAAAAGAATGATGGATGGGTNCATACNTCGAGCATAAATGCACCCCAAAAGTTATTCAAGTATATCTCTATTAATCCCAGNTTNAGTTTAAAATCTGCTTGGGTCAATGAGACNCAGGAAGGAATTTGGAATGGCTCCACATTTGATAAATTACCAAAACAGGGTTTTGCAGCACGCACTACTGGCTCTTTTGCAATGAATGCTAACACGCAGATCTATGGTCTATTTTCAATCCCCATTGGACCTGTTAAAGCAGTGCGGCACGTTATNTCTCCCTCAATTGGTTATTCGTGGACACCAGATTTTTCAAAGCCATTTTTTGGAAATGACCTAGGCTATGTAATTACAGAAAAAGATTCAATTGGCAATGAAATATTTCATGACCGTTTTGCAGGAACAATGGCTGGCGGGACACCTCGTTCTGAAAGGAAATCAATGAACTTCGGTTTAAATAATATTTTTCAGGCTAAGATAAAGAAAGGTGATAAAGAAAAGAAAGTGGACCTGATGAGCTGGCGTATGAATTCGAGTTACAATTTTGCTGCAGATTCAATGAGACTTGCAAATCTTCGTTCGAGTGTCCGGTCAAAAATTGCAGGGAAACTAAATCTAGATCTGAGTATGACACATGATTTTTATCAATTTGATGAAAGCCTAAATCGCCGAACTGCAGACTTTAATAAAAACGATAATGGAATCATATCACCTAGATTGACAAGTGCCCGATTATCGACTGGGTTTAGAATGACTGGAATGCCATGGGATGATCCAAAAACAACAGAGGATTCTGATATAGATTCAACAGAACTAGAAGAAGATCTTTCTGGACCAGGGTTAAAAGACCCATTGAAGAATATGCGCAACACACTTGGTAATAAAAGATCTTGGAGTAGTAATGTAAGCATAAGTTATACTTATTTAGCAACAGACCCCTCTAATCCCAAAAAGACCTTTTGGGCCAACACGACATCTACTTTGAATGTTACCCCTAAGTGGCGCGTATCCTACCGTGCCAGGTTTGATCTCATACAGCGTGATCTAGTAAGTCATTCATTTTCAATTTACAGAGACCTTCATTGCTGGGAACTTTCCTTGAATTGGACCCCTAGTGGTCTTGGACAAGGAATAAATTTTAAATTAAATGTGAAATCTCCCACACTTAGAGATTTAAAACTTGAAAAAAGAGGTGGTGTTTATTCAGGTGCAGGACTTTAAATCTTCAATTGTACTACTTATATATNTGGCAGAAATTCNAATAGGGGAAATGAACTACCCATGATCTGTCCTGAATGCCATGCTGAGTACCTTGACCATATTCAAGAATGTGGAGATTGCCAAATCTCATTGGTTGATGCATGCCCTATCGATCTTCCAATACCAGATATGACCTGGTCTTCATTACCGCCATTCGAAGGCAAAATTTATGCTGATATGGCAGCAGAATTACTTGACCAACATTCCATTCCTTATTACTTGAAGATGGACTGGTTCTCATCAGCCTTTAATGTTGAAGCAACAAGTTTATCTGGACAAATGGTCCGAATATTTGTACCTGAAGAACACATGAATAAAGCATCTGAATTAACATTAGCTATCTTAGGACAAGCAAAATGAATCAAATAAGAAATATTAAGGGAACCCATGATATCCTCCCAGAAGANTCTNGAAAATGGCAANAGCTTGAATNTATTATTAATGAAGTTTGCTCCCAGTTTGGATACCATGAGATACGGACACCGATNTTTGAAGAGACNGGCCTTTTTTCAAGAAGTGTTGGTGAAGAGACTGACATTGTTTCTAAAGAAATGTACAGCTGGGAAGATAAAGATGGNACCTCACTTACCTTAAGACCTGAACTAACAGCTCCAGTGGCTCGAGCTTATATTCAACATAACCTGGCAAGTAAATCTCCGCTACAGCGGTTATTTTACATGGGGCCTCTTTTTAGAAGAGAGAGACCTCAAAAAGGAAGGCAGCGGCAGTTTCATCAATTTGGCGTTGAAGCATTTGGTTCTTCAAATCCTGAACAGGATGCTGAGGTAATTGCAATTGCATGGCAAATATTATTACGTTGTGACCTTGTTAAAGATATTTCACTGAACCTGAATAGTATAGGCTCTAAAGAATGTAGNAATGAATATCGTAACGCACTAAAAGATTTTCTTTCCCCCCTATTAGACCAATTATCCGANACGAGTCAAAAGCGATTCTTGAATAATCCACTTCGAATTCTAGATACTAAATCTGAAAAAGAGCTAGAGCTACTTAAAGACGCACCAAAGATCTCAAATTACTTTTCTGAGGATGATCACGCTCATTTTGAATCACTAAAAANTTTTTTAGAATCAATGAATATCCCATTTAACATTAANGATAAGCTTGTGAGAGGATTAGACTACTACACTAGGACAGTATTTGAATTCAACTCCACTAAACTCGGNGCTCAAGATGCAATTCTTGGTGGTGGGCGCTATGATGGCCTTGTAGAAGTTCTTGGTGGAAAATCAACTCCAGGTATCGGTTTCGCTGCTGGGATGGAACGTTTTCTGATCGCAATGGATGATGAAAAAGTAACTAATTCAAGTATAGATATTTATTTTGTATGCCTAGATGAGTACGGACTTTCTAAGACTCTGCAACTTTCAAATCAACTAAGGAGTAGTGGATTTAAAGTGATCTCTGATCCTCTTCGGAGGAGTATGAAGTCACAGTTAAGAGATGCAAACAGATCAGGTGCNAGATTTGCTTTGATNTTAGGTGAAACTGAAATGAATGATGGCACGGTCGGATTTAAAGATCTTGAAAAAGGTATTCAAAAGACCATTTTACAATCTGAGGTACTAAAATTTTTTGATAATTTGACAAACTGAATTTTACACTGTTATATTATATACGCGGGCGGGAGAAACGTAGTTNTATAAAAAATTAGGATAAATATAGAAAATGAGTAATAAATCTTTATTGATTGTAGAGTCACCAACAAAAGTAAAAACAATTCAGCAATATTTAGGCAGCGAATATGATGTCCTATCATGTGTAGGGCATGTGAAAGACCTACCAAAGAATAATCTGGGAATCGACATTGATAATCATTTTAAGATCGAATTATCTGTTCTCCCTGACAAAAAAAAGTTCATAACTGAACTAAGAAAAAAATCTAAAACTGCTGAACGCGTATTGATNGCAACAGACCCCGATCGAGAAGGAGAGGCAATAGCGGCACACCTTGCGACTGAGGTCCCTGAAGAAAAAATAGAACGGGTCCAATTCACTGAGATNACAAAAGCGGGTATCTCTGAAGGAATAAATAACATTCGTGAAATAGATAAAGATCTAGTGGCTGCACAGACTGCACGTAGAGTTATAGATAGACTTGTTGGCTATAAGGTTTCACCAGTTTTGTGGGCAACCTTGCAAAGCAATATGAATTTTGTTAAGACCAATCTTTCAGCAGGGCGAGTTCAATCAGCAGCAGTAAAAATAATTGTTGACCGAGATCGCTTAAGGGCAAAGTTCATAAGGTCTAATTTTTTTGATCTAAGATCTGAACTGACCAAAGCTGGTGAGACAAATACATTCAATGCAACCTTAAGAAAGATAGACGGTGTCAAAATAGCAAGTAGTAATGATTTTGATTCTCAGACTGGAGAATTAAAGAATAGTGATGTATTGCTGCTATCAGAATCACAAGCTGACGAACTAGTTAAAGAACTGCANTCAGCAGATTGGACCGTTACTGATATTAAAGAAAAACCAAGAAAATCTAATCCTAAGCCACCATTCACAACAAGCACATTACAACAAGAAGCCTCAAGAAAATTAAGAAGTTCAGCAAGACAAACAATGAGCACTGCACAAAAACTCTACGAGAATGGATTTATTACATATATGAGAACTGATTCAACTCATCTTTCTGAAGAAGCCATTGCTGGTTCTAGAAATGTTATAAAAAAACTTTATGGGAAAGACTATTTGCCAGATAAAGCTATTGAGTATTCCACAAAGGTACGTAATGCTCAAGAGGCACACGAGGCAATTAGACCCGCTCACCGTGAGTTTAGGTCTGTTGATGATGTTCAAAAAGTTCTTGGCGATGATGCATCAAAATTATATGATCTAATTTGGAAACGTACCGTTGCAAGCCAGATGAAATCAGCAAAGCTAATGCAGACAGCCGTAACCATTGAAAATCAAAAAGCAGAATTCCGAGCAAATGGACAGGTTATCTTATTCCCGGGATATATGAGAGTCTATGTNGAGGGNAGAGATAACCCTGATAAAGACCTAGCTAATAAGGAAAAAATTCTGCCAGCGTTGGATGTTGGTGAAAAGCTTAATTGTAAATCGCTTGAGTCAGAATCGCATAATACNAAACCACCTGCACGTTTTACTGAAGCTTCACTTGTAAAATCATTAGAAGAGAATGGTATTGGTAGGCCCTCTACTTTTGCATCTATTTTAGCCACTATTGTTCGTAGGGGCTATGTAGACCGAAAAAGTGGAAAACTTTCACCTACATATCTTGGTTTAGCTGTTACGCAACTCTTAGAAAATCATTTTACCAATTTAGTTAGTAAAGAATTCACAGCTAAAATGGAAGATGGATTAGATGAGGTCTCAAGAGGAGAATTAGATGCTGTTCCATTCATGACAAATTTTTATAAAGGTGGAGGGCGTTTCGCAGGGTTAGAAAATATGCTTGAAGAAAAAGTTGATATTCCTACTGCATGTTCGATCATGGTCCCTGAGGTAATTGCGGATACAACAGAAGGGCGGATCGGCAGATATGGCCCCTACCTGAGACGAGGTGATGATACAAGATCAATACCTGAAGATATTTATATGGGTGATCTAACATTAGAAATAATTGAAAATATTTTTAGTCAAGAGGCCAAGGAAGATGAATCTCTTGGCAACGATCCAGAAACGGGAGAATCGATCTGGATCAAAAAGGGGCCCTATGGTCACTATGTACAGCTAGGGGAAACAAAAACGCGTAAAGGTATACCAAAAAATTATGATCTGAACTCTGTGGATCTAGAGTACGCTCTGAAATTATTGTCTTTACCAAGAGATGTTGGAGTACACCCAGATACTAATGAGATGGTAACAGCAGATTATGGTAGATATGGACCATATATAAGATGTGGTAAACAAAATGCTCCAATCAGAGGTGCTGGAACCCCTCTAGATATTACTTTAGAACAATCGATCGAATTGCTAGCAAATAAAAATAAAAAAACATCAGAACTTCGGAACCTAGGTAAACATCCTGAAACTAACGAAGATATAGTTGTAAAAGATGGTAGGTATGGACCCTACATTAGTGATGGCAAGGTAAATGCCGCTTTGAAAGGGAATCTATCACCTGAGACTATCACCTTAGATGAAGCAGTAGAACTCATTAATAATCGAAGGCAGAATCCACCTAAAAAAAGAAAGAAAAAAAAGAAAAAATGAAAGTGATCGATCTCACCTTTACTACTTAATTTCCAATTCTATCCATGAATAAAACCATTGAAAAGATAGTATCACTATGTAAGCGCCGTGGATTTATTTTCCAGAGCTCGGACATTTATGGAGGTTTTTCTGCTGTATATGACTATGGGCCTTTAGGCATTGAGCTGAAAAATAATATTTCCCAGCTATGGTGGAAAGAGATGACACAAACCCATGAAAATATTGTGGGCCTAGATAGTGGTATTCTGATGCATCCAAAGATCTGGGAAGCATCAGGCCACGTAGGTGCGTTCAATGATCCCTTAGTCGATTGTAAACAATGTAAAGCACGATACCGGGCTGATGAATTTTCAGAAGATTTTAGTTCTCTGGATTGGACAAAAGTTCAATGTCCCAATTGTGGCACTACTGGGAAAATGACTGAACCGAGACAATTTAATCTTATGTTCAAGACACATGTTGGACCAGTTGAGGAAACCGGAACAGAAGCTTTTTTACGTCCTGAGACTGCTCAAGGTATTTACGTAAACTATCAATTAGTACAAGGTGCTATGCGGATGAAAATCCCTTTTGGAATTGCTCAAATAGGAAAAGCTTTTCGCAATGAGATCATCGCCAGAAATTTCATCTTTCGGACCCGCGAATTTGAGCAAATGGAAATGCAATATTTTGTGAAACCTGGTACTGATGATCAGATAATGAATGAATGGAAAGAAAAACGTTTCCAATTTTATCTTGAAAAGCTATCCGTTGATGAAAAAAAATTACGTTTTAAAGAACATGGTAAAAACGAACTTGCTCATTATGCGAAAGAAGCCTGGGATATTGAATACGAGTTTCCTTTTGGATGGTCTGAGATCGAAGGTGTCCATAACAGAACAGATTTCGACCTTTCTCGCCATGAAGAATTCTCTGGGAAAAATCTTAGCTATTTTGACCAGCCTAACAATGAAAGGTTCCTTCCCTATATTATAGAAACATCTGCAGGTCTAAATCGAATGTTATTGACCGTCCTTGCTGATGCCTATTGGGAAGATGAAGAAAACAATAGGGTCGTAATGAGATTACATCCTAGACTAGCTCCAATAAAGGCAGTGGTCTGTCCACTTTTGAAGAAGGATGGACTGCCTGAAAAAGCTAGAGAAATAATGGACCTCCTGAAACCACATTTTAAAACGATCTATGATCAGCAAGGTTCCATTGGCAAAAGATATTATCGACAAGATGAAGCAGGCACACCTTTTGGTATTACAGTTGATCACCAGTCAACTGAAGATAATACTGTCACATTAAGACACCGTGATAGTCAAAAACAAGATCGCGTTGCAATAGATGAGCTTATCAATACTATCAATAAAAGTATATAATTCTAGTAGTAATTTTATTCCTCTAGCATCTTGACATTTACTAGAGCCATATTTTTTATCCTTAGCATTATATTGAATTATAATTGTAAGAATAAAGTAACCGTGGATATAGATACTTTTAGTGAAATGGTATCACATCGCAGTCTTGGTTTATCCTATTTAGAAGAAGAAAGATATTCAGATGCATTAAAAGAGTTCAATTTTTTAGTCAAGATCGCTGATAAAGAACCACTAGGATATACAAATTTAGGCTTGACGTATATGCGAATGAGTGGGCAATTACAACAATCAGAAGAATGGTTAAAAAAAGCTTTAGTACTTGCGCCAGATGATCCAGAGATCATATTCCTACTTTCAAAGGTTTATGAATTAACAGGCAGACAATTAGAAGCAAAGAATTCACTTGAAAACATTCTTAAAAACCACCCTTATCATATACGGACTTTATACCAGTTAGGTCTATCTTCTTCAAAATCAAATGATCCAAACGATCTGACAAAGGCAGAACATTACTTCTCAAAGATCAGTAATAAACTACCTGGGAATATTGCTTCTTCATTAAGGTTATTAGAATTATTGGTTAATGATGAAAATAACAGTGACGCGTTATATTACTTACAAACACTCCAACAGACTCTTCCTAAGTTATCAGATGACTCAAATAATCTGATACGTAAAATCCTAGCCCACTTACATAACGAAGAGGCATCTAAGGCAAAGATTCCTTTAATTATGTTACATAACCTTTTAAAACCAACAGATATATATCAGGCCTCGTTAGAGGAATTGAGAGGTACAAAAGGGCCAATTGCAGGCAAACCCATTCTGCGTTTTAGAAATACAAAAGTAGAACAAAAACAAAAAGAGGGACAAATACCAGAACATGTTGTTTTTAATGATATAAGTATATCAACAGGATTAAACGATATTTTAACAGAAAAAAATTCGCTTGGACAAAAAGATCAGCCATATTCTACAATCATAGCATTTGGAGATCATGATTCCGATGGCGATCAAGACCTTTTCGTCTCTAAATGGTCAAGTGCCCTAAATANAAGTATCCANNANCTATTTNATAATGATAAGGGGGTATTTTCAAAGAATAGTACTTTTTCAGTGATTGAACACGATTCAAAAGATATGTCCGCAACATTTATTGATTATAATAATGATGGATATTTAGACCTCTATGTCAGCAACACATATGANGACCGATTATATNAGAACCAAGGTGAAGGTAAACTTGAATTAGTTCAAACTCCCAGCTTAGATAAAAGTAGTAATAAAGGCTTATTCATAGATTTTGATCTTGAAGGAGATCTCGATCTATTTATGATCACTGATTCCGAGAATCAATTATTTCAAAACAATTCAGATGGAACATATTCTAGAGTGACTCAGTATGCTGGGTTANGCATTTCNAANACCGCATCCAAAGATGNTATTTATGCCGACTTTGATGATGATGGTGATGGCGATCTGATCATTNTTAACAATGATGGGAATAACATATTCTACGATAATCTNAGGCAGGGCTCNTTTNAAAATATAATAGAAACCTCTGGANTAGTTACGAGTAATAACCCAGGNTCCATTGCAAANGGAGACTATAATAACGATGGCTTNATAGATATTCTAGTTACCGATCTCTCTGGTAATATGCACGAATTATATAAAAACCTTGGNGATGGAAAATTTGAAGCTGATCAAAATTGGGTAAAAGTAAAAAAGGCCCTCCAAGGAGTAATTGGATTTGATTCTAGATTTATTGATTTTGATAATGATGGCCATTTAGATATCCTTCTATCGACTCACAGCACAAATGAGAACAAAACTGGTTTACGCCTATTTCATAATAATGGTCTTGGAATTTTCTCTGATGCTTCACACTTAATTTCTGGTGCTACCAGAAAATCTAAACAGTTATGGATATCTGACCATGACAATGATGGTGATTTAGATATCTTTTTTACAGATTCAGAAGGCAAGGTAAATGTCCTACGTAACGATGGTGGAAACGTTAATAATTTTTTAAAGATAAGTTTAATAGGCTTACGAGCTGGTAGTAGTAAGAATAATTACTTTGGTCTTGGCGCTAAATTAGAAGTGAAGGCTGGAGAGCTATACCAATCATGTTATGTGGATCAACCAATCGCCTTTTTTGGACTAGGTGATCGAGATAGCGCTGATGTAGTGCGAATAGTTTGGAGCAATGGAGTACCTCAAAACCATTTTAAACCAGAAATGAATCAAACTATTGTTGAGACACAGGTATTAAAGGGCTCTTGTCCTTATTTATTTGGATGGTCCGGTAATAAGTATGATTTTATTACTGACGTACTTTGGCCTAGCGCACTTGGCATGCCATTAGGAATAATGGCAGGAGAACCTATGTATGCTTTTCCAAATTCAACTGATGAATATCTGAAGGTCCCGGGAGAAAAACTTGAAATAAAAGATGGTCGATACTCCTTAAAGTTCACCACAGAATTATGGGAAACACCCTACCTAGATAATATTAAGTTAGTGGCTATTGACCATCCTGATGATGTAAATATATTTATTAATGAAACATTTATTCCTCCGCCATATCCACCGTCACGTATTTATTCTTTTACTGAAAAATACTTACCTGTGGTTGCTATGGATGATAAAGGAAATGATCTATTAGAAAAGGTATCTAAACAAGATAATGAGCATGTTGCTAACCTGTATCCAGAAATGTTTCAGGGTGTAACAGAACTTCATGATCTGACATTAACATTCAATAACCTAAGTGATTCTGACTCACTTTTTCTATTTCTTCAGGGTTGGCTTTTCCCTTCAGACGCAAGTATAAATGTGAATCTATCACAGTCTAGTAAATTGAAATCAATATTCCCTTTCCTTCAAGTGCCTGATAAAAATGGCAATTGGGTTACCGTAGTAGAGAACATGGGTTTCCCTAAAGGTAAGAATAAAACTATGATAATAGATCTAACAGATAAATTTATTTCTGATGAATATCGTATTCGTATTCGAACTAATATGCAGATATATTGGGATCATATTTTCATTGCAAGTGAGNTTTCAGNTAATGAATTCAATACCACAGTATTGGATCCNGTTTATGCAGATCTACATTATCGTGGATTTTCCAAACAACACCAAAAAGACTACAGTAGCCCTCATATCCCAGACTATTACTCTACAACTCAAGGACAAAAGTGGCGCGACCTAATCGGCACCTATACTAGATACGGGAATGTCCTTCCCCTTTTATTGCACTCAGATAATAAATATGTTATCATGAATGCTGGTGATGAAATATCATTACAGTTTGATGCATCCTCACTTNCAAAATTAAAAATGGGGTGGAGTAGAGATTTTCTTTTTTACAATGATGGTTGGCTAAAAGATGGTGATCTTAACACGGCTC
The DNA here is from genome assembly GCA_002167345.2 of bacterium TMED46. GTDB lineage: Bacteria > Fidelibacterota > Marinisomatia > Marinisomatales > UBA1611 > CACEUX01. Next base: position 46,645 of record NHCZ02000042.1, on the reverse strand, counting down.
AAGGACAAACAGTCAACCCTCTTCCATTTCATGGGATGAGTTCTTACCCAGAAGGGGCAGAAGAAGGATATCCTGCAAATGATGAATANTCTTCCTACAGAGAAGAATACANCACCAGGATCATTACCACAGATAGATTTAAAAATTCCCTAAAAAACACTATCAAATAACTAGAAAAGATATAATTTATACTATTATCTTCCAGATATTATGTTAACTATTTAAAAAAATGGCAACCGTTACACTACAGAAATGTTTTAAGATAGGNTTTATCTCTATTTTCCAGATTAGTTTATCATTAACCGTTTGCATAGCAAATAATGCTGAGGAGGTAATATTTTTAAAAGATAGANGCAAGAACTCAGGTATTGATTTTATTCATTATGCCCCAAGACCACGTTGGTGCGAAATAGGTCCTTCAGTGGTCGGCGCAGCAACAAATGAGGGTCTAAGTCTTGTTTTTGATGAAGAAAGAGAATTTTGGAAATCAAATAATCGGCTTCTAACCATGGATGAGTTTGCAAATGTACACTTGATCAAAATGAATGGATCAGGAGGTGCATGGCTCGATTTTGATATAGATGGAGATTGGGATCTATATCTTGTTAATTGCCAAGGAGAGGATAATATAACTAATTCTCTATATGAGAACCTTGGTAATGGAAAATTTATTAAAGTANATAATTCTGGTACAGAGGATGATGGAGAAGGTATGGCTGNTTCCATCGCTGATTATAATAATGACGGTTACCCAGATATATTTATTACTAATTATGGGAATTTCAAATTATTACGCAATAATGGAAATAAAACTTTTAGCAATATAAGTNAGACTGCTTTCCCAGNAGGAATTAAAGACTGGTGGTATGGTGGATCAACTTGGGGAGATTATGACCTGGATGGCGACCTCGATCTATACGTGTCGGGCTATGTTGATTTTTCTCGAAGGCCTCAATATACCAGTTTAAGATTCCCCATGGACTTTGGCGGGTTGCCAAATACACTGTATANAAATAATGGNNATGAAACTTTCACAGATGTGACCCCAAGCATCAGTGTTTTAACTGACGCTTCAAGAAAATCTATGCAGGCTATCTTTCATGATTTCAATGAAGATGGATTTCCCGATTTATTTGTAGCGAATGATACTGATGCCAATGGCTTCTATTTAAATCGTGGCGATGGAACATTTAAGATCTTCTCTGGGCCAAGCGGGCTCAGCACTACNGATGGAAGTATGGGAGTAGCTATTGGGGATATGAATAAGGATGGTCTAACTGACCTTGTATATACCAATTATGCTGCTGAGGTCAATACACTNGCATACCTTATTGATAACATTAGCGCTAATGATGGTAAGTTGCGTAATGCTGTTTTTACACATAGCTTTGACTCCCCCATGGTCCATAAACTTTCCTGGCCTAAAATAAGTTGGGGTCCAGGACTTTTTGATTTTGATAATGATGGTGATCTGGATCTATTTTTTNCAAATGGACACTTAAATTCTGTTAGCGGGGATAATAGACAATCAAACTTATTATTTGAAAACGATGGAAAAGGGTATTTTGCAGATATAACTTCCAATTCTGGAGTCCTTTCAACTGGAAAAAGGATTCATCGAGGTGCTCTATTTGCTGACTATGATGATGATGGGAAAGTAGANATTTNTGTAACAGTAAATGGNCAACAAGTAGAAGATGGAAAAGGAAATAATGTTTTTGATGCGAACCAAGGTAAAGGAATCTTATTTCATAATGAAACTAGCACAAAAAACAATTGGCTGAAGATACGTTTAGAAGGGAGAGTATCAAACCGGGATGGATTTGGTGCCCTTGTGAGCGTTTTCATTAATAATGATGAATATAAGCAATCGCTTATTTCTGGACAGGGTTATTTTTCTAGCAATGCTAAGGAATTATATTTTGGTTTGAAAGATGCCAATAAGGTTGATAGAATAGATGTATCNTGGCCCAGCGGGATAAAACAAACATTCCNAGATATACCTACTAAGCAGACAATCTATATTTTAGAAGGTGAAAAGATGTATGAAAACACCTTAACGATTGATAAAAGTTTTTAGGCGAGTTCGAATAAAACGTTTATATAGTTTTATATACCCTTCCTGAAAAATAAGACTCCCCAATATCCTTTTCCAACATTCTGCTGAGGCTTGATATTTTTTTTATATCGATTCCGATATCATAACCCATATTCTCAAGCATATATATGGTATCCTCAGTAGCAATATTCCCGCTAGATGTTTCAATAAATGGAGAACCTCCTATNCCTCCCATTGATGTATCTATCTCATTAATATCAAATTTCAAAGCCTCATTGAGATTAACAAGACCCATACCATTTGTGTTATGAAGATGCATACTTATATTAATCTCAGGGAAAGTTTTATAAATGATATCTAGTAAGTTAGAAACATCATTGGGTCGCGCCATTCCATGAGTATCGCATAGAGAGACTCTTGATATCCCCATTGAAAGGATATCAGACAATCTATTGATGACAGCTTTTTGATCAATTGCCCNATCATAAGAAGACCCCCATACACACTGCAGGCCTGACCGTATCTTCATCCCATTCCTTTCTGCCATAGATACAATTTTTTTTAGATTTTTTACTGATTCANTAATATTCATACCCAAATTATTTTGACTGTATGTCTCACTTACAGAAATTGATGTCTCAATCTTTTTCAAGCCTGACCTTAAAGCTCGTTCCACGCCTATTTCATTAAAAACTAAGCAACTGAAATGAATATCTTCTACTATAGGCAATCTCNTTGCAAGTTCATCTGCATGGGCCATAGCAGGNACACGTTTTGGATTAACAAAACTAGTAACTTGAATATTTTTGATCCCAGATTNTATNAGACCGTTTATGATAGATAATTTGTATTCGACGCTAATATCTTTTTCAACGATCTGTAAACCGTCTCTAAGACCTACCTCCATNATTTCAAAATTTTTNGCCATTNATCTAAATAAANCTACTTGAGTTTATTGAAGATTAACCTTAAAAATTGTAGTTGTAAAAAAAAAGTNTAAAAACACTAGTNATGTAAAAATCTTGCGGATTTTAATATTATTGCATTATATTTGTAATTATTGACCTCANGGTCAAGAATNCCACAACAAACCAAAGGAGCAAACGTATGTACAAATCCATATGGATTTATCTTACCCTTAGTGTATCCCTACTTATTGGTCAAAGTGTATCTGGAACCATTACTGATGAAAATGGTAATGGTCTTGCAGGTGCAAATGTCGTAGTAGAAGGTACAAATAGAGGTGCAGCAGCTGATGCCTCAGGTAGTTATACTATCTCAGACATAAGCGCAGGNAGTTATACAGTGACTGCATCTTTTATTGGATATTCCTCATCAAGTCAATCTGTCAATGTTGGTTCAAGCGGAGCTACAGTGAATTTTTCTCTTTCTGGGGCTGCTTTAGCTGGTGCCGGTGTTTTTGTCACTGGAACCCGAGCAGCAGGTAGAACAGCGATGAAGTCTCCAACGCCTATCGATGGNTTTGATAGTCAAACGTTACGTCGTCAAGGGAATGGTGATATGACGGAGACTCTTAAAAATCAGGTCCCATCATTCAGTGCTACACCACTTACAGGAGATGGTGCTGCGTTTGTAAGACCTACATCAATGCGTGGTCTTCCACCAGATAATACGCTAGTACTGACGAACTCAAAAAGAAGACATCGCTCAGCACTTATCTCGCACTTTGGTGCTGCAATGAATGTAGGAGCACAAGCTGTTGATATTGGTATGGTTCCTAGCATTGCTGTAAAGCGATTAGAGGTTCTCAGAGATGGTGCATCCGCACAATATGGCTCTGATGCAATTGCAGGGGTTATGAATTTTATCCTTAAGGATAATAATGAAGGTGTACAATTCGAAGTAATGGGCGGTCAATGGATGACAGCAGAAAATGGTCGTGGCGGTGAACAGGATGTAACCGCAGCAGCAAATATTGGAATGCCTTTATCTGATGATGGTTTTTTAAATGTTAGTGCAGAATATTCTGTNCGCCCTGAATTATCGCGTGGTTTTCAACATGCTTCAGCAGCTGATGGTTACAGAGGATGGACATCAGATCAGGGAACTGGTTTTGATACTAAAACTGATAATACTGATGAATGGCAAACTGCGATGAACTGGGGACGACCGTTAAATAACGGTTTTCGTTCCGTATGGAATGCTGGAATGACTGTTGGCGATGGAGTTGAAGCTTATTCTTTTGGTAACTATGCAGACACCTATGGTGAATATAGTTTCTTCCTTCGAGCACCTGGTAAATCAGGAGCCCTAACGGCGATTCCTCTTGATCCTACAGATCCTTCAAAAGGCAATTATTCCTGGGGTGATACATATCCTCTAGGTTTCACACCGCTATTAGAGGGTCATGGTACAGACTTTAGTGCTGTAGTTGGTGTAAAAGGTGAAGACCTTGGTGGATTTGGAGTAAACTATGATTTTAGTACCAGCTATGGGTCTAATCATATTCATTATCTGCTAACTAACACCTTGAATCTTTCATGGGGTCCTAATTCACCACATGATTTTAAGATTGGGGATCTCCAACAAGCAGAAACAAATTTAAATGCAGACTTTACATACCCAATGGGAGATATGAATCTTGCATTTGGTGCAGAATGGCGTGAAGAAGAATACACAATGTTCCAAGGACAAAAGGAAGCCTGGATGGCAGGACCTTGGTCAATGGTTCATCTTCTAGTAGATCCAGTAGCAAGCGCAGCATTGCAGGCAGAAACAGGGGTAGCCGATACTACGGTTAACTATACTGCTCCAGGGCTTGCCGCTAACGGTATGCCTGGAACCAGTCCTGATGCAGCAGGTGCATTTGCACGACAAAATACTGCGTACTATGCTGATATTGAATATGATATGGGTGCATTACTCGTTCAAGCAGCTGTACGACTAGAAGACTTTTCAGATTTTGGAAATACAACCAATTTTAAANTAGCTGGAAGGTATTCCTTAGGTAACCTAGCAACTCTACGTGGCGGTTACTCTACAGGATTTCGTGCCCCTACTCCGGGACAATCCAATTACACAGGTGTTGTTACATCTTTTGATGGTGTGAGCGGACAGCAAATACAGGAAGGAACCCTTAAACCAGATGATCCACTTTCTATATTAATGGGAGGTGCACCATTGGTTCCTGAAGATGCTGTTAATCTAAGTGCTGGCTTTACAACAAGCATGGTCAGTGGCTTAAACTTATCTGTTGATTACTATCAGATTGATGTNACCAATAAAATTATTAAGTCTCGGTCATTAACCGTTCCAGAAGGAAGTAGCCCAACATTTACAGATATTGCACTTTATACAAATGCATTGGATACTAAAACATCAGGAATTGATGTGGTGGCGGACTATTCTTTCGGTAATACTAGAATTGGTCTAGCTGTAAATAACAACACAACTGAAGTTGTGACGCAGCGCCAAGTAAACGGAGTAGACCCAGTTAGTGAAGGAGGCGTACAAAATATTGAAGAGAATCTCCCGCAAACACGTNTTGCAACATCAGTAACGCATAATTTTGGTGGAGCTCTTTCTCTTATGGCTCGTGTGAATTACTATAGTCAAACTATAGATGAACGGGGTACAAAAGAGGTGGTAGACCCGACACAACTANTTGATCTAGAATTGAGCTATCGTGTTAGTGATAATCTTTCTGTTGTTTTTGGTGCTAATAATGCACTTAATACATACCCGACTCAGATTGAAACACGTATATCTCAAGGAATGCCTTACCCTAGACGTACACCTATTGGTTATCATGGTGGTATGTTATTTACAAAACTAACTTACAACTTCTAAAACTCCTCTTAATTNAAGGTAAAAAAGCGGCGATATCTATCGCCGCTTTTTTTTTACATAGCATATGGTCATCAAGCTAACAAATTAGACTAGACTCTTTTATCTCAGAAAATATTTATGTTACTTACTTTCCAAATTNGAAAATTTCTCATTAAAAAATATAGCTGTAAATCCATCACAAGTACAATTTGTAGCAGTTCTAAACATATCAGGTAAGCCTCCTGATAATGCTATCCAAGTAGTTATAAATATAGTTGTTTGTGTTTCATCTAAATTCAATAGAGATGCAAATAAAGTTGAACTCCACAAAGCAGTNCCCATGCCTGCCGGTAATCCAGGTGCTGCTATAGTAAATAACACTATTGCAGGCCAAGCTACAAAAAGAGCTGTCAAGGTGATTGGAATATCAAAAACNATTGTCATGATAAANGGGGCATAGGCGACGTATGCCAAAGCACTACTATCTAAATTAATTACTGCTCCAATGGGGATCACGAAGCCGGCTATAGATGGATTTACACCATATTTCTTTACATTATTTAAATTGATTGGAAGCGTTGCCAAAGAGGAACATGTTCCTGCNGCAAATACAGCAGTAGGTAAAAAATATTCTCGTATGACTTTTCTAATTGATTGTTTTGCAAATAACTTGATTACGATTAATTGATAAATGACTAACCAAATACCACANAGAACAAATGTGTAAAATGTCATTAAAAAGTAGTATTTCATACTCTCCGAAGCACCGGTGTTTACGCCCAAATTAATACCTAGAAAAAATACAACTATCGGCATAACTCTACTGATATATGGNACAGAATTATCCATCCAGTAATCAAACAGATTTAATATTCTTTCTATTGAGGTAATTTTTGACGATAATAATCCTATAAAAACTGCAAAGAGAATGGCGAGAAATGGATACAAAGAACTTGATGAGTTTCCATTTAATGTTGTGAACATTTTATAAACTTCATCGGCCATACTCTCATTACTGGCAGCTATTTCTATATTAAAGAGGAATGACGAAAAGACAAGACCAATCAACCCTGCAAATATTGAAGTAAGTAAATACCAGCCGATAACGCTAGCTGCTAGTTTACCACTCCTCCCTCTTGATCTTAATTTATTAACAGCTGGGCATAAAGCTATAAAAATCAGAACTGGAACAACCTTGATGAACCCTTTTAATACATTGTGCGTTATTGAGGAAACAACANCTAAACTATCTGCAAACCCTGCACCAATAATTATTCCAAAGATTAGAGCAATCAAAGACAGCAAATATCCTGGTATGCTTTTAATAAAATCTTTCATGTTGTGGATCNAAATCTAATTCTTTTTTATGTGTCTTATTAGGCTGTACTTTTATCTATAAAGTAGATATATAAGGTTTATTTTTTATTATCGTATTTAAATATGATAATCTCAAACCTTTATTTCAAATAGAATTNTTTAGATATGGTTTTAGAATTTGAAGAATCGATAATTTAAATAGTTTTAATGTAAGAAAAATAAAATCAATCATGAATAGAGATGAGATAATCAAAGCCAGCTGCCCAATTGAAAGAATTGGAAATGATAAAGGTCATCATTTTTTTGGTTACTATAATAAAAGCGTTTGGGATCGAAGTAATAGATTTATTCTAGCTAATAGATTTAATAAAATGGTAAAAGATGTCCAGATTGATGACCCATTAGATATAGGGTTTTATGACACAAAACACAATACAGAGAAGTTCAATAAAATTGGATCAACTACATCATGGAATTGGCAAATGGGCAATCAAGCACAATGGTTAGATGGTCTTAATGGGAAAAAAGTTATATTTAATGTTAGAAAAAAGAATCCATCAAGCCCATATCCAGAATTTTGTTCTAGGATAGTGGATATTGAAAATGGTGAAAGCTATGACCTGCCCTTACCCGTATATATTACTGCTCAAAATAGTGATTACGCACTATCTGTAGATTATAAAAGGCTATTTATAACGCATGAAACAATAGGCTATCAAGCAACAGAAAAATATCAAAATATGGTATTAGCACCTNATGATGATGGTATTTATAATATNGATATTTCTCTTGGTAAATACTCCTTGATCTGCAGTTATCAACAGCTAAAAGACTTTAATTATGTTAGCTCAATGGAAAAAGCAACTCATTGGGTTTCCCATATTGAGATTTCACCTGATTCAAATAGAATCTTATTCTTGCATAGATGGAGTGAACGATTAGAGGATGAAACATGTTTTTTACATCGTTTGATCACTATGAATCCAGATGGGAGTGAGATGTGTTTACTTGAATGTTCAGACCATCCGTTACCACAACTTAAAAAAAGTTTTAATGCTGAAAATGTAGGTACTTTTGACTACGAAAAATCAGAGTATCAAATTTCGCATCCTACTTGGAAAAACAATGCACAAATAATGGTCTGGGGGCCTCACAAAGGTGAGATTCATTATCACTTATATGATGATAGAAGTAGTAATGTGAAAATANTTGGAGCCAATGTTCTAAATGAAAATGGCCACATGACATATTCGCCTGATGGTAATTGGTTATTAAGTGATACCTACCCTGATGATTTAACTAATGAGAGGATATTATTTATATATCACATAGGAACTGGAATTCGTTACGATATTGGTAGTTTCTTTACGGATCCAAATATTGGTAAGATCAACAGATGTGACCTTCATCCTCGCTGGGACATGAAAGGCACTAGGATATGTATAGATTCTGTACATGAGAATGAACGTCAAATGTATATTATTGATGTTTCAACAATTGTAAGTAATAGTTAAGTAATGATTGGTGTAATAGGTGGGATGGGGCCTTATGCAGGCATAGATCTTATCAAGAAAATATTGGATATGACAAAAGCAACATCCGATCAAGAACATATTCCCTTATCATTGATCTCAGTTCCACATTTGATAGAAGACAGAACAGCATTTTTATTAGGGNAATCTCAAACTAATCCTGGTATTGTATTATCCAAAATAGCAATGCAACTAATAGAACAAGGAGCAACTATAATTGGGATGCCATGTAATACCGCACATTCGCCTAGTATCATTGCTGAAATAAGAAATCGAATTCCGGACAAAATCATATTTATTAATATGATTGAAAAAGTAGTCCATTATATAATTAATGAATACCCAAAGATATCTAAAGTTGGTGTGCTCGCGACATCCGGAACCCTTAAAACTAGAATTTATAATGATGAATTAGAAAATAACGGTCTTATGACAATTATGCTTTCTGAAGATGATCAAATGAAACTTGTCGAACCGTCCATTTATAATAAAGATCATGGTATTAAATCAAATTCTGATCCAGTATCAAGAAAAGCAACTAAGGATCTAGAAAAGGCAATTAGTCTATTAGCTGATGCTGGTGCTGAAACAATTATAATGGGCTGTACTGAAATTCCATTAGCTATTAATAAAACACATTATGGTCCTATACCATTGATCGACTCTACTAAGGTTCTTGCCAGTACTTTAATATTAGAATCAAAATCTGAAAAATATTCACTCATTAAATAATGATTTCTTAGGTTATTTTAAAAAAGAAAAATTTGCCAGAAAATTTATTTTATTATGAAACAAATTAAAAGATCCCCCACATTGCTCATTAATGAAAAGGTCAAAGCTATGTGGCAGGACGGTGAGGATATTCTTCATGTAGCATTTGGGGAATCAAGGTTCCCTGTTCATCCTTATCTATCCAAAGCACTAAATGATGGAATGTCAAATCGTTCGTATCTTTCATCATTGGGGACTGACAGCCTAAGAACTAAGATTGCTGAATATTATACAAAGCAACTGAATATAGATATTTCCTATAATCAAGTTATAGTTGGCGTTGGCAGTAAGTCTCTTCTTTATTCAATTATACAGGCATTAGATGGAGACATCCTTTTACCAAGACCTTCATGGGTATCATATTCTAGTATTGCAACTATGTGCAACAGAAGCATTAAACGATTTGACCTTAATAAGAATAATGGATACAAATTAAACATAGACTCATTAAAGGATGCTTATAGTTCAGCAAAAAACAGTGGGGGAAACCCATCTATGTTGGTTTTAAACTCACCAAATAATCCTGTTGGCAACTCTTTTGAAAAATCTGACATCCAATCAGTTGCTAATTGGGCTCAAGAAAATAATATTACAATTCTGAGTGACGAGATATATGGTCTTATAACTTTTAAAGAGAGCAAGCACCATACTCCTCTAACTTATTATCCAGATAAAACGATTGTTTTTAGCGGCCTGAGTAAACATTTATCTCTAGGTGGTTGGCGTCTTGGGATATCAATCCTTCCAAGGAATTCATTCGGCCAGCAGTTAATATCTAAATTTGAATCTATTTCGGGCAACATTTGGTCTTGTGTGCCTTCCCCCTTTCAAGTCGTTGGAGAAACCGCTTTTAGTAACAATGAGTCTATTGCGGATTATATAAATGTATGTACCAATATTCATAGAGTACGTACACTTTTTATTTATGAGCAATTTCAAGACCTTGGTATTGATTGCCCTAGACCAACTGGAGGATTTTATATCTACGCATCATTTAAAAAATGGAGTGATCAATTATCTAAAATAGATATAATATCTTGTACTTCTCTTTCTGAATATTTATTGGATAAATATAAAATAGCAACCTTGCCTGGATCGGCCTTTGGTGATGATCCTGAAAATTTATGTTTAAGGATATCATCTAGCTATTTAGATATGGAGACAGATGAATCTGCGCAAAAGATATTAGATATTTACAATGATGGTACGGATGAAAGATCATTTATTAATGATCATCATCCAAGGTTAAAACTCTTTATATTAAAAATGAACGATTTTTTAAATACTATAAATAAATAACAATGAAAGAAGTTGTCATCGTAGACGCTGTTAGATCACCTATTGGTAAAGTAGGCGGTTCCCTTGCAAGCATTCGACCCGATGATCTTTTAGCGGACATTTTAAAAGCGCTGGTCAAGCGAACAGAAATTGACCCAGCATTGATTTCTGATGTATATGCAGGTTGTGGCAATCAAGCCGGTGAAGACAATCGTAATGTTGCTAGAATGGCCACACTTCTTGCAGGGCTCCCTGCCACTGTGCCTGGCGTTACTGTTAATAGGAACTGTTCATCAGGACTTGAAGCAATAAACCAAGCAGCTAAAGCTATCATTGCTGGGGAGGGAGATATTTTTATAGGTTGTGGAGTTGAATCCATGAGCAGAGCCCCACTTGTAATGCCGCGGCCCTCACTATTACCAAAGATCGGTCATCGTCCTATTTATGACTCTACTGTAGGTTGGAGATTTGATAACCCTGAAATGAATAAACTTTATCCAATACTAAGTTTAGGTGAAACAGCTGAAAGAGTTGCTGATAATTACAAGATCAGTCAATTAGAGCAAGATGAGTTCTCTTTACAAAGTCAAGAACGTGCTATAAATGCTATTAATGAAGGAAGCTTTAAGGATGAAATTATTGAAGTCAGTGTTTCACAAAGGAAGGGTGATCCAATAATTTTTGATACTGATGAATATCCTAGGTACAGACAAGAAAATGGAAAATTGATTTTAAACACCTCCATTGAAAAACTATCTGATCTCAAACCAGCCTTCCGGAAAGGAGGCACAGTAACCGCCGGAAACTCTAGCGGAATCAATGATGGTGCTGCAGCAATTTTAATGATGAGTAAAGAAAGGTCAGAAGAATTAGGTCTAAAACCGATTGCAAAATGGAAGGGTTCTGCAGTCGCAGGAGTAGATCCTTCAATTATGGGAATTGGTCCAGTTCCATCTACAAAAAAACTACTGGCTAGATTATCTTTGGATAAAGAAGATGTTGGATTAATTGAGATCAATGAAGCATTTGCTGTTCAGACAATAGGTGTAATGAAAGAACTCGAATTGGATCACGAAAAGGTCAATGTAAATGGCGGCGCTATTGCTTTAGGTCATCCATTAGGGTGCTCTGGGGCACGTATTTTTACTACACTGCTGCATGAAATGAAAAGAAAAGATGTCAGATATGGACTAGCAACACTCTGTGTAGGTGTTGGACAAGGGGTATCTACTGTTGTGGAATTAATGTAAATGGATAGACCTCTTACAGGCATACGAATTATTGCTTTAGAACAATACATGGCTGGGCCCTACTGCTCAATGCTCCTTGCCGATGCTGGTGCAGAAGTGATAAAAATTGAAAGACCTGGATCAGGCGACCCCAGACGTTCTATCCCCCCATTTGCAGAGAAGGACGGAATGAAGAAAGCAGGTGGTTTCATGGCATATAATAGAAATAAAAAAAGTTTATGTTTAAATGTCCGCGACCCAAAAGGTAAATCTGTTTACATAGACCTAATAAAAAAAGCAGATGTAGTTGTTGAAAATTTGAGACCCGGATCCACCGATAAATTAGGAATCGGGTATAACGACCTTAAATCGATCAACCCAAAATTGATCTATGCCGCTATTTCAGGATTTGGAAGATTAGAAGGATATCGAGGTCCTGAATCAGATAGGCCCGCCTTTGATATTGTCGCAGAAGCAATGAGTGGTATAATGCATTCAGTTGGTTTTGAAGATAAACCTCCATCCTGGACGATCTATGGGATGGCAGATGTTTATACAGGTATTTGTACTTCCTTTGCTATTACACAAGCACTACTTCAACGTGAAAGAACGGGGAAAGGTCAGTTTGTAGATAGTGCAATGCTGGATGCCATGATATCATTAAATGAACGAATGGCAATGCTTTATACCGTGACAGGTGAGGAACCTCACCGAGGGCGATTAAAACACCTTTATCCACGCGGTGCATTTAAATGTAAAGATGGATATCTAGCCTTGAATGTTCCTGATGATATAGTTTGGTCCCGCTTATGCGAAACTATGGAAAGAGTAGATCTGATCGATGATAAGCGTAGTAAAACTGGAACAGACCGTGCTGCAAACAGTGCTTTTCTTGGACCCATTATTGAAAAATGGCTGTCAAAAATAAGTCGAACTGAAGCTGAAAAGATATTGAACAAGAACGGAGTACCTGTTGGATCTGTTTATACAGCTAAAGATGTGTTTCAATCCAAACAAGTTGAATCACGAAAACTATTGGTAGATATAGAAGATCCTGATGTGGGAAAATATCAATTTTCTCGTGGACCAGTTATGCTTTCTGACTCACCTGAGATAGAAACTAACCCTGCCCCTGAACTAGGACAACATACTAACGAAATATTATCGTCTCTTCTTGGTTATGATCAAGATAAAATAAGTGATTTAATTAATTCTAAATGTGTAACAACAGGTTCATAAAAATGAAAAAAATTATTCTACAATTACTATTATTAAGCTTTTATATGAAACCCCTATTGGGAGCAAGCTCAAACCCTATTTACGGTCAGAATGGTATGGTAGTATCAACTAGTCAACAAGCATCCCAGGCTGGCATTGATATATTAAAAAAAGGCGGGAATGCAATAGATGCAGCCGTCGCTGTAGGGTTTGCTTTAGCTGTCACCTCACCAAGCAATGGCAACCTTGGTGGAGGAGGATTCCTTGTTGCTTCATTTAGTAATGGAAAAACTTTCACTCTGGATCATAGGGAGAAAGCACCTTCAAATTCATACAGAGATATGTTCTTAGATGATTCAGGCTCTGTAATCCCTGGAATGTCATTGTATTCTCGTGCTGGTAGCGGTGTACCTGGGACTGTAGATGGACTTATACGCATCCTTCAGGACCATGGTTCAGGTAAAATATCGATTAGAGAAGTTCTTTCACCAGCTATCCGCTTGGCGGAAAAAGGATTTTTATTATCTTACTATGAAGCCAGACAATTCAATGCTTATAAGGCGTTTTTTGAAAGAAATGATGCTGCTGCTGATATTTTTATTCGTAAAGATAAAAGGCCTTGGAAAGTTGAAGATAGATTTATTCAAAGAGACCTATCAAAAACCCTTAAGCGAATCGCAAAGCACGGACGAGATGGTTTTTATACTGGGCCTGTAGCTAAAATGATAGTAGAAGAAATGAAACGTGGCAATGGACTTATATCAATGGATGACCTTTTTAATTATTCATCAAAATATAGAGAGCCAGTGACCGGATCTTATAAGGGATATGAAGTAATATCAATGGGGCCACCTAGTTCTGGTGGTGCTTTATTAATAAACATGTTAAATATGTTAGAGCTCTATGAAAAAGACAGCCTAGAGTGGAATTCATCTGACTATGTACATATTCTTACTGAGATAGAGCGCAGGGCTTATGCAGACAGAGCAGAACATATGGGGGATCCTGATTATTGGGACGTGCCTTTAGAAATGTTCAAATCCAAAGAATATGCAGAAATTCGAACCGCTGATATTGACATTAATAAAGCATCGCCTAGTGATGAAGTATATGCCGGGGACCCTGCTGGTTATGAATCTCCTGAGACCACTCATTATTCAGTCGTAGATCAGTGGGGAAACGCAGTAAGTGTCACAACAACTATAAATTTGGGATATGGAAATGGATGTGTTGTTAAGGGTGCCGGTTTTTTTCTTAATAATGAAATGGATGATTTCTCTTCAAAACCTGGTGTTCCAAACGTATTCGGCCTGGTAGGTAATGAAGCAAATGCAATCGAGCCAAATAAAAGACCGCTTTCTTCAATGACCCCAACAATAATTCTAAAAAACAATAAACCATTCTTAGTAATTGGTTCACCAGGGGGATCGACAATAATCACTACTGTAATGCAGACTATCTTAAATGTAGTTGATCATGACATGGATATTAAAGAAGCAGTATGTGCAGCAAGATTTCATTCTCAGTGGCTACCAGATGTAATCCAGATTGAACCACGCGGGTTAGCTAAAGATGTAATAGGAAATCTTGAATTACGTGGGCATAAAATAGTCCCACGTGGTGGTTATATTGGGGAATCAAACTGTATAATGATCAGAGAAGACGGAATATATGGAGGAGGTGATTGCCGTGGTGAGACCTCAGCCATAGGATATTAAACTCCCATTATATTATCTAATAAATTCAAATATATTGAAGGCCCTACCAGAAGTGCCCTTTCATCCATATTAAAGTGAGAACAATGGTGAGGTGTTTCAAATAATTCTTTTTCATTTGGTGCAGATCCTACAAAAAAGAAACACCCGGGCTTTTCCTTTAGATAGTATGCAAAATCCTCTCCTCCCATAGACAAATACGGCATGCCTGCTTTAGACCCAACTACCTGTTTAGCTGCTTTTAATACTTTTTCAGATGGCTCTGTATGATTTATTGTAGGTGGGTAACCGTCTTTATAATCAAATGTGATTTGAGCATTGAATGTTTTCTCTATACCTTGAATTATCTCTTTCATTCTTGTTTTGATAAGGCTGCGGTTTTCCTCAGTATATGCGCGAGCAGTGCCAGAAAGAGAAACTTCATCAGCTATAATATTAAAATTATGTCCACCATTTATCTTTCCAACCGAAATAACTGTGCTTTCTAATGGATTCGTGTTGCGGCTTACAATAGTTTGAAGTGCTTGCACTAAATGTGAAGCAATAACAATTGAATCTACAGTTCCTTGCGGCGCAGCTCCATGGCCACCTATACCCTTGATCTTAATATCGAACATATCAGCTGCCGCTAGAACAGGGCCATCTTTTACACCAACTTCACCCACGGGCTGATAGTTCCAAACATGAATTCCATAGATTTCATCAAGACCTTCAAGGCAACCATCCTCAATCATGTACCTAGCACCACCTTCTCCTTCTTCTGCTGGTTGAAATATGAATCTGACAGTCCCATTATATTGATCAACTTTTTGAGTTAGAACTTTTGCTGCACCTAAAAGCATTGCCATATGACCATCATGACCGCAGGCATGCATAACTCCGTCATTTTTTGAAGAGAATGACAAGCCACTGGTCTCTTGGATAGGCAGCGCATCCATATCAGCTCTAAGACCAATTGTTGGACCATCACCAAATTCTAGATCTGCAGTCACACCTGTTTTACCAACATTAATCTTTGGTTCAAGTCCCATTGATCGCAGTTCATTTGCTATCACATCACCTGTCCGATGTTCTTTAAAACTTAGTTCAGGGTATTGGTGAAAATCTCTACGCCAATCAATAATCATATTTTCAATTTTTTTAATTTCAGTACGAATGTTCATTTTTATATCCTTTGAATAATTCCGGAAAGTATTTTAATCATTTTATTTTTTGACCTCTCAGCATTAATTAGTACTTCATCATGAGTTAAAGATTGATCTGATATTCCTGCCGCAAAATTAGTGAGAACTGATATAGTCAGTACATTTAATCCCAAAGAACCCGCTTCTTCGATCTCAGGAAGCGTGCTCATGCCAACAGCTGAACCGTTCAATGATCTCAAATATTTTATTTCTGCTGGAGTTTCATACATTGGCCCCAATGTCCAACAATAGTTCCCTGTTACAAATGGAATATCATTTGTATTTACCACACTTTTAAAAATGGAGATTAAATGAGGAGAATGAAATTTGCCATCTAAAATCAACTCTGGATCTTTTGGGCTATTTTGAAATGTACAATTTAAATGTCCTACTATAGCCATAATAGTCCCTGGAAGATTTATTTTATCTAGACTCCCAGCAGAATTCGTTATAATTAAGTTTTTAATCCCACATTCTTTTAGAACGTGAATTGGAAAAACAACGGTTTCTTTAGAATATCCCTCATAAAGATGCATCCTGCCCTTAGCAATGATTATCTCTTTATTCATTAATCTCCCAACGACCATTTCGCCTGAATGACCCTCAACTGTTGATCTTGGGTAATGTGGAATATCAGAGTATTGTATTAATTCAGAATCAGTTAAGGCATCTGTAAATCCTCCAAGACCAGATCCTAACACCACCGCAGTATTACCATNAAAGTTCGTTCGGTCTAGGATTATCTGNGATGCTTCTAATGCTTTTTTCATTTGTTAACTTCGGATACTGTGGCTAATTGACCNCAACCAGCATCTATATCCTGCCCTTTACTCCAACGTACTGTAACTGGGAAAGATGCGTTTTTTAATGAAGATATAAATAATTTAATTTCAGTGTCAGATGGTCTTCTATATGGACCATTGATCTCATTATAAGGAATAAGATTAAGCTTACAATTAATGNGCGCTAATATTTCTTTTAGATTTTTTGCATCTATTGGATCATCATTCACACCAGCCATTAAAACATATTCNAATGTGACTCTTTTACGTGTTCGATGAGTATAATATTGGGAGACNTCAAGTAATTCTGAAAATGATTGGGTTTTAGTAATTGGCATGGTCATTAACCGCTGCTCCTGATTTGAACCATTTAGACTAATCGCAAGCTTATATGGATGTGCATCGTTAGCAAATTGCTTNATCTTTTTGGTTATTCCAGCTGTAGATATTGTTATGCGCCAAGCACCCATATTNATTCCTTTTGGATGATGTAAAAGNTCAGCGGNTAAGATTGAATTATTATAATTTAAAAATGGTTCACCCATACCCATAAAAACAACATTGGTAATCTTTTTTTCTATAATTTTTTGAAGCTGTAGGAATTGATCCAAAATCTCCCCAGCGGTTAAGTTTTNGATAAACCCCATTTTCCCTGTTGCACAAAAATCACAATCAACTGCACAACCAACCTGCGTGGAAAGGCAGATTGTAACTCTTTTCCCATCAACCATTAGTACTGATTCGATCTTTTCACCACTCTCTAATTCAAAAAGATACTTTTGCGTTTGTTTGGAAGTGGACACATCATTGTTAACCATTTTCAAGGGATGGAGAGGTACATCAGATAGCTTTTCTCTTAATGAAATGGGCAAATCTGACATTTCAGAATAATCATACACGTTCTTTCTATAGATCCAATCGAACAATTGCCTACCACGNAATGATTGGTGNCCTAAAGAGCNNNCAAATAACTCAAGGTCTTCCATCGATAGGCCAATTAATGGCTTTTTTGTTACCGTTAAGTGTTCAGACATGATTTTAAATTTCTAAATAACAATAAATTATTCATATCATAAAGTATTTAATTATACGTTTAATCTTTCTTTTTAGACCANAGTTGGTTCGGTAAGTTTTGTCCCAAATTATAAAAATAAAAGTACCTTTTATCATGACAGAAATACAACAAGATCTCGCATCCTTTGAAAAATTAGCCCGAGCCAAAGAATCCTTTTTATCGGAGGTTGGCAAAGTAGTAGTTGGACAGAATGATGTATTAGACCATTTACTAATTGCTTTATTAGCACAAGGCCATTCTTTATTGGTTGGTGTTCCAGGGCTTGCGAAAACTTTAATAATTAAAACCTTATCAGAGGTTTTAGACTTATCTTTTAACCGNATACAGTTCACACCAGATCTTATGCCTAGCGATATTACAGGAACTGAATTGATCGATGTAGACCTTGAAACAGGTAAAAGGTCATTTAGGTTTTACCAAGGACCAATTTTTGCCAATATAGTTCTTGCAGATGAAATAAATAGAACACCCCCAAAAACTCAAGCTGCATTATTAGAGTCCATGCAAGAACATAAAGTAACCGCTGGNGGGAAAACCTATGATCTTGATGAACCCTTTTTTGTTTTAGCCACACAAAATCCAATCGAGCAGGAAGGNACTTATCCTCTACCTGAAGCTCAGCTGGATCGATTTATGTTCAACCTCAATATTGAATACCCATCTAATAAGGAAGAAGTCGCAATTGTTCGAGCAACAACTACATCTAAAGATCACGTATTAAATCCAGTCATAACAAAATCTGAAATAGCATCATACCANGAACTTGTAAAACGAGTCCCAACATCAGATAATATTGTAGAATATGCTGTNAAGTTGGTTTCCGCTACTAGACCAAGTTCTAATTCAGCACCTGATTTCATTAAAGAATCAGTGGAATGGGGAGCCGGNCCCCGTGCCTCTCAATATCTAGTCTTAGGGGCAAAAGCTAAAGCCGTNCTAGATGGNAGACCCTCTCCNAATATANGTGATGTTAAATCTCTAGCACTACCTATTTTGCGCCACCGTGTTCTTCCAAACTTTAATGCAGAATCAGAGGGACTTAAGATTGAAGATATTTTAAATCAATTAATGGATGCCTTGGGCGACTGATGGCAATTGAGACAGATAAAAGAAAATATCTTCAACCAGAAATGGTAGCGATGCTTAATTCAATGGCTTTGAGAGCAAGGCTTGTTGTAGAGGGATATATTATTGGACANCACAGAAGTCCATATCATGGTTTTTCTGTTGAGTTTGCTGAGCACCGTGCTTATGGCCCTGGAGANGAAATAAGACACATTGATTGGAAACTTTTTGGAAAAACAGAAAGACTATATGTTAAAAGATATGAGGAAGAAACCAACTTACGAACTCACTTGATTTTAGATACCAGTAGATCCATGCTTTATAAAAGTGGTAAAGTTTCAAAACTAAATTATGCTAATTCATTAGCTGCTTCTCTCTCCTACTTAATGATCAATCAACAAGATGCGGCAGGATTGATACAATTTTCAAATAAAATTGATACCTTGATACCACCAAAATCAAAGCCAAGCCATCTNAATATAATTCTGACTCAGTTAGATGACCATAAAACGGGTGAAGATACTAAAATAGAAACTGTCCTCCANNAAATGGCAGAGAGGATTGATAAACGTGGGATTGTGATATTAATATCAGATCTTTTAGATGACCCAGTGGAAGTNATGAATGGNCTGAAACATTTTCGCCACAAGCNACAAGAAGTAATTGTATTTCATATCTTAGATAGAAAAGAATTAGAGTTTNATTTCAATAGTCGTACAAAGTTCTTAGATATGGAAACNGGCGAGGAAATTACTACAGAACCATGGCATATACGCTCAAACTACANANAACTTATTTCTAACTTGCAATTATACTATCAAAAACAATGCAGAGAATTACGAATAGATTATTTACCAATTTTTACAGATGAATATCTTGATAAGAGCATAACAGGATATTTAAATAAAAGAAAAAAACTATTCTAAAAACTAAATATCACCTTGTGCTACATCTTTTTTATATCGAACCACTTCTAAATTTTTCTTGTAGGTCTCTTTGTTGTCTATATCTATAACCATTACAGACTTTATCTTCTTTTCTGCTTTACGAAACCATTTTGCAGCTTCATCTAGATCTTTCTCAAAACCTTCTAATCCATTAAAATAATTATCCCCTATACCTTCAAAGGCTCTCGCCATACCTAAGGCTGCTTCAAAATCTGAATCATTTAAAAAGAAGGCTTCATCAAAAGATAGTTCCGCAGATTTNTAATTTCCCATTTGATTATGAATAACCCCAAGATTGAAATAAAGATCAGCTTTAGTTGTATCATTATCCTCATTAGCAATCGCATTTTCAAATACCTGAATAGATTGCTCTTTATTGCCTAGGTCATAATAGATACTTGCTAGTTCTCTAAGAGCTTTNCTATTCGAAGGCTCGATAGAAGTAGCTTTTTCGTAATAAGGTANAATATCATTAGAAGACATTCCTGTACGTCCTAGAATCTGTGCTGCGCTGTAGTTAGCATCAAAACTATCTGGATTTTTTTCTACTGCAGTCAAAGCAGCTTCTTTTGCGGATTCATTATTGCCTAAATCAAGNTAACATCTAGCTAAAGTGGCATGAGTATTAGCATCTGAAGGATTAATAATGGATGCATTCACAAAATGTGAGATTGCTGTACTTAGATATTCAGGCTTGTTGTCTGGATCATCCTGTATTTTTTTAAATTGCTCTACCCCTACATTATATTCTTTTGCCCAATAAAATTCCACGTAATTACTCACAGCCTCTTNTACAGAAATAAATGCGCCTCGAATTTCTATNACTTTTTCTGGGTTTATTTCCATAGCTCTATCAAAGAGTGAAACCATATCAGTCCANGCNTCATTTTCCGCATGCACTTCAATAGCCATTACTATTGGTATTTCAGGGTTATCCGGCTCAACANCCATTGCCTTTGGAAGCCACTCAGCTGCCTTAGCAAAGTCNGATTGTTGAATAGCNAATTTTGCAGTGGTGTATTCTTGGCTTGAGCAAGATATNGCAATCATCGCGATTATTATGAGTATANTTTTATANGAGTGGATCTTTATATTCATTATAGAATCCTTTGTTATAATTCGTATTCCNAGAAATNAAATTTACCTGAAACCAAATTCTTCGTCCAATGTTTTGTATTTATNTGAATGAAANATNTTAAGGTTAAAATATTTTTGATTTAAGAANNTCTATTTCTCTNTTTCGAAATTGAGCTCCTTGAATCTGGATGATCTCTTCTGCTAANTAAACAGCNACTTTNCCTGCTTCTTCATAACCACTACCTCTACAAATGGAAGCCAAAAACCCTGCTGCATACATATCACCCGCTCCCGTAGTATCTTGAGCGAGGATGGGTTTCGGCTTAATATTATATTTTTNCTTTTCATGAAAGACAACTGACCCTTCTTTTCCCAATTTAATTCCAGCAGTTTGAACAATATCAGCTAAACTATCAATCGCTTGATGAACATTTTTGGAAGAAAATAAAATATTAAGTTCCCTCTCATTCGCAAAAACAATATCTACATCATTTTTAATTAACANTAGAAATTCATCTCTATTTCGCTCGACAACAAATGGGTCAGCAACATCAAAGACAATTTTGATACCCTTCTCTTGAGCCAAAAATATCGCTTTTTGAATGGCTTTTTTCTGGGAATGAGTATCCCACATATATCCTGTAAAATATAAATATTTTGATTTAGATAATTGTTTTACATTGATATCATCTGGAGCGAATTCTCTACACATTCCAAGATGTGTATTCATAGATCTCTCCCCATCAGGCGTAACTANAATAATACTTGAACCNGTGATCCCATTCCCATTAACAAGCCCTGANTTAACACCAAATTTCTTTAATCGATCTAAATAGATATCTCCAAAGTTATCCTGACCAATTTTACCTGCGATGTAAGAATCTATACCTAGTCCTGCACATGCAATAATAGTGTTTGGTGCAGAGCCACCTGGGTANAATTGGGGTTTTATAGTTTTAAAATAATCAATTATTTCTTTTTGTCGCTCTNGATCTACTAGAGCCATTGTCCCTTTATTTATATCTAATTTTACCANATCATCATCTGTTGTAGGAATTACTANATCGATGAGAGGGTTNCCTATACCGAAGACAAGTTTTTTTGTATTTTTCATTAATTATTATTTTAAGTTATAATNNAGGTGTTCTNTAGGTGNNGANCTAAAATGTTAGTANNAAAAATTAACATAAAAATNTGTTTTTCCTCAAATGTGATTTTTTTAAAAGGATAATTTAAAATCTTGCACGACAAAAACTAAAAAAAGTATATTTAGGAACAATGGACTCAAAAACCTTTGCAATTATTACGGATATTCATTCCAATTTTGCTTCGCTTACTAAAGCATTAGCCATCATAGATGGGCGAGACGACATAGACCAGATAATATGTCTGGGAGATTGTTTTGCATTGGGACCAGAGCCTGAAAAAACCATGGACATGTTAAAATCCATCCCTGATTGCATTTTTTTACGTGGCAATCATGATCGATATCTTATTGAAAAACTATGGGAAGATGATTTGCCATCTCTGGAAGGCATGGATCCATACGATCCTATCTGCCAAGCAATAGTAAAGAATGAGAAATGGACAGCTGAATTACTTGGAGATGAGGGTCACAATTTTTGTAAAGATATGAAAATAGCACATCGAGAGATTATTGATAAAACATTGATTGAATTCACGCATGCATGGTATAAAAGAGATGACAAACCTCCCTCTGTACAAGAAGCACTAAACTGGCGAGATAATGTTCTTAAAACCAACCCAGAGATTGAGAATGTTGTTTTTATTCATGGGCATGTCCATGTGCCAAGGCACCAAATTATTGATAATTTAACTATACTATGCCAAGGGGCAACAGGGCTACCTTTTGATAGAGACCAAAGAGGTGCCGTTGCTTTTCTTTCAATTAAAAATAACCAAGTTCATTGGGACGTAGACCGATATGAATACGATAAAGAATCAACCAGAAAACAACTAGAAAAACGCAAACCACCTTTTTATACAAATCTAAAGAACACAATTAAATTTGCTTCTATACGTAATGACCTTTAAGTCTTAATCTTGTTTCTGCATAAGGTTAGTTTAATAAAANAATAATAAAATTAGCTGTGTATTANTTTGACCATAGTGCGACTACTCCAGTTCACCCAGAAGTTTCTGAACTTATGGATNATNTTCAGTCAACAACCTATGGGAATCCATCATCCATGTATTCTGCTGGACAAAAAGCTAAAGGGATTATTGAANAGTCACGCAGGCAAGTTGCAGATTCAATTTCAGCTGAACCCGAACAAATTATTTTTACTAGCGGTGGAACTGAATCCAATAACCAAGTGATATGGTATATACTGCAAAATCAGAAGAAACATGTGGTTTCTAACTTAATTGAACACCCAGCTATTATCAATGTACTTGAATTCCTCAAGCCCTTTGGACTGAGTCATACTTTAGTAGAGACAAATAATAACGGAATTATATCCATTGAAGATATTATGGACGCAATAACTCCTCAAACATCATTAGTGTCATTAATGCTTGCTAATAATGAAATAGGCAGTATTCAGCCTGTAAAGTCAATTGTAGATATAGTCCATGATCAAAATATAATGGTTCACACAGATGCTGTACAATGTATGGGGAAAATGGAGATCAACATAGCTGATATGGGTGTAGATTTTTTAAGCTTGTCTGCACATAAGTTTTACGGACCAAAAGGGATTGGTGTTTTGTATGTTAGAGAACCTAACAATATCTCATCTCTAATTGTGGGAGGTGGGCAAGAAATGGGGCTTCGTGCAGGTACTGAGAATGTAGCATCTATAGCTGGAATGGGGCTTGCTTCTGAACTCGCAACTTCTTCCACTAAAAGTCATATAAATTCATTAAAAAAATTTGAAAATCAATTTAAATCAGGATTGAAAACATTTTTCCCAGATGCGATTTATAATGGAGATCAAAAAATTAAACTACCAGGGCTTGTAAATGTATCATTCCCTAACTACAGGTCTGATATCNTGATGGCGAAATTAGACCGTTTAAATATTGCTGTATCTAATGGCTCTGCTTGTGGATCTGGCAACATTAAACCATCTCCAATTCTTACCGCAATTGGAGTTGATGAAGTTATGAATCTATCAACACTTCGATTTAGTTTTGGATCTTCAAATACTTCTGAAGATATTGAATATTTATTAGCCCAATTAAAATCTATTCTATCTGAAAAATGAATCGAATTATAATAGGGATGAGCGGTGGTGTAGACAGCGCTGTAGCCGCATCAATACTTATTGAAGAAGGATATGAAGTCGAAGGGCTTTTTATGAAAAACTGGGAAGAAGAATCAGAATATTGTTCAGCTGAAAAAGACTATAAAGATGCCTTGCAGGTCTGTGAGGTTTTAGGGATTCCAATTAATTCCGTGAATTTTGCTAAGGAGTATTGGGATAGAGTTTTTAAACATTTTTTAGAAGAGTATAGTAGGGGNCGAACTCCAAACCCTGATATACTTTGTAACACAGAGATAAAATTTAAAGAGTTCCTAAACTANGCTTTAGAACTAGGTGCTGATAAAATAGCTACTGGACACTATGCTCGCAGCCACGATAAAAATGGTGAAGTATTCCTTCAAAAAGGTTCTGACCTCGAAAAAGATCAAAGTTATTTCTTATATGGCTTAAATCAGTCTCAAATATCTAATGCAATTTTTCCGATTGGAGATTTTGAAAAATCTTTTATTCGAACAAAAGCAGAAAANCTTGGATTTTATAACCATAATAAAAAAGATAGTGTTGGTATTTGCTTCATTGGAGAAANGAATATCAAAGAATTCTTAAAAACTTATATTCCATCAAACCCAGGGGATATTGTCAATGTTAATGGGNAAAAANTAGGTAAACATGATGGGATAATGTATTATACAATTGGGCAACGAAAAGGGCTAGGTATTGGGGGAAGAACAAAAAATGATACGGGGGCTTGGTACGTTCTTAATAAAGATACTATTAATAATGAATTAATTGTTGGCCAAGGGCATGACCATTCTGCACTTTATCATAAACGTTTAAAAGCATCGAATCCCCACTGGGTATCAGAAAAGGCTCCNGAAAAAGATAATTTACATGCAAAAATCCGTTATAGGGCAAAAGATACATTGTGCAAAATAATTGATCTTAATCCACATAATTTAGAGGTTGAGTTTGAACAGCCTTGTTTTGCAATTGCTCCTGGTCAATCTATTGTGTTTTATGATAAAGATATTTGTCTAGGTGGGGCGATAATTGAGTCTTATTCAAATTAATATTTTTTAATGAAAATCCATTGTCTCCTATTTTGGAACAAACTTAGTTTTATTAACTTTAAGGATAAATGAAACAAGCTTTAAAACCAATTCTCGTTTCCCTATTACTATCCGGNNTAACGATTGCCCAATTCCGTACAGAATTGCCAGTTAAGTCTTTGCCGACAAATTTAAATGGTGAATTAGAAAAACAGCCATCACTAGCCATGTTTGATCCTNATCGATTCAATTTGAGCCATGGTTTTACTATNTCGATGTTATCAAATGGAAATCNTTCATATTCCGTTGCTGGATTGAATAGCAATATGAATTACCTNATAACTGATAATTTNATTTTAGATGCAAATCTTCACCCTNTATAANNCTCAATTGCCATTNCAACAANAAGNCAAAATACTNNNTNAGCTAGATATTGCATATGATGCTGGAATAACATATCAACCAACTAAAAATTCATTTCTGCAACTTCGTTTCCAGAATCTACCACATAACCAAAAATACCAAACCCGCTCACCTTTCAATATGAGGTTCATTCGATAAGTGGCCAGAAAAAAAGCTCGGCGTAAATCCAAAAAATTAAACCAACAAGANCTTNCACTTAATACAGCTATGGGTATTGTTGGTNTATTACTTTTGGGTTTTATATATTCCTTTTCACAAAATACATCTCATANAGCCATNCCAATNGAGGTCAATTTCCCCCAAGAGGATANTCCAAGAAGGCTTGCTGCAGATGTCTATAATGAAAATCCAATTCAAAATGTAAAAGTTGAGGTCCTCAATGGNTGTGGCATTAAAGGTATTGCAGCTAAAACAGCTTCTTTTCTAAGACTTGAACATCAAATAAATGTTATTCGCTCTGATAACGCGGATAACCACAATTATACTAACACTATCATAATTACACGTAAAGAAGAATTAAAAACAAGAAAGTTGTTATGCCGATCATTTGGGATATCACTAGATAATGAAACCGTACTNAGACATGAGCCAGATGAATCTATTGATCTTGACGCAACTATAATAATTGGAAAAGATATACATACATACTCTGAAATTTTTGCTTATATCTCTAGTATAAAATAAAATGAAAGAATCCGATACGGATTTTATTTNTGACCAACCTCTCCTTAAGCAGATACTNGNTCTGGCGATTNATAANAAAGCCGGCAGAATAGTTNTTTTTGATGTAAGGGGTTTGTCATCATTAACNGACTTTTTNATNGTATGCCATGGNANCTCGGAGGCTCAGGTAAAAGCCATTGNNGANAATATACGTAAAGGNACAGAAAANAANCCTCGCCATCTNGAAGGATATGAAAATCAAAATTGGATTTTATTAGATTATTTCGATATTGTGGTTCATGTATTCAAAAAGGATGAAAGAGATTATTATGAACTTGANNGACTATGGGCAGATGCACCCATNAAAGAAATNAACGATGAAGGCTCTTAGGTTAAAACTCTCAGAATCCATATCTCAAGCTTTNAGAAAGTTATCCTTTCCAAAAAAANATTATTCTCTNNCACCTCCAAAAAATAGNGANTTTGGAGACCTTTNCTCNAATATTNCACTANTACTANCAAGAGATCTAAATCGAAAACCAATGGACATTGCTAGTAATTATTGCNGATGAATTNAANANNANACTTCCTGAAAANATCACTAATGTTACNATAGCAAAGCCNGGGTTTCTNAATTTTGAAATTTCAAATAAATTTTTCCAATCCCAAATTTTAAANATNNTNNAANATNATGATAACTACGGTAANGGAANNATTGGANNTGGTAAAACAGCNAATGTTGAATTCGTNAGTGCTAACCCTACTGGCCCACTTACAGTAGGTCATGGGCGTAACGCTATTTTAGGTGATACAGTCTCTAATATACTTCATTGGCAAGGCTTTGAAGTAACAAGAGAATATTATTTTAATGATGCAGGACGGCAAATGAGAATTTTAGGNGAATCAGTCGAAGTCCGATATTTTGAGATCCTTGGTAAAAACCTTGAATTTCCTGAAGAAGGTTACCAAGGAAATTATATTAGAGAGATTGCCCAAACCATTTTAGATCAACATGGCAATGAGCTCAAGCCAAATAGTCCAATTTTTAAAAAAGAAGCAGAAAAAATTATTTTTAACAATATTAAAAGTTCCTTAGCCAAACTAGGAATAACTTTTGACCAATTTTCTAATGAGAAGACTTTTTACGATAACGGTGGCATCGATAGCTTGCTCAAAAAGTTAAAAGAAAAAGATCTGATATATGAAAAAGATAATGCTACCTGGTTTAAAACATCAACTTTAGGCAAAGATCAGGACAANGTTTATATAAAAAGTTCNGGCGAGCCAACTTATCGCGTTCCAGATACAGCCTACCATCAAGATAAGATTAAAAGAGGATTTGACCTGATCGTAGATGTATTTGGAGCTGATCACGCTGATGCTTACCCAGATGTCATNCTTGCTCTTGATGCTTTAGGCCAAAAAACAGANCATATAAAAGTACTCATTTACCAGTTTGTCACATTACTTCGCGGCGGTGAGAANATAAAGATGTCCACAAGAAAAGCAAATTTTGTTACTCTGGANGAATTANTGGANGAAGTAGGTNTTGATGTAGTTCGTTATTTTTTTGTTATGCGNAGTATGAATGCTCATCTGGATTTTGATNTTGANCTAGCAACCGANCAATCAGATAAGAACCCAGTTTTCTATTTACAATATGCACATGCAAGAATTTGNAATATTATTTCAAGAGCAAATGATTTGGGTGTTGAGTTAAATGNTTCTTTTAATCNTTCACTTCTTGAACACGAAGATGAGATTGCTCTTTTNAAGTANATGTCACGTTTTCCAGATTTTCTAGAACTTGCGTATGANAATCTTGAACCACAAACAATTGCGAATTATCTCCAAGAATTATCTGCTCGCTTTCACAAGTTNTATAGCCATTGCCGAGTCATCACAGATGANGACCAGCTTACTATTTCAAGGATAGCCATTATTCATGCATCTAGGATTATTTTAGCTAATGGTTTTAAAATACTTGGTATNTCAGCTCCAGAACGAATGTGATGATTGATTTCATTCAATCAGAAACACAGTTTTTCATTTTTTGTCTTACAACTTTATTTACATTGATCAATCCAATTGGNATTACNCCTTTACTAGTTGTNATGACNGAGCGATTTTCAAAAGATGAAAGAATAAATATTGCTAAAAAGGGCTCATTAACTGCGTTTATAACTCTTATTCTTTTTGCAATTCTTGGCTCTTTTATTTTCAACTTTTTTGGTATTACAATTGANGCATTCCAAATTATGGGAGGAATCTTATTTTTTCGAAATGGATTAAGAATGCTAGATGCAAAAGTTGGCAGATCGAGGACAACACCTGCAGAACAAGAAGAATCTCAAGAGAGTGATGATATTGCCATAAGCCCTATTGGNATACCCCTGATCGCNGGNCCTGGAGCGATTACAGCCACCATGCTTTTATCAAGTCAAACGCCACAGCTATATAGCTATGCGACGATTGGTCTTTCCATATCTGTGGTCTTGTCTTTCGTTTATNTCATCTTAAGAAATGGAGANGTCTTAATAAGGGTNTTAGGAACAAGTATNATGCGAATTATTCAACGTTTAATGGGGTTGATACTTTTGGTTATCGCGGTACAGTTTGTTATAAATGGNACTGTTTCTGTATTGAAGCCACTNATTAAGGCCTCACTTTANGAGGAGCATTTTCTGTTTATTAGTTTNAAGNCCNGCTGTTAAAATAAAAAAATACATTCCAGTACTCACTTTTTTACCAGATTTATTNACTCCATTCCANACATATGTATGNCTCCCTGCTTTATGATCTTTCAAATCAGTNGAAACAATAATGCGTCCAGTNANGTCGATAATNCTTATTTGGACATCTCTGACTTCGGGCAGATCGTATCTTATTGTGGTTATAGGATTAAATGGGTTAGGATAGTTTTTATAAACTGTAAATCTTTCTGGAAGCATATCTATCTCCAACTTTGAAATTCCTTGGTTTATTTCATATCCTTCTGAATCTAAAAATGTATACTGNATTGTAGAGGCAAACATATTGGAATTGGACTCTGGAACTTTNAATGTAAGTATTGAGTCCAANCCTCTATGACCAGCTATGGAAAACTGNACCATCTGATTTAAAGAATCAATNGATTTAAAATAGAATGTTGAANTNNCTTGNTTCATTAGCCTNATTTTTTNAATATNTACATTAGCATTTCCNATTAAGATCTCAGCCATTGATGTATTTTCNGGAACGTTAATTATAACATTNGAACCTTTNCCTTTAATNTTNAGATCTCCTCCAATTCGTGCAACATTNGTTGTNTNAAATGATAGATTAAAATATCTCCACTGCCACATTTTTGCAAAAGCAGACAAATCCATCAAATTTGANTCCCCATCTAANTCAGGTCTAACATGAGGAGGGTANCCAGAAAAAGGTCCAAGGTCAGTCTCAGGCCATGACCTATTAAATTCNAGAATATCTTCAACAGTAAGNTCGTAATCATAGTTTANATCACCCCAAAGNTGNCTNAAAAAGTAGAGTGTGTCAGTTACAAAAAGGCTGTTGTAGGCGAGTGCGCTATCAAGATACACTATNAAAGTATCATTACTTAAAAGAGTATCNTTCCATTTAATGGTTATTACAGAATCAGAATATGATTCTTCTGTTACAAAATTAGAATCCGCGCTAGAGGTAACCTTCATATCATAAAAATAAAGTAATCGATTAAACTTTATTTTAATACTATCATTGCTAAGTACTGACAAGACACTTGATGAATCGCTAAAGTCTGGAGATATCTCTAATACTTTTGGCTCTGAATCATCAAAATAGATACCATCAGTATTNACAATGGATGAAAGGTTATAAGCTGAATCAACAGCTTTTATATAGGTTAAATATAATGTATCACGGTCAAGGTCTAANCCAGTTATGGTTACACTATTGAGGCTATCAGTCTCATACCAGTCTTGAATATTTGTTGTATCATTTCCCGTACCAATAGATAACTGGTAATGATCAATACCGATATTATCGTCGAATCCCTCCCAGGAATATTTTAATGATGTTGAGTCTGGCGTATAATCCATNTCAAGAATCCATTGACCATCCTCTATATTACCAACAGATGGTANCTCAGNATCAATATATNCNCCATTNCCCCAGATAGTATCTGAATAATTACCTGCTGAGTCCCTCACAAAAGCAGCCCCGTAGTAGANATTATCATTTGAAAGAGCAAGGCTATTCCAACCCCCATAATTAACTGNGGTGCCTAAAGTCCAATCCCTTACATCTGTTATGTTAGGCTCCGAACCAATTCCATAGTAGGTTTCTCTTATACCTGATATACCATCTTCCTGAGTCCAATATATTGTGATAGTATCTGAATTATTATAATAAGATGGATCTGAATTANCTGNCCCTTCCAAAATATTATTGATAGAAGGGTTGCTATTATCTATCCCGACTACGGTGCCATCAGTTGTTTCAGAAATATTAATTCCTTCATTACCAGCNGTGTCAGAATATGCNATATNAAATATCACCAGCCCNTCNNGATNTGAAGAATCAACAATATATTTAGCAATTTGAGATGTACCATTCTGACTACCATTTGCAGNCATTGTATCATTCACCATTATCATGGTGACTACATCAAGGCCCTCGCTTGAGGCAATCGAAAGAGAAATGGTATCAGAAACAGTTGCCCAATTTTCACTTAAAATATTATTAGACACTATGTTTATTGTATTCAATATTGGCAAGACCTCATCGATATGCATGATAGTCCCATCTGAAGAACCTATTGTCTCATTGCCAGCCTTATCAATGACCTTAGTGGTAAATTGAGCATTTGAATTTTCAGCGTAGCCCTCAGCTGATACAAGAACGTCTCTAAAAATCTTTAGGTATTCATATCCTGATTCAGGAATGTTAATAATTAGAATTTCACTTCCAAAGTTGATGTACTCTTCATTGTTAAATTTTATCATTGGCTGATATGACCCACCAATTAAAGATTCATCATCTAAGGATATGGGTGTTTTTAAAACTATTGAATCATTAGAAGCATTCCAATATTCCCTTTTCACATTTCCACCTAAAACGTATACAGTATCGACTACAAATTCATCTGGGGCAGTAATATCAAATAAGATGTTTGATTCATCTGTGGTGGAATTAATACAATCTCCAGCATTACCTACAAGATCAGTAAAGCAGATCTGAAATGGTACATACCCTTCTGCTTCACTCCCTTGTAGGATGTACCAGGAGCGATATGCGGATGGCAGTTCATTAATAAATATTGTATCTACATCTGTATCTGCTATTGTAATGGTTATGCTGCCGAGAGTTTCGCTTGGCTCAAAATCTAAAATTAAAGTATCTCCAATAATAGCAAGAGAAGAGTCATTGGAGTTTGTTGAGATAAATGAAACTGTATTTAATGTTGGCCTTGTACCATCAAACCAAACAAATGAACCATCATTTGTTTCTATGATATCACCCGTCGAATTTCCTGCTGAGTCTTCCAATGTAATTGAAAAACTGACTATCCCATCTGGGTCTTCATCAAACAATTCTCTTGTACCTGTAAAATCGCTCAAGTTTTGAATAGGCACTACATTAGAATCTGCAATAGTTACTGATACATTTCTTTGTGCCTCTGAAGAAGTAAAAAACAATGAATCAATGTCACCAATCGCAGCTGAATCGATCATTGCATTATTTGATGAGACTCTTACTCCAGTAAGCTGGGGCAATGTTCTATCATATCTCACAGTTGTCTCATCTGTTGTGGCATTTGCGCTCGGACCCACAGCGCCACCAAGGTCTGTATAGTCTATACTGAAATTTATAATACCTTCTTCATCGTCTGCATCCATTGTATGATAAGCTCTATAGTTTGCACCTCCATCATCCATAACCTCTGGAATATTTCCTGCTATTAAAATATCTAGGTTATCTAATGCCTCATTTGCTGAAAACTTGACATATACAGTATCACCTAGCTTTGACCATGTTGTATCTATATTATTTGAATAAATGGAGGCAGTTAATATTTCTGGCGGAACAATATCATGATTTACATAACTGTTATCGGTTGAATTTGTAACCTGAATACCACGATTTGATGCTCTGTCAAGAAAATCAATTGTAAATGGTAGAATNCCTCCTGGTTCATCACCAGACAATATTAGNGTAGCAATAAAACTATTCCCGCTTTCAACTAATGNGACATTCTCATTTGCAATTGTTGCAATAATAGAGTCAGGCAATATGGGTTCTTCAGGGGTGAAAGTGAGAATTACATCATCTCCTGNAATAGCAATGGAGTTATTATTTTCATTATTCGATTGAATATTTACTTGATCTAAGNTCGGTAGTGTTTTATCAAATATAACTAAGGAAGAATTAGTTGTTTCTGTAATGGGCTCACTAATGATNCCAACGGTGTCAGTAACCAATATCTCGAATTCTATCTGACCTTCAGTATCAAGCTCTGTCATTTCATATTGTGCCAAATACTTTTCTGAACCAAGATCTGATATAACCATAGGTTCACCAAACATGTTTGCGGTCTGCGCAGTCAATAGCTCGTCTGCAATAAATATAATTGAGACGGTATCTCCAACCTTCACCCATGTGGTGTCAGAATTACTGGAAGAGATTCTGACAACATTTAATGTGGGTTTAGTGTTGTCAAATATTACAATGGAACCATCTGTAGTACTTGTACTTCCATTATCTGGATTCCCTGCGATATCAAGAATCTCTCCTGTATCAAATAATATTACTCCTTGATCATCGCCTTCTTGCATTGTATATGTACTAACCCACTTGTTATTACCCAATTCATTGGTCTCAGCGCTTTGAGAAGAGATTATGACTGCCGGTTCTTGAATAGGCTCATTGGTTTTAAATGTTAGAATGATTTCATGGCCAACTGTGGCAAGTGTCGTATCTGAAAAATTAGATCTATATGATGAGTAGTTTATGGATGGGGGAGTTTG
The DNA here is from genome assembly GCA_002167345.2 of bacterium TMED46. GTDB lineage: Bacteria > Fidelibacterota > Marinisomatia > Marinisomatales > UBA1611 > CACEUX01. Next base: position 13,235 of record NHCZ02000042.1, on the reverse strand, counting down.
TTCTATAGCCAATCTATTTATACTAGCGGTACCCTCTTTTTCATTTCCTGCTCGATCTTGAAGTACACCTTTAAAAGTAATAGTGTCATTTTCAGAAAATCCAGTTATTGACTCTACTTGAAAGCTAGATAATGAAAGTGATTTTTCAGTCCCTATATCGCCTTCATTAATTGTGAAATAATCACCGACCTGCTCCCATGAATTCAAACCTATTTTTGCTATTACCTTTGTCTTGCCATTGATAATAGTGGTGTCATTATCAACAACTGGGACCAATATATTAATCCCCGTATTTGTAGAGTTCCAAATATCTACCACTTCATTTCCACCAGTTGAGGAGACTGCACCAGTGATAAAATCGCTAGGAGATGTCTTATCGAAGACAACCCAGCTTAAATTAGTTGTGCTGCTTACTCCTTCACCTACATTTCCTGCAGAATCAGAAATAGTCAAGCTAAAGGTAACTAATCCTTCAGAATCTGATTCAGTAAATTGGTATACGGAATTGAATTCTGATATATTGACATCGGTGATGTTCGCTGTTTGGGTTTGAATGGTTGCCACTGTAGTAAGTATAGGTTCAGATGCATGAGAATTTATCGTTACTTGATCTCCAACTTTAGCCCATTGAGTAAGAGCATTGTTAGAACTGATGGTTACTAGATCCAACGTAGGCAGTGTTCGATCGTAAGACACCGTGGTCGCACCCTCTCCAATGGAACCACCATTATATGTCCCTTCATTCCCTAAATAATCAGTCGTCATAGATTGGAGAGTATTAATTAAGCCTTCAGGCTCTGTCCCCAATAGGGTATAAACCGCTTGAAATTGCTCATCTCCTAAGTCGGATTCTTCCGCATTGTGTCCATCAATTGTAATAATTGGCAAATTAACATCTTCACCATATCCGATCGTCGCAGTAACCACATCACCTGTTTTTGCAAGATGGTTGAAAGTATTATTAGACACCATTGAAACAGAATTAGGATTATCTGCTATGATATCAATTACAAGGGCAGTAGATGCAACATCGCCTTGAGTAAAATTTCCTGCGGGATCAAATAGGAAAGCAGAAANTTGAGCTGTCTGCTCATGNGAAAANCTATTTATNGACTCAAATGATTCCTCNGGCGCAGAAACGACCTTGCTCCCATTNTTAAAATCACCAATAGTTATTGTATCTTTTTGACCAAACAACTCGAATTCATTGGCTACAATTCTACCANCTAATTGAAACGCCGAACCAACAATTACACCCGTATCATAGACAGGTGTTTGGAAATCCAATGGTGAGTCATTCTCAGACCAAGTAGCTCCACTAAGGGTTGCTNTTTCNCCAATAATTGANAGGTTTTCACTNGAATTACCACTTCCTTCATCTAACATCCAATAGCCNACAAGACCATCTTCATCACCTAAAAGAGCAATTTCTTTAGATGCTTTTATTTCATTTTCAGTCCGTACAATATTCCAGATTCTTATTTCATCTAATTTACCATCAAAATAATGGCCTTGGCCTTCTCTGGGGAAATTTCCAAGCACCATNTCCATTGGTGCTCCTTCCCATATGATACTCCCTTCAACATTATTATCATTTGCATCAACTTCTGATCCATTTCTATAAAGTTTAACTTGGCTTCCGTTATAGGTTGCAGCTATGTGTGTCCATTGATTTATTGGNAGCTGAGCTCCAGCCATAGCTGCATAATTAAATACTTCTTCACCTGGGTCTCCAGTAAGATATGATCCATCTGCAGTTACTAGAAAAAATTTCCAACCCGTTAAATAAAAACAAAATCCGAACCCTGCTCGTGTGCCACTAGCATCCATGGAATAACTTAGAAAACCATCATAGTCACTTGGGGTACTAAGAGGCTTTACCCAAGCTTCAATAGTTAAAGAGGTTGATGTCTGGTATGCGCTATTGCCATCGATAATTACTTGATCACTAGTTCCATTAAANGAAATACTAGTACCAGGAGTAAAATTAAAATTGACAACTGAGGAGTCCTGGGGAACATTTACATCTAGCTCTAAACCAGTATTTGTACTATTCCAAATGCCATTGAAAATATTACCACCAGTAGCAGTAAGGTTCCCCACTCCAAATGTTGGAGGATCAGAATTGTCAACAATAACAACACTATTATCAGTTGTCTGTCTAACAGTCTTGCCATCAATATCATTTACATCTGTAAAGTCAATTGTGAATTGTATAGGTCCATCAAGATCTATTTCTTGGACAATATAAGAAGCAACCCAATTTCTCCCGCCCAGATCTTCTACATTACAAACATTTCCATTTATTTGCACATATGGGGCACCTGTAAGATCTGAGTCTGATGAAAAATTAAGTGATATATCTGTCCCTGCTGTTGCTGTCGCTGGATCATCATTCGTAGATGCTATGGAGACTGATTCCATTTGAGGTAATGTCAAAATTTTAATATTGTCAACCATCCATCCATCTATGGCCCATGAATCAACACCATATGCAGTCCAACGTATCTTTAGATCACTCCCATCTAATATATCGGCTGTAAATGACTCGATACTTGCCCAAGGATTATTTTGTATTTCTAGACCTGGCCCGATAGCATAATTAAGGACTTCCTGCCAACCTTCACCACCATCATAAGATATACTTAGGCCATTGAGATCACCATCAGCCCAGAAATCAAGTGCAAAATAAAACTCTATGAGCACTGATGTATTCTCTCCAACATCAATAGGCGGAGACACCAGGTTATGCTCAAAGTTATATTGCTGAGGGCTCCAATTATAATATGCTGCTGGTGGAGTATCATTACCTTCTTGAGCCGAACCCCCAGTGCCTATCTGCCAATTACCTTCACGTACCCATCCAGCTGGCCATGACCCAGAACTAAAATCTTCAAAATAAAGTTGCTCCCCATTCATCAAAGTACAAATCCCAAGTAGTAATATTGATATTGACCTATTCATTGAATGATCACCTCGGCACCTCTAATACCGTTGACAACAATCTCTTGGTCTAGATGGTCTATCATTTCACACTCTTGGAGATTATAGTAAAGACTATCAGTCCCACTACTTATTGGATTAAAAATAAGGTTTGCTAAGTGGCCTGTCCCTGATATATCCTGTTTTAGGGTATCAAGGAAATAAGTATAAATATCAACAGTATTCTCATTATCGTAAGTATAAGTGAAAAGCGGTGTTGCTTTATTAGTATCTGTGATAAATAATCCTGGTACTATCGTATCCAACTCTACAAGATCATTTGGGAATTGAATTTGGAGATGTACACCAGAAAAAGGTTCTATTGAATCTTCCATGAAAACAATAAATGATCCAATCAAAAGAGAATCTGATTGGGTGACGGTCTGGGTTTTTGGATAAAAAACAAGGGTTGGCGCTCCTATACCTTGTTCTTCATTCGCTTTAAAATCTACAGGGTTATCAAAGATCTTGTCGTAAATAGTACAAGAACCAAAAACACTTACAACAAATAGAGAAATTGTGTGACCGTAAAAGCCCCTCACAAATTATCCTTTAGGGTATGTTGATTGTGATATTCCTTTCTGGTATATATTCGTAAATGGTCGAGGGCCAAAAACCCAAGCATGGATACTATTGGATACCCAGCCTGTAAGGGTAGTCCCTGCTAATACAATCGCTAGTTTACTATATCCCACATGGTCATTCCAATCTTTCTCAGCTGAAGTCCTATACATTTCTACTTCTTTCTCATCATCAGTTGCATCATAGAGCTTTACATTTTCTAAAAAGCTTTTTGCTGACGAATCATAATTATTATAACTAGTTATGAAAGCAACAGTTAGAGATAGCTGTATTGTTGCCCATAATCCCGCGGAAAGAGAATTCCCTGAATATGCCTGCCCCCAGCCAGGTAATACAAGACTACGCAATGCTGCTCCCATTGGGGTTTTATCATATGTAATATCTTCTGAATCTAAAAACATTAGAGCTTCACGCTCTTTTTCCCATTGTTTTTGGATCTGGTTCATGGTGCTTGCAATCCAAAGACTAAGTTCATTAACTAAACCATTTTCATAATTTTTTACATTGATCTTTCTTCTATGAATTAGTCCTCCCGAACGAGTGTTGAACAATAGGCCCTCTATCATGACCCTATCGGTTTTATGCTCTATTCGGTTCAGTAGAATGAAATTCACATTATATGTATCCCCCAGGTCTTTGATGTCATTCATATAACTTGAGGCAGGATTATTATATTGATCTATATCTCCAAATAGAGCATCAACAGAAGAATCAAAATTAAATGTAGAGTTACTGAAGTTATTAATTAATGATTCATTAATACCAACAAGGGGCTTGTCAAAATGGTTTAACACCAAGTAAGTAGCGCCTTGTTCAAATGCTGCTAAATGACATGATAATAAAACTATNAAAAGAGAAATACTTCTCACTACNTAATTACTCGAGTTAAGTGACTTATTTAAGTGGTAATTATATTTTTTNGGCTGATCAACACGAATGGTCTGTTCATCTATGATCTCTCCAATTTTAAATACACGGAGGGTNTGATCACCCGCTTCTAATCTTAAGCGAACCATTTCAACATCCCATCTATGTTCGCCATTTAATTCAAATACTAGACCTTTTTCATCAGTTTTGAATTTGCATTCATATATTGGATTAAGAAAAAAGTCTAGTGAAATAGCTTGTGCAGGATTAACTAAAACATCATATGTAAGTGGCGCATAGCCTTTCTTTTTTATTTCAAACTTGTGAACTCCAGGTGTCACTCTTTCATTTATAATTGGAGATGAACCTAGGTTAACCCCATCTAAATGNACATCTACCTTCGTAGGTATTGTATTAACCTCAAGTTTTACTTGTGAAAAAGCATCTGNAAAAAGGAAAANNGATAGAAATAATATTTTAATACATTGAGCCATGTTAATTATTCACAGGATANTTATAAATGTTTTGCATCATGACCAGACTTANATCTGTTCGATTTATCCATCCCTCCATTTTGATTCGTTTATTCCCATCNAATTCCACTTCAATAAATCCATAATATTCACCAGGAGTAACACGATCAACAGAAATTACCTCACCCTTNTTTAGGAGGAATAGGGTCTCTGAACCTATATCTGGACCTTGTCTAAAGTGGACGTTGTCTCTATTNGTCATGTAAAGAGGCTCTTTCATTTCTTCACTCGGCCCAACTGCGATATCCAATTTGATCTTACGGCTTGTGCTGAAATCAAGTTTTTTAGAAAAGGGGTTGAAAATAAGATTCTCTCCTGCAACAATGCGTAAATGCTCNGCAAATTTGTATTCACCAGGTATTGCAATCTGATAGAACCCTGATTCATTCGAGCGAGTGGTATGAATAACATTATCAAAGTTTTGAAGGGAAATGGCAACATGTGGGACNATACTATCATTATTGTTTAGAACNGTTTTCCCTGATACNACTAATTGCCCAATACGAATGGTTTTAGGAGGCAGAACCATCCGCCCAAAACGTATTCCTTTAAACCGGATATTTATCGGGTCAAAATTCTTATCTTGTGGTATGACCTTAATGAGATTTGTGTTATTCTGTATATCTAACACTCCTTGAGGTAGGTAAGCTAAGAACTCTTTAGGTGCTTCTTGTAAAATGGAAATAACAGGGTGTGAAGTGTCTCCCTGCGCAAATACTTTAAATAGAATGTTATCTGGAACCGCGGCATCATATCTAATAGGAAGAATCAATTGTATCTCACCATATTCATATGACACAGATATCAAAGGCTGTCTATTATTATATATAATTTCTGGGTACAAAGGGCCTTTAAGCGAGGAACACCCTGCATTTAACATTAAAAAAGAAATAATGTAAATGAGATGATTATATCTTTTAAACAGAAATTTCAACATCGTTTAATATCGAAGATAATCTACCTTTTTGTGTTATAAATAGATACATAGTTGTTTATGATTTGAATATTTTATTCAAAATGAACTCCGCATTTGCAGGCCTCTATAGGTCTCACCTATTTTAAACTTTATTCCTTGTTTAATACAAGTCATTAGTGATTATGTGTATTTGGATATTTTGAATTTTATTAATACCCTAGAAATATTGAGCAACAAGTTTGATAACTTTTTTGGTCCATTTGGTATATGGAGGAAAGGTTAAACCTACCAGGCTAAGATTTCCATTTTTTTGCATAGCACGTTCATTTGAAAATGTTAAAAAACCATCATGGCCGTGGCAACGACCCATACCACTCGTATTTACACCGCCGAATGGAAGATTCAGATTTAAAAAATGAGTTTTAACCTCATTAATGACCATCCCACCTGAAGATGTGTTATCGATAACTTCCCTAATATTAGATTTTGATTCAGAAAACATATAAAGAGCCAATGCCTTATCCCTTTGATTAATGATCTTTATGCAATCATTAAGGTCTTTAAAATCCACTACTGGTAATAATGGACCAAAAATTTCTTCATTCATGATCTTCATATCTAATGAAACTGAATCAAGAATAGTAGGCTCAATAAATAGATCATCACGATCTCTGCTTCCGCCATGAACAATATTTGCACCTTTATCAATTGAAGAAATAATAAGCGAATCAAGCCTGTCCCAATGTTTCTGATTAACAATTCTTGCTAAATGATCTGATTTTTTCTTTTCTTCGTAAGATTCTCCATATACATCATTCATCTTTTTTGACAATCCTTCAAGAAATTCATTTTTTTTACTCTCATGAATAAGTATGTAATCTGGAGATATNCAGGACTGACCNAGGTTTAAACATTTCCCCCATGCTAATTTGTTTATGGCCATCTTTATATTTGCTGTTTTATCTATGATTGTTGGGGTTTTACCTCCTANCTCTAGTGTGATGGATGAAAGGTGTTTAGCTGCCTCCGCCATAACAATTTTTCCAACAGAGGGACTCCCAACGAAAAAAATGTGGTGAAATGGATATTTTAATAAGCTTTGAGCGACCTTTTGATCTCCTTGAAATATTGCAACTCTATTTGGCTCAAAAAGCTCATTGATCATTCCACTAATTAGGTTGCTCACATTAGGTGTCATTTCNGATGGTTTTATTATTANCCTATTACCTGCTGCTAAAGCTGAAATAAGGGGACCNATCGTTAAGTTGAAAGGNAAATTCCATGGTGCTATTATTAGAACGACTCCCCTAGGTTCATAATGNACCCAAGACTGTGCAGTNAGNAGAGCTAGTGTTGAGGCACCCATCCGCTTTGACCTCATCCACTTTCTTAGGTTATTTTTTGCTAATTTAATTTCTGAGAGGACATACCATATCTCAGCCAACTCNGTTTCAGATTCTGGCTTATGTAGGTCNNNAAAATGNGCTTCAATTATANTATCTCTATTTAATTCTATCCATTGTTCAATCCTTGANAAATAATCAATTCGNTCTTGTAATGTAGTTGGTAAAGTATTTTTTATCTGACTTTNAAATATNGCGTCTATGTTTTGTGTTCTNTTCATATGAATGGGGTAAACTACAAGTTGTTGAAAATATATAAAATAATTGTATTATTAATGNACACCTGTAATACAGGTNTTATTATATTGAACGATCATCCTATTTATATGCAATAAGTCCATTTAAATTTGTATCTATTTTACTATGACTAATCAGGAAAAAAATCTTCTTAAAAAAGTAAAAAACTCAGATAAAACTGCTTTTCAAAAATTATTTTCTAATTTTCATGATACCCTTTTTCGTTTTGTTGCCTACCGAGTACAAGATAGCGATCTTGCTGAGGATATTACCCAAGAAACATTCTTTAGGGTCTGGAAAACTCGTAAATCCTTGATTCCTGAAAAATCTTTTTTTTCCCTTATAGCCCGTATATCTACAAATCTTTGCTATGACCATTTTAGACATGTTGAAGTTCGAAACAGGCATGAAGACCAGATTCCTCAATTTGGGAAATCTCATTTTGATGATCCAGAAGCTGTTAACCAAGCAGAAATGCTTNAAGAAGAAATTCAGAAGATCGTTAANGAGNAACTACCAGATAAATGCAGAGCCATATTTGTTCTTAGTCGNATTGAAAATAGATCTAANCCTGAAATAGCAGAGATNCTCGANCTTAGNACGAGAACTGTAGAAAATCAGATNTATAGAGCACTAAAGATNTTGAAGAAAAACCTGAAAAATTATTTATGAGTATCATTAGGACATATAACGTTACTATTATGCTGAAAAAATTTGCNAAATCAGCCGAAAAATGGAGTTAAANAACAAAGAAAAACTAATCTGGGAAATCAGTTCCAAGNTTGAGCTACCAGANCCTCCTGATAAAAACGAGGTTTGGGAGAGAATATCTCAGTCAATNAATATCCTAGATNATCAATTGGACCGCGCCCAANACNNAAGCGCCAGCAGCTCTGCTAATTGGANATCNAAAGNGCAGTTAAAATTNAACTTGAAAGGTTTACTCTCATTTTCCTTCGCATTNATCCTTATNTTACCAATTTTATATAATACATANTTAATTGATACGGTCGTAACTCGGGTGGGAGAGAATAAAACATTACAGTTGACTGATGGCTCAAAAGTTATACTTAATTCCGAAAGTAAAATTACTTTTGATCGAGATTATAATGTTGAGCACCGATCTTTAAAACTTGAAGGCGAGGCCTATTTTGATATAACAGAAGGTAATATGCCTTTTATCATAGAAACAGACCATGGCAAGATAACAGTTCTGGGTACTGTTTTTAATGTTTATTCTAGAGAAAATGGATTTGAAGTAGGGGTAAATGAGGGCAGAATAAAAGTATCAAATCATGACCATACAGTGCAACTAGAAGAAGGACAGTTCATAAATGTTTCCTCAAATTTTGATAATAAAGATATTTCTAAAATTTCATTTTCAGAGTATCCTGACTGGATAAACCAAAAATTTTATTGTGATCATACATCCCTAGCCGACCTCTGTTCTGAAGTTGAGCGAACTTTTAATATCAAAATTCAATTTTCCAAACCTTCACTGAAATTGATCACTGTATCTGGAGTGATAGAAGCAGTTAATTTAAAGACCGTATTGCACACAATTTCATTATTGACGCAACATGAGTTTAAATTAGAAGGTGATACATGTACCATCATCTGACCTAAGCAGAGTTTTTTATAATTTTATTAAAGTGAGTTTGATCTTACTAGGATCACTTTACTCTCTTTTCGCTCAGAATAGTATCTCTTTTGATTATCAAGATATCTCTATGAAGTCTGCTCTTATGTCACTTCTCGAGCAGCATGAAATTCCTATTATATTTTCGGACGACACCCCTGACACACTTATTTCTGCATCTTGTAATGAATGTAGTGATGATGAAGCAATATCTGCTATCTTATCATCGGCTTCTTCAATTACATGGAAGAAAAATATGTCTCAGTATATTGTGATGAAGGAATCTAGGTCTTATATATTTGCCGTATCTGGAAGAGTAATAGATCATGGAACTGGAGGACCTATTCCATTTGCAAATGTATTTATTCCATCGTTAGATATTGGAGATATTTCAAATCGCGATGGAATATTCTCTATCCCAAATATATCAATCAAATCTTGCTCATTAGTCATCTCATATATTGGCTATGAAACTGAAAAACTCTCTCTTCTCTTTCCTAAAGATGAAATAATATTTCAAAATATTAAACTAAAACCAAAAATAATTATCTCAAAAGAAGTTTCAATCACCGGCTCAACAAGAGAGTTTATGGAAAGATCTAGTAGCCCAGGTCAAGTGTCTTTTTCTCCTCGACATATTTCAACTCTTCCAAATCTAGGGGAAGTAGATATATTCCGATCACTCCAGTTTCTGCCTGGTGTACAACTCGGATTAGGTGGAACTTCTAACCTATATATACGTGGTGGCTCGCCAGATCAAAATCTTATCATTTTAGATGGGCTACCTATTTATCAAGGTAGTCATATGTTTGGTTTTATAAGTGGAATTGCTGCTGATGCTATTAAAGATGTCCAGGTATACAAAGGTAGTATACCATCAGAGTATGGAGGGCGTATTTCAAGCGTGATTGATCTATCAAGTAGGTCAGGTAATAGCAATAAAATGCATGGAACAGTCTATGGAAATCTAATGAGCCAAGGAATGACAATAGAATTACCTCTTTTGAAAAGAGGCAATTTGATTATGAACCTAAGGAAGTCTAATCCCTTATCTCAATACTCAAGACTTTATGAGTCAATTCAGGAATTTGTTACAGGAGATGATAATTTTAACCTATTAACCCAAGCTGCAGAGAATCAAAATAATCAGAAGGCTGACTATAATATAAAGTCAAACTATGAAGACCTGGTTAGCAGGCTTTCGCTTTTGATCAATCCTCGACACCGCTTGACCCTTACNCATGTAAGTGGAATTGATTCTATTTTAGAAGATCGAGGTTATTGGGGTTTCAATTCAATTCTTGGAAGAGATACGATAAACATAAAAGAAAAGACCGATCTAAAAAATAATGGCTCGATATTGAACTGGTCTTCTAAATGGAATCATAATTACGATTCATATTTAAGTATATCGCGATACATCATTAATTCTGACCATCATACTCAACAATCTATTCCTATCGCAACCANTAGTTCCTATAAAATCGGTAATGCAATTGAGAATAATCTNTTTTCTGACCAAACAATAAAATTCTATAATTCTTATAAGGGTTTTAGATACCACACTTTATCTGGGGGCTTTGAACAAACCTACTTTTTCATGAGNTTTGCAAGAATTAATNCAGATGGANCAACATCTAATTCTTCTAAAATAGACCGTAAAGAATTTCTTTATTCATTTTTTTNCCAAGATATCTGGAAGCCTCAAGGTCCATTAGAAATTCAGTCAGGCTTNAGGATTTCTTATTATGGAGGNAATGAAAAGTTTTATACAGAACCCAGAATCGCTNTTAAATACACCATCAATCCAGAACTATCNTTGGAATCATCAATGGGAAAGCACCATCANTTCGTACATAGACTATCTGGAGATTATAGCACTAGAGGTCTTCAAAATATGTGGATTGCATCTTCAGANATGATTCCGTGTATTTCATCTACAAATTATCACAGCAGCATNAACTGGGATACAAATCTATATGGTATNTCACTAAGCGGTTATNNTCGATCAATGATGNACCTTTTTCAATTCCAAGAATCTTTCACACCACATNTTAATCACAACTTNNATCAAGAAAATATNGATNTAGGCAAAGCAAATGCGAGAGGTCTAGAAATACTTTTACGGAAAAAAANTGGGGGNATCTCCGGCTGGATAGCTTATAACCTGAATCAAGTANNATATAATTTNNCTAGTTTAAATGAAGGNAAAATATTTTTAGCCGATCATAATAAGACTCATGAATTAAAATCCGTGATAGTTACTAGGTTTNTGGATCTTGATTTTACTGCAAATTGGGTTTTCTCATCAGGTGGGCCATATACAAGTATAGAAAGATTATTTGTAGAACCAGGATCGGGCTATGGCATAAAAATTACTGGACATAGGAATGCAAGAAGAATGGNTTCCGTGCACCATCTTGATATTAATATTTCTAAATCCTTGAGAATCAATACTGCTATTATTGATGTAGGTTGTTCTGTTTATAATGTTTATGATCAGAACAATATAAGCCATAAAAGATATAATCCTTATACGTCTCAGTTATCAGTCAAAGATGTATCAATGTTTGGCATTACACCAAACGCCTATATAAAAATTCGCTTCTGATTATTGTGGAGGCGGGGAGAATCGAACTCCCGTCCGAAGTAGAGTGATGAAGGACATCTACATGCTTAGTCTTCCGATTATTATTTCATTTGGACTCGTATCAGAGACAAAAACGAGGCCTAACTAGCCCACTCAATTTTTATCTTAAATATGTAGGCATATTTAAGACTAGTCTATGTGAATGACGTTCCTAGTTCGGACCATAGACGCATCTAAACTGGAACGGACTGCTAGACTTAAGCTGCAGCCATGTAGCCGTTATCGGCATTTATAGGTATGACAGTTGATTAAAGAGGTGACTATCATCCTCTGCATGCAATTCGACATTTCTCATACATCGTCGATACCGGTCGCCCCCAATTATCAAAAAACAAGTAAAATTAATATTAAAGCTGTAAAAACGAGAAAAGGCCTCTAGCGCCAACCCGAAGCCTTTTCGAAAAGTTGAATCAGTTACAAATCAACTTTAATTCATTTGTCATCCTCTTTTATTAAAATCTTCTTTTCAAAATATTTTATCAAAAAGAGGCTAGTAAGTATAGAGCCGGTTGAAAATTAATGGCAACTGATAATGTAGGTTTTTTTACTTTTTTTTATATTAGTTAAGCCGCTAAAGTAAATTCTGCCTTTAATAAATTTTGACTATGCACCCGTAGCTCAATTGGTAGAGCAGTGGCCTCTTAAGCCATTGGTTGATGGTTCGAGTCCATCCGGGTGTACTTGAGGAAAATACCACTTCCCTCTCATCAAACCCTCGGCACAAGTCGGGGGTTTTTTGTTTATGGACTTATACACATTGTAGAGTAATTATTTCTATTATTTAGATTTTAGATTGTCAAAATTTTTGGTTTATAATTAAGGCACAAATAAAAAGGAATTATGGAATGAATATAAAAAAGTTATTACTAATCTTATTATCAATTTTTTCATTAACTCTAGCAGGGGATGTTGAAGATGTTTTGAAAACATGTGAAGCTATGGATAAAGCTTTTGTTGATGAAAAACCAAAAGAATTATTTAAAAATATTCATAATGATAATACTGTGTTTTGGGGAGATAAGGGTTGGTTAGGTAATTATGGTACAGTTAAAGGATGGACTGAAGGATATTTAGAAAATGACTATACTTGGACTGTGCGTGATAGAGAGGTAAAGGTATATGGTAATACTGCAGTTGTAGCGACTATTGCAACACAAACTAATTCTTCAGATAAATCTGAAACCAAAATATATCAAGTAAGAGAAACTGCAGTTTTATCAAAAATAAAAAATAAATGGACATTAGTTCATATGCATTTATCTGACTTTAAACCAAAAAATGATGATTGATTTATTGCATTCATAACATTAAGCCCCACATTCGTGGGGTTTTTTGTTTGTGGGATGATGGGTAGATTTTGATATGAAAAGGCGAACATTTATTAAGAATGGAATTTTAGGGACAATTGGTGCAGGAATTATGCCTG
>NHCZ02000041.1 GCA_002167345.2 bacterium TMED46 | reverse complement strand
ACGCCAAAGAGGTAAAACTTTTTGGCCTGTCTTCAATGCTGCTCGGACGGTATAAGGCAATATTTAAACAGTTATTCCGCGATGACCGTAACCTGACGTTGCGCAAAGGTTTCTGGGGCTACGTATTGGGACTATTGGGGACGTTTGCGTTTTATGGTGCCTACGGATGGATAGTCGTAGAGACAGTTACAGGGGTATTAACCTTGGGTGGCATGACGATGTACATCCTAGTATTCAAACAAGGTCAGGCCGCCATAACCGCTTGCCTATCGGCAATTGGCGGCATGTATGAAGACAACCTATACCTTTCGAACCTTTATGAATTTCTTGAAGTTCCCGTTACAAAGGATACAGGCGGTGCAAGCTCGGGACCGAACCCTAAAGACGGTATTCGATTTGAGAACGTTGGATTCACTTACACTGGCGCTGCTAGCCCTACCCTGCAAGGAATAAACCTGCACCTTCAACCTGGGCAAAAACTGGCATTGGTCGGACACAATGGTTCGGGTAAAACAACACTGATCAAATTAATGTCTCGGCTATACGAGCCTACCGAAGGCCGAATACTGTTCGAGGGTCACAATCTGAAGGATTGGGACATCGCTGCATTGCAGTATAAAATTGGCGTGATATTCCAAGATTTTGTCCAGTACCAAATGAAAGTAGGTGAAAACATCGGTACCGGTGATGTCCAGAATTTCGATGCCCAAGACCTTTGGCAAGACGCTGCGACTAAAGGGCTGGCTTCGGACTTTATCGAACGTATGCCTAACAGCTATCTAACTCAATTGGGTAGATGGTTTGCTGGTGGTCAAGAGTTATCTGGCGGAGAATGGCAAAAAATAGCGCTATCGCGCGCATTTATGCGCCGGTCGGCTAATGTCATAGTGCTGGATGAACCCACCAGTGCAATGGACGCCGAAGCTGAAGCCAAAATATTTGACCACTTCCGCCAAATCACCGAAGATCAAATGGCGATTTTAATCTCACATAGATTCTCGACAGTTCGTATGGCTGATCAAATTGTAGTCTTAGAACACGGGCAAATACAAGAGCGCGGTACGCACGAAGAATTATTAGAGGCCGACGGCGAGTATGCACGGTTGTTCAAACTACAAGCCACAGGGTATCAATAGGCTTGAGATTGTAGTTCAGTTGGTTAGAACGCCGGCCTGTTGAAAAGGTTAACGGGGGGCGTGTATGCGGAAATAAGACCTAGGCACATTCTACTATTATTTTTTAGGCTTTTAATTAAAGTATCTGTAAATGGCTAATAAGACGTTAATTGCGATGCAGATAATTATAACCTGATTTACCCACGATAATTTCTTAAAGTTCATATCGCAATTTAATAAACACTTTCGAGCAGTGTAGGGATTAGTATAGATGTAGGTACTGTGGGGGGGGGGACTGTGGTTGATTCTTAGCTTATATAAGTATGGGGTTGTGTATTGGGGTTGTGGTATATAATTAGCCCTATATAGATGATTTTCTCTTTATGGAATGATAGTTAGATTTATTGCATAATGTCTGACTCAAAAAGAAAACTTGCGGCAATTGTATTTACGGATATTGTTGGCTTCACAAACTTAACATCTAAAAACCAACAGAAGGCCAGTGATTTACTGGACATTCAAAGAAATTTGTTAAAGCCCCTAGTAGAATCCTACAGTGGTAAATGGGTTAAAGAAATGGGTGATGGATTAATCCTCACCTTTGATACAATAAATAACGCAGTCGAGTGCTGTCTAAAAATTCAAGAAAAATCCAAAGAAATTGATAATCTAGTCCTTCGAATAGGGATTCATTTAGGTGAAATATTAGAAAAAGAAAATGATATCATTGGAGATGATGTAAATGTAACTGCTAGAATTGAGCCATTTTCAGCACCCGGCGGTATAGCGATATCAAATAAGATTAATGATGCAATAATTAGAGAAGATGGTTTTGATACAAAATACCTTGGAAAACCAAAGCTTAAAGGAGTTGGACAAGAGGTCAAAGTATATTGTATTACTTCACATGGACTTCCTGAAACAATACTCTCAAATGTATCAGCAAAGCTTGAGCCTGAGGGCTTCCAACTACCCGTAGTTGAATCACAATATATTGATATGGATCAGGGTGAAATTGTAGAAGGTGAATTTTTAGCTTCAGATATGGATGGCAATATCTTCTGGTACAATGTTGAAACACAACCAGAATATGGAAATCTTGAGGTTTATGGAGGAAGAAAAAGGAAGTTTAAATATCATGCACCTGAAAATTTTTCTGGTTTAGTTGAGATTGAAGTATCTGCTACTGATGATAAAGGAGCTACAGGAAGCAGCACTTTGATTACATTCAACATATCAGGTGAACTTGGAGCTGATATTAGATTAAATGCAGAAAAGTTCACGATAAGTAAAGCATTCCCAAATCCTTTTAATCCTTCCACAACTTTAAATTTTAATGTTCAAGAAGAATTAACGTTGAACATCACAATTTATAATATACTTGGAAAACGAGTAAAGAATCTTGTAAGTAATAAGTATACTGTTGGTGATCACTCTGTTTCTTGGGATTCTAGAAATGGTCAAGGCAACCTAGTATCGGCAGGTATGTATATTTATACGATACAAGCTGGAGAGTTCAGGCAAACCAGAAAAATGGTATTACTAAAATAACTTTTCATTTTAAATAATGAAGCCTCACTTAATCGTGGGGCTTCCTTGTCTCATCTTTAATCATTTCTATTCATAATTACCCAAAAGTGGGATACAAAAAGGTGGGATATGACCCATATAGGCGTATGAGTAATTAGTTGCGTTTTTTAATCTGTGTTCCCTGTGAAATAAATTAAAATAAAAATCTAAAACCTAAATCGATGGTCCTACCATAATGTTGCTCATATCCTTTTGATCTTTGAGTTCTTGGGATCTGATTCAGCATTTTATCAATATTGGCATTCCCGTTAGAATTGATTTCTTCTAACATAGCATCATAATATGAATCATCAAAATTAGAATCCTGAAGACTAAAACCCCTCAATCTTGTAACATCAATAGCCTCCGAAAGGTTACTGGCATTTATATATATCTCCAATCCCTCAATGAATAACTTCTGTTTTATGGATAAATCATATCTTGTATAGGCATCTGTATCCTGCCTCAATTCAGTCCAGAAGTTTGTACTCGAGAATATATTTGAAATGTAGTTCATAGATAATCGACCTGAAAACCCCTTGTAATCATATCCAACAGAATAATTAATAATGCTATTAGGCTGATCTAATAGCCTGTCAACATATAAACTATCTAGATTATTCATCACAACTTCAAATGAGGGATTAAATATAACTTCAGTCTCAATGACGGTCCTTGGATATCTCACTTTTGACCTTGTAATTGTATAGTTGGCATTAAAAACTAATCCTCTTAGAAAACTTGGCAGATACCAAAATCTAGTTTGAAAATCCACCTCCATGCCTTTTAGAAATGTATCATGTTCGTTATTTGTCTTATAATCATTTATCATATAATATTTAGAAAATTCAGGCAACCCGTACTTATTGGGATTCTCAATAACTCTCTGCCCACTACTAAAAATCAATCCTTGGATGCGCTTTGTGAAATAACTAAAGCTAAGTAGACCAAGATATTTATTATTAAAGGAAATAACATAATCTTGATTCTTAGAGGTTCCTGGCTCTAAAAATGGATTACGGTATACAACTGTTCTATTCTGAGCAGAAATATTATAAAGAGGAATCATATCTGAATAATTAGGCCGAGTCAATGTTTTGGTAGTAGCATATCTTAAGACGAGCCAATCAATAGGCTGATATTTTAAGAAAAGAGCGGGTAATAAATAAGCATTGTTACGCACATGATTAAATACAGTGTCGGACCCCATAGAATTAAAATGAGGATATACAGTTGACTGTCCATGGTATGAGGTATACGAAGTTTTGTTATCTTCAAATCTAACCCCAGTGACAAAATTCAATTTGGCACCAAGGTTCAGATTGGTCATCAAATACCTTCCAAAATAATTCTCTGTTCCAGAATAATCATAGATTAATGACGAGGTTTTGTGAAAGTTATGTATAAAATTGTTAAAGTCAATTTGGGCTCCTCCCCAACGTTTCCTCATATATGAAAATAATTGCCCCATCTTGCTCAAATCTGCAAATGGGCCCAATGAATAGTTGCCATTCAAAAAATTTTCATCATCATATGTATCGTTTTTAAAATATTTCATTGAAACAGTAGAAGTTTCATTTTCAATTCCATCTAGCCAATCAAATAGGTCAAGGGCCTCTTGTCTCATTTGAGCATGGTAACTGGAGTTACGATCAAAATCACCTTGCTCATAATCCCTATCATAAAATCTCGACTTTTTTCTTATTTTAAAACCAAACTTTAATTTTCCAGAAATATAATTTGTGATTTTGTAATCATATTCCAAATTAGCTCCATAAGAACGTTCCTTTTCTTTCGTTTTATTTTCTACATAGTCATAACCTGAAAAGAAAATACTATTGGTATCATAGATCATGAATTTTTGAATGGTATTTATATTTTTATTGTATAATGGTTCAGTAAATGCTTCATCTTGAATAAAACGAAACACCTTGCTTGTATCCCCATTCTTAGAACTTGAAAAACTATTGAAAATATCAATTCTCAAATCAGGGTTAAACTGCTGCTTATAATTCCAAGTCTCAGTTAGTACATTTATTGTATTATCATGGTTTCCGCTATTTAGAGAACGACCTCCATTATGCTGTGTTATGCCATAAGATTCTCCGTATGATATAATATCTTTTCTTATAGTGCTATTAAGAGAAGTGTAACTAAGGATCCTATTTTTAATATTGTAGTCAATTACAAGAAGATTATTATTCCTATCATTGTCTCTAATTATTTCCGAAAGTCCTAAACTATAAAAATTCAAAGGATTAACAGTACTTAAATCTGCAGGAGTATTATGATAGCTAGCTCTAAGATTGTGTGAACTTCTATTCCTTTTCTCCATATCTAGTTGTGCAATGATTCCTAGTCTATTACTAAAAAATCGATTACTTATATCCATCACAATTTTATAATCATCGTAGGTATTTTTGAGCCCGTTATACATCCCTTGAGTAATCAAGCTACCATGAAATCCTTCTTCAGCTTTTCTTAGTTTAAAATTAACAGTCCCCCCAAGAACATCAGCCTCTTGATCAGGAGTCCCAGCCTTGGTCACTTCGATCTCTTCAATCATATACTGTGAAATCATGCTAAGGTCAGTGCTTCTGTCATCTGCATCAGTTGAGGCAAGGTTTGTACCATTTACCTTGATTTTATTGTACTTTGGTGAAAGACCTCTGATAATAACCTTATTCCCTTCACCTCCTTCTCGCTTTATTGATAAGCCAGGAACTCTAGCAAGAGCCTCCGCTGCATTTGCATCTGGTAATTCCTGGATTTTATCAGACGAGATAATATTCTTAATTGAGCTTGCATTTAGTTGTTTATTAATCGCATCCATTTGACCTCTTGCTTGGACAGTAACCTCAATGGGCTCTCCTTCAATACTCTTATATCCTAATTCTAAATCCTGTCTTATAGTCTCTCCGGTGGGGATACTAATCTCAATCTCTTTTGATTCATACCCGATGTAAGTCGCTTTCAAAATATATACTCCAGGACTTACATTAGATATTTGATAACTACCATCATCTATGCTTGCAGTACCTAGACTAGTATTTATTAAAAAGACATTTGCGCCCACTAACGGTTTTTGACTTTTACTATCTTTAATAGTACCTATCAAAGATGAAGACTGAGAAAAACCTATGTTTAAAAGTATAAAAATGAATAAAAATAACTTCATAGACCATCGTTAATGATTTTTATTAGCATATAAATTATTTTAATGAAACTATACTTCCCATAAATATAGAAATTGATTTTCCATCATTAGTAAATAGCACCATAAACACTCAAATTTGGGAAAAAGGGCAAACATTTGAAGGATAAAATAGTACTACCTATAGCTTATCTTACATAATATCATCAGTCAGAGAGTCCTGACACCTGCTTTGGGAGCAGGAGATCGGGAGTTCAAATCTCTCCACCCCGATGAGGAACCCATTTCCTACTCAAAAAAGCCTTGTCAAACGATGAGGCTTTTGTTTTTCATATATAATCATATTTATTCATCCATACCTAAAAGTCGTACAAGATTCAGGCAGGTGACTTTGTTGAAACTAAAAANATGGTANTANTCAAGTAATNTTGCATACTAANAAANNTTTATTTTAGAATTACCATCTTCTTACTTTTCTTAAATTGTCCTGCTTTAAGCATATATAAATACATACCAGATGATACTGGCCTACCAAGATTATCCTTCCCATCCCACTGGACTTGGTGGAAACCTGCGATTTGTTTTTGATAAATTAATAATCTGATTTTTTTACCCAACATATCAAAAATTTCAATTTGAACTTCCTCATTTTTNGGTAAATCATATCTAATGTTAGTATATGGGTTAAAGGGATTGGGGAAATTCTGATGCAAAGTATAGTCTGCAGGTAAAATGTTATTAATTTCTGTTTCTAATTCCTCTGTAATGGTAAGGTTTACGATATTTTGAGCCATTGCTGACAAGTTGTAGTCTGGTATTAGCTGTACTAATCCAACATAGTTTCCAACTTCTAATGAGTTTGGGACGATCTCTATCGTTACTGGTTGACTACTATTTGGACTAATTGTTTGGGAGCTTCCACCAAGTAATCGAAGCCATGGTTCGCCAGCTTGTATTAATTCAGTTCTCCATATATTTTCTGTTCCAAGAACCTCAGCATGGAATCCATTCCCGCTGTAGTCTAGAATAGTATACCCCTCCTGTTCATTGACTTTCCAATAGGTAATAAGGTCTTCTGCAGATTCATAATTTCCAATATTCAATGANAGNTTAGCATTTGTTCCAAGATTGTGAAGNGTAATGATTTCAGGTTCACTCAGTGCTGTTGNCCAAATGGATGTTGNGGATAAAAAACCTGTATAAGTTCCTGGCCCAACCATATTAATACCTAGACCTGAATTTGATTGTATCTCTTGGGAAATTGGATGACTAAACTGCTCCTCTCCATTCATATAAAGCTTTACTACTTGATTAGGAAGNTCATGAACAAATACGCAATGATACCAACCAGTTGGCAATATGGGTCTATCAGAAAGTAAATAATTATCATTATCCTTCCAACCAATTACAGGATAGCCATTATAGTTATCAAGAATTATTTCCCAGTAATTAACTGAATTTGAATTAACAGGCGACAAGAGATTTGTATATTGATCATTTGGAGGGATAGACCAATCGGTTTCCAAGGGCTTAAGCCAAAGGGAGATTGTAATAGGCGAATTATTCCATTCTACAGGTGCATACATCTCATCTCCACCGCTCCCATCATGGAAAAGAATTGAAGAAACTAACTCATTACCTGATTCAACATCTAAATGATAACCAAGTTCATATTCTGTATTGTTTGTGATAACAAATGAATCTATTCTGGTACTGTTTTGATGCATAGTAATATCCAGTGTGTCTGGACCTAATGCTAACGCATTGCCTTGTAGACAACCGATACCGCAATTATCAATCGCTTCCTGAATATTTAGAATTACACTATCCTGATTAAATTGACCTACGTAGGTAATATTTGATGAATGATCAATCACAACTGATTGAACATCATTATTAAAGTGTAGATCAAACCAATCGTCTAAGAACACGAGTTTGTTTTCACGTTCCTCAAATTCATTAATAAGTGAGTCACAATCCTGATCAAAAGAGTTGGGAAAGCTAAGACTATCTCTATCGATTCCAAGCATACTGACAAAATAAGAATTATTTTGAAAATGAGAGCTAAGAGAGTCCAATTTCATCCCATAATTAGCACTATCAACTCCATCAAAATAACCAAAATCAAGATGATGAACTTTTGTAGTAGTTTCTGGATTTGACAAAGCACTTAATGAAAGATATCCATTATCTGTTATCTGTTGACCACAATAATTAATTCCAGAATTATAATAATTTGTCAGGCTAAGATTATCTCCAGCTTTCATGTATCTTCTGGCATTAAGGCCAAAAGTGATGGCAGATGAATTATAGTTACTAAATACAAATGTGGCAGTACCCGAGTAGATGAATGGTGATTCCGGCAATGTAGTATAAATATCAATTGCTAAGGAATCGTTGGGTAAAATGAAATCGTCCTCACCAAATGGTTCAAATTCAAAAAAATCAGGTAAAATAATATCCTCAATATAGGCTGTTGCATTTCCTGTATTGTGAAATTCTATTGATTCAACAACCGTTTCTCCATAATTACCAATGAAAATATTTGGAATTGTATACAAACGAATTTCTGGTCCAAAAAATGAATTAATAGGAACAATAGTTGTATCAGCCCACCAGCCTCTACTATAAATTATTATTTGCCCGGCCTCATTTATCTCGTGCAATGAATCATATATACAGTAAATCTGAAGATTAAGTGAGTCTTCGAATAAAATATAGTCCATTTCGGGTTCTTCAAAATAAAATGGATGGTTTTCAGTCAAATCTATTTGGTTATTTTCATCGAATGTTGCAAGATGAATAGAATCAAGATAAACTGTATCGGGACCAATGCTATAAAGCGTAATAGTCTGGAAAATTGTATCTCCCATCGCACCATTAAATTGATCAGGAAATGTATTATCAATGCTCGGCGCTCGATAAATATGTGACCCTCTGACCAAAGTATGGTCACCTCCCAAAGTAATTATGGGTGCTGAGTTACCGTCATTATATCCACCAGGCGTGCTAGAGGGACCAATCCAATCTATAATATATTCTAGTGGAAAACTAGCTTGGCCTTGATCATTTTTTCCCCAACCGGTTATAGATCTACCTGAGGCATTATGTACATATGGCCACCACCCGTAGCCATCCATAATTTGTTGGTCAAGCATAATTGTTGAGTTATTCGTCGTTGCAAGACTATTATGATCTCCTCCAGCACCAATATCTTCAAACAGTCCAGAAATATTGGGAATATCGCATTGGCCATAGGAATTATCACCCCAAGCAAGCACAGAAACAGAATTTAATGTAGGTATTGGTCCATTCGGTCCATTGCCACTAGTGGAATCGTAGTTTACATAAAATAATGAATCGACGTAGCCTTCATCGTTATATAATTGCTCCATAATATCTGTTCCAAAGTTTATAAAGACAGCTAGATTATGATTATTTCCACAATGTAGTTCGTAAAGTGTTTTATCTCCGTTTAGCTCTGATTCTGTTAATACATCAGATTGTCCATGTGTATTGTCTCCCCAAGCAGCCATTTTAAGAATATCCAAAGAATCGTAGGTAATAATAGTATGATTACTACCCGCATAAACGTCCCTGATTACAATAGTTGAATCTGATATGTATTGAAACCTTTCGGGGGTATCGCATTGACCATAGGTGTTGTCGCCCCAAGCTACGATCTGCGGGTTACTAATTTCCATTTGTGGAGGACCACCTTGAAAGGAAACATAGGTGATATTGGCTATGTAAAGAATATTATGATTCCCTCCTGCTGCCATTTTAAGAATCCTAGCTGAGTCGGGTATTTCTGGATGAGTGACCTGGCCATAGGTACTATCACCCCATAAATAAAGAACGGTTCCAAAATTACCGCTAAATGTACTATCTACCCAAGCCATTCCATGGTTGGAGCCTAAGCTAAAATCATAAGTCTGGAAACCATTATTCCAAGTAAAATCTTTTAATCTATTTGGAATATCACATTGACCAAACAAATTGTTACCTCGGCAAATTAACAATGAGTCTGATAACCCAGACTGGTTGAGATAGGCGAGATTAAAACTTCCCCCAGCCCAACTGGCACTGTAGCCCCCAGCTAATGGTTGATCTTGATAGTTAGTGCCTTCAAAACTCAATTGACCGTATTGATTATTTCCATACCCTACCATTTTAGGTGGTGGCTCGCAGGAAGGTGTTATTACTAAAAGGATGGAAAGCATTGTTATGAATCCAAGATTAGATTTTGTCGTTATCTTGAAATTCATTAGGAAATCCTTTTAAGATAAATCAACATAGCACTATCTCCAAAATCAACTTCTTGTATCAAATTACCGTCTAAGTATCTATACTCTCTGAAAGATAATCTGTTGATTCGAAATAATTTTTGATACTCCCTAGTTCTTGAATACCTATCTGGATCGCTTTTAACTTTCTGTTTTAATTCAGTTTTTGCAGCAATGATATTTTCATCTGAATCTAATCTAACTAGTGCAAAGTGTCGTCCATATTTAGACCATACCCCATTTAGAGTGGTTTTGTATATCACCTCTTCAAATTTTCCTTCTGATGAAAATATTACTCTAAAACTATTTCCAATATGATGAAACATATCTGCTTTGAATGATTTTAAGATAGAAGGGTTGTTCTTGATGGTTCTTTGAACGTCAATTGTCCATTGACCAACAAATTCACTTTCTAACGATTTAGCGTTTAGGTGTTGAGAGTTAGAAAAAGTAGAAAGTGCTATAAATAAATATTTTAAACGGTATGAAACCATCTTCCCTCCTTTTGGGTTATTAAAAATTAGTTAAAATTGATAATTATTTTATAATAATAAGTTATATTTCTTTTTAACTAAATAACTTAATTATTAAAGTTATAGATCTAATTATTTTAAAATTTAATTAAACTTTTTTGACACATTTGAAGGAAATACTTCCAATGCTATATCTATAAGCTCAATAATATCAGTAGTTAGTACATCGTAGCAGTGGTCTTTTAAGCCATTGGTCGTGAGTTCGAGTCTCACCCGGATCACTTGAGATAAATACCAGTTGTCTCTCATAGAAGCCCTCGGCAAATGTCGGGGGTTTTCTTTTTCAATTCTATTCATACTTATTCATTGCTTATCAAAAAGAGGACACAAAAGTGGAGGACACACCCCTATGGGCGTATGAGTAATTAAGTGCCTTCCTTAATCCGTATTACCCACAAAATTTTTGAAAAGAAAGTTCGTTTCCTGTTTCTTTGATGGTTGGTAGATTTGAATTGGAAGAAAGTTTTTAATGGAATCCTTATTAAAGAATAACAAGCTGCCTAACCTATTATTAGTGGGTGCGCAAAAATCAGCAACTACTTTTTTCAATCTTTGGTTATCAAAACACTCCGATATCTTTTCAGAACCTAAAGAATGTAAGTT
>NHCZ02000040.1 GCA_002167345.2 bacterium TMED46 | reverse complement strand
TGAATCATCCAATTGAAACCCTTCTAGTGAACAGTCTGTGTCTCCTGAATTATACAATTCAATATAATCCTCTGGGTCTCCAGATGTATGAGCCTCACTGACATATACAACTCCTAAATCACAGGGGTCAGTTAAAATAGCGGTTTCAAAAGCTCCTTCATCTATCCACTGCGCAATAAGCTCAATTTCTTCGGTACTAAGGTCATCACTATTTCCAGGAGGCATGTCTCCACTGCTTATTTCCTGCCAAAGGATACTTGATGCGTAATCACCTGGTATCACCACAGCTCCACTATGGCTACCAACCATTAGACTATCATAATTAACAAGGTCGAGACCACCATAATAAGCTCCACCATTAATATGGCAACTAATACAATTATCATTAAATATACTCTGCACTTCCGTGTAATAGTCTACCTGTGCAAACAATGGACCTATTGCGAGAGTTAAATAAATTATTGATTGCTTCATAGTATCCCTCTTGGTTTCCAATCAAATCTACGTATTATTTTTGTAATTAAATTAGGCTATGGATAAAACTGATTTACGCAATGATATGTATATAAAGACCCCTAACGTTCATTCGACTGCATTTATTGCAGATGGCGCGAAAGTTATTGGAGACGTAATACTTAATAAAAATTCCTCTATATGGTATAATACTGTTGTGAGAGCTGATATTAATAGCATTGTCATAGGTGAGAGATCAAATATTCAAGATAATTCAGTTATTCACCTTGAAAATGACCAAGGTGTCATTGTAGGAAATGATGTAACCGTAGGGCATAATGTTATTTTACATGGATGTAAAGTCGGTGATGGCGTGCTTGTAGGCATGGGAGCTGTCATAATGAATGGTGTAGATATTGGCAAAGGTTCTGTAATAGCTGCTGGTGCAGTTATCAAGCAGAATATGGTCATTCCTAAACATAGTTTAGTTGTGGGTGTTCCAGGTAAAATCGTTAAAGAACATTCAATCGAAGTATATGATCAAAATGTTAAATGGGCAGAAAAATATGTCAAACTAGCAAATATTCATCGTCAACATAATCAGTAACTATTCTTCATAGTTTAATTCGCTATCCGTCTTAATTATAGTTCCACCCCACGTCCCAATAATAAAACCATCATCAGAAGTTCTGTTAATATCAAAACCACCCAGACCATTTGCATAGATATTAACTGTCTCCTCATAGGGACCCCACTTGTGAATCCAGGTCCCGTTGTTCTTATGTTCTGCTGTCCATGCAATACCCCCATTTGATGTTGTTGTTATTGAAAAATAGGGAATGCGTTCAATAAAGTTTAAACCTGGCCAAGAATTCTCTTCTAATAGGTTACCATCATCATCTATCTTCATGTAAAGAACTTTTGCAACAGAGCCACAGGATAAAACATCATAATTATGATCACATTTATCACCGATCAAAGCAAATCCACCTTCTTCTAGACTAACAATATCATCTGCTTTTTCCATGTAGGGACCACCAAATGTCTTTTCCCATATTAATGCACCATTCTTTTTCACTTTTACTACCCAGAAATCCTTATAATACATAAAATTAAATGCGCAGTCATAGTTTTGATTGCCATGACTTTTCTCGCCAGCAATCATTAACATCCCATCAGGAGCCTCTATGATAGAACGGAAGATATCATCTTCGCATTCACTCCCAAACCACCTTCTATTCAATACACTTCCGGTTGAACTAAACTTTACAAATTGTGCTTGCCCAGCCCCCGGTCCACCTACTGCATAATATGATCCATTACTATGCTCTATAGCATCCTCATAGTAAGGGTATCCGCCCACAGTATGGCTCTCATTTTTCCACTCTTCTATACCATTAGAATCAGCTTTAACAATACCCTCCCAACTGCAATAGAGATATCCTCCATCACTAGTCTGTATTACTGACCTTGTATAGCCAAAATCCCCAAGAGAATAAGTATTTTGCCATTCTTCTTCGCCATAACGGTCAAGTTTTAATAACCACGCCTGACCACCTAACCCTCCTGCTATTATATAACCACCATCATTTGTCTGCCTAACTGAAGACTTTATGTTTTCAATGTATTTCTCAAATGTTATAATGGGGTCTTGCTCAGATTCTGTTGTAGAGCTATTTGTACCCTCATCACACCCCGAAAAAAGTATGATGCAATTGATCAAACATAATAATAGGACTTTAGGCATTACAAAAATTAATTAAACTTCAAACATTTACAATATTATCATCTCGAGTGCCAGTATGCTAAACCGATAAATACAAATTGAAAGGGAAGTCTACCCCATGCGATCATGGGCGTTGTATCCATTGCTACACCATTTGTTAAAGCCAGATATATGTTAGCAGGATATACTGCAATTAATAATAAGATCAAACCCAAGCCTGCAACATAACGTTTGGATGGAAAAAGTAATAATGCACCAAAAATCATTTCAAATATTCCACTTAGGTATACCAATTCAATTTTAAGGGGCAATACAGGAGGCACTATCCTCACATACCACTCTGGACGCAAAAAATGATCTATGCCCACCAAAATATAGAATAAACTCATTATAAAGATTGTTATGGTCTTTATGTAATCCATTTTAATTATACCAAACCCCTACACCCTTCTTACGTAATTCTTTACCCACCATTGCTTCAATTTCTTCAGCATCTTTTCTGGATGGTATAGGGTTATATTTTTCATATAGATCCGGCCTCAACCTTATCCCATAAACTTTTGCATATTTATTTGATTTATAACCTTCCTTATGTTGTTCGAACCTTAACTCTGGTTTCCTTGATGATTGACCTACATAAACACATCCGTTGCCTTTGATATATCTTGGGTTTTTCTGGCGAAACTTCTGATGGTCTGCGACAATAGGGTCTAATTCAATAACATATATATAATACTTTGCCATTGACAGATCACTCTTCCTCATTTGAATCTATGAGTAGATATTCATCTTTCTTTCGAATTTGGCGATGCTGTTTCGCCTCAAAGATGATCTTATTTGCCATAGCTTCCGCTACATCACCCCTTATGGAAGTGGGGGTCTCTGTATCCTTCTTTTTAAGATATATAGTTGTTATCCACCCGAAAGTGGTCATAATGCATATGATACTTACTAAATACTNTTCAATAAATAGCATTAATATTGCATTGGCACNNANGATGACTNGGCAAATAATTTTTANAGNGTGCTTNNGCACAGATNTTTATCAAGAGAAAAGAANATTTTTTCCAAATTGATTATTCTTAACCCTTNCCCCNTTTTCAGCATATAATTTCAAACCANNAATNACATGTTTTAGATAGTNNGATAATAANGGNTTAGTTATCAAAAAAAATGGTAACAAGTTAAATAGTTTATGNCCCTGATTNAANAAATAGGGNGAGATTATTATNGANATGTTGGTTTTNTCNTCNTTTTTTANNATTCTCCAAGAAACATGAGANGCAGGNCTNCCNGCTTGAAAAATATATANGTCATACCCNGNCTTATCNATCCAGTNTATAAAGTTCCTTTCNAGAGTAAGGCCATTTAGATATTCAATTTNATCTACTGCCCCNTTACCNGGCCACTNNATTACACGATTACTTTTACAAAATGGATGGAAAGCTTCTAGATTAGATCTCATTGAAATGACGTCCCAAACCCTTTCAATATCACAATTAATCACTCTAGAATGTTCAATCGTCCAATTATATTGGTTATTATTAATGACCATTATTTTTTTTTAGTAGGTTCATATTTCAGGATGTTTTTAGTTACATTCTAAGCGTGCTGCAGACATTACTTCAAAAAACTCATCACTAAATTCTTCCTGCAATAAATATTTTGTTTCTTCTTTTAAGAATTCAGCTTCTTTCATGTTCTTTACTATATAATCAAAGAGACATGAACAATAATCAACTTCTGCACCACCTTCAATGCAACTAGCTATAAAATTATATGTTATTTCTGATCTATAAGGTTTAGAATTCTTTGAAAAACGTTTTTGCCATTTATGTTGACCACTAGTAANTGATGTGGTGNAAACTATAGCAGTTATGATCAATAATGTTTTTTTCATATATGACTCCTTCATTAAATCTAAACATCANNATTAATTTAACCTAATTGGCCTAAAATTCTCTTTCCATGATATTCAGTCCCTNNGATGGAATTATGAACCATATCAAAATTAATATCTGTAATACCTCCAGCGGAAATGATATTAAAACGTGAAGAAAACTCTGTGATTATTTGNTTTATTGTATCCTTACCATTGAATGCGGAATCTTTACCNCCAGAAGTTAAAATGCTAGTGACCTCTTTTACCTTAGATAGTCTTTTTAGTTCTAGAATGATATCAATTGTATGATCTATTGCTTTATGAAATGTAACCTTCATAGGAAGTGCTTCTTTTGCTAGCAAATGGCTTAAGTCAATATCTATTTGACCATTTTTATTTAAAACTCCAAACACAACTTCTCCCACTCCAATACTCTTACAAAAATCTATTTCTGATNTCATTTTNNTAATNTCNTTTTTTGAATAAATAAAANNTCCNTCTTTTGGACGAATCATTANTTTAACTGGAATCGTCAATGAATTGATNGNTTCTTNAATTATTGANCTGTGAGGNAGTNAANCCATCAAGGTCAAGCCNACTNCATAGCTCAACCCGNTCTGCNTTTTNCAATTCAGCAGCCTTAGCTTCCTTNATTGATTCAACACACGCTTCNTTAATAATATTCATTTAAAAAAATAATTATTGATACCATAATGCATGTTCTAATAAAAGTTCATCATAAAACTTAATCCAGGCGAAGGTCTGTCAAATGAACCTGTAATAGATGGTGCTAAGGAAAAGGATATACTCTTTTTACTTTTTCCAATATTANTTAAAAGATTATCATTTTTNGATACTGTCTTGAAGGTNAAATACCAGCCTGCGTTTAATGCGGCTAAATTTAATAGAATTGACGTNTCATTGAATTCTTCATCTAANGCTATTCCAATACCTCCNCGAATAAGAAATGCTGCTCCTGANCCTAATGCGATAATCCTTGCACTTCCTCTATCAAGGTCAATATCCGTAATCATTTTATCCGCTAAATATCCAAATCCATTTGTAAAGCCCATGAATAAAATTGTATTCATTCGAATCTTATTAGATCTTAAAATAGATGAAATTCCAACGGCGTTCAAATAACCAAGACCAAAAGCACTTAAAATAAAAGAAGCATCAGACTCGGTGTATGACCTTTGNGTAAAATGATTTTTTGATATAANTGGTGCACCTAGGGCNGCAGCATAAACANCAAGTGTATTAAGCTTGACACTAATGATGCTACCAGGGTGATNTTCTCCGTATATAAGGGCAAGNACTGCTAATGAGTTTAAAAATCCCCAGCCAGAGGCTTGGGAGANGAGAGAAGCNTGACCATTTGTTAGCTCCCATTTATTATATAATTCATCAGCCTTTAAAACACCATAAGGAGTCATTAACATCATATAGGTCAAGGCTACTTTTCCATTTGGATCAATATCTTGCCAACTCTCTCCAAAAGTAACTGCTAACGGTATTATNGACAAGGCTCCTAGCGCTGCTCCAGAATTTTGGAATTGCCACCGACCATATGGTATATCCATATTCTGAGTATATGCATAGGACGTATAGAAACCGCCACCAAACATTAGTAATTGAGATGCTATAACAGTTTCTTCATCACTTACTCCAAAAACATAAGGGACTGCCCATCCATATAGGCCATTACCTAATAACATTGCACTATAGATGGTCCTCCACCTTGCCTCTTGATTANGNGNAGGGNTTAATTCTACTGAAACTTCATTTTGAACAAGTNGTTNCCTAGTAGGNTTATCATTTATTGAAATAATTTCTAAGGANTTTATTTTCNNACGACCTACCNTAATATTCCCAAGGTCTGTAGAAAGTACTATTTCTACATCATTTACCAAATNTACATCACCTGTTAAGGTGTTGCCATCCANCGTAATAATCCTAATCTTTTGACCGACAGAAGGGTTTTGACANAAAACAAAAGAAAGCATTAATAATTTTGTTAGAAATTTCATTCCGTTTATAGACACAATAAAATTTAATGCTGTGGTAACTTAAGTANATAGATTNAAACATAATTAGTAGGTNNACAGTACATACAAATGATATCAATACTAGGCATTCCAACCGATAAACACTCATCCTTCCTTGAAGGAGCTGCGTTAGCACCTCCATTAATCATTAAAGAATTTTATTCTGAGGCCGGAAATCTATTTACAGAGAATGGTATAGACCTTGGTAAAGATGGGTATTGGAAAGATCTTGGTTTAATAGAGTTAATGGACCCAGAGCATGAATTTGATAAAATCAAAGATTCTATAGAGGANGTTCTGAATAACCGTAATTATCCTATCTCCATAGGCGGTGATCATAGTATCACTTATCCAATTATTGCTGGTTATCATAAATTTTATCCTAAGGTGAATATNCTGCACTTTGACGCACATCCTGACCTGTATGAAAATTTTGAAAATGATCCATTNTCTCATGCATCCCCATTTGCTCGCATCATGGAAAATAATTTGGCAAATGAACTCANTCAAATAGGNATNAGGACAATGACCGACCATCAAAAGGNTCAAGTAGATAAATACAATATCAGAGTGATCACAATGAATNAATTCTCATCTGACCTGGTACTAAAATTTGATGATCCGGTCTATATATCNATAGACCTTGATGGATTAGACCCTGCCTATGCTCCTGGAGTGTCACATCCAGAACCAGGTGGGTTATCAACAAGAGATATGATTAAAATCATTTCTAACATTGATGGTAAGGTAATTGGTGGTGATATTGTGGAGTATAACCCGAAAAAGGATATCAATAATATCACAGCTGTAACAGCTGCAAAACTTTTGAAAGAATTAATGGGAAAAATATTGAAATAAATANATCTAATTAAATTATGGTAGAAATTTTTGACTTTATAAAGTGCAGGATAATGATTTTTACAAACCTGCTGCCCATGTACAANATCTCATTATTAATATATTTAGGTCTTCCTGCAATAATTATAACATACTATAGATATAAAAACCCTCAGATACATTCAATTATTTTGGCATCAACTTTACTAGCAGTATGGATAATGCAGGTATTCATATGGGTCAATTACATTTTCCCCAAAGCAGGATAAACTCTCTTTATAATCCTCCACCATTGTATATGTAGAGCAAATTTGACCCTTTTTATAAACAAAAAACCCCACGAATGTGGGGCCTGTATTAATTATNATAAAACAATATNAATTAGCANCAATTTTTTCATTTAATAATNGCCGNAGATTATCATTGACTGTAAANTAATGCCCACCTTGTTTATGAATATTATCACCTGATGGATGAAATTGTTCAATATGCATCAGAAATTCTTCAAGATCAATGATCACATCAACACCTGCATCATCTTTGATCGTAAAGATCTCATCCTCTATTTTTTCTTCGAAATTAACCTGAAGTTGTTCAGGGTCTATTAATTCAGACAATTTTCCTTTATACTTATTCTCAAAATCACCACAATCAATCCACTTAAGCCATGGCTCACGGCATTCACTATCAAGAATAATATTATCCGAATAGCTCTCTTTCCTGGACCAATGAACTGAGGCCTCTATCATCCTTTTTGGTTCTGTATTAAGATCAAAATCACTAAAAATGTTATCATAATAGTACCAATCACCTGTTTTTAGTCCATTATTATAGTTTCCCTGCAAGGTTTTGAGGTCAAGCGGAAACGAATAGTTTTGAACAAANTCATAAGATCTAAGNTCGGTTTTATAAACAACCACAGATCCATGTTTTATGCCATCCCTGTATTCTATNCTAGTTACGATCTGAATGTCTGTTCTTTCCCAAGATCTATTCCTGCGATCATTCGATGATTTTATCCATGTCCAGGTGCCTACTTTTTTATCATCAATATATAGACCCATAATACCCGGTGTCCTATCCTTCTGGTCATAGTATTGCATGAAGTTCCCATTTTTCACGCCATTAACAATGGTACATTCTGCAANCCTTTTACNATTTTGATCTCTAGAGAGTATTTTTAACCNTCCAGTGTATGGAGAATCGCCATCTCCAGAATACCAAAAACCATTTTTATTTACCAAGCTATCAGGAGAGAATAGAAATCTATCATCTTTATATAATATNTCTAATTCATCAATAAGTTGGCCTGAACTAAAGCTAATAAAAAGAAATAATAATGAATACCTTATCATNNCAAAATATACCTATCATTANAAAAACAATAAACCCCAACAATACCTATTAGATATNTAAAAACACTAATCAATTCTAAAAGAACACGATTCAGGCTTTTTAAATATTTGATGCCGACTCATTGCTATCATACGATATATGGTATCNCTAACTTGAAGAGGTATGAGCCATAGNATCGGAAACCATAACTTCCAGTACCACTTTANGTATAGTANGCANCTTATTGCTGCAGNTGANCTTATATANACTTTATTTGCTCTNATTAGGTAGACAGTATCAGCTTTTTGTTGCCTATCTGTAAAATTTGAAATGATGTCTTGTNCTTCTGCTGATTGGATAGGCCTGTATGAGATATCACTNTCGATTGCTANTCTATCATCCATAAAAAAGGCGAGACCATGGCATAGGCCACAATCTCCATCAAGGAATAAGACATCTTTTTTAGTATTTAACATTTATTTATAANGTTTTAAATGTAAANAAAATATAATTANACTATTAACCCTGNAGTATTATTAACGCNGCTACAATTATACCTGCTGCATTTGCAACCATATCTTTGANACTAAAATGCCCTTTCTCACCTCTATTATCATTTAGCTCTTTCAATAATCCAGCACTGAAACTTAATCCTGATGATAAAGGAAGGGAGTTTGTCTCACTNTTATTGAATTTATTAACCAAAACATACTGGCAACCCAATGANATCAAACAACTATATGAAAAATGCTGAACCTTATCAATNGCAAGCCANTTATCAGCAAGANTAGTTTCATTACTTGGACTTTTCTTACCTGATGNNATAACTAATGCTCCACTTTCAGAACTATCTCGGTCAGCACAATAAGCAAAATCAACATTTATTAATAAAAATAAAAAGATCAGTGATAAATACTTTAACATGATCAAATCTATCTATCTTACATNAAACAAAAAACCCCACAAATGCGGGGTTTTGTAAAATTAATGATATTTAGNTTTCAAAGCCTAGTCAGTTCGAGTTTCTTATGCTCAACAAGTANAACCTTTACCGTTTTTTCACCTATGTTCTTCATTTGATGTTTAACAAGATTTTCACCATGATTAGNAAACCCATCCGGAATCTCCATTTCACTTACAGTTCCATCTGCAAGNGTATTTTGCACTTTNCCACCGCTTACAGCATANTAAGTTGTNACACCGTGTTCATGCATGTTATCGCCTTCCCCAGGTGGAAAAGTAACCATCATTACCTTGACATCTTCATTGTCTAGCAATACTTCATAGCGATCAGGAGAAACCTCTTCTGGTAAAATAAGTTCTTCNTCAGAATAATTAGCTGAGTGTGTTNTCTTACGCTCCACAAGAATGATNTTCATGGCATTCTCACCAATATTCTTCATCTGATGCCTGACACCCTTAAGTTGATGACCTGTGAATCCATCAGGGATTTCCCTTTCACCAACAGTGCCATCAGGTANNGTACCTTGNACCTTGCCACCNTTAAGGACGTGGATCGTCATTGGATAGTGATCATGCATGTTATCNCTTTGACCTGGTGCGAATGTCACCTCTAAGACCTTTACATCTTCATTATCAAAAAGTACTTTGTANACNTCTGGAGATACTTCTTCAGGATGNAGNATATTTTTTCCTNTATCACTNGTGAANTGATTTATTGCACTTGAACCAGAACATGAAATAAAAAATAATACTAAGAATGAGAAAAATAACCTTATCATTTTGATTCCTTTTAAAATTAACTGCTATAACATAAAACCAAANATACTTTTTTCTANTANGATAGNAAAGAAAAATCGCACCTTGAACTAATTACCCCTATCCTCAAANGACTCTGTTTTCTTTATGCCTATNCTCCTGAAAACTAAAAATACGATNACCACAAATATTANTGCGTAAAAAACTANNGTAAACATAGATNNCTACTTAAGCNTTACCGCCGTACCGTATGCTAATATCTCAGATGCTCCTTGCATTATTAATGAAGTTGANAACCTAAGNTTTATTACAGCATCAGCATCTAAACTTACTGCATCCTCTATCATCCTCTGCAATGCCTGTTCCCTTGCATCAGCCTGCAACTTCGTATATTCCTCAATTTCACCCCCAACAACGTTCTTAAGAGCTGCAAAAATATCTCTNCCTATGTTTCGNGCTCTTACAGTNCTACCTCTTGCTATCCCCAATGCTTCTACGGTTTCTTTCCCAGGGATACTTTCTGAAGTTGTNACGATCATCAGTTTTGCCTCAATTNTTGATTAGTATNAAACCCTGATAACTTAAAACAAATAAGATAACCTNATTACTAATAGAAATGAGATAAATAAATGGANTACAACNCACTGGCAAGTATGATGAGCGAAATCCCTAGCATTGCAACAGATGGTATGTACATNCTGAAATNACTCTTCATTTTTACATGGGTGAGGACCGCTCCGANCATAAGAATTGTAATTCCTAAGGACCCCANTCGAGTATACTCAANATCTGGAAATTGTAANAGCGCTACAAAGGATATTTTAAGTATNCCTACTAGGTCTCGTACCCAGGTTGGAAAACCATACNNTACGAACTCTTTTTTTATATTATCATACCTGACAACCCAGACAAAAAATATTGCTACTCCAGTANTNATTTTAAGGCCNCCAACTATACTTTCTATTGATACAAACATAAAACCTCCNTGAGATNTTANAAAATATTAATAATTAAAATTATNAAATACAATCCCAAATGAGCGTTATGCCCGTTATTTAAANTTATTTTATGCATTGATNAAATTTTCNATNAAGTAAATNATCAGNAATAGCAGTCTTAGGGTCCAAAGTAGCGTTCTGACCCAATTTATTTTCACCAATTTTGCTACCATTCCTACTTGGTAACCACNGACAAGTTTTTGATGAACCNAAGCAAAGAAAAAGACAGTTAACATCCATATTGATAAAAGCAGAACCATCGATATTAACAATATGGGGTTGAGCTCATCGTATATCAATAAAAACCCAGATATACTTTCTACTAACATTATTGGGATCACAATGTATGAGATCCTTTCCATGTGAAATTTTTGAAAGGATATATACCGACTGTTTCCAATAAAATGAAACGAAGGATAATGGACGACCTGAATCACCCAAATAATCCCGACCATAAGTGAGGTTGATATCAAATGAATCATTAATAATATAAATTGATGATTGTAAATCATTTTATAATTGAGTTGATTATTTTGATATTTTAGTTAGAGGAATAAATTTAATATGTGTTAACATTCTCCATACCCATTCAATTGGTCCATATTGATACCGTTTTAGCCATAAAGGGCAAATGAACAATAGTAAGCCCCATATCAATATCATAATCAATATTTGCCCAGTTCTATCAATATACCCAAAGAGACCTAACCCAAAACCATAAAAAATAGATGTGGCAATAATTGTCTGCATTAGATAAGCACTCAAAGCAGTTTTACCTATTGCCCTTAATCTTTCAAGGATAGAACTCATAAATTCACTTCTTATGAGCAACATGAGCAAACCAATATATCCAAAGGAAATAAAAGGTGTAGCTAAATGGTTAGGTATACGAGCTAAAAATTGTACATATTTCCAATTCCATTCAGCTGAATAAGTATTGAATAAACCTATTAAAGATAATGGAAAACCTATTCCAAATCCGTATATGATAAAATTTTTATAATACAACCTAGAGCGAGCATTGCTAAAAATGCCCCAAGAAAAACATGACATTCCTATTAACATCATTCCAAACGATCTAGATAAAAGATCAATCAGTAATGATAAACCAATAATTCCTTTGCCAATTGCGCCTTTACTATTTTCCTTTTCAGCCGATGACCAC
>NHCZ02000039.1 GCA_002167345.2 bacterium TMED46 | reverse complement strand
TAATTACAAGGAACCAAATAGGTCCGAGACTGAAATACTAAAAAACAGAATTATAAACTGGGAAATAGCAAAAGACTGGATAAAAGATGACAAACACCGTAATCCGAGGATAGATACACCCCCATCTGGGAGGTGGTTTCAATTTAATTTAATCAATGATGGTGTTTACTCTATTCCATTTTCTTCTCTGTTTCCGCTTATAGCGGATATTGCAGAAATCAGCCCAACATCTTTCTCGATATACATGACAAATGAATTAGGCAGAGCAAGGACACAAGCATTTAATCAACCTATCACAGAAAATCTAATTGAAGTATCAATTTTAGTGACTGGAGAGGAAGATGGAATATTTGATTCAAGTGATGAAATTATATTTTATGGCCACGGATCATCTGGATTTAACACATCTAATGATGATTTAAACTGGCACCAAAACCTTTACTTTAATTCTAATATATGCTGGCTATTGATTCCAGATGATGATCAAAGAATTGGTAAACGTATTCAACTAAGTCAACAACCTCAATCTGGAACATTGATTGATTATGGAATATCGTCATTTCATTTAGAGCAAGATCTTATAAATTTAAAGGCATCAGGTACAGAGTGGGTCTCGAGTCCAATTGTAGCTGGCGCGTCACAAACAGTCTTGTTTGATATTCCCAACCCAAAGGTCGGATCAANTGTTTCTTTCGATGCTAGATTCAGAGGGCATTCAATCACTGAGACTTCATCATCATACCATGAGATAAGTCTATATTATGGAAACATAAATGGTGAACAATTAGGGTCGACAAGCAGTTGGTCAGGTAGCGCAGCCCGTACAATATCGGGCGAAACATCAAATCTAAATTTAAATAACGGATCAAATTTATTTTTTATAAAAAACNCATCCAGCGATGCAAATTCATCACCATATTTAGATTACNTTGAAGTTCATTTTGGGAGAGAACTTTTTTTTGGGAGCGAGTATGAGTTTATTTCACCNATCTCAGGGCAAGATGTNAGACTATCCNTTAACGGTCAGAAANCTGAAGATGTAATAATATGGAANATCTCTGATCCTGAAAATATTTTCAACCTTGAAATTGAGGATGCGGGTTTTTGTAATTTTAGTGCTCCATCAGANNATTTAAGTCGTTTTGTGATTTTCAACCTATCTGANATTAATACTATNACAAATCTGGAATTAAAAACTNATCAAAAATTTGATNTTCTANGNCAAACTGGGTTGCAATATGATTATTTAATAATTGGTCCTGAAGAATTCAGAGACGAATCAATGGAGCTAATTGAACTCAGGAGCCCTGCCATTTATGCAAGNTTGGAAAATATCTATACAGAATTCTCAGCTGGCAACCCAGACCCCATGGCAATAAGAAGTTTCATCCAATGGACCCAAGAATCGTGGCAATACCCACAGCCTAATTGTGCTTTAATTCTTGGAGATGCAGGCTATGATTANAGAAATATAACTGGACAATCTTCAATAATNGTTCCCACGATACAAGTCCAATCATCTCGAACATACGCTACTGATGATCTCCTTTCTGCAGTATATGGAAATATACCTGAGATTGCGACTGGTAGATTCCCTGCCAGGAATGGGCAAGAGGTATCTAGTTTTATTGAGAAGGTTATTACANTAGAAAACAGCCCTGAATANGGNCCATGGCGCCAAAAAGTCACATTGGTTGCAGATGATGCTGCTCGACCTGANCCAAACCACGGCTCAATCTCAACAGGAAAATCTCATACTCTTAATTCAGAACAATTATCGTTACTGGTGCCCTCATCTGTACAAACAAATAAACTTTACATGATGGAGTATCCAGAAGTAAGTGATGCATCGGCATATGGTGTAATCAAACCAGATGCAACTGATGCATTAATTAATTCCCTCAATTCAGGTACGGCAATAATATCCTATATCGGTCATGGTTCTCCATATCAATTGGCCCAAGAAAGGTTACTTGATATGAACC
The DNA here is from genome assembly GCA_002167345.2 of bacterium TMED46. Classification (GTDB taxonomy): domain Bacteria; phylum Fidelibacterota; class Marinisomatia; order Marinisomatales; family UBA1611; genus CACEUX01. Next base: position 47,446 of record NHCZ02000039.1, on the reverse strand, counting down.
GAGGAGATATAAATCAAATTAACACTGGTAAAAAACTACCCCTATGGGTAGTTGGAACTTGCTCATTTGGTCATTTTGATGATCCACTTAGNGAATCATTTGCTGAGGAATTAATAAGAGAACCAATGAATGCCGCATCCATGNTTATTTCAACAACCCGTCCTATAACAGTAACTGGAAATGANCGNTATACTCAAGATTTATTTGAGGCAATATTTATTGACAAAAGTGTTAGTTCCAATAAAGTNGGAATTCTACTACAATCAATCAAAGATGGAACGAGTGAAGCNCAATACTTTCATCTTTTCGGAGATCCAGCGATGCTACTTCCGATGCCCAAGGATACATTAATTTCTGCATCAATATCACCTGACACGCTAAANACTCTTGAGATTGGCACGTACTCTGGAATNCAAGATATAATAANTGGTNCAGGTAATGGATTCGTGAGCCTGATTGATGCTGATGAAGATATTACTCGAGAATATGAAATCCTTTCCGAGACTTATTCTCTTTCATACGCCTTACCAGGTGCAACACTATTTCGGGGGCAATTCTCATTTTCTGGTTCTTCAATTAATGGTCAAATAAGAATTCCAGAAGATATTTCTTACTCAACTAAGCCAGCAAAACTTTTATTATATTTAAGTNACAATCAAACTGAAGCAAGGGCTGTAATTAGTACAATCCAATTAGCTGGTGGCGAAGCAACAGAAGATATTTTTGGGCCACAAATATCATTTGAAACAATNAATGGTACTAAACTAGAAGTGAATGATCATTTAACAGAAAACGAGCANCTNATTATTTGTNTCTCAGACCCACTAGGAATCAATTTGACAAATGAAACAGGNCACGAAATCATAATTACTAANTTAAATTCATNAGACATAAGCACTGCTACAGATAAATTTTATTATAATCAAAATAGCATTACATCTGGAAAAATTATTTATCCAATAGATGATAACATTATTCATTTGAATGTGAAAGCTTGGGACAATGCAAATAACCCGTCAGAAAAAGAAATAAAACTTTTTAGGATTGAAAAAAATGAATTTAAAATATATAATGCTTTTAACTTTCCAAACCCATTCAATTACGGAACTCAGTTCTCTTTTGAGGTCACTAAGGATTTTGACCTAAGACTGGACGTGTATACCTTAGGAGGTCGGAGAATAAAGTCTATTGAAAAATTTAATCTACCAGCAGGTTTTAATATCGTGAACTGGAATGGGCTTGATGCTTTTGGCCAAAAGATTGCTAATGGAGTATATATTTACCGCATAAAAGTTACAAATGGGGATACAACAGTCTCCTTTATTGGACGATGTGCTAAATACCAATGAATAAATTAATATCTAACATTCTTGCATCTTCTTCCCCAAGGAGAAAAGAAATCCTTGAGCAAATAAGATTTGAATTTTCTGTTGTACCAAGTAATATAAATGAAGACTTTAATATAGGCTTACCACCTGAAGCATTTACAGAGCACTGGGCAAGAGAGAAAGCCAAAGATGTAGCAAAAGACCATCCTCAGTCTTTAGTAATAGGAGCAGATACAGTAGTTATCTTAGATGGTAAAATATTAGGTAAACCAAAGGATAATAAAAGCAGTAAAAAAATGCTTCTTAGTTTGTCTGGAAGAACTCATGAAGTGATAACTGGTGTTTCTTTAATTAATATTAACTCTAAGCTTGACATCACTTTCAATGAAAGAACATATGTTTCAATCAATACTTTAAGTAATAAGCATATTTATGATTATATAAATTCATATAGGCCTTATGATAAGGCAGGCAGCTATGGTATTCAAGACGGTTTCTCGGTTCATATTGAAAAAATAAGAGGGTGTTATTACAATGTTATGGGTTTCCCGGTTTCTAAATTTTATAATCTTTATAATTTTATTTTAAAGAGTAATCTTAGATGATCAAAATTAATGAAACAATATTTATACATGATAATAAAATGAAATTCAAGGCAGTAAAATCATCAGGGCCTGGTGGTCAACATATCAATAAAGTGTCTACAGGAATTATATTGAAATATGATATTTCAAATATTGATTATCCAAAATGGTTCATCGCTAACTTAAAAACTCATATTAAATCTAAAAAACTATTCAAAGGTGGAATATTCACAATTGAGGCAAATAGTTTTAAATCTCAGTACAGAAACAGAAAGGATGCTGTCGAAAGATTAAGAATCATTTTTAAAAAAAGTTCCAGAAAATTAAAAAAGAGAAAAAAAACATCCCCTTCACTTCAATCGAATGAAAATCGGTTAAAAAGTAAAAAGAAATTAAGCCAAAAGAAGAGCCTCAGAAAATCTCCAAGTATTGATTATTAAACTTTTGCTCGTTTAATACCTGCCTGTAATTTCATAACAACCTAAACCTAAATATGGCACAATTTTATAAAGAATTAAAAGAACTAAGAGAAACTCGTAAAATAGCTTTAGAAGAGATAAGTGAGCGTACAAAAATCAACGTACAATATTTAAAAGCCATTGAAGATGGTCAATTTGATGAAATAGAAACGCCCTACTTGAGATTATTCCTAAGAGCTTATGCTGATGAAATTGGAGGAGATTCACAAAGAGCCCTCGAGCAATTGGATTCTTTTATGGGAACTAAAAGAACAAAATTAATCCATCCCTTACCACAAATTGAAGAAGAAACAAATGAGGAAAACGAATTAGAAAATAGAAATTTACAATTCTTACCTGGAAAAAAATTAAGGCAGGACTATATCATTGGACTAGTATTTTCAATTATTCTAATCTTTGTCATATTAATCTTTCAAAAAATATTCAATGAAGAAAGCAAGGCAATAGTTACTGAGAATGGGCCTGTATTACAGAGGATATTAAAACCAATATCAAGTCAGGATCTCCAGAAGGACTATTTAATGGATCAATCAAGTGAAGAATTACTTTCGGTCTCTCCACCTTATTTCATAAAACTTAAAACTTTACAACAAACAGCTTATACATTTTTAAATGATACACTACCGCCTGTTTCAGATATTCTGAATGCAAACCAAGAGTTAGACCTTGATGCTTTTATCAAATCCTCTGAACTTATATTCACATCTACTGAGGGTTTATCCCTTTTCATAAATGCAAATGAGATTAAACAGGTTTCAGAATATAAATATCCCATTCGTCTGGTCATGAGGCCCAAACCACCCTCTATGGCCATCCAATACTATAAACCCCTACCCTAGTTTATATTTATATAAAGTAAACTACCCACTTTTCCCCACTAAATACAATTATTGTCATAATTAGGGGAAAATATTTTTATTTTATATAATAATTATTGACATTATAAAGTCACATTACTAAGATTGTGGGTAGTTGTGGGTAACTTCCCCTTAAAATCATGACCTTGACAAATAATACTTTTATTGGAGAATACGCATACGCTCTGGATTTAAAAGGACGTGTGAATGTACCTGCCAAGTTCAGGCAGGCGCTTTCCAAAGAGAACAAAAATACTTTTATTATTACTAGAGGAATGGACTCTTGTGTTTGGGTCTACCCCTTAATTGAGTGGCAAAAAATCGAAGCCGATCTCAGAAATTTATCTTCATTGTCAAATATTCATAGGACGTTTGTGCGTAATACAGCACGATACGCCTCCCCTTCCACATACGATAAACAGGGACGGATTACACTTTCTCCGTCCCTTGTTGAATATGCCGGTTTAGAAAAAGATGTTTTAATCATTGGGATGATTAATAAAATGGAAATATGGAATCCTTCCGAACTAAAAAGAACGGATAATAACACTATTAAAATTGATCCAACTGCATATGATGATCTCGCTGATAAAATTAATATCTAATGGCAAATTCAAGGCATCCGGGAACAAAAACTCATGTTCCGGTTATGCCGAAAGAAGTCCTAACCTTTCTCAAAATATCCCCAAATGGCATATATGTAGATGGGACAATTGGGAATGGGGGGCATTCGAGCCTCATACAAAGCCAACTATCCACCCAAGGCCATTTAATAGGAGTTGATAGAGATGGAGAGGCAATCAAATTTTGTAATAAGGCTCTCTCTGATAATTCAACCCGTCTCACATTATTTAATGATTCATATCATCATCTGGATTCAATTCTGGATGAATTGGGAATTAGCCAAGTGAACGGAATACTTCTTGACCTAGGCCTTTCCTCATATCAACTAGATAGTAAATCCAGAGGTTTTTCCTACAAATACAATTCAGATCTTGATATGAGATTTGATATAAGGCAAAAACCAAAGGCTTATGATATTCTGAATGATAGCTGTCGAGATGAATTGGCAGATATAATTTACAATTATGGAGAAGAGAGACGTTCACGGTCTATTGCAAAACGAATCATAATGATGCGCCCTATCCATAGTGTACCTGAACTGGTAGAGGCTATCCGACTCTCAACTCCACCAAGGAATAGGAATAAAACAATAACTAGAGTATTCCAAGCAATTAGGATTGCAGTGAACGGGGAACTTGAAAAACTTGATTTGTTCTTATCTTCTTTCAGCAAAAGGCTCTGTATTGGCGGAAGGATTACCATAATTAGTTTTCATTCACTTGAAGATAGGAAGGTTAAACATTCTTTTAAGAAGCTTAAATCAGAAAGGGAAATCAAAATACTAACCAAAAAGCCAATAGTGCCCAGCCCAGAGGAAATTTTAAATAATACTAGAAGTAGAAGTGCAAAATTACGCGTAGCTGAAAGGGTCGATTAATGCTTAGAAAGCGATTGTCTAAAAAAGCTATTAATATTTTACAGAGTATAATTTTCTTTTTATCTAGTGTAACAATTATTTCATGCCTTATAGTTTATCTTTGGGTATATACCGAAATAGATGAAACGTTACTGGCTATAGAAATTCAAAACTCAACGGTTGAGGAACTCCAGAATTTAATCGATGAACTAAATAATGAGATCGAATCTTTAGAGCGCGCGGATGTAATAGCAAAAAGGGCCCAAAATGAATTAAAAATGGTATTTATTGAGCCTGAAACCCTTAGGGTGACCATTGACCCAAATGATGATAGAAGTTTATGACCAAGACCTACCTAAGATACCGTAGGCGAATTACAATTTTAGCTTGTTTCGTTATAATCTCTTGGATGGGTCTTTGCGTTCGTTTATTTCAAATACAAGTTTTACATGGTAGTCAATATCAAAAAGCTGTAGAAAAACAAGCGCAAAGAAAACAAAAAATACCCGCTACTAGGGGTAATATTTTTGATCGAAAGAGTAGAGCTTTAACTAGAAATATTATCCACTACACCCTTTCCGTAAATCCAAAAGAGGTTATTGATAAAATTTCAATAGCAAGAGAGATTAGTAAAAGGACTGGTAAGTCAGAAAAACATTATCTAAAAAAAATTAATTCCAATTCTAAGTTCGAATACTTGGAACGAAACCTACAGCGTGAGACACTTGGCTCTCTGTTGACTAAAAATTTTAAAGGATTGAACATAGAAAGAGAATATAGGAGATATTACCCTCATGATGAAATTGCTGCTCAAATACTAGGATACACTAACTTTGATGATAAAGGGATATCTGGAATTGAGAAGGATTTTAATGATTACCTAACTGGCAAATCAGGTTGGATATCTAAAACAAAAGGTTGGAGTGGAAAAATTCAACATAAAAGCGGTATGCCTTTTCAAGAACCTATCAATGGCAACAATATACAATTAACTATAAACCTAGACTACCAGACTATACTTGAACAAGAACTTTTAAAACGTCAGAAAATAACCAGTGCAATTTCTGCAACTGGTATTATCATGGATCCTGAAACGGGTGAAATATTAGCAATAGCAACAACTCCTGGGTTTAATAATAACAAGTTCAATTCTACAAATCAAAGTTCACATCGAATCCGTGCAATTACAGATCAGTTTGAACCTGGATCTACATATAAAGTTATATCAGCAGTATCGGCTATCCATAATGAGAGAATTAGCCTTGACAACGAATTTAATTGTGAAAATGGGACTTATGAATACTATACAATAAATATAAATGATCACGAACCTCATGGAATGCTAACAATTCCACAGATCATTTATTACTCAAGCAATATTGGGACAATAAAAATTGCTGAAGAAATTGGACCAAATATCTTCTATTCAATTAGTAGAGATTTAGGGTTTGGACAAAAAACTGGAATTAGTCTTGATGGAGAAGTTACAGGAAGATTAAAACCGATTAAAGATTGGAGCGCAGTATCACTAGGAGAAATTGCAATGGGCCATGAGGTAGGCGTAACTGCTATTCAATTAGCTTCTGCCTATTCAGCTATAGCGAACGGAGGCTATTTATTGAAGCCCCGAATAATAAAACAGGTCATGAACTCTGATGGCAATATAGTTTACTCAGAAAAAAGTACGGTAATTAGGCAAGTCGCTGATGAGGGGACTATGAAGGAAGTTAGGAAAATGCTGCGTGGTGTAATTATTGACGGCACTGGGAAAAATGCTGATATCCAAGGGTTCCAAGTAGCAGGCAAAACAGGTACTGCCCAAAAATGGAATAATGGTAAATATTCAAACGATCAATTTATTTCAAATTTTATTGGTTTTTTCCCTTATGAAAATCCACAATTACTTGCATTTGTTATGCTAGATGAACCNAAGCAACCATACCATTGGGGTGCTGAGGGAGCAGCTCCAGCATTTAGGAATATAATGATTAGAATCATAAATATGGACGATAATATTACTCCTCCAATTACTNATAATGATNTANCTATATCTGAGTTTAAAGATAATTATCTCGTTGAAAATTATATAGCGCCAGTAGAGCATTCTAATAAACTACCACCCACTCTTTCATCTATTGCTGAATATTCTAATAAAGCTTATGTGCCTGACCTNAGAGGTTTAAGCATGAGAAAAGCCATGAATACTTTAGGTAATTTAGGTTTAAAGCCTAAAGTAANAGGAAGTGGGAAAGTTTTATCTCAAAATCTTATGCCTGGCTCTTTAGTGAATAAAGGAACNATTTGCGTCGTTGAGTTACAATAATGAAAAATCTCGNTGAAATCGTCCATAATATTGTACCATTANGTCATNACGTGCCAAATACTCTTATCCATGGTTTGGCAATGAATTCAAACGAGGTAAATAAAGGTGACATATTTATTGCAATACCTGGAACTAGGTTAGATGGGCATAATTTTATTGCACAAGCCATAGATAAAGGCGCATCAGCCATTATATCTAACGGGAAGGACTTAGGCAAGCTACCTGTGCCACAAATAAAAGTGGCAAATCCACGAAAAGCCGCATCAATTGTGGCCTCGGAGTTTTATGGACATCCTACAAAACATTTAAAAGTTATTGGAGTGACAGGTACCAATGGTAAAACAACCACAGCCTCAATCTTGAAATCTATTCTAGATAATGCGGGATATAAAGTTGCTCAAATTGGGACACTTGGTCTTATTGCTGATGATTTTGAACAAATTAAAACCCTGACTACACCAGATCCTATAACTCTTCAAAAACTATTCTCAAAATTGAAAGAAGCCAATTATTCACATATTGTCATGGAGGTATCCTCACATGCGCTTGACCAGTTTAGAGTTGCAGACGTCGATTTTGATATTGCAGTTTTTACTAATTTATCTCCAGAACATCTTGACTATCACGCGACAGTAGAGTCTTATTTTCAATCTAAGCTTAGATTATTTACAATGTTGACAATTAATTCAACAGCCATTGTAAATATTTCAGATTCATTTGGAAAGCGAATATCAAAAAAATCCCTAGCTCCCGTTGTTCCGTTTTCAAAAAGCAATAACAATTCTATTCACTACAAAAAAATGGAAACTTCAATGGCTGGAATAGCTGGTGAAATAATTGCTGGCCGAAACAAATATTCAATAAAGTCAAGATTAATCGGCGATTTTAATAGTGAAAATATTCTTGCTGCAGTTTCAGTTGCTCATGCATTAGGAGAAAATAAAAAAGATATAGAGAATGGTATAAGAAATTGTAATTCTATACCGGGGCGAATGGAACCTTATTGCTTATCATCTGGAGCAATTGTAATCATTGATTATGCACATACTCCAGATGCTTATTTAAAAGTATTAAGTACTATAAGACAAAGCCAGAGTGATTCTGGCAATTTATACGCCGTATTTGGTGCAGGCGGAGACAGAGATAAAACAAAGCGTCCACAAATGGCAGAAATTGCTGAAAGATTTGCAAAGCACTGTTTTATTACTCCTGACAACCCTAGAACTGAAAACCCAGAAAAAATAGCAAAAGAAATATCTATGGGCTTTAAAGGTTCTGATTACACGATTTTTTGTGAACGCAGCTTAGGGCTAAAAGCAGCATTTGGACGAGCTAAGGAGAAAGATATTATCATTGTTTTAGGAAAAGGTAGAGAGCAGTATCAAGATATAATGGGTGCTAAGATTTTTTATTCTGACATTGAAATTATAAAAGAATATCAATGAGAATTTCATTAAAGCACCCCGAAAGTTTTGCAGCAGTTTTTGAATCGGTAACAAAAAACAAACTTTACCGACCAGTTACAGGAATTACAACGGATAGCAGAGAAACAAAAACTGGTGACCTCTACATAGCTTTGGAAGGTGAAAATTTTGATGGTCATAACTTTATGGACCAAGTTGATAAATCTGGTGCAGTAGCAGCATTAGTCAGTAAAAATTTTGAAGGCTTAGATATACAACAAATTAAGGTAAATAATCCCCTAGGTGAGATTGGAAAGGTTGCAAAAGAATGGCGTTTAAGATTTGATTTTCCAGTAATTGCAATTACCGGTTCAAACGGAAAAACATCTACAAAAGAATTATTATTACATGTCTTATCAGATGATTTTAATGTGCATGCCACNGAGGGGAATTTCAATACGCATATTGGACTTCCCCTTACCCTATTNCAAATGAATNTGACACACAATATTTCAATACTTGAGATGGGTGCCAGCTTACCAGGGGAAATTGAAGGTCTTTGTAATATAGCAAGGCCAACACACGGATTAATTACTAATATCGCAACAGCCCATCTAGAGGGTTTTGGGTCAATAGAAAATATTGCTTATGAAAAGGGTGCNCTTTTTCGTTTCCTTGAAAGNAATGGTACTGCTTTCTTGAATAAAACAGATGATATGATAAACAATATTTCATATANAGGTAAAAAAATNACATTCGGGCTAACTCCTGAATGTGATTTCCCTGCAGATATCTACCAAAAGGAAGATGGTACTCTTGCATTAATCTTAGATACATATGAGATACATACTGGCACTCATAATTTATCCTTCATTAAAAACAGTATAGCAGTTTCTGCAGTTGCAATAACTCTTGGAATAGATTGGAATCGATTAAAAACAAAACTGCTGTCTTTCACTTCACCTCCAGGTAGATGCAATGTAAAACATTTTAATGGTGTAACGATNATTGATGATACATATAATGCTAACCTTGCATCCTCTTTAGCAGCAATAGACTATCTTAATGCTTTTTCAGGAAATGGTAGAAGAATTCTTGTATTTGGTGACATGTTTGAACTTGGGACTTCTTCAAATGAGCAACATCGTCGAATTGGTCAAAAATGTTCTGAATTAAACCTCGATGGCGTTTACACAATTGGCAACCATACCAAACACACAGATTCCGCGATTAGCAATGGCATTGACCATATTCATTATAATTCAAAAGATAATCTAATCACCTCTTTAAGAAAGAAAATCATAGCTGGCGATAAAATATTATTCAAAGGCTCTAGGGGTATGGAAATGGAAAANGTTATTAAGGGAGTNTTCGACTTATAATGTTATATCAATTTCTTTTGCCATTTAAAGATTCNATATCATTATTCAACCTATTTGAATACATAACATTTCGTGCTGCTATTGCNTCNATTACAGCATTAATAATAAGCTTCATTATTGGGCCCTGGGTTATCCACATACTACATAAAAACCATATTGGCGAAGAGATTCGGCAAGCAGGTCCTAAATCTCATATGGAGAAAGAGGGCACGCCCACAATGGGAGGAGTCATCATTTTAATGGCAGTACTCCTCCCAACCCTCCTTTTTGCAAAAGTTAACAGTGTCTTAATTCAGATTATAGTATTTGCAACAATTTGGATGGGCATTATTGGCTTTATAGATGATTACCTAAAAGTAGTAAAAAAAATCAAACGTGGTTTAATAGCCCGATATAAACTTGCAGGACAAATCCTACTAGGCTGCATTGTAAGCTTTTGGATATTTAATACACCAGANTTCATTGACTTNAATACTAAGACTACGGTGCCTTTTTTCAAAAATGTTGAAATTGATTTTGGAGTGCTTTACCCATTAATGGTAATCCTTGTCATAACAGGGACATCTAATGCAGTTAACTTAACAGATGGATTAGATGGTTTATTAGCTGGGCTTTTGGCTATATGTTTTACGGTCTTTTCAGCANTAGCTTATATTTCAGGAAGAATAGATTTCTCTGACTATTTAAATATTATCTATATCCCTGGTGCTGGTGAGCTCACTATCTTTACNGCTGCAATGGCTGGAGCTTGCATTGGATACTTGTGGTTTAACTCATATCCTGCTGAAGTATTNATGGGCGATACTGGATCACTTTCGACTGGTGCTGCTTTGGGTACACTTGCAATCTTATTAAAAAAAGAATTACTTCTTTTAATTATTGGTGGCGTCTTCGTCTGGGAGGCTCTATCAGTGATTATTCAAGTTTCATATTTTAGATATACAAAAGAATTTTCTGGTACNGGGAAAAAGTTTTTTATGATGGCTCCNATTCATCATCATTTTGAACTCAAAGGTTGGCCTGAATCAAAAGTAGTGATACGATTTTGGATTATTGGACTCCTTTTAGCACTTTTTTCTCTAACCACTTTTAAAATAAGATGATAGATATCCAAAAAAGAGAACATATTNCCTTGAGAGACAAAAGNGTTACAGTAATCGGCTTGGGTATAAGTGGTGTGGAAGCAGCTAAGCTTGCGNATTATCATGGCGCTANAGTATTTNCAAGTGATTTAAGCTCTAGTNAAATGGTAAATACTCATGCAATGGATCTAATGCANAAACATCATATTCCAAGTGAGACGGGTGTTCAAAGTGATAAAATTTATGATGCAGACTTATGGGTCATATCTCCTGGTATTTCAAAAAANAATGAAATTGTTTTAGAAGCAATTAGAAGAGGAATTCCCATNGTTGGAGAAATTGAGTTTGCAAGTTGGTTTACAGATTCTCCAATTATTGCAATTACCGGGTCTAACGGAAAAACAACAACAGCTCACGCACTATCTCAAATGTGTCAAAATAAAGATTTTAATGGCGTGATGGCTGGCAATATGGGTCTACCATTTTCTGAGAGAGTTTTAAATGANACNTTAACACCAGACAAAAAAAGACTCTACATACTAGAAGTGTCGAGTTTCCAAATGGAGTTCACTAAACATTTTTCACCTGATTTTGTTNTATATACTAATATTTCAGAAGATCATNTGGACCGTCATAGTACTATGAAAGAATATATTCAATTAAAAATAGACCTATCTAAAAATCTAAAAAAAGAAGGCTTTATAATTTATAATAGGGATGATAATGAACTGCATAAAGCTTTGAAAAACGACCCTACCCAAAAACAAACTTTTAGCACTACCTATAAGGAAACATTATTTTATCTGGATAATAATAAAATTATAGGCCCATCAAAAACTATCTTGGCAAATGTGAAAGATTTAAAAGTATATGGTGAACATAACATAGCAAATTTATTTGCAGCAGCAACATGCTCTTATTTGATAGGTGTTCCCGAAAATAACATTAGTAGTACTATAAAAGAATTTCAAGGTGTTGAACATCGCCTAGAACATGTCAAATTTATAAATAATGTAGAATTCGTGAATGATTCAAAAGCTACAAATATACAATCTGTCAAAGTAGCTATTGATAGCTACAATAAACCTATCATTCTTATCCTTGGCGGTTATAACAAAGGCGCAGATTTTCGGCCACTCCTTCCACATATCAAATCAAGTAATGTAAGAGACATAGTCTCNTATGGAGATGCCGGCGGGCAAATAAATACTGCACTAGGGGATGCGGTGAGTTCGGTACAAGTTACCGATCTTAACTCTGCAGTTAAAAAAGCCCATAGTCTGGCTACTCCCGGAGATATTGTACTATTATCTCCGGGTTGCGCCAGCTTTGACCAATTCCCAAATTTTGAAGTCAGAGGCAATTTTTATAAATCGATTGTAAGAAACGAATTATGATAGACATTTTAATTCAAAGATATGATCGTCAGTTGCTCATATACCTATGTATTTTAGCTGTTATAGGGACCATCATGCTTTACAGTGCTAGCTGGTATGAATCTTTTGCTTCATCTAATGGCAGAACCGATATGCTTTTCTTGCAAAATCATTTGAAAAGATTNTTAATTGGCGTGGTTTTTCTATTTTCCTTTATATTAATTGATTATAGAAAACTAAAAGAGATTTCTCCGTATTTTATTATCATATCACTATTGTTATTAATTATAACAAAAGGGTATTACTTATTGAACGGGTTTTCCTGGTATAAACCAGCTCGTTGGTTATACTTTGGCTCTATTTCTCTTCAAACATCTGACATTGCCCGTTTCTCGATAATTATTTTTATGGCGTATTACGCTGATAAAAAAANAGAAAATCTTAAGGATTTTCAGCTCGGTCTGCTACCAGCTTTGTCAGTTTTAACTATAACGATGGCATTAATCATAATTCAGCCAGATTACAGTACTGCATTAATGATTGGATTGATTGGTATCATTATTTTATTTATTGGTGGCGCTAAAACGTCGCAGCTATCATTATCTTGTTCAGGTGCACTGCTGGTAGGTATTCCTATACTTCTATCACGAGAGTATAGATATAATCGAGTGATTAGTTGGTTTGGTAGTTGGTTTGGAGTGAATNATCANTCAGATATCGGATACCAGGCGAATGAATCACTAAANAGTTTAGGTAATGGGGGTTTTTTTGGAGTGGGACTAGGTAATAGTATTGAAAAAAATCATTTTTTACCAACCCCGCATACCGACTTNATTTTTGCAATCATTGGTGAAGAATTGGGATTCATCCTGGGTACTGTACCCGTTTTAACACTATTTGTGTTGATCTTTTTTCGAGGATTAAAAATATCAAAAAAATGCACTGACCCTTTTGGTGTTTTCTTATCAATAGGAATCGCATTTAATCTTGTTTTATATGCATTTGTAAATGCAGCAGTGGTAACAGGTATATTCCCAGTTACAGGTCTTCAAATGCCCATGGTGAGCTATGGTGGTTCGGGGATGGTGATCAACATGGCCATGATGGGCATTTTATTGAATATTTCACAATCCGCTCGTTCNNTAGGNGGGAGAAGAGGTTGGAGCTCTACATTAAATGCTTAGACGGAAAATACTCATTGCAGGCGGCGGTACAGGCGGACACTTATTCCCCGCCTTAGCTATAGGTGAAGAAATTCATCGACGAGATCCNGATGCAAAAATCCACTATGTAGGTTCAACATTTGGGCTCGAAGCAAAAGTGTTTCCAGTCAAAGATGTTTGGCATACTTTACTACCAATTCGCGGATTTCAACGTGGAATAACTGTCTTAGGTTTTTCTAGGAACCTTTTACTTCCCTTTCNAATAATTCGCTCATTNGTTNAGACTAGTAAATTATTAAACGAATTTATTCCACAAGTTGTAATAGGAACTGGTGGGTATGCCTCTGCGTTGCCACTCTATGTTGCATCAAAAAAGAAAAAAGCATTTCCAATCATTCTNCAAGAACAAAACTCATTTCCTGGGATTACGACCAGGTTGTTTTCAGATAAAGCNAAAAAAATATGTGTAGCATTTAATGATTCACAAAAGNNAAATGATAACAAGACAGTATTGACTGGTAACCCTGTNAGGNAAGGAATAGAAAACGGAAATCGTAATAGAGGGCTTAAAANTTTTAGGTTTAAAGANAATAAAAAAATAATATTTTTGTTTGGAGGTAGTCAGGGTTCTGCCTATCTCAATAAGATAATGAATAAAATTGTACCAAATATATCAGANGCAGGCATCCAAATAATTTGGCAAACAGGTGAATTGGAATATAATCGATATAAAATGATGAATTCTGACAAAGTTCGAATTGTTCCATTTGTAAATAATATGGATGATGCATACGCCGTCTCAGATTTACTTATTTGTCGTAGTGGCGCCCTTACACTAGCAGAAATTACAGTTTGTGGTAAACCCTCTATACTGGTCCCTTTTCCACATGCTGCTGGTNATCACCAAACAAAAAATGCAAAGGTACTTGTTGATGCAGGGGCAGCACGCATGTTTATGGAAAAATCACTTAATTCAACTGATATGTTACATGCTATCATGAGCCTGATCCACGATAAGAAAGAGCTTAATAAAATGGGACTTGCATCAAAAGGGTTAGGANGACCTAATGCAACCCGAGAAATTGTTGATAATATTTTTGAGGTGATATAGTGCCNTTCAGAAAAATAAAAAATATTTATTTTGTAGGTATTGGTGGAATAGGAATGAGCGGAATTGCTGAATTACTACTGAATCTAAATTTTAATATATCAGGATCAGACATCAATGAGAATGACAATATTAAAAGGTTAAGAAATCTAAATATCGATATAAACATTGGCCATGACCCTGATAACCTATCTAAAAATATCGATGTTCTGGTTTATTCTAGTGCAGTACCGATTGAAAATCCTGAGATTATCCGGGCTCGGCAGAAAGGGATACCCATCATTCGTAGGGCTGAAATGCTTGGGGAACTTATTTCGTTAAAGGAAACCAGTATAGCTGTAGGTGGTACCCATGGAAAAACCACAACTTCATCTATGATTGGCACCATATTGGCTTATGCAAGAAAAGATCCAACAATGGTTGTAGGCGGGCTGGTGCATAATATCGATACAAATTCAAAGTTAGGTGCTGGAGAAGTCATAGTTGTTGAAGCAGATGAATTTGACCGCAGTTTTTTAGCCCTTAAACCGACAATTGGGGTAATTACAAATATAGAATTAGAACACACTGATTGCTATGACGATTTAGCTGATTTACAAAATGCTTTTCTTCAATTCTGCCAATCAGTACCCTTTTATGGAGAAGTCATTCTATGTATGGATTCTCCAGGAATAAAGGAAATCATTCCAAAAATTGAGAGGCCCATGACCACCTATGGACGGTCAAGGGATGCGGCCTATCGTGCGAAGAACCTTCGATTTAAAGAAAACAAATCCACATATTCTGTTTTTCGTGCGGAGGAATGCTTGGGAGAAATAAAGTTAAATGTTCCTGGTGAGCACAATATACTAAACTCTCTAGCAGCCGTTGTATTAGGTTTAGAAATGGGCCTCTCTTTTGAAGAAATCCAAAAAGGAATCTTTACATATAAGGGTGTTCGTAGGAGGTTTGACATTAAAGGTACCTTTAATGATATAATGGTAGTTGATGATTACGCACACCATCCCACAGAAGTCGAGGCAACTTTAAGCTCAGCAAAAGCCGGTTGGGATAAAAGAATCATTGCTGTATTTCAGCCTCACTTATTTAGTAGGACAAGAGACTTTTTTAGAGAATTCTCAGTTGCATTAACAATTGCGGATGTAGTGTTAATCACAGATATATACCCGGCCCGTGAGAAGCCTATTCCTGGGGTTACATCTAAATTGATTTATGATATACTTGTGGAAAAAATGGAAGATAATTGTTATCTAGTACCAGACCTTGATGACCTTAAGTCGAGTCTTGATAAAATTATTAAACCAGGTGACATGTTAATAACAATGGGAGCAGGGGATATTTGGCGATATTCAGAATTATATTCAAAATCACTTAGTTCATATAGAAATGGAGTTCAAAGTTGAAATTCATAGATGAATTAAAATCAATTGTAAAAGGCAATCTTCTTGAGAATGAACCAATGTCTAAACATACAACTTACGGCATAGGTGGACCGGCAATGGCCTATATCAATCCAAAAGATCGGTTCGACTTATTTAATATTTTGAAGTTTAGTACGAAAAATGAGATTCCTGTCTATTTTATTGGAACAGGCTCCAACTTGCTTGTTGCAGACAATGGAATAGAAGGGATTGTACTCACTCCCGCTAAATCACTAAAGCAACTAGAAATAAAAAAAAATCGGGTGGTAGCAGAATCAGGTGTGATGCTTGGTAAACTAGTAAAAGAATGTATTAAACACAATTTAACTGGGCTTGAAAGTCTAATCGGTGTCCCAGGTACATTAGGAGGCGCATTGGTTATGAATGCCGGTGCTTTTGGAGGAGAGATTTCTAATTTTTTAGAGAGTGTGGATATTATGACAATGAGTGGCGAGATTAATACATTTAGCAATAGTGATATTGACTTTTCATATCGTTTTTCATCGTTTAAAAAAGATGAATTTATTCTACTTGCAAGATTTAAGCTTCAAACGGAAGTACCAGAAATAATTAATCATAAAAAATTAAAAGCAAGTTCTGGCAGGAAAACAAACCAACCTTTGAGATACCGTTCTGCTGGTAGTGTTTTTAAAAACCATAAAGATTATGCAGCAGGTTATTTAATTGATAATGCTGGTCTAAAAGGTACAAAGATTGGTGATGCAGAAATTTCCACACATCATGCTAATTTTTTTATTAATCATGGCAATGCTTCGGCATCAGATATCTCCGCTTTAATTCGTATCGCAAGAGAGGCCGTACTTAAAAAATTCGGTATAGAATTAGAGCTTGAAATCCGAACCTTAGGATTTGACCCAAAAGAATTGGAAGTATATGTCTAAAAAGAAAAGAGTATTTGAAATAAAAAAATTGATTCTTTCATTTTTATCCCTTTCTTTGCTGGGTTCAATGATTAAGGTATCATTTCTCTGGGCAAGTTATAGTGGTGCCTTGGATCTTAATCATATAAAATTCTCTGAAACTAAAATACTGGATGTAAGTAATTACAAATCTCTCTTAGGTGAAATCACCAATGAAAAATCAAAAGAATTAAACCTTTATGAGATAAGTACATTAATAGAGAGTCACCCATATGTCAAATATGCGCGAGTAAGTAGACATTATCCTTCTGAAATAAAAATTGAAATAATTGAAAGAAAACCGATCGCAATTGTGAACATGGATCCAATGATATTTCTTGATGAAAATGGATTTGTCCTACCAATTGAAGGCATCCAAACAAATTACAATTTACCTGTGATGAATAATTTTAATTCTGAACCTCAACTTTATCCTCTTGGCGAACTAGCATTGTCAGTTAAAGTAAAAGAAGCCATAGCCCTGATTTCTAAAATCAAGAATAATTATTCAGGTCTTTATAATAATTTATCTGAATTAAAAATAACCTCGAGCAATGAAATCGAATTGATATTATCAGACCTCCCTACTCACATTTATTTAGGTAATGAAAAGATTGGTTCTCGTATTCATACATTAAAAGAATTTGAATCAAAACTCAAACCAAATAAGATGTCAGACTTTAGTTATTTAGATATGCGATACGATAATCAAATAATAGGCAAAAGGCGTCATTTATGAACCCGATAGTAAATGGCCAAGATTACAGACTTGTAGTTGGACTGGATATAGGCTCTGCAAATATCACATGTTCTGTTGGTCAAGCTAACACATCAACAAATAGTATAAAGCTTAGAGCAATTTCATCAATTTCCTCTAGTGGAATTAAAAGAGGCGTTATTACAAACCGTAATGCATTAATTGATACCCTAGAAAATGTAATAAATGATGCCGAACGTATGGCAAATGTAAAAATAACAAATACAATTCTATCAATTACTGGTGAACATATAAGATCTCTTAATACACAAGCTGCGATTCCATTGAATAGAATAAATGGGGTAAAAGGAGGAATTTCAGAACGAGCAATCAACGATACAGATATCTTCCAGGTTTTAGATCTAGCTCAAGCTGTATCACTACCGATAGACCGGGATATTTTACATACTATACCTCAAGAATATTTGGTAGACACATTAGATGAAATCAAAGACCCCTTAGGCATGACTGGAAGACGCCTTGAAGGTAGAGTTCACTTAGTTACAGCCGCTACAACTGCAATTACAAATCTTGTTAGCTGTGTCGAAGAATTAGGTATCACCGTGGATGGACTTGTATTTCAACCTCTTGCTGCAGCACTAGCTACTTTAAAAAATGATGAAATGGAACTGGGCATAACTCTTGTAGATATTGGCTCTACTACTACAAGCGTGGCAGTTTATTATGCCGGAACAGTGCAACATTCAGCGACCATTCCTCTTGGCTCTTCAAGTATCACTAATGATATTGCAGTAATGCTACAACTTAGTGTTGCTGACGCGGAGATTATAAAAATGAAGTATGCCTCGGCAAAATCTTCTATGTCATCTTCTGAATTAGAAATTGAACTTCCATCAAAAAATGGAGGATTAAAAAGATCGGTTCCCGAGCAGGAAGTCTCGAGTTACGTTGAAGCCCGAATGGAAGAAATTTTTCAGATGGTGATACGTGAAATCTCTAGAGCTGATATAAAAGACCCTCTAACATATGGTATTGTTGTTACAGGTGGAGGAGCAGAATTAAGGAACATTATTTCATTAGCAGAAAATTCAATGGGTGTTAAAGTTAGAAAAGGGAAACCCATAAATATTGACGGTGCTCAAGACATTGCGGATGGGCCTCGTCATTCAACAGCCATGGGACTTCTTCTCTGGCCTCTGTTTTCAACAGACCATATTCAAATGGAAAAACCAAAGAACAGAAGTTTTAAAGGGCTAATAGAAAAGATTCGACATACCATCGAAGAAATGTTTTAACCAAACCATTAAAAAAGGAGAGAATCATGCTATTCGAGTTTGATAGCTTAAATGAGCAAAAGGCAAAGCTAAAAATTGTTGGTGTTGGGGGTGCTGGCGGAAATGCAGTAACCAGAATGATTACATCAGGTATGCAAGGTGCGGACTTTATTGCAATAAATACTGATGCTCAGGATCTAGACAATAATCCTTCAGAACATAAAATTCAAGTTGGAAAGAATTTGACCAAAGGTCTTGGTGCGGGTGCAAATTCAAGCGTTGGCAAAGAGGCTGTTGAAGCCGACAGGGAGGCAATAACCACTCTAATTGAAGGCGCTGACATGGTTTTTATTACAGCAGGAATGGGCGGTGGTACTGGTACAGGTGCAGCACCGGTCATATCGCAAATAGCAAGAGAATTAGGTGTGCTAACTGTAGGCATAGTAACCCTGCCTTTCAGTTTTGAAGGTCCAAAAAGAATGAATAGGGCCCTAGAAGGAATGGCAGAAATGAAAAAAGCATGTGATACGCTTATCGCTATTCCAAACCAAAAACTAATGTCAATTGTTGACAATTCAACCACCCTGCCTGAAGCATTTCAAATGGCAGATACAATCTTACATCAGGCAGCAAAAGGAATCTCAGATCTGATAAACGTGCAAGGGGTTATCAATCTTGACTTTGCTGATGTAGAGACAATAATGAAGAATATGGGTGAAGCAATAATGGGTACTGGTGTTGCATCAGGTGAAGAAAGAGCTGTATTAGCGGCACAACAAGCTATTTCTAGCCCGCTACTCGATGATGCATCTATTAAAGGTGCCCAAGGTGTATTAGTTAATATAACAGGAGGAAACGACCTAACACTCATGGAAGCAAATGAAGCTACTAGTATTATATTTGATGAAGCGGGACCTTCCGCAAATATAATTTTTGGGGCCGTGATAGACCCCACACTAGAAGATGAAATAAGAGTGACTGTAATTGCAACAGGATTCAACATTCCAAAGGCAAAAACAAATGTTGAAGAACTACATGGCAGACCTGAAATGAAAACTGTAGAGACGCCCCCTACACGTCAATTGCAAGAACAAATAAATAAACCTCTACATATTCAAAAGGAAAGAACCGACAATCAATCAGATAGTCTAGAAGATAAAAAACCTCTACTTACTTTTGATGATACAGACGACTCTTCTGTTATCTATGGTAAAGATCTTCAGATTCCTGCATTTATTAGAAGGCAGCATGATTAAAGCTTGTTGGGCTAAATAATTAAATAATGATTAAGGGCGCTTTATATGCATTACAAAGCGCCCTCAATAAAAAAGCCCCTTGTACTAAGAGGGGCTTAAGAAATTTAGGATTGGGATAACCCCTATCGCTAAACTTTGACGCCTCTAGCTCTTAGTTCTTTAACAACTCTTGTGATACCTTTTTTATCTATTACACGCATACCGCGAGTTGATATCCGAAGGGTCACATAGCGATTCTCTTCTGGCAACCAAAACTTCTTTTTTTGAAGATTAATATTAAACCTTCGTCTACTTTTATTATTAGCATGGCTAACATTATTACCGAACATTGGTTTTTTACCAGTTATGTCGCAAACTCTACTCATGATTATTTATTAATTTGTTTTTTGTTAAAAAAATGCCCGAAAACTTAATGAAACATATCTCTCTCACAAAATCAATTTAGATTAATAATTTAAGGAGTTAAATAACCTTTGAAATATATAAACGAATACATTCTAATATGAGAATTGGTGGAATAGATATTAACAACCCTATACTCCTTGCTCCTATGGCAGGAGTAACCGATTACCCCTTTCGAATACTATGTAAAGAAATGGGAGCAGGCATTGTCTATTCTGAATTTGTATCAGCGGATGGAATAATAAGAGAAAATGCTAAAACCCTCGACCTCATTCACTTTGAAGATGCTGAAAGACCCATAGGTGTTCAAATATTTGGAGGAGATGCTAGAGTAATGAGTAATGCTGCTAGATATGTAGTAGATTCATTTAAACCCGACATACTTGATATTAACTATGGTTGTCCAGTACCAAAAGTAACCAAAAAAGGAGCCGGGTCAGCGGCATTAAAGGACCTTTGTTTAATGGATGATATAACTTCTGCAGTCGTAGAATCAGTGTCAGATATTCCAGTTACCGTGAAAATGAGAGCGGGTTGGAATGATGATTCAATTATAGTGCCAAAAGTAGGCGAACGCTTAGAAAAAATTGGAGTAAGTGCTATTGCACTCCACCCGCGTACCACAAAACAACGTTACACAGGTAAAGCAGATTGGAGATACATAAAGGAATTAAAAGACGCTTGTTCAATTCCAATCATAGGTAATGGAGATATTCGAAATATGGATGATATGATTCGCATGTTTGAATATACTGGTTGTGATGCAGTAATGGTTGGTAGAGCAGCTCAAGGTAACCCGTGGTTTTTTCAAAATGCAGTTGCTGCATTAAACGGAGAGCCCGAACCCACTCCCCCCTCATTACTTGATATTGCTAAAACTTGTAAACGCCATTTTGAGCTTCTGCTAGAAAACCGAGGTGAACGAACTGGTGCCAATCTAATGAGAAAACACTTCTCAAATTATATAAAAGGTTTTCCTGGCGCTGCAATATTTCGTCAAAGCTTGGTCACTGCACCAGATCTGAATGCTATGAATGATGCCTTATCTGCATTCATGCAAGCTGCTGAAAATGAATAGATAATTAATAAAATTGTCATACTCTCATTCTTGTCATCCGATTGAATGTCAGGTAATATTTCGCCCTATTTACAATGATTATATACATAATATGGTAAAGCAATGATACAAACACATCAATCAGTAAATGAACCTGTAAAAACATACGAACCCGGCAGTAAAGAAAGAAAAGATCTGCAATTAAAATATGATGAAATGGCAAATCAAGCTGTTGAGATACCTTTATTGATTAATGGTGAAGAGATAAAAACTGGAGATATTGGCACATGTATTATGCCACACGATCACAAAAATGTAATCGCCAAATATCATAAAGCGGGTGAAATAGAAGTAAAAAATGCAATTCAAAGCTCACTAGAAGCATGGAGAACCTGGTCAAAGACCCCTTTAGAAGAGCGGACTGAGATTTTTCGAACGGCCGCAAGGTTACTCCAGGGCCCATGGCGCGATACTATTAATGCTGCAACCATGCTTAATCAAAGTAAGAATGTATACCAAGCAGAGATTGATTCCGCATGCGAACTAATTGACTTTTTTAATTTTAACTCAGAATATGCTGAAAATATATACAGCAATCAGCCGCTTATTAGCCCCAAAGGAGTTAAAAACCATCTAGAATATCGCCCCCTAGAAGGATTTATTTTTGCGATTACACCATTTAATTTTACTTCGATAGCAGGGAACCTACCTTCAGCCCCAGCACTGATGGGTAACGTTGCATTATGGAAACCTGCGTCCAGCGCTGTCCTTCCTTGTTACTATTTGATGAAAATGCTCGAAGAAGCTGGACTCCCAAGCGGAGTAATAAATTTTATTCCTGGTTCAGGATCAAGAGTTGGTGATCCAGTCCTATCTAATCCAAACCTTGCAGGTGTGCATTTTACAGGTTCAACACAAACATTCCAGCATATATGGAGGTTTATAGGGAATAATATTCAAAATTATAAAACATATCCAAGGATAGTCGGTGAAACCGGTGGCAAAGATTTTTGTCTTGCTCATGATTCAGTTGACATTTTTGAGTTATCTACTGCAATGATACGTGGAGCATTCGAATATCAAGGACAAAAATGTTCTGCAATGTCCAGGGCTTATATCCCCACAANCATCTGGAAAGAACTTAAAAAGANNTACNTGAGTGAATTAAAAACTATNAAAATGGGGTCGCCTAGAAATTTTAGTAATTTTATAAACGCAGTCATAGATAAGAATGCATTTGACTCAATTACTAGTTACATTGAAATAGCAAGAAATTCTGACTCTGCAGAAATAATTTCTGGAGGGATATATGATGATAGTAAGGGGTACTTTATTGAACCTACTACAATACTTACAACCGACCCTCATTTCAAAACTATGGAAGAAGAAATATTTGGCCCTGTACTTACTATCTTTTTGTACAACCCTGAGGATTGGGACTCCACTCTNGAACTTGTTGATAAAACCTCTCCTTATGCGTTGACTGGGTGCGTCATGGGTAAAGATAAAGATGCAATTCAAAATGCAAAAGATCACCTAACACATTCTGCAGGAAATTTTTATATAAATGATAAGCCCACTGGAGCGGTTGTTGGCCAACAACCTTTTGGAGGTAGTAGAGCCTCCGGAACAAATGATAAAGCAGGTTCAGAACTTAATCTTCAACGTTGGTTATCAATTAGGACCATTAAAGAGTCANTTGATTCACCAAAGGATTATCGTTACCCTTTTTTAAATGAGGATTAATTGAGTACACAAACTGCCATGATTGCNTTAGGTGGAAATAGTCTTTCTAAAAAGGGTCAGACTGGGACTATTGAGCAGCAGTTTAAGCAAACAAGACAAGCTNTAGAAGGTATTAGCCATTTTATTGATCAAGATTACAAAATATGTATCAACCATGGAAATGGACCTCAAGTTGGTAATGAGCTACTTCGTATGGAACTAACTCAAGATATTGTCCCCCCNTTACCNTTAGGTGTCTGTGTAGCNGGGACTCAAGGTACTATTGGGTACATGATACAACAATCACTCCAAAATAAATTACGTGAAATGAAAAAGGACAGAGAGGTCGTAAGCTTAATTTCACAAGTGATTGTTGATGAAAATGATTCATCGTTTAATAATCCTTCAAAATTCATTGGGCCACGTTTCTCAAAAAAGGAGTCAGAAGATATATCTGAAAAATTTGGTTGGGATTTTATGGAACAAGAGGAAGGTCAATATCGCAGGCTGGTGCCNTCGCCTATGCCTGATTATATTATGCATGGCAANTCAATTAAAACGCTCGTTGAGAGAGGGACTATAGTGATAGCTTCTGGTGGTGGTGGAATTCCTGTTTATAATAATGGTTCTGGAAATCTAGAAGGACTAGATGCCGTTATAGACAAGGACTACTCTGCGGCTAAATTGGGTAGAATTATCCGTGCTCAGGAATTATGGATAATCACAGATGTTGATAATATTTATTTGAAATTTGGTACTGATAGACAACAGAAGATAGATTCAATAANTAGGAATGATCTTGAAGAGCTGCTTAATAATAATGAGTTTCAAAAAGGTACTATTAGTCCAAAAATAAAAGCAGCTATTCATTTTTTAAAACATCATGGTGAAAAAGTAATGATTACTTCAATAGAACNTATAAAAGATGCAATGAATCATTGTGCAGGAACGGAGATAANGAATTAAAAATGAAAGTACATGAATATCAAGGTAAACAAATTTTNCAAAAATACGGAATACCAACCCCAAAAGGAATTCCAGCTTTTAGCATTGAAGATGCACTAAAAGCTTATGACAAACTCNAATCAAAGACAGTAGTCGTCAAAGCTCAAATCCATGCTGGAGGTCGTGGTAAAGGTGGTGGTGTTAAATTGGCACACAGTCGTGAAGAAGTAAAGCTGATTGCANCTGAAATNNTAGGCATGANACTTGTTACACACCAGACTGGACCTGAAGGTAAAGAAGTCCTACGCCTTTTAATTGAAACAGGAGCAAATATTTCAAACGAATTCTATGCTGCTATCACATTAGATAGAGGTAAAGAAATGGATGTCTTTATGGTATCTAAAGAGGGCGGTGTAGAAATTGAAAAAGTAGCTGCAGAAACTCCTGAAAAAATTGTAAAAGTATGGATTGATCCACTGCTTGGAATGAAAAATTTTCAAGCTAGAAAATTAGCATATGGACTTGGTTTAAAGGGTGATTCTTTTAAGGAAGCATGCTCGATTTTTATGAANATGTATCTATGCTACCAATCTACCGATTCATCACTTACCGAAATAAATCCATTAATTCAAACCAGTGATANCCACATTATCGCATTGGATTCAAAATTTAATTTTGATGGAAACGCTCTTTTTCGACAAAAAGAGATTTCTGATATGAGAGATTTATCTGAAGAAGANGAAATGGAAGTTGAGGCTGGAAAATTCAATCTGAACTATATAAAATTAGATGGTAATGTAGGTTGTATGGTAAATGGTGCAGGTTTNGCAATGGCAACTATGGATATCATTAAACTGGCTGGTGGTGATCCAGCAAATTTTTTAGATGTGGGAGGCAATGCTAGTGCTNAAACCGTTAAAAATGGGTTTCGTATTATCCTATCAGANAAAAATGTTAAGGCTATCCTAATCAATATNTTCGGTGGAATTGTAAGGTGTGACCGTGTTGCTAATGGCGTTGTACAAGCAGTTAAAGAATTAGGTTTAGAAGTGCCTGTTGTGGTCAGATTAGAAGGNACAAATGCTAAAGAAGCACAATCTATACTTAAGAGTTCAGGAGTATCAATCATCCCAGCAGAAGGAATGAAAGATGCAGCAACCAAAGTAGTTAGCGCAGCTTTAGGTTTATNGGAGGAAGATAATGTCTATTTTAGTAAATAAAAATTCCAGAGTACTTGTCCAAGGGATTACTGGGTCTGAAGGNCAGTTTCATTCAACTCAAATGCTTGCATATGGTACTAACATAGTTTCGGGAGTAACTCCAGGTAAAGGTGGCAAAACGACATTAGATGATAAAATCCCAGTTTTTAATACAGTTGAGNAAGCTGTAGAANAGACTAATGCAAATACATCTATAATTTTTGTACCTCCCTCCTTTGCTGCTGAAGCTATCATTGAAGCCAGCTATGCTGGTATTAACTTGATTGTTTGTATAACAGAAGGTTTACCAGTGCATGATATGCTACAGGCTAAAAGAATTATTANTCAAAATAGCACTCGTTTGATTGGGCCAAATTGCCCAGGGATTATAACCGTCGATGAATGCAAATTGGGTATCATGCCTGGGTTTATATGTAAAAAAGGTAATATTGGNGTANTTTCTAAATCTGGTACATTGACATACGAGGCAATTGACCAATTAGTAAATGTTGGTTTAGGCCAGACAACTGCTATTGGAATTGGTGGTGATCCGATTATTGGTACAACAATGAGAGATTGTTTAGANTTATTTGAGTCTGACCCCGAAACTGAAGGAGTTATAATCATTGGTGAAATTGGTGGCCAGATGGAAATTGAAGCAGCTAGATGGGCAAAAAACAAAATGTCTAAACCTATCGTTGGCTTTATTGCTGGACAGACTGCTCCCCCAGGTAGAAGAATGGGACACGCTGGCGCTATAGTTTCTGGTGGTGATGATACGGCTGAAGCAAAAATGCGGATACTTGAAGAATGTGGTATAGAAGTAGCGAATTCAGTTGCTGATATTGGACAACTAATGAAAAATTTAATGAAATAAAGTAAAAAGGATAGAAATGGGAAATCAAACATTTGCAATTATAAAACCTGATGCTGTTTCAAAAGGGCANACTGGTAAAATTTATGATAGGATTATACAAGCTGGTTTCAATATACNATCAGCAAAACTATTAAAACTGGATAATGAACAAGCCGAAGGCTTTTATATGGTACATAAAGAGCGTCCATTTTTTAATGATTTAATTAATTTTATGACCTCAGGNCCTTGTATGGTACTTGTTCTGAGTAAGCCAAATGCCGTTCAGGCTTGGAGAGAAACTATTGGGTCCACGAATCCTGATGAAGCTGAAGAAAATACAATTCGNAAAGATTTTGCATCTAATGTTCAGGAGAATGCGGTGCATGGTTCAGATAGCGATGAAAATGCAGAAAAAGAAATTGCCTTTTTCTTTACAGATAGTGAACTTCTAACCAATCAATAATTTTCATTCGTGCGTAATATAATATACATCATATCTCTTTTTCTAATATTCTCCTGCGGTGGTAGTGGAATCGAAGGATATGTGGATGAGCCAATAACATTCACCGCAAATAACCCTGAAGAAAGCCAAGATGTTGATTATTTTTGGTCCCTTACANACCAACCTGATGGTTCATTAATTAATTCTGGGGATCTTATATCTTCGAATGATGGCCAGGAAATGGTCTTTACTCCCGATTACCCTGGAGANTATTCAATNGAAGTTATTGTNTCGCAATATGGTGATGAGGTCTCAAACCAAACCTGGTCTTTTACNATTCTCGAGTACAACTCCAAAGAACTAGATAATGAAATTGCTNCAGAAAATGAAGAATGGTTAAATGAGGAATTGATTGACAGTATANATAATGAAAACCTCACAACCATAAAACCAGATGANGANGAAGATGANGANGAAGATGANGANGAAGANGANGANGAAGANGANGANGANGAAGATGAAGANGANGANGAAGACGAAGACGAAGACGAAGTTTTAAATGAACAAGTTATATCCACCACAGCAAAAAAGGTTTCCCACTTAAATACATCTGATAGAATTGCCTCAATTGCGGCCAGAACAGATCGTTACACCATTCAAATAACTTCTAAGAAGATGCTGAAAGATGCTCAACTNTTTTCCCAAANATTGATCAAGCAAGGTTATGACTCATATATTCAAAAAGCNNTCTTTAATTCAGANGAAGTCTGGTATAGGGTCAGAGTTGGTAGTTACGATAATTATAATAGTGCAAAAATCGCAGCTGATAATCTATCCGATGATCTAAANATGAATACCTGGGTAGACTTTGTTAGAAAAGAACAATAGAAGGAGANAGTATAATGGGTCCAATGAATCTTTATTATGATTTTAGAGATATATTTCGAGCNCCTCGCCTTGCACTTAGTGGCAAAAAGATNTGGATATTCATCNTTGGTAACCTTGGTGGTTTTATTCTGTACTGGATTTCAAGCTANCTTTCTATTTCTCTTTCTGGTATATCATTTAACGATGCATTAGCAGAGTATGGTCTATACCCCTGTCTTTATGGTAATGAGGCTGAGTGGTATAGCTGGTTAATATATTATGNTGGAATTTCAGCTTGGGTTCTAGCAATTCTATTTTCCTGCACTGCCGTCAGTCGAGTTACTTTAAAGCAATTAAAGGGTAATGACTTCTTTTCTTCTGNTGATGCNTGGTCATANGTTTTCAAACACTGGCATGCTATAGTTTTTTCTCCAGTTGCAGTTACTCTAATCATAGCTTTCTTTATTTTATTTGCAGGTGTTTTTGCATTTGTTTGCACCATTCCTATCTTAGGAGAATTTCTTTTTGTAGTCCCNTATATTATATATTTCTTTGGTTCTATTTTTACGATTTATAGCCTTATCGTTTTCTTTGTATCAATTCTTTATACTCCCTCNATTGTCGGTGTATATGAAGAAGATACAATGGGAACTGTTTTTAACTCATATTCCATAACAATAGGTCATGCCTGGAGGATAGTATTATATCATTTACTATTAATACCCCTTTTAGTCTTAGGCCTTGAGATATTCTCATGGTTCTCNATGAACAGTATTGGTTTTATCAATTACATCTTTGGATGTGAATGGTTCATGGGTGCTAAACTGACTAATATCACTAATTATGCTTATTCTCTTGTTTGTCCACAATGGATGTGTGATTCTGTAAGTAGTTTAAGAAATCAACTATTNGATCTATTTGGANTATATTTTTATTTACCATCAATTTTCCAGGTAGATTCTACAATTCNGCCTNCTGCAATTTCTAGTACCGCAACTTTTGCCTCCACACTCTTATCCGTGTCATATTTTTTGATTGGGTTTTCCATCATCTCATATGGACTATCAATACTTTCAGTCGGTGAAACACTGATGTTCGTTATTTTCAAGAAAAAGTCAGACGANGATGANATACTCTCCAGAAAGGATGAAGATGAAATTGAGGAGGANNTAGATGATGAATTCACATTTGATGAGGGTATGAATAATTCGCAAGATGAAGAAAGTTTGCCTAACNCATTAGAACATGACTCAGTCCAAGAAGAAGAATAAGAATATCATTCACCTAAAAAGTGATGAATGCACGCTTTCTGTNNTATACTGGTTCGGCCTTGGTAAAGATTTAAGATTCCAGTAANTTTTTCTATCAAAAAATGAAATTAAAGATATCAGAACTGCATTCTGGTTTTCAAAGTAAGNTCTTTGACATCTNTGTGAATGAACTCCCAAAAAGGGGCACAGTTTTTTATGATGAGATGGTGAGGTGTGAGCTGTCAGTTAAAAAAAAGCCGGAAGGCTACAAAATGACTGGCAGATTAAAATCAAGACCCTCTTATGAATGCGTACGTTGTCTAGAATTAAATCCTGTGGATCTTAGACTACCAATTCAATTTATGCTTTCTAACAAAAAAAGAACTTTCAATGAAGAAAATAATGTAGAGATTATATACTTTAATGATAATAAAGAATACCTAGATTTAGATACTATCATTGCAGATCTTATTGAATTAGCTANGCCAATAAAGCCCCTATGTANAGCAAATTGCAAGGGATTATGTTCAAGTTGTGGAATGAATAAAAACAACAGATCTTGCTCTTGCAAATTAAAAGAAGAAAGTACGGTCTGGGATAAATTAAAAGATTTTAAGTAATAATAGAGTTAAGGAGAATTCATGGCACTGCCAAAAAGACGTCAATCAAAAGCACGAGGACGAAAGCGTCGAACACACTATAAATCAGGACTAACTGCAACCACTACTTGCCCACAATGTGGTTCAAAAAAAATGCCTCATAGAGCATGCCCAAACTGCGGCTATTACAGAGGAAGACCTGTTGTTTCTGCATCATAATTCTCTATTAAATAATTTTCTTTTTATTTGTTCCGATACTATTTCAAAATAAANCCAGTANAAAAACCGATTTTTAAAATATGTGATGAATGCCAGAATAACTGTTACATCCCATAATACACCAGANAACGTAATGACAAATGTTGATCTGGAAAAACTTGTGGATACTTCAGACGAATGGATACAATCGCGTACAGGGATTGTACAAAGACATATTGTTAGCGATGATGAGGCAACNTCTGATATATCAACTCGTATAGCAAAATCACTCATCAAAAAAAGAGATATTTCCNCCGATCAGCTAGATTTAATAATCGTGGGCACTGTAACACCAGACCACTTNACTCCATCTACAGCGGCTTTAGTTCAAAAGAATATTGGAGCAACAAATGCTTGGGGATTTGATTTGAGTGCAGCTTGCTCAGGATTTATTTATGGACTGGAAACTGGAGCTAACCTTATAAGCTCAGGAAAATATAANACAAAGTAATGGTTATAGGTGTCGATACCATGACCTCCATTTTAGATTATCAAGATAGAGATACATGTGTGATATTTGGTGATGGTGGTGGTGGCGTAATACTAGAACCTTCAAATAATAAATCAGGAATAGTTGACTCTATATTACACATGGATGGTTCTGGTGGTGAATATCTTATTGTCCCAGGTGGAGGAAGTCGGATGCCCTCAACAAAGGCATCAGTGAATTCCAGACAACATTATATTAAGCAAGATGGGAAAACTGTTTTTAAATATGCTGTCAAGGGCATGGCTGAAGTTTCCAAAAAATTATTAGATCGAAATAATCTATCAGGAGATGATATAGCACTATTCATTCCCCATCAAGCAAACAAAAGAATTATAGATGCTTCTGCGGAACGCTGCGGTATATCACCTGATAAGGTTTTAATAAATATTGACAGATATGGTAATACTACTGCAGGAACAATACCCATTGCCCTAAATGAAGCAGTAAGTGAAAACCAAATAAATGATGGAGACTATGTTCTATTAGCTGCCTTCGGTGCTGGTTTTACTTGGGGGAGCATGTTAATAAAATGGGATTCTAAATGGGCAAAATAGGTTGGCTTTTCCCTGGCCAGGCTTCACAAAAGGTTGGTATGGGCCAAGACTTATATAGCGAAACAGAAATAGGCAGAAAGTGTTTTGAAAAAGCACAAGAGATTATGGAATNTGACATCCAATCAATCATATTTAAAGGTCCCGAGGATATACTTAAGCAAACTGAATATACCCAACCAGCTATTTATACGGTTTCCGTTATACTGGGATATNTACTCTTGGAAAAAGGNTTGAAACCTTCTGCCCTAGCTGGGCATAGTCTCGGAGAATATTCAGCTCTAACGATTGCAGGAGCATTTAATTTTGANACAGGTCTTAGTTTAGTAAAAGATCGGGCATTATTTATGGCTAAAGCAGGCCAAATTCAAAAAGGTACTATGGCCGCTATAGTTGGCATTGATGATGATGAGATTAAATCAATTTGTTCTGACTATGAGGGTACTGNTATTGTTGTAGCTGCCAATTTTAATTCTCCAGGGCAGGTTGTTATTTCAGGTTCTCCTGATGGAGTAAAATGGGTTGTTAATATTGCAAAAGACTATGGTGCGCGGATGGCAGTAGAATTAAATGTAAGTGGAGCCTTCCATTCCCCGCTAATGGCACCGGCAAGGGAACANCTTGCCGAAGTCCTAAATTCTCTCGAAATTTCGAACNCAAAATACGCCGTATATACAAATGTCGACTCAAAACCAGTGGTAAAAAGTCAAGACATAAGAGATTCTCTTATACGCCAATTGGAGAATCCTGTGCTATGGCATAAATCAATATTGAATATGAAAGATTTTGGAATTAAATCATTTATTGAGGTTGGACCAGGNAAAGTTTTGCAAGGTTTGAATAAACGAATTGATCGATCATTAAAATGCGACAGTATTGAGTCGCTACAACAANTGGACAATATATTTGTTTGATATTTCTGGAAAAATTGCNATTGTTACTGGNGCAAGCCAAGGGATAGGCCGTACGATAGCCAAAATTTTATCAAAATCCGGGGCTCATGTTATCTGCATTGCGAGAACTGAAAATAAAATTATTGACCTGGTAGAGGAAATCAGAAAGGATAATGGTTTAGCTGACCATATTTCATGTGATGTAAGTGATAGTGATGCATTTTCAAATTCTGTAAATACTGTTATAAAAGATCATGGTAAAATAGATATTTTAATTAATAATGCAGGCATCACTCGCGATGCATTACTTATGAGAATGACTGAAGACCAATGGGAAAAAGTGATAAATACTAATCTCAAAGGAGCATTCTATGGTATGAAATCTGTAATAAGATCAATGATGAAAAATAAATTTGGAAGAATTATCAATATCACTTCCATAGTCGGTATCACAGGCAATGCTGGACAGGCAAATTATGCCGCATCAAAAGCAGGGTTGATAGGCATGACACAATCCATTGCAAAAGAAATAGGTAGCAGAGGAATTACTGTTAATTGTATAGCTCCAGGTTGGATAGATACAGAAATGACAGATGAGTTACCAGAAAATTCTAAAAGCGCATTATTAGATAGAATCCCTCTTGGGAAAATCGGTAAGCCAGAGGATATTGCATACACAGCATTATTTTTAGCTTCTAATGAAGCAAACTACATTACCGGCCAAACTATCACAGTTGATGGTGGTCGAATAATAAATTAAATAAGGAGACATAATGTCCACATTTGACAAAGTAAAAGACGTAATAGTTGATAAACTTGGCGTAGAAGAAGATTCAATAAAACCAGAAGCTCATTTTGTAAATGATTTGGGTGCTGACTCATTAGACACGGTAGAACTAATAATGGAATTTGAAGAGGAATTCGGAATTGAGATACCGGATGAAGATGCTGAGAATATAACAACAGTAGGCACTGCCGTTGAATACATTGAAAAGATTAAATAAAGTAGATATATAAAAAATGTCGCGAGATAAAATTGTTATAACTGGTATAGGTTCTCTTGCTCCTAATGGAAACAACGTAGAGGAATTTTGGGCTAACCTCACTGCTGGGGAGAGTGGCATTGGAAACATAACCTACTTTGACTCATCTAATCATCGTGTAAAAATAGCTGGAGAACTATCTGGATTTAAACCTAATTCGGTTTTAGACCCTAAAGAAATAAGAAAATTAGATCCATTTTCTGTTTATGCTTTAGTAGCAACCCAAGAAGCAATTTCCATGTCTGGTTTAGATTCCCAGTCCTTAAACCCAGACAGAATAGGTGTAACAATTGGTACGGGTGTAGGTGGAATTCAAACCTTAGAAGATCAACAACGTGTTATTGATCATAAAGGAGCACGAAGGGTATCACCGCAATTTGTTCCTAAAATGATTGCAAATATTGCAGGTGGACATTTATCAATTAGATGGGGGCTCAAAGGACCGAACCAAACCGTAACTTCTGCCTGTGCTTCTGCCACTGATGCAATTGGTATGGCCATGAGATTAATATTAGCAGGAGATGCAGATGCTATGGTTACTGGTGGTACTGAAGCTAGTGTAACCGCTTTGACTATTGCAGGATTTGCAAATATGAGAGCCCTTTCACAAGCTAATGAGATTCCAGAAAAGGCTAGTAAACCATTTGATATGAATAGAGATGGTTTTGTTCTAGGTGAAGGAGCTGGAATGCTTGTCATCGAAAGAGAATCACACGCCAGGCAAAGAGGTGCTTCAATATTAGCTGAACTTGCTGGATACGGATCTACAGATGATGCTTTTCATATCACGCAGCCATCTGAAGGTGGTACTGGTGCTCTAAGAGCCATGGAAAATGCAATTAATGATGCTAGTCTCAATTTAAATGAAATAGATTATATCAATGCTCATGGTACATCCACCCCATACAATGATAAAAATGAATCTGCCGCGATTAAGGCTCTTTTTAAGGATCATTGTAAAGATCTCAAGGTTAGTTCAACAAAATCTATGACAGGCCATCTGTTAGGCGCTGCAGGTGGAATTGAAGCCGTTGCATCTGTAAAATCTATTNTGGAACNAACTCTACCTCCTACCATAAACTATAACACACCAGATCCTGAGTGCAACCTTGACTATGTGCCAAATTTTGCACAGTCTTGCGATGTCGATGCAATCTTATCAAATACATTTGGCTTTGGTGGACATAATGCTGTCATATGTATTAGGAAATACNTTTGAAATTGTTCATAAAACTAAAACAGTATTTCTTAGATCAAACCGAATCCGTATCAAATCTTGAAAAAAAGATAAACTACATTTTTCATAATAAAGAATATCTAGATCAAGCATTTACACATAAATCATTAAATACAGAGCCTAGAAANAACTATGAAAGATTAGAATTTTTAGGTGATGCAGTTTTAGATATTATTGTAAGCAGAGAATTGATGAGAGAATTCCCAGCAGGTGATGAGGGCCTCCTGACACAAAAACGTGCTTCTTTAGTTCAAAAACCATATCTGGCAAACATTGGTCAATTACTTGACCTAATGGATTATCTAAAAATAGAACAAAGTGTTAATCTGAGTATTCAAAAAATAGCTGAGAAACAACAAGCAAATCTTTTTGAAGCACTAATTGGNGCCGTTTACCTCGATGGNGGTATTGATCCATGTAGAAAACTTATTTTAGATACAGTGTGGGCCTATAGACAAGAAGCTTGGAAGTCTACCAATTATAAGGGAAAGTTAATTGAATATTGCCATTCTCNAGATATACAAAATCCNACATTTGAATTAAAAGATATTTCCGGACCTGACCATCAAAGAACATTTGAGATACAAGTTAAAATAGGTTCNAAAAAATATGATTCTGGATTGGGAACAAATAAGAAAACTGCAGAGCAAATTGCTGCAAAACTTGCATTAGAAGAACTTGGTGCTTCTTTTTAAGATTCTAAGTCACTTATCTTATCTCGTAATTTAGCAGCAATCTCATACTCTTCTTCTTCTATAGCACTTTTTAATTTTTCTTTAAGAGAATTTAATGATATAGTTGACTTTTTTTCTTTTGGTGTATCATTGGTTAATGAATCTTCAGATACACTTGCTTCTTTTAAAACTTTAGATGAAACTAAAATGGGTGTATTCATCCTCAAAGCAACTGCAATTGCATCACTAGGTCTTGCATCAATTAAACGATTACCAAAACTATCTGACTCTATTTCCATTTGAGCATAGAACACTCCATCCTCTACTTTATTAATTCGAACAGTTTTAAGTAGACTATCAATCCCAGTAAGGACATCACATATCAAATCATGTGTTAGAGGCCTGGGAGTATCAACTGATTCTATTGCAAGCGCGATAGACTGCGCTTCAAAAGAGCCTACGATTACAGGCATACATTTTTCACCAGTTATCTCTTTTAAAATTACTGCATAACTCCTACTTGTAGGATGGTATGATATTTTAATTACTTTTACAGGAATCATTATCTTTTCATTAATTCTTTTTTTAATCTATCGATTTTTTCTACTGGGCTCGGATCAATTCCATGAGCAATTGCGCACCAGAAACTTAACCAATCTCCATAATGAATCATATGGAGAAAACGTTCTTGAAATGAATTTCCTGTCATTTCAAGAACAAATTGATCTACCCCATGTTCATTCAGAATATCTTGAGTAATCTGTTGTCTNAACTTTACCCTAGGATTATCATTTTCATCAGTTAGCCATAAAACAAATAAATATTTAAAAATATTTGGGTTGTTTTCCCAACCAACAATTTCATTATGGTTTAATTCTGGTAGCTCGTTATNATATGCTAGCATCTTTGAATTTTCACANAACTGACCTTTTAGACGTAATGCGGCAACTCCATAAGTGGAATTATCTGCATAAATAATTGGAATATTTTTATGTAATTGCTGTGCTAGTTCGTAGGTAGGATTCTCCATTGAATCAATACTATATAATTCTCGACTTTCTATTAGCGCATTAATAGAATCATTCAGCCANGAATCTAATTTTGTTTCTATAATAGATATTTTATNTAAAAACTTGATCATTGGTATAAAAGAAAAA
The DNA here is from genome assembly GCA_002167345.2 of bacterium TMED46. Classification (GTDB taxonomy): domain Bacteria; phylum Fidelibacterota; class Marinisomatia; order Marinisomatales; family UBA1611; genus CACEUX01. The sequence continues at coordinate 11,647 of NHCZ02000039.1, read as the reverse complement.
GCAAGAGCTGCCCTTGGTTGCAATCCTGAAGGTATTAAAATAACATCTTTCTTTAAATCAGTTAATTTATTTGCCAGTTTTCCTCCTGTTGTNATTCCAATAATTTGTGCCTTTTTCTTTAAACCGTCATCTAGTGCAGTTAAAGTTTCTTCGGTGTTACCTGAATAAGATGAACAAATAAGCAATGTATTTTCATTGACCCAATTAGGTAGACTATATCCTCTGCTAATGATAATAGGATAATCAAGATTATCTTTTTCTAGAATAGATACTACATCTCCNCCTATAGCAGAGCCACCCATACCTGCAATTANAATATTATTAATATTACTATATTGATTTGATAGTTTAATATTATTTCCAAGAANGTCTGCCTTTTTAAGATTATCAGGGAATTGCCATATGGAATCAAACATACTTGCCTGATCTAAATTTTTATACATTAATATTTCCTTTTTTTGATTAGTTNTACTAGCTGAATAAGTTCATCANCATTAACNCCCTCAAGATTATTTAAACTATCTANACTNCAATTAAAATAAGAATTAGCTATAGATTTTGATTCTTCAAGAATACCAGTTTTTTTAAAAAATTTNCATATATTATTGAATANATCNAACTCACTTGAACTTGAAATTATATCATTCCATTTATCAGGGTATTCATTTCTAGCCTTAATAACCATTAATGTTTGTTTTCCTTCCGTAATATCACTGCCTAAACTTTTACCCATAGTTTGACTATCTGCAGTAACCTCTAATATATCATCATGAATCTGAAAACCTTTTCCTAGGCATCTACCAAACTNTTCATAGCTGTCAATTAATTTCCNCTTTTCACCATTATAAATAGCTGGTAATACTGCAGATGCTCCTAGCAATGCTCCTGTTTTTTTCTCAACCATATCTAAGTACATATCCTCAGTAACATTTTTATCATGCTCAAATTCTTTATCCAGAGCTTGACCTTCACATATTTCTAAAGTGGTCTTGTTAAAATATTTTGATATTCTATTTATATTCTCTGGAAGATCGTTCAAGACGATCTGTGCCAAGGTGTAAATTCCATCTCCAGCTAAGATTGCTGTTGAAGAATCCCACTTCTCATGAATAGTTATTTTACCGTGTCGTAAAGTATCGTTATCCATTATATCATCATGCACCAGGGTAAAGCTGTGTAACAATTCGATAGCCAAACTAATATTCATTANTGCGTCTGGATCAACATTTGTTGATCNACCAGACAAATGGACTAAAATTGGTCTGAACCTTTTACCTTTTGCNTCTATGGCATAGCGAATAGGTTNATACAAATAGGNAGGTTTATTAGGNAACTTTAGATTTTTTAGGCTTTTATTNACNTCANTTCTAATAAACTCNATCAGTNTATTAAATTNGGACATTAATGTCCTCCAAGCCTTAATTCGCCAAATTCACTTAGTTTTTTAAGTACAATATTCATTATTTCATCTCTCCTTTCGGGAGTATTGGCTTCGAATCTGCAAACAATGACTGGCTGTGTATTTGATGCACGGACTAACCCCCAACCATCACCAAACTTAATTCTTACGCCATCCACTGTGATACAATCATAATTTTGTGAAAAATATTCAACAGCTTTATTTGAGATCATAAATTTCATCTCGTCATTTTCTGCTTCCATTCTCATTTCAGGAGTTGAATAATAAACTGGAATCTCAGCTTTTAATTCAGATAATGTCCTTTCTGCACGAGATAAAAGTTGGACGAGCCTTGCAGCGACGTAAAGGGCATCATCATAACCATAATAATCATCAGCAAAAAATATATGTCCACTCATCTCACCACCGAACTTACAGTCTAATTCAACCATTTTCTGTTTAATCAATGAATGGCCAGTTTTCCACATGAATGGTTTCCCATTATGACGATTTATCATATCTTCCAGTGCTTGTGAACACTTTACATCGAAAAGTATGGTTTCTTCGTTTTCGATTATTTCAGGAAGAAATATGGACATAAGTTGGTCTGCCCACAAAATGTCTCCTTTTTCATCAACAACTCCAACTCGATCTGCATCTCCATCAAAGGCCAAACCTACATCGTATTCGCCCGTTCTCATTTCATTGATGAGATCTTTAAGATTCTCTTCAACAGTTGGGTCCGGGTGATGATTAGGGAATGTTCCATCTGGTTCACAAAATAATTCCTTTAACTCAATTCCCAAGGACTTGAAAACTTCTGGTGCATTAATAGCTGCTGCTGCATTACCACAATCCATGACCACCTTCATTGGTTTCTCAATAGTGATCTTTTCCTTAATCATATTATTGTACTCATTCAAAATTTTATATCGAGCTTCAGTACCTTCTCCCTCATCAAAATCATTGTTATTAATTAACGCATATAAGGTCTGGATGTCATCTCCAAAAACAGGCTTTTTATTTAGAGACATTTTAAACCCATTAAATTCAGGAGGGTTATGGCTGCCTGTTATTTGTACAGCCCCAAAAACACCTAAATGAAACATGGAATAATAATTTACAGGTGTAGGCAGAATACCAAGATTAATAACATCAACGCCAGTTGAAAGGGCTCCTGACTTGAATTGGATAATAAGTTCTGGAGTTGTTAACCTAATATCACCGCTCACAGCTATTTCTGTGCCTCCAGCACGTTTTATAAAAGTGCCAAAAGCTTTACCTAATTTGATAACAACATGTTCAGGAAAATCTTCAGCGACTTTTCCTCTTATATCATATTCACGAAAAATATAGGGGTTGATCATAGACATGAATTGGCCTTTTTTTATATCAAAAATTAAAGAGCTGTAGGGCGATGTCAGAAATAATTATTAATAATATGTTTTTTTACCATTGAGGAAGGTCTTTATCCTTTCCAGTCCGCCTCTAACATAATCTGTTGGGGTACCATAACCAAAACGGACATAACCTTCTAACCCATGCCACTTTCCTGCGGTGAGAAGAACACTGAAATTATCTCTTAGATCAAAAACAAGATCTTCTGAACTAATTGGTAAATTTATTTTGGCAAAAGTTATTGCTGCAGCCTCTGGTCTAGATAAAGTAAGCTGAGGAACATCTTCCGCCCAGTCACATAACATATCTAAGTTATGATTTAAATGCTCTTTTGTACGATCTAATATTTTTCTTCTGCGCTCATAAGATAGGATTTTTGATGCAACCCAATCACTGAGATAGGCAACATTGATAACAGTGAAATCATGAAATGACCATGCTTTGTCTATATATTCTTTTGAACCGATACTCCAGCCCAATCGAAGACCTGGCAAACTATAAGCTTTTGAAAGACCTGCATTCACAATAGTTTTTTTGGTCGCGCCCGCAAAAGAACGACATTCATTACCATCTAATTCAGCACCTCTGTATACCTCATCAGATAGAATCCAACAATCTAACTCTTGAGCAATTTCAATAACTCCATTCATTACTTCTTCAGACATGATCGCACCCGTTGGATTATTAGGATTACATATTGCAATCATCTTCGTATTTGCTGTCACTAAACTTTTTAATTCATCTATATCCCATTGCCAACTCAATTCTTGTCTTATTGGTAATCTTTTTACCTCAATCCCAAAACTTTTAGCCAGGTGGTAGATCTGCAAATAATTAGGGACCATATATACAATTTCATCCCCACGGTCTAACTGTGTCATGACAGATAGAAAATTTGCTTCAGCAGAACCTGACGTGATCAAAACATTATCTATTTTAAAATTAGANCCATACATTTCTGCTACTCGCTGTCGAAGTTCAGGTGTGCCATTTGTATACCCATAAAATAGTTCGGTATCCAGAATTTTATCCTGNTCTTCATGAGAAAGTATTTCTGACAGTTTGAGCGGATGCACCCCACTTTCTGATAAATTATAATCTACTTCATTTTCAAAAAGGGACTGNTTTCGTTCTAATTGAAATTCTTCAAATTTCATTATTATTCTCCAAATATTTATTATAAACAGCAGTAGCTATNTGTACNTCCTGNACTGCCACGCCAGTTANATCTGCAATAGTAATCTGCCTATCATTGGCTCTACCTAACTGATCTTCAGATAAAACATTACCTAACTCTACTATNTTACTAGATNNNTCTCCATCTNTAATNGCATTCGCTATCTCCCCTCTTTCCTGACATTGAATGATACTATCCGCTACAATTATATCTGCAGATTTTACTACACCAGGCCCCAATTCTCTTTTGNCAGGAGTATCAGAACCNATAGCNGTGATATGTGTACCNTCNAATATATCATTTTTAAAAAGTAATGGCTCTTTGCTAGCAGTAGCGGTGATAATAAAATTACATACTGAAGCAACTTGTTTAGCTGATTTACCAAGTAAAACTTCGAATCCCAAATTTTTCATATCATTTTTATATTGCTTCATTTTATTTGAGCTTCGCCCCCAAACCATTACCTGCCTACATTCAGTTATNCCTGATAGGTATTGAACTTGAAGCCTAGCCTGTAAACCAGTACCTAATACACCGATCATCTCAATTTTATTTGCAAATCTTCTAGCGCAAATTTGTCCTGCAATTGCAGTACGTATATCAGTAAGTATNGCATCATCCAGTAATACAGCCTTAGGCTGTCCTGTCTTTTGGCAAAATAGGAGCATCATACCTTGTCCATTTGAAACACCATATTTTTCATTCTCCCAAAATCCTGAAGCAACCTTTATAACGTAGTACGAATCACCAATGATATATCCATATTTAATATGCACGTCTCCTGGTGGCTCAGAAAATTTTAATTCTCCTACAGGTGGAACGACGCTTTTGCCTTTCGAATATGCAATAAAACCATCTTCTATAATAGAGTCTAGATCTAGACCCCTTAAAATATTTTGAATGGTTTTCTTTTCTATTATATGCATCTATTTTATTTAGTTATTTAGGATCTAACTAATCATTCTAAAAACAAATTAAGTGTTTGTATTGTAGGGCAGGATATTACAGATGGTATAGTCTGCTTAAAAAGTGTATGCGAATCTGGTAATTTTGATAATAATTGGTCACTTGAATGAATATACCATTCACTCTCATCAGGACCATAATTTTCCCTCAAATCCCAGGCTGTATAAATGATCCAGTAAGCGTACTCCTGGAGAATAACTCTATTTCTAATTCCTAAGTCTATAATATTAGAATATTGTTTAACATCATAATACCCAAGAGATATTGCCTGTTGAGTTGAAGTAAATAATTGTGATGAATTTGAAAGCCCCCATTTGTTTGGGAATGTATAATGCAAACCAATATCTGTTATGTGGTGTAGAATATGTTCTAAAACTTCCATAACTGGGTTTGGTACATCTTCCATAATAATGTCACAGACGCTACTTCCCTCCGCTAATTCATTTATACTTAATTCACGCGAATGGGTCCACTTATCTCCATAATAAAGCGGGATCACAGTTTTATATAAATAAAGATTAGTAAGTAATGTTTCCTGTAAAAGAGTATCTGTATGTTCATTGATAATGAAAATTTCACTTATAGTTTGAGCTATATTTTCTATAAATGAATCTGAAATCTCATCACCTGCAATTAGAGTAATGCCGCATACATCTATTTTTTTTGTAAAATAAGAATACAAGTTTGTAGGTAAAACAGTACCTACCCGATAAAGGTTTTCTGGAACAATACCATTGGCTTCCGTTTGAATACAGTCTAATGTAATTTTATCTCCAAGATCAGTTTTCTTGGAAGAACAAGAAAAAATAAGTATTATCGACAGAAATCGAAAAGTGTTCATACATTGTTTCATAAGCTAATAATTCTAATTATAAACTAAGAAGCAAAGCACCGATCAAGATGGGANAATTATTTTATTTTTNATATATTTATTTAATAGTCAATATCACTAATAAGTAAGGTAATCAAATAACTTGGAACAATCAGTAATCATTCTAAACCTAGGCTATGCGTTAACATTTATTGCATTAGCAATAAGAGAGGTTTTTTGGCTTCGTATTACCCTTACTGCCGCTCAAATATCTCTTTTTACATACCACTATTATTATGCTGANAACCAGTCCGCTGCTTTTTGGACGGCGGTCTTTGTCATAGTGAATACGTATAATATTATAAANATCATTATCGATAGAAGACCGAAATTAATACCTGATGAGATAAGAGATCTTTATGAAGGGATCTTCAGTAATTTAACTACTAGAGAGTTTCTCTACTTTTGGAATATGGGTAGAATAAGGTCAGTCACTGACGATTTCTTAATTAATTCTGGAGAAAAACAAAATAATCTATTACTGGTATTATCTGGAACTGCANATGTCGAGGTCAATGGTAACCCTATTGCCAGCCTTGATCGTGGTGCATTTATAGCTGAGATCAGTTTTTTAACAGGTGAACCAGCATCTGCAGATGTACATGCTACTGGTGAACTTATATTTATCGCTTGGAGAAGCGAACGACTAAAGAATATGCAANAAGANAATCCATCTTTTTGGATGAAACTNCAACATGCACTTTCTGAAGATTTAATTAAAAAGGTAAAACCACAAGCAAAAAGAGATTCTCAGATTGGTGACTGACAACTTCTAGAATTAATATTAATAATCTATTAGAAAAAATCAGCTTAATAAATGAATGCTTCAATTATTCAAATCAATAAAAAGCCGAAAATAAACCAAGAGGTTGGCCTACCAAAGATTCCTGTTGACAAAGCAGAAGTTACTTTTTCAGGTATTGTTGGTGATTATAACAGATTTCGTTCAACCAAAAAGAAAAACGATCCTGAGATGGGNCTGATGCTTTTGACAAGTGATATAATTCATGAACTCAATTCAGAGGGTTGGCCTATTCAGCCAGGTGACCTNGGGGAAAATATAACACTANCTGATATGGATTATCGGTCCTTGGCACCAAGACAAAAATATGAAGTAGGATCTATACAAATNGAAATTTCATTTNTTTGTGATCCCTGCTCAAACCTTCAAGTGTTGCCCTATGTTGGGAAGAAAAAGATAAAGGATTTTATAAAAACATTATTAGGTCGTCGGGGTTGGTATGCTAAAGTTTTAAAAACTGGTACAATACATAAAGGTGATATCATAAAAATGTTATGATTCATTTTACNTAGCACCTTTTTGTCTACTTAAGCAATAACATTTTTTTTGTTATTACGACACTACCAATGCTAAGCCTATAAAAATAAATACCACCCGGAACAATTTTTCCAAAGTCATCAGTTGCATCCCATTCTATAGTACTTTGACCACTATTCTGGTATCCACTCGTNAAAGTTCTTGTTCTTTGACCTAATAAATCAACTATGTCAAGATTGACATAAGCAATGTCCTCTAATTGATATGAAATTATAGTTTTGGGATTAAATGGATTTGGATAATTCTGATGAAGTTTAACTATTTGTGGGACAGGAGCATTTTCATTTTCAGATTTAAGATTAATTGAAGGATATGCAGACTGGATAAAATGATAAGNATATAGATGACCAAAGCCTACATACCATATGTTTTTTCTATTACTTATATGTTCAAGGTGAACCCATGGATAGACATCATTTTCCCAGTCAATAATTGCAGGATGAGACATTAAATGATAAATACCCCCGTATGTTAGAATATCATCAAAAGTATGATTTAATTCTATAGTATCGGTGCTACCTGTCCAATAATAATAACCTCCTAATTCAATAGAGGCTCCAACTGGTTCAAATTTCATTAAAGATTGATCCCAGTTTGAAAATCCATGCTGATTTTCATAAAATAAACGTGAAATGAGGTATTTTGCATCGCTAACTGCAGTATCAATTTCGACACTATATTCACCATATGGAGCAATCCAAGCGTATATATACTCATTACTCCCATATCTATTGTATATAGGCATATTAAGATTTTGAATCAGGTCCTGTTTACAACCTAAAACTTCACTTTCAATATTTTCATAAGGTGTATGGGGATGAGTTCTCGAATGGGCAACTGGTTCTACATAACCTAGATCAAGCTGATTTTGGATGCTACTCCATGAATTAGAATCCAAAAAATCCGTAATGATTGCGGGCGATATCCACAAATTAAAACTCCTAAAGATCTCACAAGTTTGAACAAAATAAGGATTACTCCAAGCACCCCAATCATCTGCTGTAGATGTTACCACCGCATCACGATTATCATAATATTGACTCATCTGGCTATATGTTGATTCAATAATATTACTTTCATTATCTGTTATCTTAATAAAAATTGAATCTGAAATATCTGAGAATCCAATAGATACGAAAGCAATATTATTTTGATAATCAAAACGTACTGCTTCTATACCATTAAAAAAGTCATCTGATGTTTTTTCTAAAATTTGAGACCATTCCTGATTATACTGAAATTTTCGATATGAGCTTAAATCGTAACTTCCAGGTGGAATAGTTAATTCATAGGTAATAGGGTATGATAAACCGTAATCAATGTGCATTTGACTATCAATAACAATAATAGTCTCACTTCTCATATTAGCGTTGATTGTTAGCGTGGATGAATTATTATCTCCTTTTATATAATTAAGAAGTAATAGAGTAATGATGTAAGAATATTTCATATGTCCTTGATGTACTTAACATCTAAAAAAAAGACCCCTTGAATGAGGGGTCTTTTCTAAACTTATATATGGACTAGGCCGTAACAATAAAAACATCAATACTGATTTCATCATATATCAGTCTATCACCTAAATTATCAAAAAACTTTCCAGAACCAAATCGCACATTATATAGGGAGCGATCGAATGTCACTTCTGCTCTAGCAGAAAGTTTACCATTGAGATTTTCAATTGTTGAAAAAAACGATATTGGGTGTGAAATATTTTTAATTGTCAATTCACCATCAAATTTTAATTTCCCATCTGAAAAATGTTTCTCATTTCCTTGAAATTTTAAAAATGCAACTGGGTGCTTTTTTACATCAAAGAAATCAGGGCTTTTTAAATGGCCATCTAATCTTTCTTTTCCTCTTCCTCGGAGATCCGTTGTATTTATAGTGGACATGTCAATTTCAATGTCACCACTGATCAGCCCTTTATCACTAATTATAATTTGACCCTTTTTTATATTTAATGTTCCATTATGTTGTTTTGTTGATAACTCTTTTCCTGTCCATATCAATTTAGAGGCTGATATTTCTACAGCATAATCTCCTTTATTTAATGATAATGATTCCTGTTTTGATGAGCCAGGTGCATTATCCTTTTTTTGTACACAACCATTAAAAATGATTAATGTTGTTAAAAGTAATGGGTTAATGCTTTTTTTTATCATTGTGCAGGAACTTTTTCAATTGCAGTAATTGTAAACTTTATATCTTCCCCACGAATATCAAGAGTAAAATCGTCATCCACCTCTTTACCGACTATTGCCTGACCAAAAGGTGAATGGATAGTTACAACCATAGGATAAACATCCAATTCAAATTCGATTGGACCTAATAGGTAGTAATCTTCTGCCTTATCCTTGCCTTCTTCTTGGATAGTAACCTTATTACCAAAACCTACAGTATCAGTTTCAATTTCACCATATTCAATAATCTGGAATGGTGAATGCGTTTGAAGTAGTTGCGTCTTTCGTACTATTAAACTCTGCTCTTCTCTAGCTGCATGGTATTCACCATTCTCCTTCAAATCCCCATGACTTGCAGCTTCCCTAATTTTTTTTGCAGTCTCTTTCTTTAACTTTTCAAGAGATTTCATTTTTTCTTCCAATGCACGGTGTGTATCCCGCAATATCATAGTAGCCATATTAATATTCCTATATTTTAGTAGAATTAAATAACCTATCTGGTTGCACTTCCATTTAAATGAAAAACATCAGAAAAATTAAGGTTTACGATAGGCCCAATCAAGTGCGCTCTAATTCAAAAATAAGTTTTTAACATTAAAATAAAAAAGCCATCGTTTCATAGAGTTAATTAATAATTTTCTATTTTTTTCTAGTGAAGCGGGGGAAGGCATTCGAACCTCTGGCCTTCGGGTTATGAACCTAAAGAATCTGTACATGGTAAGGTAATCATCTTTAGATTAAAATATGAATAAAGTTTCAAATGCTGGAAAAATATGGGGCGAGTTTTATAAAAATAAGAAAATTGATTGGGTCAGATACGATAAAAAGGATTCTAGATACTTTGAAGATTTAATTAAATCAGATTATGGAAAAATCTTAATCCAATGCATTAATTTTTTGGGTAAAGATGAGGATATAAAAATTTTAGAGGCTGGCTGTGGAGTTGGTGAAATGGCTATATCTCTATCTATGAATTACAATGTCAAAGCATTTGATTATAATAAAGAAGCGCTTAAAATTTGTAATAAACTAAATAATATTTTATGTAAAAAGGTTGTTTTGTATATTGATGACCTGCTTGATTTAAAAGTAGAAAAAGAAAAATATAATTTTATTTATAATCAAGCTGTTTTAGAATATTTTACTCATGAAGAAAAAATAATTTGTATTAAAAATTTAAAAAAAATACTTGAGGAAGAAGGAATAATTGTTTTTGTATGCCAAAATACTAATAGTACTTACAATAATAATGATTTCATTAATCAACCAAATGTTTATAATTGTAATATCGATTATGTAAAGAAATTATTTATTGAAAATAATTTCGAAATTTTATTTTATGATGGTCTATATACTTCAAAAGTTTTTACTAATTTTTTGTTACCAAAATATATGAATGAGAATATCAAATATTATGTATGGAAAATTATGGATTTCCTATATTTCCCAAGTTTTATAAGAAGAAAATATAATTTACAGTTTGTAGTCTGTGCTAAAATCTTAAAATAATTCAGAAGCCTGAATAATTGCTTCATCTAAACAATATTTTTAAAGACCTTACAGTGAGTTTATTTGATGAGTAGGTTCTCCTTAGCAAACTTTGAAACAATTTTTGCTAAGGATATTGATAAGAAGATATCGGATACATATAAATTAAATTTTCCTGAAGTCCCTTTTATTAATGGCGGCATCACTGAACTTAATTATGAAGAGATAAGTAATAAATTTGATATTAAACCTGGTGAAATAGTTTTTGTTATGGGCAGACCTCCATGCCAATAATTGCTGACATGGCAGATGTAATTAAAGCAGAAATGAATAAAACGATTATTTCAATTCCCATTAGAATTTCAATATTTTTTATTTAGAAATAAATATTTTGAATAATTTAAAATATCTTTCAGTTTCTGGTAGAGGTTCGATTAAGAGCGTAAACTATAAAAAATCCAACCGCTGATAAACTTAATGCTAATAAAATTTTTGGATCGCCTTCAAAATAGTATGGCATTACACTTTTTTCAATGAATGGTACAGTCTCCCCACTAGAATCAACCCTTGTCAGAACCACAATTTTCCAAGGCCAAACTTTGTCTATTGAGCCAATTAAAAATCCTGTTAGGACTGCAATAGTTAAATCTCTGTAACTTCTGTACAGCTTACTTATTAATCTTGCAAAGGATAATAATCCAATCAAACATCCAAAACTAAAAACTAGAATAACTATAAGATTTAACTCATTTAATGCTTTCAGAATTAATGTATAGCTTCCCATTAGCAACAGAATAAAGCTACCTGAAACACCAGGCAAAACCAT
>NHCZ02000038.1 GCA_002167345.2 bacterium TMED46 | reverse complement strand
CAAAGCCGCCATTTTTAAAGTTTTTAAAAGTTTCATATGTCTTTATCTGCTGCTTCGTTGGATTGGAGCCAAATTGAGGCGCGAGATTCAAAAAGGTGATAATGATCACTGTAAGCGCCAGTATGACATAGGTTACATATAACAAAAAAGATTGTATCATATAAAAGTTAGAAAATATTACAAAAAAGTGGTTCATTAGTTTAGGACAGCTANCTTGGAATTTCAAACCAACTTACACTTTGTGTATNCATAAATTTGTTTAANTTTCCNNCCAGTGAAAATCCTNAATACATTNATTNCATATGGTCTATCGATCCTGTTTCTAACAGTGACGGTGCANNATCATGTNCATACGCATGANCANGTGGATGGTTACAACATNTGNGATATTGACTGTGATGATAGCCATCATACCTCNAATTCTCATGAATGTGAAAAATGCGTTAACAATAACACNAGAGTNTTAAATCAGGTTNTTAATGATNACATACNTTTTCAAGTAACACCATTNTTAGANTTTACNGATGAAAGTTTTAAATCAAATAATTTATGTTTTAGTTTATTTAGCCGTCCACCCCCTATAGCCTCCNNTAGTTAAGAAGTATCANTTCANTCAGNTCATTAACTCAATTGTTAGTGACTATAAAAANTATTTTAAAGGGAGTTTNTAATGCAGNNTTTATTTTTACGTTCAATCAAGCCATACGTGGTTTTACTACTAACCAGTATGCTTTTATTTACAACAGGTTGTGAAGATGATGATCACGACGATCACGATCACGAAGAAGGTCATACTGATGCAGATGGCTTCATTTTAGAAGATGNAGCTGGAAACGAAATGTACAGAGAATTTGAAGGTGCCATGACCGGTTCGGTTACTCTTGCAGTTGGAGATACTCTTGAACTTTCAGTTCATTTTCTTGATCATGAAGGTAATGAGATCGAACACTCAGAAGAAGAAGAAGGTGAAGAACATGAAGATGTACTTGAAGTTTCTGGCAATGATGCAAGTGTCGCAATTGTAGAAGTTGAAGGCCACGAAGAAGAGGAAGATCATGATGAAGAACATCATGGATCTGCACTTCATGTTATTGGGGTAAGTGCTGGATCAACTAGTTTCACGCTTCAATTAATGCATGATGGTCATGCAGACTACACTTCAACAAATAATGTACCTGTAACTGTAAATTAAGAAATAATCTTCTCATTATACCTATTAGAGCAATCGAGTTCTGAATAGGTTATTTAAGATCTGTGGGCGGGTGCTTGTGATATTTACTGCAAACTAATTTGATTAGTTCGCTTCATGGCACCCACCATCCACTAAAAGACTATTGAAAGCCTTATGAATAAGGACTCAATAGATCGTTAAATAAAAATGAAGACCGACAGAAAGAAGCTTATTTCAATTTATAAGCCAATTATATGTATGTGCCTTATGTGTCCGCTATCGGCTCAAAAAGCATCCATAAAGGGGCAAATCGTTAATAGCGAAGATCAAACACCTATTCATGGTGCTGATGTCTATTTAGAAAAACTCTCTTTGGGCGCAACATCTCAGGTTGATGGTTACTTCACCCTGAATGATATCCCTTTTGGTGAGGTAACTATCAGAGTCTCAATGATAGGATTTAAAGATGTAGATAGATCATTTATCCTGGAAAAAGGAATCCATGATCTAGGAAAGATTTCCATGTTGCGAGATACATTAAAAATTGACGAGGTAGTTGTTGATGCTCACCATGAACTTCAACCGAAAAGTTTCTTATCTAATATTGACCTGGCTGGTAATAAGTACCATGAGGTTCTAAAATCAACCTTGGCACTAACCCTTCAAGAGCAAACCGGTTTATCCACTCGATCAATGGGGCAAGGAAGTGCTCAACCTGTTTTAAGAGGTTATAAGGGACATAGGTTTTTACTTACTGATGATGGAATAGCCACAGGAGATCTTTCCAGTACTTCCATCGATCATGCCGTTAGTACAGACATGGGTGCATATAGTGGAGTAGAAATAATCCGAGGTCCAGAAGCTCTATTGTATGGATCTAACACCATTGGTGGTGTTATTGATCTATCTAGAGATATAAATAATCAAAACCGTTTTAAAAAGTTAATGGTGCAAACCTTATTGGGTACAGAGTCTGCAAACAAAGGTCACTTTCAGAATGTAACAGTTAAAGCTCCATTTAAAAGAAACCATCAATTGCGGTTTTCCTTTTTAAATCGAGATTTGGGTAACCAAATCTCGCCAAAACCATATGGAACCCTAAAAAACACACAATCTATTAATCAAGAGTTACATGGCAGTTACATGTATTTTGGAAATGATTTTTATTCATCCCTTTCTTTGGAACAATTTAGAACAGACTATGGTATCCCAGGAAGCCCTGAGGGACATATTAATGGTGTAGATATCTCTATGTATAGGAAGACTCAAAAGTTTAATTTTCATAAGGATATTTCAATAGCTGGTTTCCAAACGTTTGATTTTGACCAGCGGTATATAGATTATAGACACTCTGAGTCAGTTACAGGATCTTCCTTTAAATCAGTGATTTTAGCTCATCAAATTTTATCTCTGAATGCAAAACTTTCAGGAGATAAAAAAACTATTGGCTCACTATTAAAAATAAGAGATTTCCAAGCTTATGAATTTTATTGGACACCTGACGCTCAAGAAGTTTCGATTTCTTTATATGGGCTATATGAGAAAGAAATTAATCATTATACATTACAAAGTTCTTTTCGGCTAGAAAACAACTCCATTATTCCAGATATAACTANTGAATATTTCTACGCAAATTTGGATATAAACCAAATTACAGATAGAAACTTTTTGTTGTTTTCAGCTGCGACTGCAATCATGACTGAACGAAAAAATTGGGAGTTGTCATTAGGCTCTATGTTTACGAGCCGTGCTCCTAGTATTGAAGATTTATATTCTGATGGCCCCCATCTTGGTGTTTACAATTATGAAATTGGATTACCAGAATTAGGTGCCGAGCATACATATGGGTTAGAGGGTAGCCTGGGTTATATGGCGGATAGAGCAGAATTAAAATTTACAAGTTACCAAAATTATAGCCCCAACTACCACTTAAGTAAAGTAATGGGAGCAGGGTATGAGCCAGGTGCCGATTGGATAGAGTGGGGTAGTGGCACAGCGGGTTGGTTGTACATATATCAAATGAGCGGTTTGGAAGTATATATACATGGTTATGAATCTGAATTTCGTTATAATCTTAACGAGATAATCGGTTTTGACGGCAGTTTTTCAGCAACAAGGGGCAAAAACCTAACTGATAATTCTCCACTTTATTATATACCCCCAGATAGAATTCTTTTATCTACAGAAGTTAACCTGAATCTGTTTTCAATTAATTTAATGCATAAAAAAGTATTTAGTCAAAATAGAGTTGGTTTGTATGAGGAGGCAACACCGGGATACGGAACTTATAATTTGATTGGGACATATACCATCAGAGATTCGTGGGCTATTCATAAATTTATTCTTCAAATCGATAATGTTTTCGACCGTAAATACTACAATCATTTATCTAAAATAAAGTCAATTATGCCTGAAAAAGGAAGAAGTTTAAATATCCAATACAGAATAGTATTTTAATTTTAAAAGGAAAAAATATGATCAGCGTTCAAAACATAACCAAGTCCTTTAAAAATCTAAAAGCAATTAAAAGTTTAACTTTGGAAATAGATGAGGGGGAGATCTATGGTCTACTTGGTTCTAATGGTGCTGGAAAATCAACTACAATAAACATTCTGCTAGGGTTTTTAAAGCCAGATTCAGGAAATGCCTCAATAAAGGGCATAGATACCAGTTCAAATTATCATGAGGCAAGAAAATACATAGGGTACATACCAGAAAATGTTAATCTTTATCCTTATCTAACAGGGCTTGAGAACCTTGATTATTTCTGTAAGCTTACTGGAAAAAACTATGGTCATAATAAACTTGAAGAATTTTTAAATAAATGTGGTTTAGATAACGATTCCCATCATAGGAGGACTGAGACCTATTCAAAGGGAATGCGACAAAAAGTAGGCATTGCCATAGCACTTGCAAAAGAGGCCAAGGTATATTTGTTAGATGAACCGGCTAGTGGTTTAGATCCTCTGGCCAGCAATGAACTCTCTGGCCTTCTTAGACATCTATCTTCACAGGGTGCAGCGATTTTGATGGCTTCACATGATATCTTTAGAGTTCGAGAAACGTGCAATCGAATTGGAATTATAAACAATGGTGAATTGGTAAAGGAAATGGACACATCTGAAGTGTCGACCAAAGAATTAGAGAATATCTACATTGAATACATGCAAAATTAATTTTCAAGCTTCATGATCAATATTATATTAAATGAATGGAAAATGCTCGTCCGCAACCGAGTATTTATTTACTTAACGATATTTTTTGTGTTGAGCTTATCACTGGTTGTTTGGATGGGTATAAATCAAAATAGTGCTCAACAAGAATATCGAAATAAAGCTCAAAGACATGTCCGTACACAATGGGATAACCTAGAAGCCATGAATCCTCACAGAGCAGCTCATTATGGCTCCTATGCTTTTAAACCCAATAACCTTTTAAATAGTATGGATGGTGGAATTAACGATATTACTGGCAACGTAATTCAGCTTGAAGGTCATGTTCAAAATGAGATCGTATATTCTGAGGCTTCACAATCTTTATCAATTTCGAAATTTGGAAAATTGAAATCTTCCCTGCTCTTGCAATATGTGATACCATTATTTCTTATATTTTTAGCCTATGGCTCTATAAGCAATGAAAAAGAAACTCAGAGATTAAAACTTTTAATATTTCAGGGTATCCCAATGACCCGCCTGGTCTTTGCAAAATCATTAAGTATATGGATATACGGATTATCTCTACTACTAGCAACCGTAATTATTCAAAGTATGCTTATAAGTTCTGATCCAGAGGTCTTTCGAAGGTTGACCCTTCTGGTATTTTCATATGGTTCTTACTATTACATTATCACTTCCTTGGCTACATATTTTTCAGCTAGGTTAAAAAATAATACTTCAGCTTTATCTGCGATATTGGCCACTTGGATCCTTTGGACAATTTTTCTTCCTAAAATATGGGGTAATGCAGTTGAAAAAATTCATCCCTTACCGAGTAGAATGGCTTTTAAAGCTGCCATGAAAGAAGAACGCTCAAAGGGCATAGATGGTCATAACCCTTCTGATAAAAGAAGGGAAAAATTAAAAAATAAATATTTAACCGAGTATAAAGTTGATAGCCTTCAACAGCTTCCCATTAACTTTGATGGAATTGTAATGCAAGAGGATGAAGATTACGGGAACCTTGTCTGGGATAAACACTTTGGAAGTAATTACACCATTCTCCAAAAACAAAAAGGTCTCTATCAAGTTTCAGGATTATTAAATCCATTTGCATCATTACAAAGTGCAAGCATGGGCTTTTGCGGCACTGATATGATACACCATCTTGATTTTTTAAAAAAAGCTGAAGACTATCGAAGAGTTCTCATAAAAGCCTTGAATGATAAACATGCATATGGAGGATCAAAAACTGGAGATTGGGGATGGACAGTAGATAGTACCTTTTTTAGGTCTGTTCAGGGTTTTTCTTATAAATCTCCAAAAATAAATGATCAGATCAATCACTATTTGATCGATATACTCTTTCTATTGTGGTGGGGGCTATTGGTAACGTTTATGATCAAACTAAATACAAATAAAAAAATTATTCTATGACACGATACATTGAAATAGCTCAAAGTGAATTTGTTCATTTAGTCAGATCTCCATTTAAGACTATTTCACTTATACTGTTTGGAGCAGCGGTTATATACGGTTGTCAAAATGGTTATGATCTATTTAAAACTCACAGCAATGAAATAATATCCATCCAAGCTAATAATGATAAGTCTATTGCAAATATGATTCTTCAATATGAAGAAATAGAGCAAGGCATTCTAGATAAACCAAGGAGAGACCCAACAATTCCATATTGGGCGATCTGGAATACGCCGTCACATGCTTTTAAATATCCATCCCCAATGATAGTTTTTAGCTTAGGTCAGTCTGAGCAATATGGGTATTATAAACGGGTAACAAACTGGAGTACTATTTTTGATAGCGATCTTGCTGAAGAAATTGCAAACCCAGAGCGAATGGCAATAGGTACATTAGACCTTAATTTTGTTTTAATATATCTCACTCCTATACTAATAACTATACTGCTATTTAATATTGGTGGATTAGAAAAAGATCTTAGGTTTGATAACCTAATATATCTAAATAATATCTCCAAAGAGAGATGGCTGCTCGCACGTTTTTCATTTTACTACTTACTTACGGTCATCTTACTTTTCATGTTGATAACACCTTATGCGTTATTTTCAGGAATTTTACAAAGTGCCAGTTTAGAATTCTTTCATTTATTGTTTATTATATCATTATACCTGCTAATTTGGTTCACTGCTTTTTTCTTTATCAATGTCTCTGGAAACGGAAGCTCGGATCACGCTTTAAAAATGATATCCGTATGGCTGGTCTTTTGTATTATTATTCCAGGCGCGATACATCAGATCTCATCGTTAAAGTATCCAACGAATTATATGACAGATTATCTTGATGTGAGTCGAGACCAAAGTAATAAGATCTTTGAATTACCATCAGAAACTCTGCGCGAGGAATTATTAAAAGCATTCCCAAGCTTACAAACCACTTTATATGCCACTGATACAAGTATGAATAAAGCAATAATAAACAGAAGCTTATCTGGCCTTGTGAATATGCTCAATAAAGATGTTGCTCGTACAATTGAATGGTCAAGCGAGAAAAAAAATAAATTTATAAAAAGCTTTTCCCGGTTGAACCCTGTTATTTATTTCCAAAATGAAATAAATGCTTTAACTGATACGGACTATTACGCTTACAAAAGGTACAGAAGTGACATTCAAGAAATGATCGATATAAAAATAAATTTGATCTTGGAGGACACTTGGAATAAGGTTACTGTAGATAAAGAAAAATATATTCAATATGTTGAAAGTTTTAAAAAATTATAATGGTGGCTGCTATTTCTAATCAAAAACTATTGTCAGTAACCCAAGATATTGACGGTCTATTAGCGCCCACCAACCACTTTAAGTAGCAATATTTATAATGATGAGATCTATAATGATATCACTAAAAAACCCGTCTCTAGGATTATTTGATATAAAATTTGATGCAATTGGTGCTTTTGCAAGCGGATTGTGTATGATACACTGTATTGCAACACCATTTTTTTCATAGCATCCGCCTGTTCAGCGAGTTGCTGTAGTTCAGCGCCTATGTGGTGGCAATGGCTAGATTACTTTTTTCTATTCATCTCCTTCTTTGCTATAATCCAGGCTAGTAGGTCAACAACAAGTGAACTGATCAAATATGGACTATACGCTAGTTGGATAACATTATTCTTATTGATATTAAATATAAATTTTCAATGGATCCATCTAGCAGAAAATGTAAAATTCATTCCTGCTTTTATGCTCGTAGGTTTCCACATGTACAATATGCGATATTGTCAATGTGAGAATAAAGAATGTTGTTAACAAAATAATTTTTAAATTCTATCTTTAGTGGGATAAATAAATGAAAGAGAATGAATTACCAGTTTTAGAAATCTCAAATATTGATTGGGATTCAGATCATGACGAATTTGAAAAATTACCAAAGCAGGTAAAAATAAAATGGGATTCTAAAATTTGGACTATCAGTGAAGTTTCCGACTGGTTAAGCCTAAAATTTGATTGGATTTTCAGTAGTCTTAATATTCAACAAATAGGAACCTGGGAAAACAGTGGTTGTAGTTGCTGCCCTAGTGGATGCGGTTGTTGTTGAAAAAAAACTTTATAATACCATACCAAGCCCCATGATCATTGTGGGGTTTTTTGTTTGTTAGTTGATGAATAGATTTGGGAATGTTATCTAAAATAATATTAATGCTAATTATGAATGTTGTTTCAATAGACAGAATAGATCATATTAGCGACTTTAAATGGAACAATAGATTATTAGTCATTATCAATGACGGGAAAATTGATGTTGAAAAAAAGATCAGTAGATATAAAACAGAATTTCTTGAAAGAGATATGGTAATTGTTGAAGTGGATGAAAAAAATGTATTTATTGATCATAAAAAAATGTCAAAAAGGTTTTCAAGGTCACTTTTTAAAACCATTAGAAAAGCAAATAGTGAAGACCATCTTTTATTAATAGGCAAAGATGGGGAAATAAAGAACTCATACCCATTTGAAATTGATCTAAATATCATTTTTTCTGATGTCGATAGAATGCCAATGAGGAAATATGAGATGGTAAAAAAGAATAAAAAATAAACGAATGTTATTTCTAAGCGAAGTATTGGTAATTATAAGCTAATTCGAGTATGGCTTTTGGTTTAAAACTCCACCAAGAATAAAAATATATAATTACTGCAATTGTGAAGACTATCATAAGGTAGATGGTCCATCGAAATAATTTATCCATACACTATTTCAATAATATAGCACTCCATTACGAGTTGCTCTCAGGTCTTACACTATGCTCAATAAGGACTTCCAGATCTATAAATTCTAATGCTTTTTNATGAGTTGCTTCCAATACAACGGGTGGCGCATAACCTGCCTCGTATGCTTCTTTCCATCTCAGTGCACATAAACACCACCTATCATTTTCTTTTAAGCCAGGAAAACCATAAAGTACATTCGGTGTGGATAGGTCATTACCTTTTGATCTTGTAAAGGCTAGAAAATTTTTGGTCATTATAGATGCAATTACATGTCGACCTTTATCATTATTATCTGTTTTACAAAAGCCATCTCTATGATAACCGGTAAGTGGAGATCTCGAGCATAGTTGTAATGTTGTGCCTAAAACGTTCTTCATATTACTATTTGTTTAAATCTTTTAAATACATGCTAATTACTAACCAATGATTTAGAATCACTACATTCCAATTACTTTTGGGGTCTAATTAGTATGTCTGTTCAGCTAATTATTGCATTAAAAATATTAAGCTATTTTTTAATATTTTCGCATTTTATTTATTATTTAATTAATATTTTATTTGCATAATAATAACAATTAATATTATTATGGCATTAGTTAATTATATAATAATTTATAAATAATAGTAACAAAATTTATTAAAATTTTAAGATATATGAAAATAATTTTTAAATATATTAATATAGTATTTCTGCTTATGACCTTTCATATTGGTCCCCTCCTAGCTGAAGATCTAGGAGAGCAGATTGGTGCCGTTAAAAGTTGTTATCAAACTCCCATTAGTGAATATTTTTCTTATCCCCACAGCCTAATTCCTTATTCCATATCGGGATCATCCCTGATTGAGTTTACGCTCGATCAGAAAGGGAGAATTGAAGATCTTCAATTTATAAAATCTCTTGGCTATGCATTTGATCAGTCTATCCTTGATGGATTAGAGGAATACATATCCAAGGAAATTGTTCTTAACAGTAAGAAATTAGGGAGTCATTATCGCCTGCAGATAAATTTTGAAAATTAAATTTTGCTTATAAAACCTATAATTACTACTCCATTGGTTAATAGGTTACATAAACCCCACTGATAAAATGTATTCGTGGGGTTTTTTGTTTTACAATCAAAAAATATACGCGTACTTAAAAATTTTAAGTCATTTTTAAGAAATTTCTTACTTTTGAACAACATTTAAATTGCTATTGAACTAATTTTAACAATATAATGTTGTCGTACCATATTTTGTAAATGGTCCTATTTTCTAATAATTATCATTTAAAAAATTAAATTTGAAGGAGATTGATTTAAATGAGTTTGCATAGGCTTAACAGACCCTAGGTCCTGTACCTTTTTCCCTATCAACCTTTTCCTATGGTTTATTCTTGTCGTTTGTAAGAATTTATGAGAGTCTTTCAGTAGACCCATAATTTGGAATGTTAATGTAACAAACTCATTTTATTAACAATTTAAAATGATATCAAAAAGATTACATTCACTTGATGCTATGCGAGCACTTCTCATGTTGCTAGGAGTGTATTTTCATTTATCATTAGCCTATGTCACGTTCGGAGGAGGATGGGCTACTGATGTGAATTCAACTAGCCCATTTTTTGATTTCTTTTTTGGATTCTTGCATTACTTTAGAATGCATTCATTTTTTCTTATAGCTGGATTCTTTGGTTCGCTCCTCTACCATAAACGGGGTTCAAAGAAGATGATAGCCAATCGGTTCAAACGGATCTTTTTACCTCTTATTGTGATGATAGGTCCTGTGAGTATCCTCATAGATTACTCTAGAAAATTTTCATGGGAAAGAAAAGGTGGTCATGTTTTAGCTGAGTCTTTATCAAAAAGTTTTAGCATATTTGAGTCTCCATGGAATTTGATACCTGAAAGCACTGCTCATTTATGGTTTTTNAATTATTTATTTTTCATGTCACTTCTTGCGTATTTGCTCAAATCAATATTATCTAAGTACTACGCATTCCATTCAATAAGTGGTGGGAATAGTATATCAAATTTGATCAGGAGAATGATATCCGCTATGTTCCTGAAGCCATGGACGGGTACATTTTTATTTTGTTTATCATATGGTTTATTAATGATGTTTCTTATAAAAGGANCAGCTCAAGCAGAATCCCAATGGTGGTCATGGTTATGGTTCACCAAATGGGAGGCGATTAAGACCTTCTTTGCCTTTGGATTTTTCTATTTTATTGGATGGCATATGTATCATCATAAAGACCTGCTAAAGCATATAAGTCTTAAAAGACAACTGGGTATTTTTTTTACATATAGTGCTTTATTAACGGTACTTCTATTTGGACTCTTTAAAATTCTACAATACAGTCCATTCCCACAGATCAACGAAGGATGGGGATCAACATATAATGTTACCTTTAATGTTGATATGTCAGAATTTGATTTTGATCATTTTTATGATCAGGGGAATGAGTTTAAAGGCGTATTTATTCAGGGTGAGTTTAATGGGTGGTGTGGGGAATGTGATAACAAAATGACAGATGAGGATGGTGATGGTATTTATACGAAAGAGATCGAAACATATAATGGAGATTATAAATTTATTTTCACGATTAATGGATGGGATGGTGTTAAAAGAGATAAAGAAAACGATTTTGAAGAATGGATATCACCAGGTAAGGAAGGACTGGATTGCGATGTGGCACCTGAGTTTAAGGATTACGTTATTCAAGTATTTCAAGAAGATGTAATACTAGACCCCATATGCTGGAAACAATGTACTGATTGTGATGGTAATATTATTGATCTTACCTCAAATGGTAAAAAAGAACCACTTGAGTCAGATCCAATNAATCTATTTTATCTATTATTATGGAATTTTGGAGTGCCAAACTACNTTATGCTCGTAATGGCACTTTGCATTAGATTTTTTAGTACACAGTCNAAGACGATGAGGTATATAAGTGACGCGTCCTATTGGGTCTANATCATTCACTTACCATTGACCCATTTTATACCAGGCCTATTTCATGGTGTTNCCATGAATGTCTTTATAAAGTTCTCGATCTCTTCTGTTTTGATCACGGTCTTTGCTTTTATTAGTTACCACTTCATGATAAGAAGTACCTTTATTGGACAATTTTTAAATGGCAGAAAATATTAGTAAAAAACTAAANNATAATTCGGGAGAATNTTAAATGGATAATAGAATTACNGGTGCCNTATTAATGTTTGTNTTCTTATTAATGACAATTACTTATGCTGTTATTGAAGATGAAAAGGGCTCGTTTGGGCTTTTTATAAGCTGGCCATCATTCCTTATTGTTGCTGGTGGTGGTGGAGGTATTATTTTTATGAGAAAACATACCTATCAAGAGCATGAACTGGGTTTGAGACTCAAAAATGAGTTAATTCTTGCGGGATGGTTAGGATTCTTGATCGGGTTAGTCCTGATATTTGAGGGTATGCAAGAGTGGTGGGTTAAAAGTTTCTTCCATTCAGGCCCAGGAATAGCAGCAGCAGCCATAACCCCTTTTTACGGATATTTATGTGGAACCATAGTCGAGGCATTTTTTACTAAAGATGTAAAGTCGATCGTTTTAAGTAGATCGGAAGAAGAGGAGTGAACTATGCGAATTAAAGTCTACAGGAATATTATTTTTTATATAACTATGGATAGAATGATAGGGTATATGTTAATGTTTTTATCCATTAACGGTGCCATCTACCATGCTCTATTTGTTGACGGTGCTGCTGGTGGTTTTGGAAGTTTTGTGCACTGGCCATCTCACGGCTCTGTACTTGGAGTTGGTTTAAGTATCACATTGATGAATAAGCATACGATCAAAGATAACCAATTAGGTATGGTATTAAGAAAAAATCTTTTTCTCTCAGGCTGGATCGTGTTCTTGGTCAGCATGGTGCTAATTGGAGTAGGAATGCACAGTGAGGAGGGAAGGGAACTTAAAAATCTTGGCCCGTCACTTTCTGAAGCGGTCATACCGATCATCTATGGCATTACCATGGGAATTATTTTTGAGACCTTTTTAACAAGAGATCCTGAAAATGAGTAAGGTTAGATATCAAATGATGAGTAATTATAGTTAAGGACCTTACCTATTTTGTAGCGAGGCCCACTATTCATGGGGTTTTCTGTTTGATAGATGATCAGTAGATTAACACTATTAAAACTGTTAACCTGGTATGAATGAAAAAATAAAATATAAATCACTAATTATATTTGGTTTCTTATCTCTTTTATATAGCGAAGAACCATTGACTGTTGGCTTCTGGAATGTTGAAAACTTATTTGACCTAGAAAACAACCCTGATAAAAATGATGACGAATTTTCTATTGGTGGACGAAAGAACGTTGACCAAGAAATATATGATCTAAAATTAAAACATTGCTCAGAAGTTATATCTGATCTGAATGTGGATGTATTGGGTTTGTGTGAGGTTGAGAATTTAGTGGTTTTAAATGACCTGAATATCGCATACCCCGATCGTGATTATCGTATCATACATTACGAATCACCAGATAATCGCGGTATTGATAACGCATTATTGTACGATCCTGATCGATTTTCAATTATTTCTAGTAAACCTATACTAAATAAGCTAAAAAATGGAGGTGCTACTAGAGATATACTTTATGTTGAAGGTAAATACCAGGATAGGAGACTGCATTTATTTGTGAATCATTGGCCTTCAAATTATGGAGGTAGAGAAAAATCAATTCCTAAAAGAAGGTCTACTGCAGAATTGATCATTAAAGAAATTGAAATGCTCCAGAAGTCTGATGAGTTTGCAGAAATTATTTTATTAGGAGATTTTAATGAAAATCCTGATGAACAAAACATAAAGCTCTTAGAGAAAATTGGTTTAACAAGTCTAATGAAGCCAATGATAGGAAAATCAAATATTGGGACATATGTATACAGAGGGAAAGACTATCTTTATGACCAGATCATTGTAAATGACCAACTTCAGGATGCTAAAAACCTCGTAGTCGTAAATGATTCTGTATATATTCTTGACTTACCAAAATATCGACAGCAAGAAGGGAGTTATAAGCATTACCCTTTTAGATTTTGGGCAGGTAATAGACTATTGGGTGGCTACTCAGATCATCTAGCAATTAAAGTAAAAATAATCAATAATTAAAATCTAATATAAAGTACTCTAAAATTTAATCTGTGTGGAATCTTTCTGATTGTGTTACAATTTTAGTCCTTAATATGTATCATAAAGATACAAATAGCATATTTACTCTAAAAAACTTAGCTTTATTGAAAGTGGTATAGTTATTGCTAAATTAGAACAGAGGAAGGAATTATTATGATTCTTCCCCATTGTAGACATGTTATCAAATTATCAAGGAGTCTGTTATGAAGAATTCCATCAAAGGTTTTACCTTAGTTGAATTAATTCTTGTCACAATTATACTAGGTATATTGGCCGCGGTTGCCATTCCTCGCTATATGTCAACTATCACAAAAGCTGAAGAAGCTGCTGAAGATGCCGTTATTACAAATATAAAAGCAGGATTAGAAAATGCAGCTACTACATCTGCAATGGAAAATGGACGTCGTACATGGACTCGAAACCCATTTGATAATGTCAAGATTGAAGGATATGTTGGTGAACAATTAGATCCATGGCAAATTAAAGATAGAGAATGGTCTTATTATGTGTTTGATGAATACTACAATGAAGAAGAAGGCAGAACTATAACCATAGGTGGCATTGTTCATCGTCGTGGTGATAACTCAATAGTATATTGGGAGTACACTAACGAGGATATTAGTGATTCACCAGCCGACGATACTGGAGAAATAAGCGAAAGGATTTTCATCGATGAAAATAGTAGTGAGATACCAAATCCTAGTTAACCACTAAATACTTAAAATATTATAAAAGGCCTCCTAAGTGAGGCCTTTTTGTTTTACTTTCAACAATAAACTTGTCAGGCTTATAACCCAATTGGAACTGAAATGATTCTAAGCGGTGTTCTTTATTTGTGATGATGTGTAGTTTTCGTAACTGCTGTATTCAGTGATCTTATCACTTTTTAGCTCTATTAATCTGGTTGCCAATGAAGAGATGAATTCTCTATCGTGACTAACGAAGATTGTTGTACCATCAAACAGACCTAGTGATTGGTTCAGAGACTCTATGGATTCCATATCAAGGTGATTTGTTGGCTCATCCAGTATTATTACATTTGCTCTTTGCAGAATAATTTTTCCAAAAAGCATTCGTCTTTGTTCACCTCCTGAAAGAACGTTTATAGGTTTGTTGATATCATTTTGAGAGAATAGCAGTCTACCAAGTGTCCCACGTATTGTTTCCATATCATCTTCTTGATGGCTCCATTTTGCCATCCAATCGATAAGTGAGATGTTTGACTTGAACTCTTCACTGTGATTTTGGGCGAAATAACCTATAACGGCATTCTCTGACCATTTGGCTGATCCCTCATCTGCAAAACTGTCATCAATTAGGCATTTTAGCAGTGTGGTCTTTCCGATTCCACTTTCTCCAATTATGGCAATACGATCACCTGAATTAATGGTCATACTAAATTTTTTTACAATGCTTAGGCTATCATACGCCTTTGAGATATTTTTGAGTTCTAAAACTTTGTTGTGTACTTTTTTTTCTTGATTGAATCTGATAAATGGATAGACCCTACTTGATTTTTTTATGTCATCTAATTTGATTTTATTGATCTGATTAGCCCTTGATGTAGCCTGTCTTGCTTTTGATGCATTTGCAGAAAACCTTTTTACAAAAGATTGGAGCTCATTGATCTTCGCTTGTTTTTTAGCATTCTCATTGATCAATGTTTCTCGCGCCTGAGTAGAAGCGATCATAAAATCATCATAGTTGCCTGGGTAGAGTCTGATCTCACCATAATCAAGATCAGCCATGTGGGTGCAAACACTATTTAAAAAGCGACGATCATGAGAAATAACTATCATTGTGCAGTCTCGAGATTGGAGTGTGTTCTCGAGCCACCGAATTGTATTTATATCCAAATTATTAGTAGGCTCATCCAACAGTAAAATACCTGGGTCACCAAAAAGTGCTTGAGCGAGCAGAACTCTAAGTTTTAATCCAGGAGCAATTGAGCTCATTGGTTTAGCATGGTCCTTTATTGGTATCCCTACACCTAATAGTAGTTCCTCTGCTTCTGCCTCAGCCGTGTATCCACCCATCTCACCAAATTCGGATTCAAGGTCTGCAACTCTCATCCCTTCTTCTTCAGTCATACTTGGTAAACTATAAATATGATCTCTTTCTTGTTTTATTTTCCAAAGTAAGTCATGACCCATAATAACGCAGTCAGAGACTCTAACATCCTCATAGGCAAATTGATCTTGATTTAGCTTTGCTAATCTCCTGGCCCTATCAACTGAAACAGTACCAGAGCTTGCATCAATCTCATTTGTAAGAATCTTCATAAATGTAGATTTCCCTGAACCATTTGCGCCAATTAGACCATATCTATTATTGCCGGAAAAAGACACTGTAATATTCTCAAAAAGTGGTTTGGAACCAAATTGAATGGAAATATTATCAGTTGAGATCATTTTAGTAATCGTTAAATATTGTTAAAAGCTAAATAGATTGGCTAGGTCNCGGTANATAATAAANTATAAANCGNATNGAAAGTTTAATAAAAAGGANCTGATAATCACATAANCAATAANTTNANACNTNTTAGTTAGNTCNNTTTCATAAANNGNTTAAAAATTNATTTTNATGAAANATTGTTNNTTATTTAAATGAGTAATCTAGATAAACGAGAGTATACTCCTCGGCCTAAAAATCATAANNATCAAGTCTGTCCTNAATCATGAATAAAACAAGATCAAAAACCAGCGGTTCCTTTTCCAATTTTTACTTAAGCGGTGAGTTATTAAAAGCTATCAAAGAATTGGGTTTCAAACACCCGACTCCCATTCAAAGTAAGGTCATTCCACATTTAATGTCCTCTGACCAGGATTTAATTGCATCTGCTCAGACAGGCACAGGTAAAACAGCTGCATTTGGTTTACCATTGTTGAGTTTAACCANTACAAAAAGTAATAAGGTCCAAACTCTCATTTTATGCCCTACCCGAGAGCTCTGCATTCAAATTACAAATGATCTATCAAGTTACTCAAAATACCTTAAAATGGTAAATATCCTAGCGGTCTATGGTGGTACTAGGATCGAAACACAAATAAGAGCTCTTAAAAAAGGACCACAAATTATTGTTGGCACTCCAGGTAGGACAAAAGATCTGATCAGAAGAAAAAAATTGTTTGTTGATAATATTGAACGTTTAGTACTGGATGAAGCCGATGAGATGCTTTCAATGGGATTCAAAGATGACCTTGAATCCATTATTCACGCAACATCAAAGAAAAAACAAATTCTACTATTTTCAGCAACTATGACACCTAAGGTGATCGGTGTTACAAAAAAGTACATGAAAAAATCCCTGGAGATTGCTGTTGCTAGGGTAAATAGAGCAGCAGATAATGTTCAGCATCTATTTTATATGGTACAGGCAAAAGATAGATATGAGGTAATAAAGCGAATAGCAGATATGAACCCTGATATATACGGGATCGTTTTCTGCCGTACACGTAGGGAAACTAAAGAAGTTGCCAATAAGCTAATGAATGATCATTATAATGCGGATACTATTCATGGTGATCTAACTCAAGCAGAAAGAGATGATGTCATGAGACGTTTTAGAAAACGTCAATTGCAAATACTGGTGGCAACAGATGTTGCTGCTCGTGGATTAGATGTTGAAGACCTTACCCATGTGATCAATTATAATTTACCTGATGATGATGAAATTTACATTCACAGAAGTGGAAGAACAGGTAGAGCGGGGAAGAAGGGTGTATCAATGGTGATCATCCATGGACGAGAAATAAGAAAATTAAAAGATATCGAAAAAACGTCTGGAATCTCTTTTGTNAAAAAAGAGGTNCCNAATGGATTAGATATATGCAAAAAACGTTTATACGCCCTCATAGATAAAATTGAGAAGGTTGACGTTAATGAAGATCAAATAGAGCCATTTTTACCTTATATATACGAGAAACTTAATTGGCTTGATAGAGAAAAACTCATTAAGCACTTTGTCTCAACTGAATTCAATAGATATTTATCTTACTATAAGGATTCAAAAGATATCAATACGAAAGCCAATGAAAAGGGCCAAACGAAAAAGCGAAAAAGAAATAGAAGAAAATTCTTTAATTCAAAAAATAATAATCGAAAAAATAATAATAGAAAAAGTAATAATAGAAAAAATAAACGCAAGAGAAGCAAACGAACGAAGTGATTATATAATACCCCTACACACCNGAAAGCACCNTACAAGGGTCAAATTTTTCATATCAAAAANTCTTCGATCAATTTCATCTAAAAAATAGTCTACTTTCATTTTTACCAGGGCTGACTTGTTAAGCTCCGAACCCCTTCAAATATTCATTTAAAAAACTAATAAAATCTATTTGGTATTATGTGGTTTGGTACGCTAGCTTATGAGCGTTATGAACGTTTTAATGAATGAAAAGGAAATATAATGAAAAAAATAATGTNATTAGTGTTCTCCNCTCTACTTGTTGCACAAACTGCACAAGTACAGATAGTACACAATTCGCCATCCCCCACAGTGGATGTATATGTGGATGGTAGCGTTGCCCTAGAAGGAGTTGAATATAGAGCAAGCACTGGTCTGTTGGATTTACCAGTTACTACTGAGGTTGGAATTGCCCCAGCGGGTGGAGATGTGATCGCAACATTCCCATTTGAGCTTGAAGAAAATGGTTCCTATGTTGTAGTAGCCTCTGGAATTGTTGGCGACGAAGGACATCCATTTGACCTACTAGCATCTGGTCTAGAATCAGAAGCGGAAGATGACAATAGTTTCGCGCTTAAGGTGATGCATGGTGTAACAGACGCTCCTGCAGTAGACATCTACGCTGATGGCAACCTGCTGGTAGAAAATCTTGCGTTTGGGGACTTCCAAGGATACCTGCAAGTGCCTGTGGGAGATTATACCTTAGATATCACTGCACATGGATCCTTAGAATCCGTCGCATCATTTGGTGCGCCCTTGTCTACCTATGGTGGTCTGAGCGGGGTTGTCTATGCATCTGGTTTTCTAGCACCTTCAGATGATAATCCAGCATTTGCTCTGATCTTAACTACACCATCAGGCTATGTAGTGGAATTACCCGCAGCTGAGTCAGCATTGTCATCTGCACAAGTACAGATCATTCATAATTCACCATATCCAACCGTAGATATATATGTTGATGGTGAGATGGCGTTAGAAAGCGTGGCTTATCGTGCAAGCACTGGTTTGATCGATCTACCGCTCAGCACAGAAGTGGGAATAGCTCCTGCAGGCGGAGATGTGATCGCAACATTCCCGTTTCAATTAGAAGATGATGGAACATATGTTGTNGTAGCCTCTGGTATTGTTGGTAATGAAGATCATCCATTTGACCTACTCGCATCCGGATTAGATCCAGAAGCGGCGGACGAAAACAGTTTTGCGTTGAAAGTGATGCATGGCGTTACTGATGCACCAGCAGTCGATATATATGCAGATGGAAATTTACTAGTGGAAAATTTAGCCTACGGTGAATTCCAAGGTTATCTGCAAGTTCCAGTAGGTGATTACACACTGGATATCACTGGTCATGGGTCATCAGAGTCTGTCGCGTCCTTCAGCGCTCCATTAGCAACCTTTGGTGGACTCAGCGGAGTAGTGTATGCTTCAGGGTTCTTGAGTCCTACTGAAACTGACTCTGCTTTTACCTTAGTGTTGGCCACACCAAGTGGTTACGTGGTTGAACTACCATCTGCGGCATCAGCGCTAGCATTAGATGATATAACCTCATCCGTACCAGGCGAATTCTATGTTCAACAGAATTACCCGAACCCATTTAATCCTACAACAACCATTAGATATGATCTGGTGAATGATTCTGCATTAAGAATTACGGTTTATGATGTGCAAGGAAAGCTTATTAATGAATTATATGATGGTTTCCAATCTGCAGGACGTAATAGCATCATTTGGGATGCAACCAATGGTGTTGGAGAGACCGTGAGTTCAGGAGTTTACCTGTACAAGATTCAGGCAGGAGATTCCTACCAAGTTAAAAGAATGATGTTCTTGAAATAGAACCAGAACCAAATTAAACATCAAGCCCCACAATCGTGGGGTTTTTTGTTTTTATATTAAACAATGAAAAATTATTTATATATCTGTTTTTTGATATTGGTACTCTCAATTCTTTCCTGCGGGCGATCAACTGATCGGCTAGTTTTACCAAAAATTTTCTCAGATGGAATGATAATGCAAAGAGATACGATTGTTTCAATATGGGGGAAATCTAAACCAAAAAACCTTATAACAGTTTCTACTTCATGGGGTTTTAATTCATCAACGAGTTCTGATTCTCTAGGCAATTGGAAAACATCTATAAGGACGGTTGAGGAAGAAGGACCTTTTTCATTAGTGATAGCCTCTGGAAAAGATAGGATCAATATAAAGGATGTTTTGATGGGTGAAGTATGGTTAGCTGCAGGACAATCAAATATGGAAATGAATTTTGATTATTGCTGTAATAGCACAGATCACTCAGATAAAGAGGTTTTGAGTGCAAACAATCCAAGAATAAGAATGTTTAATGTAAAAAAGAATTTAAGTCATACTCCGGTATTTGAGGTTGANGGGAAATGGGAACCTGCAGTTGGAGAAAACATCATACCTTTTAGTGCGGTAGGGTATTTTTTTGCAAAAGAATTAAATGAGTATTTGAATGTTCCTATAGGCATTATCCATGCAAGTTGGGGTGGCAGTAGCATAGAGGCTTGGACCAGTTTAGATGTATTTGGGAAACTTGAACAATATAAGGATGAGTTATCACGATATGAGAGTGTTGCTCGAGAAGACATTAAAGCACGTGAGTGGTTCTCACAGTTCAGATCTCAGAAAGTGCCATCTGGGGCCTTTGATCTTTTTTTAGGAGAATTTTTAGGAAAAAGGAAACCCAATATTGGATACATGGATTATTTTCATGATGATTGGTCAAGTTTAGATCATATTGGCAGTGATGATATAAAAGGTAAGATAGATGAAAGCGATTGGTTAGAGCTTGATAGCACAGGCCGAGTGGATAATTTAACTGGTATTAAAAATTTTACAGGCGCATCACTTTTTTTGAACCACTTTCTCGTGACCAATACGACTTCACAAGAATATTCTATCAAGGTAGCACCAGAAAAAAATATGCCTTGGGGATTATGGGAATATGATGTTTTTGTAAATAGTAAAAAAATTGGTTCATCGCTNTTAGAGATAAAAAAAGAGGATTATAATTTTTATAAAACACCAAAAGAGTATTCGATCGAGCCTTCTTTAATTAAAACTGGCGAGAATCAAGTGATTATTAGGGTTCTTGGATACTCTAGAATGGGAGANATCTCATTGCTATCATCATCTAAATTCGATCAAGACTTCATGCATCCTTGGAGATCAAAAATATTAGCTGAAGAATTCTTTCAGATAGAGGATTACCAATATCCATACACCTCCCTCTACTTTTATGAAGATAATGCTATCAATATAAAAACCTCACCAGTCAGAACTAATATTAATCATCACACAATTGGTACACTTTTTAATGGAATGTTAAATCCAGTAATACCCTATGGGATCAAAGGTATGATCTGGTATCAAGGTGAATCAAATATAGGAACAGGCGGTCCCGATTATGAAAATTATAAAACACTTATGCCTTTGGTCATTAAAGATTGGCGTGAGCGGTGGGGTTTCGAGTTTCCATTCTACTTTTCCGAAATAGCACCCTATTTCAATTATAATGGTATGTTACCATATTTTCGTAATGCTCAGAAGGGCATCTTAAATATTCCAAGAACAGGTATGATAGTAACGCTTGATATTGGAGAGGATTATGATATACATCCGTCAAACAAGCATGATGTTGGCAATAGATTTTCCCGGAT
>NHCZ02000037.1 GCA_002167345.2 bacterium TMED46 | reverse complement strand
GCAGCGGCTGTGGATCAAGACTTAAAACACCCTTCGGTCATATCAGCAAGAAGTTCAAACAGGCACTGCGAGATATAGGTGCTGATGAGAAAAAGAACTTCCATTCACTAAGGCATACCTTTGCGGTTCGCAGTCTCATTAAAGGTGTTTCCATCTATGAGTTAAAACTCTTGATGGGGCATTCAAGTGTGACCACAACCGAGTGGTACGGCAATATGAATCTTAAACGTGTCTCCCAGGACTTTCCAACGTTGGCTTCAAAGAATCAAGAAGAAGTCACATTGGTAAAAAGGGACACGGTTTTAAGGGACACAAGGATGGTGCCTGATCCTTATCTTGCTTAATATAAGAACTTAGGGGTGGCCGATCCCTGCTTTGGGAGCAGGAGATCGGGAGTTCGAATCTCTCTACCCCGACTCGAGAACAATACCAAGCTTCTCTCATAATGCCCTCGGTAATCACTGGGGGCTTTTAGTTTCAATTCTAATCATATCTATTCATTACTTATCAAATAAAGGACACATTATATGTTTTTCCTTGATTTATGATAACATTACACAAATTGTCTTATGAAGTCATCATAGTTAGATTTCTATAATAATTTGAGGATATGAACAAGCAATTAAAATTTGAGTAGGAAAAGATTATTGGGTTTGATTATTTTGAGATAACCAATGCAATGTATTCAATACAAATTGTTTCCAATTATAGCCCTCGGTATTCATCCCAATAGCTTGTGTGTTGCCATTATCATCTTGCATTTGCATTGCAGTGAATCCGTTTGAATCTCCAAATGCAACAATTCTTCCTCTTCCAACGTAACCTGCAAGGCATTGAGAATCACCATGCCCAGATGGCCCCCCAAAAGGGTGTCCGACATTTAGTGAATTTTGGGACAGTTTTAAAATATTAGTAAAGGATTCACCTTTGAGAGCACTACCACCAAAGGTAATAATCTCATCTACTTTTTCACCTTCCCTAATCCCATTTACTATTTGATGACT
This sequence comes from bacterium TMED46, assembly GCA_002167345.2. GTDB lineage: Bacteria > Fidelibacterota > Marinisomatia > Marinisomatales > UBA1611 > CACEUX01. The sequence continues at coordinate 28,816 of NHCZ02000037.1, read as the reverse complement.
ATCATTGAGAAGTCCATTTTTAATGGAGAATTTTGGGCTACCGAAGCCATATTCCTTATCAAAGTGTACGGTATCTATAATTACACCAATACTGGAGTAAATGTTAAATTTTTGTAAAAGAGGGTTTATGGCTCCGTCAAATGGAGCATGTTCACTAAAGACTAAGAGCGATCCTCCTTGATAAACCCAGTTGTATATTATTTCAATTTCCTTAGAAGTGAATACTTCGTCATTTTCGCTTATTTCCACCTCTTTCCCCCATCTGAATGAATTAGCAGTAATAATTACAAATATATTAATGTCTGATAATAAATCAGAGGTTACTATACCCTTTGAAATATCGACTGTATATCCATCTGATCGAGCGACTTTAATAAATGGTTCAATTAGATCATAATCAACAAAAGCATTATTATGCCCACCATCAATTAAAATTTTAGGACCGCTTCCTTTGGTAAAAAATGGAGATTCAACATTAGGATCAAAACTTGGATCGTTTTTCATTGGAAGATTTGTACAACCAGATATTAGAAAGATTGCAAACAATAAAAGATCATAAGTGAGTTTTTTCATAAGTTTTTTCCTATATGAATCCTAGCAACAAGTAATCGATTAAAAGCAATGAATAATTTCATACTTAATTCTAATAATATAATTCAAATTTGTTCTAGCTTAATTGAATAAATTCTTATAAATACACACGGTATAACCTTTTTAATTATTTTTTGAAAAAAAAATACTGTTTATTCCCCGCAAAGCATTTGAAAAGAAAGTCCGTTTCCTGTTTATTTAATGGTCTTTAGATTTGGCAAAGAAAAACATTATGAAAATATATTTCTTACCAATGAGGAAAAACTAAAAGATGAAAGAGTTAATTTTATTTATATTTACGTTAACAACTATTTTTGCAGGTGAGATAGACTTCAATCATGATGGCTGGGATAGAGAGGCATATTATTATAAGCCCTCATGCCTTGACGATGCTGGTGAAGGTTTTGAGCCAATTCCATTGGTTTTTATGATTCATGGCCTTGGCGGGGTAGGTGTAGACAATTATGATTTTTCTTCGTTAGCTGAAGATAGTTGCTTCATAGTCGCTTTTCCAAGTGGGTTATACAACACTTGGAACTGTGGCCCAGAAATTCCCTATGGCCATGATATTGACGATAACAGTTACATGCATGCGCTTATAGATACCATCAGTATTATGTATCCTATTGATACCAATAGAGTTTATCTCACGGGACATTCAATGGGGGGGCATTTTGCGAACCACATGAATTGTACGAGCACAAGATTTACTGCGTTTGCCTCTTCAGGAGGAATACTCAATGGGAATTATAATGATGGGAACCAAAATCATGACCTTTGTGATACAGATAATGGTAATTACCCCTATCCAATAACAATTACGCATGGGACAGTGGACGCCCAAGTGGCTTGGGAATGGGGGTTTTTAGCAGGCTACCATTGGCTGCTAAATAGTTTATGTGCAAATGTACCACAATGGCCCTATGATTTTGATTGGCCTATTCGCATAGGAGGAGGCGCTCCTGTCCCACATGATATAGACCAATTAATCACAAATACTATTGGCACTGCTGACACATTACATTTTGATGGTCAGCTAGAGCGTTATAGCTGGTCCAGCGGTTGCATTACGGAACCCGCGGTAGAGTTTACTTTTATTAATAATGTTGGTCACGCTTGGCATCAGCCCTGGAATAGTCCCATCAGTACCCCCCTCGAGCATTGGAACTTTTTCAGACAATTCAGTAAAGAAAAAATGGGCCCGGTCCTTGACTCTTTGATGTTGCCAGCAAGTGAGACCTTAGATAATGATTATTATGATAGTAATCAGACCACCCCGATCGGTATCCTTGCAGTTGACAACTACTCTGTGGCTTCCATGACCATATCGTTTTCTGGTTTTATTAATGTGGAAGGTTTTGACTTATCAATAAACTTTGATACTAATGAAAAGTTCCTGCATACTGATGTAATGATTACCTTAAACCCTAATATTTCTACAGATAGCTATGAGACTGTACAAGTGATGATTGCTGATCACGATGGTAATGAGAAGGTGTATGATCTTGAAGCCCTACAGGAGCTAGGTCTCTATCAGCAGATGGCTGTGGTCAATAACCTTACGACATCAACCGATAATGAAACTTTGGGCCCAAAAGTCTTTGCAATTCATCAAAATTACCCCAATCCATTTAACCCATTCACTACATTGCGGTACGATTTACCCGAAGATGGATTGGTCGAAATTACTGTATATGATATGCTTAGTAATGTGGTAAGCAACCTTGTTAATGCTAATCAATCATCTGGCTATAAAACAGTCCAATGGAATGCTACCAACAATCAAGGCGAACCTGTATCTGCAGGAGTTTATTTATTTAAGATTCAGGCAGGCGATTTTGTTGATACAAAGAAGATGATTCTTCTTAAATGACTAAACACCTCACACTTTCTCTTTTAAACACATAACCCTCCCACTATAAAGTACAAAGAAAGCCCGTTTTCTGTTTGTCGGATGGTGGGTAGATTTTGAGCATATTGAAGAGCATCTTCAAATCTATAACTAAAAGTAAATTAATAATTGAGTGAGAAAGTTAGTGGGGAAAAACTTTAATTAGTCAAAATTAGGATATAATGGAAACTAAAAGAAGCACTGCACACAACAATGGTTAAGGGTAATTGATAAGCTATTTTTTACTATAACGTAATCACCTATTTGAAAAACAACGTGAAATTGCAGATTGAAACAAATATTAAATTAGACGACATAGCGATTGCTCGAACTGAAAGGTTTGCTCACAGACCGACAATTATTTTTCTGCACGACTCTTTAGGTTGCCTAAAACTATGGAGAGACTTCCCCGAAAAACTTGGCGAATTGACTAAATGCAACATACTCGTTTATGACCGACAAGGGTATGGCGAGTCTTGTTCTTTTTCTTATTCCAAAAGAAACAACTATTATATTGAAGAAGAAGCTGATTTGCTTAATGAACTGTTAGATTTCTGGCAAATTGATAAAGCAATTCTTTTTGGACATAGTGATGGTGGCTCAATCGCATTGATAACGGCGGGAAAATATCCCAAAAAAATACAGGGAATAATTACCGAAGGTGCTCATATCTTTGTTGAAGAGGTTACCATTAAAGGAATTGAAGAAGCCATTAATCTTTACAAAACAACTGACTTAAAAACAAAATTGGAAAAATATCACGGAAATAAGACAGACGAAATGTTTTGGGCTTGGGCTTCTACTTGGACAACAAACGAATTTAGAAATTGGAACATTGAACAGTTTTTACCAAAAATTGAATGTCGTTCATTAATAATACAAGGGGAAGAAGATGAATACGGGACGCTAAAACAAGTAGAAAATATCATCACACAAACCAACGGACAATCAACACAATTAGTAATCTCAAATGTTAAGCATACGCCACATAAAGAAGTGCCAGAACTAATTTTAAATAAAGCAAGTAAGTTCATAAAAGCAATAAATTACTGAAAGACAATTGCTAACATCTTTTTATCAAAAATGTTTTATTGAATTCTATTCAGCTTGGGTGAGATTATAATCTATTTCTTAATAAACTACTCTTCATTTACACATTATCATAAATATTCAATTATATTCAAATAAGGGACGCAGTTTTAAAGGACACAAGGATGGTATCTGATCTTTATCTTGCTTAAATTATGAAATCTGGGGTGGTTGAACCCTGCATTTGAGAGCAGGAGAATTGGAGTTCGAATCTATCTACCCCGAAATCTTTTAAAATTATATTACATTAAGGTAAGGAGATATTTTATGAGAAGATTCTTTTTATACTTTATTCCACTTTTTCTTTTCGCTCAACAAGAGGATGGTTCTATTTCGGGAACTGTAATGGGAGATAGTGAGCCTCTATACGGTGCAAATGTTTTTCTCGAAGGCACTACCTTAGGAGCCACAACAGATTCTCTAGGTAGGTATACCATAGATAACGTTCCAGTGGGTAAGTACACTGTCAGAGTGGACTTTTTAGGTTATGAAACTGAAAGACTTGATTTATACATATCCTTACAAGACATGGAGATATCAGAAAATGAATCTTCGAGTTTTAATGAAAAATTGGGCATAGAAGATGAAAGTCTAACCACCACGGTAAGAGGTAACACTATCACTGATTTTAATTTTAATTTAAGATCATCTGCGCTAGATCTTGATGAGATAATTGTTTCTGCATCGAAAGTTCAACAAAAAATAACGGAAGCTCCAAGTGTAGTATCATTAGTTAATGAAAGGACAATTCGTAGAAGAGTGGGGGTGACTGATTATAATAGACTTGTGGCAATGGCCAAAGGCGTCGATGTGACCTATTTTGGATCTCAAGGAGCGCAAATAAATGCTAGGGGATTTGATGGTGCTTACAGTACTCGGTTTAGGCAGTTTTATGATGGTCTATATCTTGGAGAGGCCTTATCAGGACAGGTTTATTCGTTATTATCTGGTCCACCTAAAGAATCAATATCTAGAATAGAGGTGCTGTTTGGCCCTCAGTCTGCACTATATGGTCCTGATGCGTCTCAAGGACTCTTAAATATTATTCCAAAACATCCCATGCGAGATACAGATAGCGAAGTTAATTTTTCTTCATCTAGCTTAAATAATCCGAGACTTGGAGGTAGATATGTAAAAAATTATGAAAAATTATCTATCGATATCAGTGGTGAATTAAAATATTCCAATGAAGTTCCCTATAATAATGACGAAGATGATATTTTTTGGGTTGTGGGAGATACTCTTTACCTTACTGAAGATTTATTTGATCCAATAGAAGTCAATAAAAATCATATTAACGCAAATATTTATTATAGGTTAAACAGAGGTAGTGAACTATCTGCCTTTTATAATTATACTGCAGGCAATGGTTACGCTATGGGCAGTTTAGGCCCCCAGTATAATAGAGATCTCATTAATCACCAATACGGTCTTAGGTTTAATAATCAAAATCATTTTCTTCGAATTACTGCAAGGAATCAAACTGGTGAAGCTGTACCTAGAACAGCAATTGGAATTCATCAGGTGACCAATAGAAATCCAGATGGATCAAGCATGCCATGGAATGTCGCATTAGAAGATTATGGAAAAGATGGCCAAGGCTGGTGGCTTAAGTATAACAGTGATGATTTTAATGCTGATTATCAATATAATAATCAATTAAGTAGTAGGTTAAAAGTTGTCAGTGGATTTGATTATGAGTTCAAAGATCCTAAAACAGAAAGGACCGCTATTAATGATTTAGGTACCAGCCCTATAACCGGCAAGTACGGAGGAACTGAAATCAATGAGTCGAGGTATGGGATATATGGCCAGCTTGATTTCTTAATAAATAATGAGTTTTCAATCAATTCATCATTGCGCTATGATGATCATGAGTTTTATGGTATGACACTCTCTCCTAGAGCTTCATTGGTCAGAAAAAACTTTCTATCTGGCACACTTAAATTAATAGCAGGAACGGGTTTTAAAGCACCTACCTTGTTAGAGAGGAATATCTATGCCGGGCAAAGATCTATAGCTGGTGGGACTGAGGGTAGCCTTGATCCATTTATGAATATACCCTACCCTCAAGATTTTATTATAGATGCGGTAGCTATGGGTTCTGGAAATGGTTTTACCGTTGTAGATTTTAAAGATCTTAATGGTGATGGCATCTATAACGGAACAGAGATCGATTCATTTATTACTAGTAATTACGTAGAGCCAATTGACTTGGAAGAGCACCAATCATTAGAACTCGCGTATACTAGCGTCATTGGTGGAAATAATCTTTTTGAAGTAAATTTCTACAGCGGAAGATATAAGAATTTTAAAGGACCGCTAACTGCTTTTGCTGTTACAGGTCCTGCTTGGAACTATCTTGTTCAATCATCAGGCCCATTACAATTAGATGCAATAAGACAAGTTAACTATGGTGATAACCTAGTACATAGCGACCCCGTTCCACATTTTACTTATGCTTTAACCTATGCTAATCTTCCACTTGATGTAACGTTTTTTGGTTTAGAAGGGGGTTGGAAACATCTAAATGAGGATTATGAAATATCCATGAATTTTTCCTATTTCAATGATCAGGGGCTTGTTAATAAGAGAGAAAAAGGAAAGAAATATTCAAATTATTTAAATTCGCTTGAAACATCGAGCCCTAGTGATAGTATATATGCTGATTATTTTTTATATGCCAATATTTATAGTAATACACCAAATTTTAAAGGTTCATTAGCAATCACAAACTATAATAGTTTGTTAGATAAACTCTCTTCAACCATAACTTTAAAAATGACATCTCCATTTGACTTTGTGAGCGGATTCTTTTCAGCTACCGATGAGGGGAAAGGTACAATTGCTCCAGCCAATGCTGGGCAGTCGTGGTTCCGTAACCCTGGGCAAATAGGCGGTCAATTATATGCTGACCTTGATATGATGTACGATTACAGTGAACAGATATATTTTGGGTTCTCTATAAAAAATATTTTTGAAAGTGAGGCTCCTACTATTCCAATTACTCCAAGGATCCCCAGATCATTTGTTTTTGAAACTGGATACATTTTTGAATAAAAATCATTTTATCCATTTATTTTAATAAACTACATCTAATCCCACACTCGTGGGGTTTTTTGTTTGTATGATGGTGGGTACATTCGGAACATAAGATTTAAGAATTGATGAAAAATAGAGAATATGATCTGGTCATTATGGGAGCAACTGGTTTTACAGGGAAATTGGTTGTTGAATATCTGATAGAAAATTATGGCGTCGAAAATGAAGAATTCACTTGGGCCATAGCAGGGAGAGATAAAAATAAGTTAGAAAGATTAAGATCTTCTTTTAAGTACATAAACTCTAATTCAAATAAAATTCCAAGGCTTGTTGTTGATAGTCATGATACTAATTCATTAGACAAAATGACATCCATTAGTCGTTTAGTGATAAGCACCGTTGGCCCATATTTAAAATTTGGTGAAGCTCTAGTTGAGTCCTGCGTCAAGAATGGTACCCATTACTGTGACCTCACTGGTGAAGTTCCTTTTATTAGGAGATCGATTGACGTATTTGATATAAAAGCTAAAAAGAATAATTGCCGTATCGTTCATAGTTGTGGATTTGATTCCGTACCCTCAGATATAGGTGTTCTTTTGCTTCAAATGGATTCTTTGAAAAGATTCGATAAACCTTGCGATGTGGTAAATCTATATGTTCGATCAATACGAGGTGGTCTTAGTGGAGGGACCATTGACAGTATGATCAGCATTTTCAAATACATGGGTTCCAATCCGGGTCATCGAAAATTATTGAAGAGTCCCTTTTCCTTAAATCCAAGGGAAAGTTTAAAAAACAATACCTGGCAACCCATTCTGAAAAGTGTAAAATGGGATGATGATATCCAACGATGGCTCTGTCCTTTTATCATGGCGGGGTTTAATTCAAGGATAGTAATGCGCACAAATGCGATTACCGATTATCGATACGGAATTGATTTTAAATACAGTGAGGTATCCTCATATAAAAAAGGTCTAAGTGGTTTTTTAAAAGCGGTGGTTATGTTTATTGTATTAGTGCTTATTCAAATATCTCTAAAAGTTCGACCATTGTTATGGTTCCTTAGAAAATTCTTTCTTCCATCGCCAGGAGAGGGGCCTTCCAAAGAGATAAGGGATAATGGCTTTTTTAAACTGGATATAATTGGTTCAATGGATAATATAAAAAAAATAAGGTTTACTGTCACTGGTGAAGGCGACCCGGGATATTCAGCAACTGCTAAAATGATAACAGAGTCTGCTCTAAGTATTTTATTAAATCAAGATAGGATTCCTAAAGTTAGTGGGGTATTGACACCTGCCGCTGGAATTGGAGTTGTACTTGCTGAGCGTTTAAATAATAGAGGATTTAATTTTAGTATAAATGAATAAAATGATCAATAAATATTTGTTTGGTTTATTCATCATATCTTCAATTTCATCCGATTCTTATCATCAATCCCATATCATAATGTCTTATAACATAAGGTACGATAACAATTGGGATCTAAAAAATAGTTGGTTTATACGGAAAAATAAGGTCATTCATATATTTAATCAATATTCGCCTTCAATTATAGGTGTTCAGGAAGGGGTGCTCAATCAGGTACAATACATAGACAGTTGCCTTACAAATTATGACTATGTGGGTGTTGGAAGAGATGATGGCAAAGAGCAGGGGGAATTTTGTGTGATATATTTTGATACTACTCGCTATACTGTATCAAGAGATTCTACGTTCTGGCTTTCAGAAGACCCTGATACCATATCTGTTGGATGGGATGCTGCACTAGAAAGGATATGCACATACGCACTATTCAAAGAAAGGAAGACCGCTGATCAATTTTGGGTTTTCAATACTCATTTTGATCATATGGGTTCTATTGCAAGAGAACGCTCATCAGAGTTGATTTTAGACAGGATTGATAGGGTTAATCGCCGAGGTTTACCTGTAATACTTATGGGAGACTTCAATTCAGTTCCTGATAGTCCGCCAATAGATAAAATAAAAACTGAAATGAGCGATGCAATAAACATATCCCGAGAAGAATTTCAGGGTCCATCAGGTACATTTAATGGATTTGACCCAGACCTGCCTATAGAAAAAAGGATCGACTATATTTTTACTAGAAATGTTAAAGTTCTATCATATATACATATCAATGATAGATTGAATAACAATAGGCATATATCAGATCATTTACCTGTAATGATCAAAATACAATAATGTTTTTTTTAAAAAGAATAGTCTTTACCATGATTCAAGGGAATCCAAGTAAGATCACTTATCCAATGCTTTTGTTGTTAGGCACCGTATCTTCACAGGATCTGGAAGATTTGTCCTTTGGTGACGATGCCTCACTCGACATAGCAACATGGAATATTGAATGGTTTCCAAAAAATGATCAGACAACAGTCGACTACGTTTCAGACATCATTAACCTAATGGATTTAGATATTCTTGCCATTCAAGAAGTGGATGATACTGTTATGTTTAGTCAAATGCTAGATGAGCTACCCCTATATTCAGGCTATTATGAGTCAAGTTGGTTTGCAGGGTTAGCATATATTTATAAAACAGAATCAATAGAAATCAATGATATCTATGAGATTTATACAACATCATCCTATTGGAATGCATTTCCTCGCTCCCCTATGGTAATTGACATGAATTTCATGGGTGATAATTATTTAATTATAAATAATCATTTCAAATGCTGTGGTGATGGTATACTTGATACTGATGATACATCTGATGAGGAGAACAGAAGATATACAGCAATAAATCTGCTTAAAGAATATATTGATATCAATTTACCGGATAGCAATGTAATTGTGCTGGGTGACCTGAATGATGATATAGCTGAAGACCCACCAAATAATGTATTTCAAAACATTTTAAACGATTCCACAAACTATCGTTTTGCTGATCTTGACATTGCCATGGGTAATAGTTCTGAATGGTCATTCCCCAATTGGCCGTCGCATCTTGACCATATCTTAATTACAGATGAGATCTTCAATGGTTCTAATGGTCTCGAAGTTCAGACAATAAAGATTGATGAATACCTTGATGGTGGTTGGAGTGAATATGACCAAAATATTTCGGATCATCGACCAGTTGCAATAAAGATTATTAACCAAGTGCCATCCTACGATATAAATGGTGATGGGACTATAAACGAATCTGACATTTTGTTTCTAGTGTCTCTTGTACTTAATGATGATGAATCAATTGGTATGGCAGATATAAATCAAGATTCTCAGACCGATATTTTTGATTTAATTATCCTGACTGACTTTCTTCAAAATAACTAAATTATTAGACCCTGAATTATTAGCACCTGATTGGTATAACTCTTAATGTATGAAGGGGCTATGTTTGTGGGAGGTTGGAAAGAATTAGAATGACCAAAAACCTTATAATACTAATATTCATTTTTATTTCATGTTCTAAAGATGACAATACTAGTGTGACTTCTCCAGACACTGAGATCCAGCCATACTATGGAACCTATCTATACACAGATAATGAATGTTCAGGTTACGATATTCAATATTTGACTATTGATATAAATGGGATTTCATTTTTTGATTATTTGGGTGATTCTTGTGATGATACGGTTGAATGTTATCTGGTAGAATCATTTGATATTACAGAATCCTCAATAGATACGGTCTTAGATTTTTCTTCTGATAATGTTAACATAAGTAATGGAACTATTCATATTGTTTCGGATAGCTTAATATTGATTTCTTATGATCAGGACGATGAAAGGGTAGAACACAGTTGGGGAAAAATAGAAGATGAAATATACTCGTTTACGCCATTATGCGATCAAGAATATGAAAATACAAAAGATATTGTTGATATAATTGCCTATGCTGTAAGTGACGAAGGCGATTTATTGTGGGACACTTACTTGCATGATGGTATTTGGGATGTAGGCACATCTATTACGCAGTTGTCGGATGGTGGCTATATGGTCTATGGGCTCTTTGATGCTATTAATTGGGGCGGTTGTTGTTATAATCAAAAAGCGGGCGTTCGGGATATTATAAAGCTAAATAACCAAGGGCAAGAGCAGTGGCGTAGAAAACTTAAATTTGATGATAATACTAGTTTAAGCTGGCCGCCTGCAACATATATTGGTAAATCTCTCATTCAGACTTCAATCGGTGACTTGGTGGTGATAGCACCTGGATTGGATAACATAATCAATGTTGTTATGATGGATACTTCTGGAAATTTAATCTGGACAAAAAATCTTCCGGATATAAGGTCTTGGAGTGGATATAATGATATCTTGGAAACAGAGTATGGTGACCTTGCACTCATAGCACAAACAATCCCCTCTGCTGCGTTTGTGTTATTAGATCATTATTCAGGCGATGTTCTTTTACAAAAAGAGTACGAAGGATTAAGGTATGCACAATCGATTGTAAATGTTGATGATGACTTTGCCATTCTCGGGACTCTCACTGATCCGGACAGCTTAGATAATAAATCTATATTTCTACTGAAAATATCAAGTGAAGGAGATGAGCTCTGGAGGAAAACCTGGGCAAATGATTCAATGAAAATTAGACAGCCTATGGATCTAATACTTACATCAGATAATGGATATCTCTTCTTCTGTAATTCTGATCCACCTCCATACGCAACATTAATTAAAACCGACTCAGAAGGGAATGAACAATGGCGCAAAAGGTACGATGATTATACCTCCGGAAAAGGCTGGTTACACCAGACTGCGGATGGCGGGTACTATATGGCCTCCGTTTATGCAGTCACAAAACTTGATGCAGTTGGGAATGTTGAATGGAGCGCAGCTGGTTCTTACAGCTTTGCTAAGTACTTTAATAATGGTATGGTGACTGCAGCTAATAGGAATATGAGAAAGATAGAAGGCGGTGCTGTTTTTACAGGATATGGTGGGATAGAATGAAAGTAGTAGGGCATAATAGATTATTAATTATAGTTTTCTCCAATAGTTTTGAAGCAAAAATTATCACTCCCTACATTTGTGGGATGATGGGTAGATTTTCAGATGAAAAAGAACTGTATAATTACAGGAGCAACTGATGGCATTGGTAAACAAACTGCCTTAGATCTAGCTAAGCTAGGATATTGTATTGGTTTAGTTGGAAGGGATGAACAAAAAGGCACTTTAGTATTAGATGAAATAGAAAGAGCTACAGGCAATCAATCTCTTCAATTTTTTAAAACTGATCTATCAAATATCAAAAGTTTAGAAAGTCTATCAAATGAGCTTAAAGAGAAATACGACTCTTTAGATATTTTGATCAATAATGCTGGAGCATATTTTAGTGAATATATTCAAACTGAAGCAGGATTGGAGATGACCTTTGCCTTGAATCATCTTAATTATTTTAGACTTACACACTTGCTAATGGATATAATAAAAATTGATCAACCTGGCAGGGTGATCAATGTAGCATCTTCTGCTCATTTTAGTGCAAGGCTGGATATTAATGACATACAAATGAGCAAAGGCTATAAGGGTTGGACGGCTTATTGTAATTCTAAATTAATGAATATTCTTTTCACATATGAAATTCACAAAAGGTTCAAGGAAACTGGAATAACATTTAATGCCCTTCATCCCGGTTTTGTTGATACTCGTTTTGGCGATAATAATACTGGTTTAGGTAAAAATATATTAAGCATTGGAAAAAGGTTGATAGCTATTAACGTTGTTAAAGGAGCTAGTACAAATGTTTATCTAGCTTCATCAGATGAGGTTAAAAATATGAGTGGTAAATATTTTGATAAATCAAGATCTGTTCGATCTTCAAAAGTATCTCATTCAGAAATATATCAGGAAAAACTTTGGTCATATAGTGAAGATATTTTAAATAATTTGTAGAATATGTTATATCATATCAAAAATGAGTGTATTTATTTAACAAAAACTTCTAAAAATCCTTACATTATTGATTGAGTATGATATGGATGTGAATCGTAAATTTTACTATGAGAACATACCTTTTAACTTTTAGTACAATTTTTTTATTTAATAACTTATACGCGGAATGCTCAGATCTTGATTCTACAGAATGTTTACAGTGGGCCGAATATTGTGAATGGAATGAAGAAGCTGGCCAATGCCAAGAGATTGGGGGTGGTGGTGGCGATACTGATTATGGGCCATATCAGTTTTCATCTATTAATGAAAATAATGGTTTAAGAAATGGTCCTGAATACATGGATGGTGTTTTATACTACCCAATTGATGCAGAACCTCCACTTAGTTCAGTTGTTTTAACTCCTGGATGGGGTGGTGGAAGTTCAACGATGTCAGATTGGGGGGAATTTTTTGCCTCCCATGGCTTTCTTTCTATGACGATTGGTCCTAATGATGAGATCAATGACTCACACCAGCAAAGAGCCGAGGGCTTATTAGATGCAATTGAGACAATAAAAGAAGAACAGTGGAGAGCTGATTCCCCATTACTGGGAATGGTAGATACGAGTCGTTTTATAGTGTCAGGGTACTCTATGGGTGGGGGAGCATCGCAGGTAGCACTTACCCTTGAAGATTTTACCTCTAACCACTCTATTGTTGCTGCCATAGCATTGAACCCTACCATTATTTTTGAGGATTGTGATATTTGTACTGATAGTGAATATTGTATTTGCCTTGTCCCGGAGTTTTTAGATCATGGAATTCCCACTCTTATAATTGCAGGGCAAAATGAAATAAATGAATTACCTTCATACGAAGGGCTGCTTGGGCAAGACATTTATGAAAATACGCCAGAATCAACTACTAAAATCTTATATGAAATAGAGAGCGGTGGACATGGTTCCGCGGCCTATCCATATGGCGATGTTTTAGAAAAAACATTGTTCTGGGCAAGATATCATTTGATGGAGGAACTCTCTTATTGTGATTCACTCCTTTTGACCCCGTCTAATGCTTCACAGTTCATTTCAACACTAGAGTGCGGAAATCTCCCTGCATATGATGTAAATGGTGATGGTGAGATCGATCAATCAGATCTGATCATGTTGGTAGTATCGATAATGAATGCAAACGATATTGAGGCTGTAGGGGATTTTAATTTTGATCAGCAAACGGATATTTTTGATATACTGACATTATCTGATTATTTATAAGCTATTTCTTTAATTTCCAATTAAGAATTAGCAGGTAAACATGCAAGCAAATAAATTAGCTTTTGTTATCTTCATCCTGTTGCAGTTGTCAAATATATGTGAGGCTAAAACAAAGTTCTCTGACAGGCAGGTCGCAACGATGATTCCAAAATATTTTGCCAGAGATCACAACTCACCGAAGATAACACGTACAAGGGTCTATGCAGAAGANAATAAAAAAGTCCTTCATTTAAATATTGAGGTAAATCGAAATCGATATGAGAATCAAATGCAATATGCTTTATCAGCTATGGCGAGTGTATCGCAATATGCAGCAAGGCCATTTGATAAATTTGTGTTGATAATGGAGCCCAACAGTAGACAGTTTGAAACTGAAAAAGTAGAAGCTAAAGCTAAGTGTACAATCGATTATTTCGTATTCAAGAAGGTGAAGAATGAGAGATGGGTAAAAAAATGTATCGATATTGAAGAAATATAAAAAGTGTGATATATATCACACTCACGCCAAGCCCAGCTTTATTTAGAAATCAAAAACTTTATCCAAATTTTTCTTAATTATGGTTTTTATTTTTACCGGGTTTTCGTCATATAATATTCCATGAACAAAATAACAATTCTATTAATTATATCAGCTGCAATGGGGCAATATGATTATTCACTGGAAGATTTGAATCCTAGTTCAGAATATTATGGGAATAATGTTGGGGCTACATTCTTCAGTGGTAAGATCACCATGCATTATTTTGGACACTTTACGTGAGGCACATGTACAGCCCGGTTCGGGCAGTTAAATGACCTTTATAATAATCTGAAAGAACAAGATATCCCTGTTGAGTTGGTTGGAATCGGTAAGGATACTCANATAGGGTACGTAAATAATTGGACAGATAATAATGATGCAGCAGTGTGCGCAGATGGATCCCCGTTTAATGTTTGGTCAGACTGGAATGCTTCCCAAAGAGATCTTTTTNTAATNGATATGAATGGTAATCTCGTATTCCATCAAAATATAACAAGTGGTGTCCCAGATAATCTNGAGGATACTATCATTGATCTATTAAANCCTANTACTGACCCCTGTGANTTAGGAGTNGTATATGTNAGTGAGGCTCATACATCNGGAGACCCAGAGGATTATATTGAATTNNATAANTCAGGAGANACAGACTGTTCACTAGAAGGGTTTCAATTGGATGANTCAGAGAATCTTGAAGATCTTACCTTTGGAGCATTGATTATCCCTGCTGGTGGGTACTGGATCGGATATGAGGATCAAGATAGTAGCTTTTCATCAGGCCTGAGTGCTGATGGAGATATCATAGTATTTGCCGACCCTGATAATAACAGCTTAATAGTGACCTTAGGGGAGTCACAAGAACTGGATGGAGTTGAGTTATCTCAGAGTTTCGATGCTAATGGCGTTGGTTGCTATACGAACCCAACACCAGGAGCTGCTAATGGAGATTGTATCACACTTGGAAATGGTATAGATCCATTATTACCCAGAATAATGACCCTACATCAAAATTACCCAAATCCTTTTAATCCGGTCACGACTCTCAGTTATGACCTTTCAAAGGATGTGATGGTTAAAGTAAGTATCTATGATATGAATGGAAATCTGGTAACAAACCTTCTTAAGGAAGATCAAAGTGCTGGTCATAGATCTGTTAAATGGAATGCTACGAATCAAAATGGGCAGCCAGTATCAGCAGGTGTTTATTTATACAGCATAGAGGTGGATGGTTTGATACAAACCAGGAAGATGATACTATTAAAATAGACTTATGGTTGATTTTTTAATAAAACTAAATATTGGTATATTTAATACAGTAATAAAGGAGCATATTATGTCTTTCTTAAAAACACTGAGCTCATTCGAGAAATTCATTCTCGGTGAGAAGAAACGTAAAGATCACTGGAAANANTACCGTAAGCAGAAATAGGTTTCAAACCAACGTAAGACCACAAGAATAATAATCCTAACTATTCATCTAATCATTGATCAGTAGTTAGGATTATTTGGTTTTTGATTCATCTATTATTTTTAGTTCTTCCTTTTCCCAATCNTCNAGNTCAATNATAACCTCTTTTCTGACCTGATTGCTNTTGCCACTGTGTTTTTCAGTATATGGNCACATNAGNCATCCATTACCACAACACTGACCTTGTTTAATTAAAAAAACTCTCGAAAGCATAGATAAATATTATAAAGCCATNTGTTTGAATTAGTATGTTATTTTCTTTCTGTTTGTGCCTATAAATTATGTGGTGCAATTCGACTTATTTTTATTAGTTGCGGCCTTTATTGCGGTCCCTGCTGGTCTATTTTTTGTTATGTGGAAAAATAGAAATAAATGATCAGAACCATTATTAAAGCAATGGCTCTAATTGCAATATGCATTTCTTCAGATCAAGAGATATTTTTTATAAATCATTTAGTAGAAAAGAATGGTGCATACTTCAGGCCTATAACAAATGAACCTGTCATTGGAGAAGTTTATAGATACTTTGGTCATGATAGATCAAACCATAGTGAATTTGTAGGTATAATTGATCATAAAGGAAAAAATGGTACTTGGACCAGATGGTGGGAAAATGGAAATAAAAAGTCGAAAGGTAGTTATGTGAATTCAGTTAGGCATGGTTTTTGGACGGAATGGAAGAAAGATGGTAATAAATATGCTGAAATGCTTTACAAAAATGGTAAGATCATTCAATTGAAAAATTGTGAAAAAGAAAATTGTGACGAAATAATGGAACAATAATGCCAAAAATTATAAATAATCCTACAATTATAGAGCCAGTTGGCAATAAACCAAAGGTCATAAAGGAGTTTATTGGTCTTGTCAATTCTAACACAAGTGACGTGAGCATAGCGGAAATGAATTCACCCCAGGGCTGGATAGAGCCTGGTCAAAAACCTGATTTTGATGAATATACCATTGTCCTGGAGGGGGAACTACAGGTTGAGACGGAAAACGAAACTATATTTGTATCATCTGGCCAGGCGATTATCACCCATGCTGGTGAATGGATACGTTATAGCACACCAAAAAAAACTACAAAATATATAGCCGTCTGTATGCCTGCATTTAACCCAGATACGGTCAAAAGAGATTGAATATTTAGAATAACTTAAAAATTTTAAGTCATTTTTACTGGTTTTTAGACTCTTATCATGATTTAATGGTTGATTAGTTATATAAATAATTATTAGGGTTACGCATTGGAACTCGGAGATAAAACTATTTTCTTTTGTAAAATTATCTAAAATTTTAAAGGAGATAAATTTTGAGATATTCCTGTTCTAAATTGAATATATATTTGTTGGTTTCTGTTGTTATTCTATATACACCAGTACTCTCTCAGTCTACTGATCTGAGTCTGGAATGGACAACTAACAATAATATTCCATTTTTAACTGAACTAGAGAATACAATCGAAGATGAGGTAGCAGTTTTGTCTACAGTAAAAGGAATTATTGTAATCTATAAAGGTCAGGTGGTTTTAGAGAATTATTATAATGGCAGCTCAGTGGATGACGTTTATAATATCTGGTCTGTCACAAAAAGTTTTATCTCAACGCTAGTGGGGCAAGCTGTTGATATGGGAATGATGGATGATCCAGATTCTTCAGCATCTAACTTTTTCCCTGATTATGATATTGATTATGTGGAGAGCATTAAATTACATCATCTCTTAGGGATGTCATCTGGCTATCAAGAAGATTGGGGATTTTTAAGTAATTCAACGGAAGAAATTTTATCAGGCGAGGCTAATGGTCCTGGAGCGTTTTTTTATAACAATAATGCATGTCACTTGAATGCTCATGCCTTATACTATGGTACGGGTCAAACACCCCATGAATTTGCAAGTACATATCTATTTCCTTTTCTAGGAATTGAAGACCCACCATGGAGTGATGGTTATTTAGATATAAATAATGGATCCTATGGATTGCAGTTAAATCTTAGAGACATGGTAAAGCTAGGTCAACTCTACATACAGGATGGTTTTTCAGGGAATGAACAAGTACTTTCCACTGAATGGATAGAAAGAGCAACCTCACCGCAGGTGGACACAAATTGGGGGAATTATGGTTATGGTTATTTGTGGTGGTTACCTCAAATAGGTTTATCATATCAGGCAAGTGGAGCTGGATATTTAGCGGATAAAATGATTACGGATATTGACCTTGATAGAGGAAGTGCAAGGATTATCGCATTAGGGTCAGGAGCAGCATTTCTTATTCGTGGAGGTATTGGAATAGCATTAGATGAAGAATTCAATGACACGTCAATTCTATTAAATTTAGCCGCATTAAACGCAGGCTGGTATTTCACCTTCAAGACAGTATCCAAAAATGATAATCTTTTAACTAATATTGGAAAAAGTAAAAAGAGTATATCCTTTTCCTTAGCACCATCTATTACAGGTTCATTTGACAGACCTTCGCCTGGATTAAGTTTTATGATGAACTTTTATTAGAACATGCATTATGGTATCAATAATTATTTTTTTAAATGAATATTATTAAAGAAGCGTGTGTTGAATCAATTAAGGAAGCTAAGGCTGCTGAATTGAAAAATGCAGATCGGGTTGAGCTATGCAGTAGGCTTGACCTTGATGGTTTAACACCTCACAGATCAATAATTCAAGAAACAATCAATTCATTGACGATTCCAGTTAAAATAATGATTCGTCCAAAAGATGGAAATTTTATTTATTCAAAAAAGGATATTATAAAAATGAGATCAGAAATAGATTTTTGTAAGAGTATTGGAGTGGGAGAAGTTGTGTTTGGAGTTTTAAATAAAAATGGTCAAATAGATATTGACTTAAGCCATTTGCTAGCAAAAGAAGCACTTCCTATGAAGGTTACATTTCATAAAGCAATAGATCATACAATTGATATCATTCTAGAACTAAAAAGACTATCTAAGGTAAAAGAGGTCACTAGCATTTTAACTTCTGGTGGTAAAGATTCCGCATTCAATGGTAAGGATACAATAAAGCAAATAATCACAGAGTTTTCTTCACGTTTTAATATCATTTCCGCTGGAGGTATTACAGATATTAATTTTGATATGGTTCATAATTCCATCGGAGGGACTGAATATCATGGAAAGAGAATTTTAGGCCAATTAGGTTAAATTAATGATGATGTTTAGATTTAATGAAGGAGTCATATATGAAAAAAACATTATTGATCATAACTGCTATAGTTTTCACCACATCAATTACTAGTGGTCAACATAAATGGCAAAAACGTTTTTCAAAGAATTCTAAACCTTATAGATCAGAAATAACATATAATTTTATAGCTAGTTGCATTGAAGGTGGTGCAGAAGTTGATTATTGTTCATGTCTCTTTGATTATATAGTAAAGAACATGAAAGAAGCTGAATTCTTAAAAGAAGAAACAAAATATTTATTGCAGGAAGAATTTAGTGATGAGTTTTTTGAAGTAATGTCTGCAGCACGCTTAGAATGTAACTAAAAACATCCTGAAATATGAACCTACTAAAAAAAAATAATGGTCATTAATAATAACCAATATAATTGGACGATTGAACATTCTAGAGTGATTAATTGTGATATTGAAAGGGTTTGGGACGTCATTTCAATGAGATCTAATCTAGAAGCTTTCCATCCATTTTGTAAAAGTAATCGTGTAATTAAGTGGCCAGGTAAGGGGGCAGTAGATAAAATTGAATATCTAAATGGCCTTACTCTAGAAAGGAACTTTATAAACTGGATTGATAAGGCAGGGTATGACCTATATATTTTTCAAGCTGGAAGTCCTGCCTCTCATGTTTCTTGGAGAATTATAAAAAACGATGATAAAACCAACATATCTATAATAATCTCCCCCTATTTATTTAATCAGGGGCATAAACTATTTAACTTGTTACCATTTTTTTTGATAACTAAACCCTTATTATCTAACTATCTAAAACATGTTATTGGTGGTTTGAAATTATATGCTGAAAAGGGGGCAAGGGTTAAGAATAATCAATTTGGAAAAAATCTTCTTTTCTCTTGATAAAAATCTGTGCTCAAGCACACTGTAAAAATTATTTGCCCAGTCATCTTAAGTGCCAATGCAATATTAATGCTATTTATTGAACAGTATTTAGTAAGTATCATATGCATTATGACCACTTTCGGGTGGATAACAACTATATATCTTAAAAAGAAGGATACAGAGACCCCCACTTCCATAAGGGGTGATGTAGCGGAAGCTATGGCAAATAAGATCATCTTTGAGGCGAAACAGCATCGCCAAATTCGAAAGAAAGATGAATATCTACTCATAGATTCAAATGAGGAAGAGTGATCTGTCAATGGCAAAGTATTATATATATGTTATTGAATTAGACCCTATTGTCGCAGACCATCAGAAGTTTCGCCAGAAAAACCCAAGATATATCAAAGGCAACGGATGTGTTTATGTAGGTCAATCATCAAGGAAACCAGAGTTAAGGTTCGAACAACATAAGGAAGGTTATAAATCAAATAAATATGCAAAAGTTTATGGGATAAGGTTGAGGCCGGATCTATATGAAAAATATAACCCTATACCATCCAGAAAAGATGCTGAAGAAATTGAAGCAATGGTGGGTAAAGAATTACGTAAGAAGGGTGTAGGGGTTTGGTATAATTAAAATGGATTACATAAAGACCATAACAATCTTTATAATGAGTTTATTCTATATTTTGGTGGGCATAGATCATTTTTTGCGTCCAGAGTGGTATGTGAGGATAGTGCCTCCTGTATTGCCCCTTAAAATTGAATTGGTATACCTAAGTGGAATATTTGAAATGATTTTTGGTGCATTATTACTTTTTCCATCCAAACGTTATGTTGCAGGCTTGGGTTTGATCTTATTATTAATTGCAGTATATCCTGCTAACATATATCTGGCTTTAACAAATGGTGTAGCAATGGATACAACGCCCATGATCGCATGGGGTAGACTTCCCTTTCAATTTGTATTTATCGGTTTAGCATACTGGCACTCGAGATGATAATATTGTAAATGTTTGAAGTTTAATTAATTTTTGTAATGCCTAAAGTTCTATTATTATGTTTGATCAATTGCATCATACTTTTTTCGGGGTGTGATGAGGGTACAAATAGCTCTACAACAGAATCTGAGCAAGACCCCATTATAACATTTGAGAAATACATTGAAAANATAAAGTCTTCAGTTANNCAGACAAATGATGGTGGTTATATANTAGCAGGAGGGTTAGGTGGNCAGGCGTGGTTATTAAAACTTGANNGTTATGGNGAAGAAGAATGGCAAAATACTTATTCTCTTGGNGATTTTGGCTATACAAGNTCAGTAATACAGACTAGTGATGGAGGNTATCTCTATTGCAGTTGGGAGGGTATTGTTAAAGCTGATTCTAATGGTATAGAAGAGTGGAAAAATGAGAGCCATNCTGTGGGNGGATACCCTTNCTATGANGATGCTATAGAGCATAGTAATGGATCATATTATGCAGTAGGTGGACCGGGGGCTGGGCAAGCACAATTTGTAAAGTTTAGNTCAACCGGAAGTGTNTTGAATAGAAGNTGGTTTGGNAGTGAATGCGAAGATGATATCTTCCGTTCTATCATAGAGGCTCCTGATGGGATGTTAATGATNGCTGGNGAGAAAAGTCATGGCAATCAAAACTATGACTGCGCATTTAATTTTATGTATTATAAGGATTTCTGGGTAGTAAAAGTGAAAAANAATGGTGCATTAATATGGGAAAAGACATTTGGTGGTCCCTACATGGAAAAAGCAGATGATATTGTTAGTCTAGAAGAAGGTGGATTTGCTTTGATCGGTGATAAATGTGATCATAATTATGATGTTTNATCCTGTGGCTCTGTTGCAAAAGTTCTTTACATGAAGATAGATGATGATGGNAACCTATTAGAAGAGAATTCTTGGCCAGGTTTAAACTTTATTGAACGNATTCCCTATTTTTCAATAACAACAACATCAANTGGGGGTATTGCATGGACNGCAGAACATAAGAACAACGGGACCTGGATTCACAAGTGGGGTCCNTNNGAGGAGACNGTTAATATCTATGCAAATGGTCTGGGTGGTTTTGATATTAACAGAACTTCTGATGATGGTTTTATTATTGGGACGTGGGGTGGAACTATAATTAAGACGGATAGCGAATTAAACTATGAAGAATAGTTACTGATTATGTTGACGATGAATNTTNGCTAGTTTGACATATTTTTCTGCCCATTTAACATTTTGATCATATACNTCGATTGAATGTTCTTTAACGATTTTACCTGGAACACCCACAACTAAACTATNTTTAGGAATGACCATATTCTGCTTGATAACTGCACCAGCAGCTATTACAGAACCTTTGCCAATATCTACACCATTCATTATGACAGCTCCCATGCCTACAAGCACGCCATCACCGACTTTACATCCATGTAAAATAACATTATGCCCTACGGTTACATCATTNCCTACAATNACACCTTGGTCATTTTCAAGGTGAATAACTGANTTATCTTGAATATTTGATCTNTCACCTATGACAATGCTATTAATATCAGCTCTCANAACAGTATTATACCATATAGAGGAATTTNTATTAAGTATTACGTCTCCAATAACTTTCGCGCCATCTGCAATAAATGCAGTCGAATGAANGTTAGGGGTCTTTATATANATATCATTGNGTAAATCAGTTTTATCNATAGCCTAATTTAATTACAAAAATAATACGTAGATTTGATTGGAAACCAAGAGGGATACTATGAAGCAATCAATAATTTATTTAACTCTCGCAATAGGTCCATTGTTTGCACAGGTAGACTATTACACGGAAGTGCAGAGNATATTTAATGATAATTGTATTAGTTGCCATATTAATGGTGGAGCTTATTATGGTGGTCTCGACCTTGTTAATTATGATAGTCTAATGGTTGGTAGCCATAGTGGAGCTGTGGTGATACCAGGTGATTACGCATCAAGTATCCTTTGGCAGGAAATAAGCAGTGGAGANATGCCTCCTGGAAATAGTGATGACCTTAGTACCGAAGAAATTGAGCTTATTGCGCAGTGGATAGATGAAGGAGCTTTTGAAACCGCTATTTTAACTGACCCCTGTGATTTAGGAGTTGTATATGTCAGTGAGGCTCATACATCTGGAGACCCAGAGGATTATATTGAATTGTATAATTCAGGAGACACAGACTGTTCACTAGAAGGGTTTCAATTGGATGATTCAGAGGATCTAGAAGATCTTACCTTTGGAGCAGTGATCATTCCTTCAGGGGGGTACTGGATCGGATATGAGGATCAAGATAGTAGCTTTTCATCAGGCCTGAGTGCTGATGGAGATATCATAGTATTTGCCGACCCTGATAATAACAGCTTAATAGTGTCCTTAGGGGAGTCACAAGAACTGGATGGAGTTGAGTTATCTCAGAGTTTCGATGCTAATGGCGTTGGTTGCTATACGAACCCAACACCAGGAGCTGCTAATGGAGATTGTATCACACTTGGAAATGGTATAGATCCATTATTACCNAGAATAATGACCCTACATCAAAATTACCCAAATCCTTTTAATCCGGTCACGACTCTCAGTTATGACCTTTCAAAGGATGTGATGGTTAAAGTAAGTATCTATGATATGAATGGAAATCTGGTAACAAACCTTCTTAAGGAAGATCAAAGTGCTGGTCATAGATCTGTTAAATGGAATGCTACGAATCAAAATGGGCAGCCAGTATCAGCAGGTGTTTATTTATACAGCATAGAGGTGGATGGTTTGNTACAAACCAGGAAGATGATACTATTAAAATAGACTTATGGTTGATTTTTTAATAAAACTAAATATTGGTATATTTAGTGCAGTAATAGAGGAGCATAGTATGTCTTTCTTAAAAACACTGAGTTCACTCGAGAAATTTATNCTCGGTGAGAAGAAACCTAAAGATCACTGGAAACAATACCGTAAGCAGAAATAGGTTTCAAACCAACGTAAGACCACAAGAATAATAATCCTAACTATTCATCTAATCATTGATCAGTAGTTAGGATTATTTGGTTTTTGATTCATCTATTATTTTTAGTTCTTCCTTTTCCCAATCCTCCAGGTCAATAATAACCTCTTTTCTGACCTGATTGCTATTGCCACTGTGTTTTTCAGTATATGGGCACATTAGACATCCATTACCACAACACTGACCTTGTTTAATTAAAAAAACTCTCGAAAGCATAGATAAATATTATAAAGCCATATGTTTGAATTAGTATGTTATTTTCTTTCTGTTTGTGCCTATAAATTATGTGGTGCAATTCGACTTATTTTTATTAGTTGCGGCCTTTATTGCGGTCCCTGCTGGTCTATTTTTTGTTATGTGGAAAAATAGAAATAAATGATCAGAACCATTATTAAAGCAATGGCTCTAATTGCAATATGCATTTCTTCAGATCAAGAGATATTTTTTATAAATCATTTAGTAGAAAAGAATGGTGCATACTTCAGGCCTATAACAAATGAACCTGTCATTGGAGAAGTTTATAGATACTTTGGTCATGATAGATCAAACCATAGTGAATTTGTAGGTATAATTGATCATAAAGGAAAAAATGGTACTTGGACCAGATGGTGGGAAAATGGAAATAAAAAGTCGAAAGGTAGTTATGTGAATTCAGTTAGGCATGGTTTTTGGACGGAATGGAAGAAAGATGGTAATAAATATGCTGAAATGCTTTACAAAAATGGTAAGATCATTCAATTGAAAAATTGTGAAAAAGAAAATTGTGACGAAATAATGGAACAATAATGCCAAAAATTATAAATAATCCTACAATTATAGAGCCAGTTGGCAATAAACCAAAGGTCATAAAGGAGTTTATTGGTCTTGTCAATTCTAACACAAGTGACGTGAGCATAGCGGAAATGAATTCACCCCAGGGCTGGATAGAGCCTGGTCAAAAACCTGATTTTGATGAATATACCATTGTCCTGGAGGGGGAACTACAGGTTGAGACGGAAAACGAAACTATATTTGTATCATCTGGCCAGGCGATTATCACCCATGCTGGTGAATGGATACGTTATAGCACACCAAAAAAAACTACAAAATATATAGCCGTCTGTATGCCTGCATTTAACCCAGATACGGTCAAAAGAGATTGAATATTTAGAATAACTTAAAAATTTTAAGTCATTTTTACTGGTTTTTAGACTCTTATCATGATTTAATGGTTGATTAGTTATATAAATAATTATTAGGGTTACGCATTGGAACTCGGAGATAAAACTATTTTCTTTTGTAAAATTATCTAAAATTTTAAAGGAGATAAATTTTGAGATATTCCTGTTCTAAATTGAATATATATTTGTTGGTTTCTGTTGTTATTCTATATACACCAGTACTCTCTCAGTCTACTGATCTGAGTCTGGAATGGACAACTAACAATAATATTCCATTTTTAACTGAACTAGAGAATACAATCGAAGATGAGGTAGCAGTTTTGTCTACAGTAAAAGGAATTATTGTAATCTATAAAGGTCAGGTGGTTTTAGAGAATTATTATAATGGCAGCTCAGTGGATGACGTTTATAATATCTGGTCTGTCACAAAAAGTTTTATCTCAACGCTAGTGGGGCAAGCTGTTGATATGGGAATGATGGATGATCCAGATTCTTCAGCATCTAACTTTTTCCCTGATTATGATATTTATTATGTGGAGAGCATTAAATTACATCATCTCTTAGGGATGTCATCTGGCTATCAAGAAGATTGGGGATTTTTAAGTAATTCAACGGAAGAAATTTTATCAGGCGAGGCTAATGGTCCTGGAGCGTTTTTTTATAACAATAATGCATGTCACTTGAATGCTCATGCCTTATACTATGGTACGGGTCAAACACCCCATGAATTTGCAAGTACATATCTATTTCCTTTTCTAGGAATTGAAGACCCACCATGGAGTGATGGTTATTTAGATATAAATAATGGATCCTATGGATTGCAGTTAAATCTTAGAGACATGGTAAAGCTAGGTCAACTCTACATACAGGATGGTTTTTCAGGGAATGAACAAGTACTTTCCACTGAATGGATAGAAAGAGCAACCTCACCGCAGGTGGACACAAATTGGGGGAATTATGGTTATGGTTATTTGTGGTGGTTACCTCAAATAGGTTTATCATATCAGGCAAGTGGAGCTGGAGGACAATTGATATCAGTGTTTCCAGATTATGATCTAGTTGTTGGTACACACTCAGATGGAGATAGCCAAGCCTTACAGGCAGCTATCCGATATCAAATAGCACCTCTGTTCGATCGTCCCTCTATAGCAATCAATGAGATATTGGCATCAAATAATGGATGTTGCTATGATGACCATGGGGAAAACGATCATTACATTGAATTATATAATTCTGGTAGTGACACAGTAGATGTTGCAGGATTTTTTCTAACAAATGATGCAAGTGACCATGATAGCTATGCTCAAATACAAATAGGAAGTGATTCTACAAATATTGCGCCTGGAGAATTTTTACTAATATGGAGTGATGGTTCACCATCACAGGGAATACTACATTTAGATGCCTTGCTATCTAATACAGGAGGTGAATTAGGCCTTTATACTCAAGATACTACCACTGTAATAGATATTATGGCATATTCTGTCCAAGCTCCTGATATGGCCTACGCGCGAGAAGAGGATGGCATTGGAGATTGGGTATATATGAATCCAACACCTGGGTTAAGTAACGCTACGGTCATGGACATGCCTTGTGATTTAGGAGTTGTGTATGTGAGTGAGGCTCATGCATCTGGAGATTCTGAGGATTATATTGAACTGTATAATTCAGGCGGCAGTGACTGCTCACTAGAAGGATTTCGATTGGATAATTCAGAGGACCTTGAAGATCTTACCTTTGGAGCAGTGATTGTCCCTGCTGGTGGATACTGGGTTGGATATGAGAATCAAGATAGTAGTTTTACATCTGCTCTGAGTGATAGTGGGGACATTATAGTTTTTGCTGATCCAGGTAATAACATTTTAATAGTCACACTAGAGGAGTTACAAGAATCAGATGGAATAGAATTATCTCAGAGTTTTGATGCGAATGGTTTTGGTTGTTACACTGAACCTACGCCAGGAACTGCTAACGGAGACTGCATTACACTTAGAAATGATGAAAATCTATTATTGCCAAAGAGGTTAGCTTTGCATCAAAATTATCCAAACCCTTTTAATCCTACTACAAATATAAGTTACGATTTATTTGAAGGCGCTAGTGTAGATGTTCATATTCTTGATATCTCAGGAAGGATGGTTAAAAAATTGGTTTCTGGTTATCATAAAGTTGGAAATTATTCAGTCCAATGGGATGCAAAAGATGATAAAGCACAGACAGTTAGCGCTGGGGTCTACATCTATTCTTTTCACATAAATAATCATATACTAAATAAAAAGATGGTTTTATTAAAGTAGTACATTACTATATATTAATTTTATTGTTATAAAAAGGGCTCATTAATTTTAGAGCCCTTTTTATTTTCACTATTAACATAATATACTTTATTTAATTTTCAGCGGTTTATGTTGCAGATTACTTTTATCACAATCTTTTCACAGTCAAGTATTGGATCACTTCAATATCATGACCCAGTTCACATTCTCTCAAACCCTATTAATCATTACAGTTTGATCCATTTTGTAGAATACGGAATTCTTTCTTTACTCCCAATGATAAAAACTGTACACATGTGGTCAATATCAATTGGATGGGAAATTTTAGAATTGTATTTGCCTAATGATTGGGCACGTGAAAGTTGGCTGAATAAATTATTCGATCTTCTTTTTAACTGGCTTGGTTTCAATAGCGTAAGGGCATACTTCGTAAGGAAAAGTAAGTAGTCATTTTGTTGTCATTCGCTGTTCATTAGATTCAATGAATATGATTAGCATGATAATATTAATAAAATGATCTATAAAAGCGTTCTTGTACTGATAATAACATCCTGTCTTAGATCAGAATTTTACTACAGCCCGGGAGTTCAGATAGGATTTACTGGTGATAGAAGATTATTTTTCTCTACACAACTTACCATCGGCGCAGGTATCTCAGACCTAATTGGAAATGAATCTAACTATTTAATGGAATTGATATACCCAGGGATAACTCTAGGTGCAAGATTATATACAAAAACAAAAATTAAGAGATTATATTTTTACAATGATTTACAGATTGCTATCATTGGTGTAGCTGGATATGGTTCTGGTTATTTATATGGGAATAGAGGGAAAAAGTATAAAAAGAGTAAGATGTGGATTGGAATACCTTTCATACCATTTTCATACGACAAAGTTGACTTTTTAGAGGATGGAGAATCGCCATTGGAAAAAAAATTGATTAGTGGTTATGGGATATTTGCTTTAGCCACAACCCCTTTTGGCGGATGGCCTTCATGGTAGTGGTCATTGACCCAAAGACATTAGCATAGTAATGGGTTATATATATATCCTACTGAGTGCCTTATTTTTTTGCCTTATGACCGTCTTTGTAAAAATTGCTGGTCAGCATATGGAAACGATACAGATCGTGTTCATGAGAGGGGTGATCACACTCATTTTTTCTTACATTCTTATTAAACGAAATAATGTTTATTTATGGGGTAATAATAAAAAAATATTAGCCATAAGAGGTTTTGTGGGAACTGTGGCATTATTCCTAGTCTTTGAATCGATTCAACGATTTTCATTACCAGAGGCAACAGTAATTCAATATCTATATCCGATCTTTACCGCTTTATTGGCATCGACCCTTATTTCCGAAAATATTGGGAAAGTTCTGTATCTAGCCATTCCACTAGGTTTCGTAGGTGTCTATATAATTTTAGATCTGCCATTTGTTTATCATGATTCAGTATTTCATACCACCGATTTAACTATTGCAATAATAGGTTCATTTTTGACAGGCCTTGCATATGTAATGGTCCGTATGGCATCAAATCTAAAAGAATCACCTTATGTGATCATGTTCTATTTTCCCTTATTTACT